>NZ_CP084559.1:3735682-4403523 GCF_044358315.1 Arthrobacter sp. FW306-04-A
GGAGATGATGGCGTCCATGTCCGGGGTGACTTCGTACTTGTTGTTGATTGACATGTCGATCGAGGAACCCATGAACGGGACGGGGTCGTGGGGTTGCGTCGGGGCGTCGGGGTCGATGTGAGTGCTGACGATGACGTCGCCCTCAAGCTGGTCTCCGCGGGAGGCCATTTCCAGGAGTTTGGCCGCGGCGGCCACGACTGTCAGGGCGCCGTCGCCGTCGGAGACGAAACCGATCTTTTCCGGCCTGGCTCCCAGTCCCCCGAGCCGGCCGATGATTCCGAGGGTCGGGGCCGTGCCGCCGGCGCTCCTGCCTCTGGTTCCCGGGATGAGAACGCGGACGAAGTCCGTGGCTCCGGCGTGGCCGGCGACGGTTTCCACGAAGACATCATCGGCTCCGTGGTTCTGCCATAGATTCTTGACCGCCTCGCCGTTGGCTACCGGGCTATCCAGCAGGTCAAAGGATTCCAGAACGTGCTTCCAGGACATTATTTTTGCTCCTTTTATGGGTCAATGCAGGGTTCATTGCGGCGCCGGGGTCCCCGGCGCCGTTTTTTGTTCTTTGGGTTGGATTAGCCGAGCAGCTCCGCGGCGACGCGTGCGGCGACGGATCGTGCCAGCAGGACCTGCAGGCCGCTGGCTTTGATGACCTCGGAACGCATCCGTGCTGTGTAGCCGATGCAGTCCAGAACGATGATCTCCGCGCCGTCGGCTCTGAGTTGTTCCGCGGCTACGCTTAGGGGGGCCACGTCCGTGGAATAAGGGGTGGCTGCAGCCGTCGAGAGGGCCACCGTCTCCGGCAGCAGGGCCCGGTATTTGGCCTTCGCGTCCTCCTCCTGTTCGGCCAGGGGACAGATGATGCCGACACGGCGGCTCCGGGAGGCGACGGCGGCCAGCACATGGGCCAGGACGTGGTCCGGTTCAATCAGTGGTTTGTCGTGGACGAACTCCGGGAATGTCCCCGTGCAGGCCAGCAGGAGCACATCGGCTTCGCCCTCCAGGTCCAGAATTGCCGACTGGACCCGTCTCATCAGAGCCTCCTGGCCGATGACCGCGGCCGTCCCGTCCCGCAGGCGCGTCGTCATGACATGGTCTCCGGGTACCGGAGCAAGTTCGGCGATTTCCGACGTCGAGAGCCCGTCCAAGGCGCCTCGTTCGGCAATGCACACACCAGGAAGAAGGTCCGCGAGTTCCGGGGTGAGGTCCGTCCGCGGCGTCTGCCCGATGGTGATGACGCCCAGGGTCCGTGCGGTGCGGGCCGGGGCCGCAAGTGGCGGCATGCCGTTCATCTGTATCCTTTCCCGGCGTCCCGCCGTGTAGCCTGCTGCCGGATGTGATCTGCCCGACATTTTGGAGTGCCTCAATTAGCCCACGGGAAGCTCCCCACAAACAATCAATTCCCACTATTTGGGAGGTGGAATCTATTTTTGGGACATAAATTCGGGAATTTGCTGTTTCCGTCGCCGGTGGCCCCTATTCTTTTCCCATGACGTTGTCCCCGCAGCCCCTTCCAGGCGCCGATGCGCAGTCCCCGCTTCAGACTGTTGACCGCGCCCTGGGGATCCTCCTGTCCTTCAACGAGTTCCGCACGGACTGGGGAGTTCTTGAACTGGCCGAGACCTTCGGACTGACCAAGTCCTCCGCCCAGCGACTCCTGGCCTCCCTCGCCGCCCAAGGGTTTCTCCGCGCCGACCCGTGGACCCGCCGTTACAGCCTGGGACCTGCCATGTGGAGGATGGCTTCCCTGTGGGAACGCACGGGGGGCCTGGCAAGGCTCGCCGACACGGTCCTCACCAGGCTTTCGCAGGAAACCACCAAGACCACGTTGTTCGCTATCCCCGACGGGGCCTACGTCCGGTGCATCGCGGCCATCGACGGCCTCCACGGACCCCTCCGGGCCCATCCCCTGATCGGAGATCTGTACCCGGCCCATGCCGGGGCTACCTCGAGGTCCTATTTCGCATTCCTCAGTCCCGCCGAGCGCCGGAACCTGCTCCACGGCAGGCCGCACCCGAGATTCTCCGAACACACCGAAGTCGATGAGCAGCGCCTCGAGGCGTTGTTTGATCAAACAGTCACCGACGGCTACGCCTTCTCCGAAGGGGAATATGACCCCTCCACCAGGGCACTAGCCGTTCCGGTGCTTCTGGGGCATCGCCCGGTGGGTTCCTTGTCCATCTCCGAGAGCAAGGTCCAACAGGACGGCACAGACCTGATGGACTTCCTGACCCAACTTCTGGCAGCAGCCCATGAACTCTCCGATTTGTTGTCCAACAAGACAACCGCACCCCAACGAAACTGGCGCCACGGCAAGAGCCTGTCCAACCAAACCCGGCCACGAACGAAAGCCTGAACACATGCTCGATCTTCTGCTGTTTTCCAACTCGACCAACGCCAACAGCGGCTACCTCGACCACGCCCGCGACGAGGTCTCACAATTCCTGGACGGGGTCAACGAAGTCATCTTCGTGCCGTACGCCCTGCAGGACTACGACGCCTACACCGCGAAAGTAGCTGAAGCGCTGGCTGCCCACGGCATGCGGACCCGCGGGCTGCACACCTTTGACTCGCCCCAGGACGCGTTGGCCAAGGCCCGAGCTGTCTTTGTGGGAGGCGGAAACACCTTCCGCCTCGTCTCACAGCTGCACCGGCAGGGACTCATGGATCCCCTGCGAGACGCGGCTCAGTCCGGAACCAGATACATGGGAGCAAGCGCCGGAACGAACATCGCTTCCCCGACTCTGCGCACCACCAACGACATGCCCATCGTCGAACCCCCAAGCTTCTCGACCCTGGGCCTGGTACCGTTCCAGATCAACCCGCACTATCTGGACACGGACCCCGGCAGCACCCACGCCGGGGAAACACGCGAAACCAGGCTGAGCGAGTTCCTCGAAGAAAACGATGTCCCGGTCCTGGGCCTCAGAGAGGGCGCGCACCTTCGAGTCACTGGCACGGCAGGAGAACCCAATTTCACGGCCGTGGTGGGCGGCACTGCCGTCACCCCGGGCCTCGGCCCGGCCATCACCTTCCTCAAAGGCAGGCTGCCCCGGGAAACAACCGGCAATGTGAGCGCGCTCTTCGGAGCCCTTGCGCAATTCGACACGCCCTAACCCTCCGGACATCACTACTCCGGAGTGCGTTGCGCCGTTAGTGGGCCCTACGGCGCCAGGAAATGAGCAGCGCACCCCCGGCTCCCGCGAGCAGCGCGGCTGCGCCGGCAATCCAACCGATCCCGCCGGACCCGGTATAGGCCAGCCGGTTCTCAGTTGTGCCGGATACCGAGGTTGCGGAAGCGACCACGACCACGGCTGTTCGGGTCTCGGTCGGCAAGCCTTCCGGCGTCGAATTGCTCGGGGTCGGAACCACGGTGGGTGTGGAAGTGGCAGTCTTCGTGGGTGTCGGTGTCGGTGTCGGCGTGACAGTCTTCGTGGGTGTCGGTGTCTGCGTCGGGAATGTGCAATCGGCCGTGTTCGTCACCGTGACGGTGTACTGCAAGGGGCCTTGAATGTGAAGCTCGGACGGGCCGAACCACTGCAGATCATGGAGACGTCCGTTGTCAAGGGTGCGGGTCTCATCCGTGAAGGAACTGTTCACCGTGCAGTTGGGGTAGATTGATCTGCTCTTCGATGCTCACGGGCCTGCCGTGGTGGACGTAGTAGACCTCCCCCCACGCAGCAGGATCGGATACCTGGGGCACCGAGTTAGGGCCGTTGTCGTGGCTGAACGTCAGTTTGAGGGCTGCATTGAAGGTGACACCGTCGAGGACGTCACCATTTTTGATGGTCTGGCCATTGACTACCCACACTTTGTTGACCGTGAGCAGGGCACAGTTGGGCATGGTGTTGGGCTTCGCGGGATCACACGTTGAAAAACCCGGAGTGGTGGGATCCGTCGGTGCAGTGGACGGTGAAACGGAGCTGGACAAAGCTGAGCTTCGCTGTGCCGCGGTTGCGGGGACCCCAGGAACCGGAACGGCTGATTTTCCGGCAGTCTCGCCAGCTGCCGGTGACCCCGGAACTGCGGCTCCTGGCGGGGCCGTGGTGGGTTGAGCCGCCGTCGCGGGGGTCGCCGGAGCCGGAACCGCTGGCTTTCCAGCGGTCTCCGAAGCTGCCGGAGACCCGGAAATCACGGGAGCGAGCGGTGCTTTGGCAGCACTGACGCTGTTCTGCGTCCCGGTAGCCGTGGGGAGCTTGGCCGTACCATCGGCCAACGCTGCCCCTGCAACGCTCAACAACAGCAACGGGATGCCGGTGAACACCGCTGCCTTGTTGCCGGTTTGGAAAGTTTGATCATGACTGTCTCCTCCAAGATGCGTGTACGTTTCACGCCAGCCAGTCGCCTATTTCGGGCGGCTTTTTAATTCATCGATTCGATGTTTAAAAAACGAAGTCAAAGCTCCCCCAATGAACGCGAGACGGGGAGCCCGGAGTGGTGAAGGCTCCTCCCAGGGTCCAGGAGGCACGAAGAGCGAGGAGCGCGCTACTCCGGTAAGAGTGCCGACGACCGTGCTCTTCGTGTGCGAGCCTTCACTGTTAAAGAGGAATCACTGGCGGATTCTCGCCCCCGGTTCGCAAAGAATCTTTCCAACCGCGCTCTGCTGTGACTCCCCCGCCGGCCGGGACGCGCCGGGGACATGAGAACGGAGGACTGAATGGTTGAACGAGGGCCTCACGGACGAGGGCTTTGGCATTTCATCGGATCCCCGGCTGTCCTTGCGGCAACATCCGGCCCCGTCTTCGGCTGGCATTGCCTTGCAGCATGGGCTCTCGCGCACAGAGGACGTGGTTGCTCAGTCTCCGTCGGATGCTCACACCGGTGCGTGACCCGACTCAAAGTGTGTCCCAGGCAGTTCGGCCGTCTGGATAACCGTCAACTGCCTGGGACACGGCCTGGCTCGCATTCCGGAGTGACCTCTCGCGTCGTCCCCACAAATCCGTCGAGAAGTCCGTCTCTCACGCGCCAAGCACCCCTTAAGTGTCCCGGGGGCGAAGATCGTGCCGTCATATCGGCGGTTTAATTCCCACAGACTTCTACGTCTTCGCTCGGGCCAGCTCCTTCGGGCTTCCGGAAATTGCCTTGCCAGGTTGGCGACATGTTTCAGGCACTCAGGACACATACATAGTGCCTGGCATGCGAGAGGAGTGTGAAACTCGCCTCTGGCCTGTTAGGGCTCCGCCACGGAGCCGTCCTCCGTGGAGCGTGTGTCAGGCCGTGCCACGGCGGTGGGGGACCCCATGCTTACCCGACCACACGGGGCACGCGCAGGGATCCACGGATCCCCGCAAGGCGTGCGGCCGGATCTGAGACCCCGGCCGCACGCCTCTTTACAACATCATGTTCAACACCTGCTCCAGGGCGCGATCCGCTCTTTTCCAGAGAGACTTGGCCCGATAGACGAAAGGTCCCCCGTGGCTCACGCCGAGAACACGATCATCAACCTGAAGACGGCCCTGCAGTCTCACTAAAAATCGAACACACGCATCCTTCCGGAAATCACACGGCAAATTGGGTAATCGATGTCGATTGCCCATCACCGATCGTGTGGTTGGGCTACTGGACTTTCGGCGACGGCGACTGTGTCACTGGCACCGGCGAACTCGGCCAGCCCGGCGCAACGCCCGACCGGCTCGTGAGGGCACCTGTCCCCGAGGTGCCGGGTATGCCAGTCGGCGTCGGCGTCGCGGTGGGTGACCCGGTCGGCGTCGCGGTCGGCGTCCCGGTAGAGGTGGGCGTCGGGGTCGCGGTGGCCGTAGCAGACGGGCCCGGCGGCACGACCTTCGCCTCCTGCACCCCGCCGGTCACCGCCTGTTCGGGGGGCCTGCCCGGGACGGACCACACAGACCCCGCCGAGACCGCCGAGGCGGAACCCGGCTGGTAGCTGACCATGGCAAGGTCCCCGAGAGGATCAACCTGCCTGGTCGCCAGGAACGTCCAGTTCATCGGGTTGGCATAGACGCCGTTGAGAATCGTCTCGAAGTGCAGATGGCAACCTGTCGAGGACCCCGTGGTTCCCACCCTGGCAATCACCTCGCCCACCCGCACCGACTGCCCCCTGGCCACCGCGATCCCCTGCAGATGGTTATACGTGGTGACCAGGCCGTTCCCATGGTCGATCTCCACCCGGTTGCCGCCGCCCCACGGATGCCAGCCCACAGCGCGGACCACGCCGGAATCGGCCGCATAAACAAGAGCGCCGCAGGCCGCGGCGAAGTCCTGGCCCCAATGAAACTCCCCCGGCAGGCCCGTGAACGGGTCGATCCTCAACCCGAAGGGAGAGCTCGGAACCAGCACCTCAAGGGGAGCATAGAGTTTCCCCGCGGCGGGCCGGTCAAGGGAACTCGACGCCACATTGAGATTGCCGACCCCGTTCCTGTCCAGGGCCTGGACCGGGGAACGCTCAAAAGACACCGTGGCTTTGTCACCCGCAGGAACAGGAGCCCAGGACCGGCTTTGCACCACAGCCCCCGGCACTCCGGAACTGCCGCCATCGGCCGGAAGCATGCCGGGTTCCACTTGGCCGGCAGCCAACGATCCCCCCGCCGATGGTCCGCCCAGGCGCGGGCCCTGGAAGCCGAAAGCAAACGCCACCAAGACAGCGAGGAAACAAGCCGAAAGGACCCGGCCAAATCTTCCAGAGAGCACCAGATCCACGACCTGGCCAGACTCATGATGCTTTCCCACAGCGGCTCCTGAGACGGGCGCTCATCCCCAAGTACGGGCGCGTTCACTTCGTCCCCTCGATAGAAGGGCTTCAAAGGTTAAGAGCACCCCGACATCAGATCATGACAGGGATTTCGGACGAATTGCCCACGAGCCACGGAAGGAACAGTGCCCAAGCATCCACGGGCCTGCCCGGCCCGTGTCAAGACCACGAGGAGCACCATGTATATGGTGAACCCATGAACGACACCAGCCTTACGCCCACCACCGGCGTACTGTTGGCCGGCGGCGCAGGGACGCGCCTGGGCCTCGGGCCCAAGGCACTGCTGCCCTTCCGCGGCCGCACCTTGGTGGAGCTACTCGCCAAGGCGTTGCTCGACGGCGGATGCCACGACGTAGTGGTGGTGCTCGGTGCCGAAGCAGAGGAAGTCCGCCGCACCACAGACCTGGATGGATACCTCGTGGTGGACAACCCCGAGTGGGCGTCCGGTATGGCCAGCTCATTTCGGACAGGTATCGCCGCGGTCGCCCGAGGCCACAACGTCCTCGTGGCTTTGGTAGACCAGCCCAGCCTGACTTCCGGCGTCGTCGCCCGGCTGCTGGCCGCGCACCGACCCGGCCGCGTGACGGCCGCGGGGTACGCGGAGGACGCCCTCAGCGGCAGCGCACCGGCAAAGCTCCGGCGCGGCCATCCCTTAATCATCGACGCTGCACTCAGCGCAGAGGCGGCCGAGTCCGCCGTGGGCGACGCCGGAGCTCGCCGTTTCCTCCAATCCCACCCGGGACTGGTGGACGTTGTGGACTGCAGCGACCTCGCCGATGGAACAGACGTGGATACCAAGGCACAGCTCCACCTTCTGACCGACTAGCCAGCCCAACCGACTAGCAGTAGATGCCGTAATGAAGGCTCAAACGGCATTAATTGCGTGGGCCCACGCCGCCAGGGTTCCCTGGCCTCGCTTGCGAGGCGAGGGTGGCGGTGGGGACCAGTTGGGTGGGGGCGGCGGCGTCCTTGAGCGCCAGGTAGATCTTGTCCCTAGCCATGGGGAGCTCCGCGAACCTCACTCCCGTAGCGTTCCGGATGGCGTTGGCCAATGCCGGCGCCACAGGGTTGAACGGGCTCTCGCTCATGGACTTCGCACCGAGCGGCCCCATCTGATCGTTGGTTTTCGCGAAGTAGACCTCGCTGCGCGGCACGTCCGCGAAAGACGGTATGTGGTACTGCCGCAGGATGTCCGTCGTGACCCGTCCGGCGTCGTTCACGCGGACTTCCTCATACAGCGCAACGCCGAGCGCCTGCGCGATTCCGCCTTCCACCTGGCCGCGGCACTGCCGAGGATTGACCACGACGCCGGCATCGGCTGCCTGTACGCTCTGCAGGATCCGTAGCTCTCCCGTGCTGGCGTTCACTGCCACCCGGAACCCGTGGACGTTGAAGGCGACCGAACGCGGTGTTCCACCCCAACGGCCCTCTGTGGCGAGTTCCACGCCCTGCTGCTGAGCGGCGTCGTGCACCACCGTGAACGGAATCACCCGCTCACCGCAGCGCACCACACCGTCCTCGAGCACGCAATCCGTCTCCGGAACAACGGCGAACGCGGCCGCCACAGACCGGATCCGGACCGCCAGCTCCTGCGCCGCGAGCAAGGTGGCCTGCCCGGCCACAACAGTGCCGGCGGAGCCGAACGCGCCGGTATCGTGCTCCACGAGGTCCGTGTCGGACTGACGGACGGCCACCTTTGACGCCGTGGTGGACAGGGCGGTCGCGGCCAGTTGGGCGTGGACCGTGGTGGTGCCGTTGCCAAATTCGGCGGTCCCGACGGCGGCGTCGAACGTACCGTCCGGCAGGAGCCTAAGGCGCGTGTGGGCGAAGTGGCCGCGAGGCGGAACGGTGTCGATCATGGACAGCGCGGAACCGACGCCGGTGGCCCACTCCGGGCCAAGGTCGTCCAGGCCCGCGTCCCGGTAGCGTTGTGCGCCGCGCTCGAGGGCGTCCCGGACCAAAGCCACGCACTGGTCAAGGCCGTAGCTGCCGTAGAAGACGTCCTCTTCGGGTTCAGGATTCGTCGAAAGCATGTCATCACCCGGCCGGACCATGTTCTTGAGCCGGAATTCCAGAGGATCCATGCCGATTCCGACAGCGAGCTCGTCCACGGCGGATTCGATCGCGAAGATCATCTGGCTCAGCCCGTAGCCACGGAAGGCACCGGCCGGGACGGTGTTGGTGTAAACAGCCTGGGCATCCACCTTCTTGTTGGCGCATTTGTAGACGGCCAGGGATTCGCCGCAACCGTGGAACATCACTCCGGGTGCGTGGTTTCCATAGGCGCCCGTGTTGGTGACCACGTCCAGCTGCATCGCCGTCAAGTGGCCGTCACGGCTGGCTCCGGCCTTGACCTTGATGGTGAAGGGGTGGCGTGTGGTGGTGGCGGTGAATTGCTCGGTGCGGGTGAACTCCACCTGCACGGGACGGCGCAGCTTGAGGGCCGCCATGGCCACGAGGTCCTCGGTGAGCACTTCCTGCTTGCCGCCGAACCCTCCGCCCACGCGGCCGGCCACCACGCGGATGCGGTCTTCCGCGAGATCGAACACGCGGGCAAGGGTGCGCCGGACCAAGAACGGGACCTGGCTGGAGGAACGCACCATGAGCCGGTCCTCCCCCGGTTTCTCCGAGGGTTCCAGCCACGCGATGGAGGAGTGCGTTTCCATGGCGACGTGCTGAACGCGCTGGGTTCGGTACGTGTTCTCGTGAATGAAATCGGCCGCTGCGAATCCGGCCTCCACGTTCCCCAGCTCGGAATGGACCTCCGCCACGACGTTGTTCTGCGGACGGGAAATCCGGGCCGTTTCCCCGTCCTTCTCCCCGTGGATCGCGGGCGCACCGGGAAGCAGCGCGTCCTGCGGCGAGAAGACAGCGTCCAGGAGTTCGTACTCCACCTTGATGGCCCGCGCCCCGGCTTCCGCGGCGCCCACCGATTCGGCGACGACGGCGGCAACCCGCTGGCCGATGAATCGCACCACTTTGTCGAGGACCCGGGTGTCGTCGGGATCGTCGGTGTAGAGCTCGTGCTGGGCCGTTGAGAACAACCGGGCCGGCGCATCCTCGTGCGTGAAAACCGCGACGACCCCGGGTACCCGGAGTGCTGCCGTCGTATCGATGGAAACAATCCGGGCGTGCGCGTGCGGCGAGCGCAGCAGTTTGAGGTGCAGCAGTCCGGGGAGTTGTTCCGCGGGGACGTCAAGCGTGTAGCGGGCAGTGCCCGTGACGACCGCGCGTCCCGCGGGGGCGGGAACGTCGTCGCCGAGCTGGCCCGAGTTGGACTTAACTGCTGTGCCCGCAGTAGCTGGCGCACCGCCGTCGGGCGCGTGGGTGTGACTGCCGCACACAGCGTCCGCGATAGAGCGGTAACCAGTGCAGCGGCACAGATTTCCCTTGAGGTTGCGCGGGAGGTTGGCTTTCTGTTCGTCGTCGAAGGTAGCGGCGGTCATCATCATGCCGGCCGTGCAGAACCCGCATTGGAAGCCCTGGTATTCAAGGAACCGCTGCTGCACAGGATGCAGCTCTCCCCCGCTCGACAGCCCCTCGATGGTGGTGACCGAATGCCCCTCGGCGCGCACGGCCGGGTAGATGCAACTGTGCACGGGTCTGCCGTCCACGTGGACGGTGCAGGCGCCGCAGTCGCCGCCGTCGCATCCCTTCTTGACGCCGAAGTTGCCTTGTTCGCGCAGGAATGTCCGCAGGCACTGGCCTGGGCGGGGTGCGGCCTCGGCGGCGGTTCCGTTGATCTCGATTGCCATGCTCAGGCCTCCTTCTGCTGTGCTGTGTCCATAAACGCGGGCTGGGTGGACGGTTGTTGTGAGGCGGCATTCGGGGGCCAGAAATCGCCCGACACCGAGAACGGCCCTCCAGGTCCAGCCGGGTCGAGCAGTTCCGCGCGGATCTCCTCGGCAAGCCGAAACGTCATGTCCCGACGCCATTCCGGGAGCCCGTGGATATCGTCGTGGTACAGCTCCGGAGGGATTGAGCGCTCGACGGCGGAGGCCAGTCGCTCGGCGTCGGGCACCTCCACGGCCGCGAACCGCAACTGCACAGGCCGCTTGGTGGCGGCGGTGACAGTCAAGACCAGACGGCCATCGGCGTCGAGCCTTCCGATCAGCAGTACCCCCGATCGCCCGAGGTTGCTGAGTGAGAGCCGGCGGAAGGCCACCCGTGCGGAAAGGGCCGACGCCGGCAGTTGGATGCTGCGGAGAAGCTCTCCGGGCGCCAGGCAGTTCTTCCCGTCCCCGGTGACGAACTCGGCGACTGGAACGGTGCGGCTGCTGCCGTGCCGGCCAAGGATGGTGGCCGTGGCGTCGAGTCCGGCGCACAGCGAAATCATGGGCCCGGCAGGGAGTGAAGTGCACACATTGCCGCCCACGGTGGACATGTTCCACACCTTGAAGGAAGCCACGAAAGAGTCGCAGCACGGCCGGAACAGGTCCAAGCCAGGCCAGTTCCGGCCGGCCACGGCGTCCGATACCGGGAGCGCGTAGAGCTCGGCGACAGTGCAGGTGGCGGCAAGCTCTATGCCGGCGTCACCCACGGTCACGGACGGCCAGCCTGCTTGGCCCAGGTCGAGCAAGCGCTTGAGCGGTTCTTCGCTGCCGACCGGACTGCCGTAGGAGAACAGGACCGTGCCGCCGGCAAGCCAGGCGTCGCCGTCGCGCCACTGGCCTGGATCCGTGGTTGCAACCACGGACTCGATGGTGTTCATGTCCATGGGGTCACCTTGCTTTGTTCTCGAGTGCTGTGATCGGGGGTGGTGTGATGGATCGGTCCTGCGCCGTCCTTGAGCGAACCCCAGCCGGACGCCGTTTGGGGCGCGCGGGACGCGAGGATCTCGGCCGTAATGGACACCGCAACTTCAGCCGGGGTGACCGCGCCCAGGTCCAGCCCAATGGGGGAATGAAGCCGTTCGAGCGCCCCGGCCGGGGTGCCTTTGGCCAACAGCCCGTCGATCCGCTGCCGGTGGCTGCGCCTCGAACCCATGGCGCCCACGTAGGCAAGATCCAAAGAAAGGGCGGTCTCCAGTAGGGGAATATCGAACTTGGGATCGTGGGTCAGCACGCACACCACGCTGCGGGAATCGGTCCGGCCTGCGGCTGCTTCTGCGGCAAGGTAGCGATGCGGCCAGTCCGTGACGAGGTGGTCTGCAGCGAGGAAACGTGCCTGGCTTGAAAACGCAGGCCGCGCATCGCACAAAGTGACCTCGTAGCCCAGGAGTTTCCCGGCAGGGAGCAATGCGGCGCCGAAGTCGTTGGCGCCAAAGATCAGCATGCGGGCCGCGGGCAAGCGGCTTTCCACGAAGAGGGTAATGGGTTCGGGTTCCGGCATGGCCCCGCAGCCTTCGGCCGGTGCCAGCCGGACCAGCCCTGCGCGGCCACAATGCAAGAGGGGCTCGAGCTGGGCTGCGGCCGCGCGGATCACGGCGTCATCCCCGCCGAGCAGGGCTGAGAGTTCCCGCGAGCCTGCGGCGGAAAAAACCGCCGGATCGGGAACGACGACCGCGCCTCCCGCAGCATCGAGCCGCCGGATGAGTGCCATGGAGGACGGCCAGCCGCTCGCGGTGTTCAACCCTCCGCCAGCGGCGTTCAAGACGGCCAAGTCCAACCCTGCGGCCCCGGTCGGCTGAATGTGGACTTCCAGCTCGCCACCACAGGTGAGCCCGACGGCGAACGCGTCCTCGGCGCTGTAGCCGAACGACTCGAGGCGACTGCCGCCGTCGCGCATTGCCTCAAGCGCGGCCTCCACCACGGCGCCTTCCACGCACCCTCCGGAGAGGCTGCCGAGGACGTCGCCGTGTTCGGAGACCAGCATGGACGTGCCCAGGGGCCGGGGCACGGAGCCTCCAGCGGCCACGATGGTGGCGACTGCGCATTGCTCGCCAGAGACCGCGGGCCGCCAGCTGCCCAGCGAAGGCATCAATTCCAGCATGGCAACACTTCCTTTACCGAGGTCCCGGACCGGAGACCCTCCCGGGGCAGTGTGCGATCTTGCCTCATATTCTCATTCCTTGCGTGCGTGCGGGGAAGCTTGGGTGTTCGTAATCACCCTTTTCGTAAAGAGGACCGGGGTGGGCCTCTCATTTCCCACCCCGGTCCTTGGCGGAGCGACCGCACCTGACCGCCGCCCGCCGTCGTCGTCCGCGCTATGCGGTTGGAGGACGAGCGGCGGACGCCTATTCATTTGCGGTGACTTGCGGCCGGACCGCCGTCTCAATGGCCGGCTACGCTCCCATCAGCGCGCTGATCGGCCCGCGGGCAAAGTAGATCAGGAAGCCCACGGTCACCACCCACATGAGCGGATGGACCTTCTTGCCCTTGCCTGATGCCGCGTGGATCACGGCCCAGGAGATGAACCCGACGCCGATGCCGTTGGCGATGGAGTAAGTCAGCGGCATGGTGACGATGGTCAGGAAGGCGGGCAGTGCCACGGAGAACTTGGAGAACTTGATCTCGCGGATCTGCGCCATCATCATGGCTCCCACTACCACCAACGCCGAGGCTGCTACCTCGAGCGGAACCACGCTGGTGAGCGGGGTCAGGAACATCGAACCCAGGAACAGCAGTCCCGTGACCACCGAAGCCAGGCCGGTGCGGGCGCCTTCGCCAATGCCGGCGGCGGAGTCGATGTACACGGTGTTCGACGAGCCCGACGTCGCGCCGCCGGCTACCGCGCCCAGGCCTTCGACGATGAAGGCCGACTTGAGCTTGGGGAAAGTCCCGTCCTTGTATGCCACGCCGGCACTTTTAGCGAGGCCGGTCATGGTCCCCATGGCGTCGAAGAAGTTGGTGAACACGAGGGTGAACACCAGCATCGTGGCCGCCAGGCCACCGATCCTCGAGAACGAGCCGAAGAGATCGAAGTGGCCCACCAGGCTGAAGTCCGGGGCGGAAACCAGCTGGCCGGACAGTACCGGGGTGTTGAGGTGCCAGCCACCGGGATTGGCGGCGCTGCCAGGCCCGATGTGCATGACGGCCTCGACGACGGCGGCGAGGACCGTGGTGGCGACGATTCCGATCAGGAGGCCGCCTTGGATCTTGCGGGCCACGAGGATTCCCATGACCAGCAGACCGACGATGAATACAAGCGTGGGGATGGAGGTGATGGAACCATCCGTGCCGAGTTGTACCGGCGGTCCGCCTTTTGTGGCGCGGACGAAACCGGAGTCGACGAAGCCGATGAAGGCGATGAAGAGGCCGATGCCGACGGTGATGGCGGCCTTGAGTTCCTTGGGGACGGCTTTAAAGATCGCGGTCCGGGCACCTGTGGCACCGAACAGGACAATCAGGATGCCGTTGATGACCACCAGGCCCATGGCTTCCGGCCAGGTGACTTCATGGATGACGGCGACTGCCAGGAACGAGTTGATTCCCAAGCCCGCGGCGAGCCCGAACGGCAGGTTCGCGATCAGGCCGAAGAGGACCGTCATGACGCCCGCGGTCAGGCCTGTGACGGCCCCCACCTGCGCTGCCGACAACCATCCGCCGGCCACGTCGGTGGGTGCGTTCTGGGCAGAGAAACCGCCCAGGATCAGGGGATTGAGGATGACGATGTAGGCCATCGTGAAGAACGTGACAATGCCGCCGCGGAATTCGCGGGCCAGCGTGGAGCCACGCTTGGTGATCTGGAAGAAACGATCCAGGAAGGAGTTCGACGCCGGTGGCCTGGGGCTGCTGCCCCGCGTCAGTCCGGGTGCCGTGTGCTTTTCGCCTGCCGCTGTCTGCCCTGCGCCCAAGGGCGCAGCCTGCTTTTCAGTTGCCGTTCGCATTTCTGCGGGGTCCAGGATTGTCATTTCAGCCACCGGGCCCTAGTAGTCAATCCTGGAGTCAAGCGTGTTCCAGGTGTTGAACGGTTCCAGGATGGCCGGCGCCTGGGGGTCGCCCAGTTCCAGCTTGGTGACCGGCATGAGATTGTCCCGGTCCTCGTTCTCGAAGTACTCGTAGAAGACCGCGTCGTCGAAGCCAACGGAGGCGGCGTCGTGCCGGTCTGCTGCGAAAACCACGTTGCCGATGCGTGCCCAGAGAGCCGAGGCCAGGCACATGGGGCATGGCTCGCAGCTCGTGTAAAGGGTGGCTCCGCTGAGATCGAAGGTGCCGAGCTCGCGGCAGGCATTGCGGATCGCGGTGACCTCGGCGTGGGCCGTGGGGTCGTTGGTTGCGGTGACCCTGTTCACGCCTTCGAAGGCGCGGCCATCCGCGGTGACAATGACGGCGCCGAACGGCCCGCCGCTGTTGAGGACATTGGCTGTTGCCAGCTCAATGGAGGTGGCCAAGAAACGTTCGGCCGTGACGGTGGTACTCATGTGCGACTTCCTTAGTGCTGAGGAAGCCTGTAACCAGGGAGGCATCTGAACATGACAGACCAGTGCTGCGATTACCAGGCTTCAGCATGTGCTTTTGAAGGTTTCGCCTGGTAGATAGCTTCCCGGAGTCCGGGTGCCCGCCTTTGGCAAATTGAGATTAGCACCGGAGATGTGAGCCGCGCCATAGTTTCTGGAAAAAAAGTTTCGACATGTGAAATTCGGACTGTTGGGTCGTGTGCCGGGCCGGGCTGCCAGCGTCGGTCACATTGACTCGCTTCAGCGGGGAGCCCTACGCTGAGTGCCATCGGCAGGGCAGGCCCGCCGAAACCTGGATCAGCAGACAGGACCCACTGAGCTGGAACGCAACCACGCCGACCAGACAAGGATCCCAGTGTCTCCGAAACCCGATTTCCAGCCAGCGGCCCTAGCAACGGATCCAACCCCTTCCAGACTTTGGATCAAGAATCCCCTCGCAGTGTTCACCGCCAACGGGCTCGACGCCGGCGGCGGCATCGTCGTCAGCGACGGGAAAATCTCCGAACTCGTCCCGGCAGGAAAACAACCTTCCGCACCCTGCAATCGAGTTTTCGACGCCGGCAGCCACGTCCTGCTGCCCGGGCTCATCAACACGCACCACCACTTCTACCAAACGCTTACCCGCGCCTGGGGTCCGGTGGCCAACGCTCCCCTGTTTCCGTGGCTGCGGAACCTCTACCCCGTCTGGGCGCGCCTCACCCCGGACAGCCTCGAACTTGCCGTGAGAGTAGCGCTCGCGGAACTCCTGCTGTCCGGCTGCACCACGGCAGCCGACCACCACTACCTCTTCCCCGCGGGACTTGAGGACGCGATCGACGTCGAGGTCGACGTCGTGCGCGAACTCGGGATGCGAGCTACGCTCACCCGCGGGTCCATGACGCTGGGCGAGGACGACGGCGGCCTGCCGCCGCAGTCCACCGTGCAGCGCCCGGAGGTAATCCTCGCGGACAGCGAACGGCTGATCGGGAAGTACCACGAACGGGGGGACGGTGCGGTCATCCAGATTGCCTTGGCACCCTGCTCGCCGTTCTCGGTGACGCGGGAGATCATGGCTGAAAGCGCTGCCATGGCCGAACGGCTGGACGTCCGGCTCCACACCCACCTCGCCGAAACAATCGACGAGGAAGATTTCTGCCGCGAGATGTTCGGGCTGCGCACCGTGGACTATCTGGATAGCGTCGGCTGGCTCGGAAAGCGCACCTGGCTTGGCCACGGCATCCATTTCGACGACGACGAAATCGCCCGGCTGGGTGCCGCGGGCACCGCCGTCGCGCACTGCCCGACGTCGAACATGCGGCTCGCGTCCGGCACCGCACGGGTGCTGGAACTCGAGGTGGCCGGGGTCCCGGTGGGCCTGGGGGTGGACGGCTCGGCGTCGAACGATGCTTCCAACATGATCCTCGAAGCGCGGCAAGCGTTGTATCTGCAGAGGCTGCGCTATGGTGCGGACGTCCCAGTGGAGCGTGCCCTCGGCTGGGCGACGCGGGGATCCGCGGCAGTGCTGGGCCGCACCGACATCGGCCAAATAGCTCCCGGGATGCAGGCAGACCTTGCCTTGTTCAAGCCCGACGGGCTGCGGTTCTCCGGCAGCCATGATCCCATCGCGGCATTGTTGCTCTGCGCAGCGGACCGCGCCGACCGCGTCATGGTGGGCGGCCAGTGGCGCGTTGTGGACGGACAGATCCCGGAGCTGGACATCCCGGAACTTATTGCCAAACACTCAGCCGCCGCACAGAAAATCATCAGGGGTTAGGAGTAGCCTCTCGATTAGGTCGTAGATCAGGAGGCACCAATGACCGTCCCCCAGCACAACTCGCCGACTCCTCCAGGTTGGTACCCAGACCCCTCAGGCTCCGGGCAACTACGGTGGTGGGACGGTAACGCTTGGACTGGAACCGCGTGGAACCCACCGGCACAGGCAGCGCCGGGCCAGGCCGGAGCAGCACCGGCTGCGCAGGGCCAGGCAGCGCCGGGCCAGGCCGGGCCGGCGGGAGCCTCTTGGCCCGCAGCGGCACAGCCCGGGCAATACGTTGGTCCACCACGGCCCGCTCCCCGCCCGGAAATCAGCGGGCAGACCCCGGTCTACAACCCGTTGATTTGGTTGGTCACGCTGCTGCCGGTCGTCTCGCTGATCGTCCTGCTCGTCTGGAATCCGGTCTTCCACCTGCGGTATGTGGGCGCCAGGCGCGTACCGACCCTCGATCCGACCTCGATGTTCAGCGTTCCATATTTTCTGCTCATCGCTTCGGGTTGGCTCATCTACGGGGTCAGTGTTCTACTGTCCTACCTCGACTGGCAAAAGCTGCAGAGGGACGGGGTGGTGCGCCCCTTCCACTGGGCATGGGCATTCCTCGGCGCGGGAGTCTACGTGGTGGGCCGCTCCGTGATCGTCCACAAGGTTGCACCGCAGCGCGGACTCGCACCGATCTGGGCACTGATTGGCGTCACTGCACTGAGCTTCATTGTGGTGGGCATCAAAGCGGGCATGATCTTTTCGAGCATAGCCAGCACCCTACCCATGTAGGCTCCCCGAACAGGCAACGTTCCCGGACACACAAGTGGCGGGCGGCACCTCCCCAGGTGCCGCCCGCCTTTTGGCTCTGTTGCGCAGAGTCCTTCATCCCCAGGGGCAGGAGCCCTAGGAACGCTGCCGGCCAAAGACCGGAAGGGCACGCAGCCAACGGGAGAATGTCCCTGGCATGCGGTCACAGTCGGCCGGAATGTAGAAGTCAGGATCCGTAGCGCCGAACGGCAGGTACAGCTCCTGGCCGGGCGCCGGGAATTCCACGACGTTGTTCTTATCCTGCGAGTCCATCTGTCCTCCTATTTCATGCGCTCAAGTTCTCCATGGCGATGCGTGCCGGCCCTTTGTCCCGCTTCAATCTTTTCCGCATCTTGGAAAACAGTTTTTGTTATATGGAAATGGTAGAGGGGATTCCCGAACCTCGTCAAGGGGTGCCCGCGGGCAACGCCCCCGCCGCGGGGCGCCGCCGGTCACAATCGGAAAGTAGATAACGATTCTCCGGAAGTGATGTACACCACTGGCAAACGTGGGCTACGCTTTCTTCAATTCGTGGCGCAGGTCACGTAACCTGGGAGCAGCAGGCAGGGTCGTAATGAGCTGGCATCAACGGATGTCGGCTCTTTTTTGTTGGGTCGGCTCCACCAGAAACGCGTTTGAAACACGCGCTTAATTTCATTGGTGGACCTTAGTGGTTCCACCTCGTAGAAGTTGGGATATGACCATGAGCAACAACATCGTCCTCGGCGACAACCAGTACGGCAAGGCAGAAGTCCGCGTCGTCAAAGTCACCCGCGACACCGACCGCCACCAGATCGAAGACCTGAACGTCACCTCACAATTGCGTGGCGATTTCCAAGCTGCGCACCTCCAGGGCGACAACGCACACGTCGTCGCCACGGACACCCAGAAGAACACCATCTACGCCTTCGCCCGTGACGGCATCGGCTCCCCCGAAGCCTTCCTCCTCCGCCTGAGCGAACACTTCACCTCAGGATTCGAGTGGGTCACAGGCGGCCGTTGGGAAGCCGAGGCCTACACCTGGGATCGCATCCAGGCACACGGCTCCGAACATGACCACAGCTTTGTCCGCAAGGGGCAGGAAGTCCGCACCGCCGTCGTGGTCCGCGAAGGCAACACCACGCATGTCATTTCCGGCCTCAAGGACCTGACGGTCCTCAAGACCACCCAGTCCGGATTCGTCGGCTACCCGCGCGACCGGTACACCACGCTGCCCGAGACCACGGACCGCATCCTCGCCACCGACGTCTCGGCCCGCTGGCGCTACAGCACCGGACGCGACGTTGCCGGGACCGACTTCAACAAGAGCTACGAGGACATCAAGGCACTGCTCCTTGAAGGCTTCACGGAGAACTACTCCCACGCCCTGCAGCAGACCCTGTTCGACATGGGCAAGAAGGTCCTCGAGGCCCACAGCGAAGTTGATGAGATCAAGTTCTCCATGCCCAACAAGCACCACTTCCTGGTGGACCTCAGCCCGTTCGGCCTCGACAACCCCAATGAGGTCTTCTTCGCCGCCGACCGCCCGTATGGCCTGATCGAAGCCACGGTCCAGCGCGACGACACCAAGCCGGCCCCGGCTGCCTGGAACGGCATCGCCGGCTTCTGCTAAGCCACCAGGTTCCCGCCCAACTGGCTCGCGTCAAGTGTCGTTTTGGAGCGTCAGAACGACGTCAACTGCGAGTCAGTTGGGCACCAACTCGTACCCAAAAACTCCCACCTTGTTAGCCAGACAAAGTTAGCCAGACAAAGACGTCTGCCATGAACCAAGAAAGTCTGCCATGAACACCAAGAAGAAGACCCGCCCCGCAGAGTCCGGGCCAACCCGGCCCGAGGACCAGCGCCTCTCGATCGGGAGCACGTTCGCGTACGGCTTCCAGCACGTTTTGACCATGTACGGCGGCATCATCGCCCCGCCGCTCATCATCGGAGCCGCCGCCGGCATGTCCTCGCAGGACATCGGCCTCTTGATCGCGGCCTGCCTGTTCGTCGGCGGCCTCGCCACCATTCTGCAGACCATCGGCATCCCTTTCTTCGGATCACAGTTGCCTCTGGTCCAGGGGGTGTCCTTCGCTGGCGTTTCCACCATGGTGGCGATCGTCCACGGCGGCGGCGGAATCCAAGCTGTGTTTGGTTCGGTCATCGTGGCGTCTTTGATCGGCCTGATGGTCACTCCCCTCTTCTCCAAGATCATCAAATTCTTCCCGCCTGTAGTCACGGGTACCGTCATCACCACCATCGGGCTGACCCTGATGCCCGTCGCAGCCAACTGGGCCATGGGCGGCAACAGCGCCGCACCCAATTACGGCAGCATGGCGAACATCGGCCTCGCCGCGGCCACCATGGGCATCGTCCTGCTCCTCAGCAAGATCGGCAACGCGGCTATATCGCGCCTTTCCATCCTCCTCGCCATGGCAATCGGGACCGTCATCGCACTCGCCACGGGAATGGCTGATTTCTCCAAGGTCGGCCAGGGTCCGATCGTTGCCTTCCCCACTCCGTTCGCCTTCGGTGCTCCCACCTTCGAAATCGCCTCCATTGTTTCGATGCTGATCGTCATCCTGGTCACCCTGACCGAAACCTCGGCGGACATCATCGCCGTCGGCGAGATCGTGGGCACCAAGGTCGATTCCAAGCGCATCGGCAACGGCCTGCGTGCGGACATGCTCTCAAGCGCCATCTCGCCTCTCTTCAACTCTTTCACCCAGAGCGCCTTCGCCCAGAATGTCGGACTCGTGGCCATCACGGGCATCAAGAGCCGCTTCGTGGTCAGCGCGGGCGGACTCATCCTGGTGGTCCTCGGCGTGCTGCCGGTCCTCGGGCGAGTGGTCGCGGCGGTTCCGACGCCCGTCCTGGGCGGCGCCGGCGTCGTACTCTTTGGGACTGTGGCCGCCAGCGGCATCCGGACACTCTCCAAAGTCGAATACCGCAACAACATGAACCTGATTGTCGTCGCGGCTTCCATCGGCTTCGGCATGATCCCGATCGCAGCCCCGAAGTTCTACGACCAGTTCCCGTCCTGGTTCTCCACCATCTTCCATTCGGGCATCAGCTCGGCCGCCATCATGGCAATCCTCTTGAACATGCTCTTCAACCACCTCAAGGCCGGCAACTCGGACAACCAGTCGGTGTTCGTGGCAGGCACGGGACGTGTGGTCACCGAAGCGGACATTGCGTGCCTCGCGAACGGCGACCGGTTTGAGAACGGCAAATTGATCGATGCCGAAGGCAAGGAAGTGCCCCTCAAGTCGTCAACCGCAGCCGAGCACTAGCGGCTTTTCTCCACCGAACTGGCAGGCGTCGCCCCTCGTTCTGAGGCAAAGGGCAACGCCTGCCATTTCGCGCAAGATACGGGTTCGCGTGAGACGGTTGTTTCATGAGGATCGATGAGCGAATCGAACAGCACTATTCGGAGCTTGGGCCGCAGGAGCAAAAGGCCGCGGATACCCTATTGGACCGCCTGGGCGACCTTGCTGTCTACAACGCCGCCGAGCTCGCCCAGCTGAGCGGCGTTTCCAAGGCCACCATGAGCAGACTCTTCCGCCGCCTCGGATTCGCCGATTTCAACGAGGTCAAGGAACACACCCGGAGCCTGAGGTCCAGCGGAGTGCCGCTCGCCAGGCAGGAGGGTGACTACGGGCTCCCCCTGCATTTGGCACAGGAGAAGCAGAACCTGGACCGCCTATTCGACACGCTCGACAACGATCGCCTCGTCAAGGTGGCACAACAACTGGCTGAGTCCCGGAATGTCCTGCTGATCGGTTTCCGCAACAGTTTCCCTGTAGCCCTCCACCTCCGTCAGCAGCTTCTGCAATGCCGTTCCTCGGTGAATCTGGCCCCTCAGCCAGGCCAAAGCGTGGGCGAAGAACTGGCAGGCCTGGACGGGAACGACGTCGTGGTCCTGCTCGGCTTCCGGCGCAGGCCTGAAAGTTTCCATCACGTCCTGAAGGCTGCTACCGCCACGGGCGCGAGCACCATCCTGATCGGTGACCCTAGCGCCCGTTGGCTTGCGGCAGAGGCCTCCCTCTGGATCGAATGCCCGGTGGAGGGCAGTGCCGCCTTTGACAGCTATGCGTCGGCCATGAGTCTCATGAGCGTCCTCGCGAATGGCGTGTTGGCGGCCAAGGGCCGTCCGGGAAGGGACCGAGTCCTGGAAATCACCGGAGTGTTCGACTCGCTGGGAGAAATAGAGCAGCGGTAGCTGGGCGGCTGGCATCAGCCCGCGCAGGCTCGCGGCCGCAGGCGCTGGCAAGTGTAAAGAAGAGTTAGCGGCCCGGAAACGGTCCTGAAACATCTGTTCCATTGAATTGAATCAGTGAAACGACTGCCCCTGTCGTGAGAAACCCTGATTCGAGGAACCAATGGCCGAAGCACAACTCGCTCCAGAGGAAACCGGCGCACCCGGCACCTTCCTTGGCAGCCCGATTGACGAAGCCGCCGCACACCGCGATCCGCGGCTCAGCAATGAAGACCTGACACCCCTGAAAAACCAGCGCTGGAGCAGCTACAACCTGTTCGCCTTCTGGATGTCAGACGTCCACAGCATCGGCGGGTATGTGACGGCGGGCAGCCTGTTCGCCCTCGGATTGGCCAGCTGGCAAGTGTTGGTGGCCCTGCTGGTTGGCATCGTGATTGTCCAGGTCTTTTGCAACCTGGTGGCGAAGCCCAGCCAAAAAACGGGCGTGCCGTACCCCGTGATCAACCGGGCGGTCTTCGGCGTCAAGGGAGCCAACATCCCGGCCATCATCCGCGGCCTGATCGCTGTCGCGTGGTACGGAGTGCAAACCTTCCTGGCCTCCGAAGCCCTGGTGATCGTGTTCCTAAAGTTCTTCCCGGCCATGAAACCGTTGTACGACGTCCATCAGTACGGCTTCCTCGGTCTCTCTGCCCTGGGTTGGATTTGCTACGGAATCCTCTGGGTGGCCCAGGCTGCATTGTTCTGGAACGGGATGGAAAGCATCCGTAAGTTCATCGATTTCGCCGGACCCGCCGTCT
Organism: Arthrobacter sp. FW306-04-A; assembly: GCF_044358315.1. Taxonomy (GTDB): domain Bacteria; phylum Actinomycetota; class Actinomycetes; order Actinomycetales; family Micrococcaceae; genus Arthrobacter. Next base: position 3,758,261 of record NZ_CP084559.1, read on the forward strand.
ATGTAGTGATGCTGGTCCTGGCCATCTACTTGGTATCCGAGGCCGGCATCAGCAACATCAGCCTCAACTTGTCCGCCGGCGAACCGCTCGACTTCGCAGCGTCCATCCCGGTGATGATTTCCGCGATCGCCTTGGTGGTGTCTTATTTCTCCGGCCCCATGCTCAACTTCGGCGACTTCGCGCGTTACGGAAAGAGCTTCAAGGCCGTTAAGAAGGGCAACCTTCTGGGCCTGCCCGTCAACTTCCTGTTCTTCTCGCTGCTCACGGTCATCACGGCGTCGGCCACTATTCCGGTCTTCGGTCACCTCATCACGGACCCCGTCAAGACCGTTCAGGAAATCGATTCGGTGTTCGCCGTGCTGCTCGGCGGACTGACCTTTGTCATCGCGACCGTGGGTATCAACATCGTTGCCAACTTCATCTCGCCGGCGTTCGACTTCTCCAACGTGAGCCCGCAGAAGATCAGCTGGCGGATGGGCGGCATGATCGCCGCCGTCGGATCCGTCATCCTGACCCCCTGGAATTGGTACTCGAACGACGACGCCATCCACTACACGCTCGGCGTGCTGGGCGCGCTGATCGGTCCGCTCTTCGGCATCCTGATCGCCGGCTACTACCTCGTGGGAAAGCAGAAGGTATGGGTTGAGGACATGTACACGATGAAGCCCAGCGGCAAGTATTGGTTCCGCAACGGCTACAACCCCAATGCGGTCAAAGCGGTGGCCATCAGCGGCGCGGTCTCGATCGCCTCGGTCCTGATCCCCAAGGCACTCCTGGACTCGGGCGCCACCGCGGTCAACGCAACGTGGATCGGCAACTACAGCTGGTTCCTCGGTTGTGCCCTGGGCCTGCTGACCTTCTGGTACTTCGAAAAGCGCTCTCCGATGATCAACCTGGAGCCGAACGGCGCCGAAGCGAACGACGGCTCCCTCGTCTGAGCGCCTGCCCTCACGAAACATAAACCGCTGGACGCTCGCTCACTTTTCACCCCTTTTTGGCGAACGCTCCTGCAGATTGAGCGCCCCCAGGCCGAACGCTCCTGCACAAGATGTGCTTGAGCGTTTCGCCATTTTGGCCCAAACGTGAGCGAGCGTCCACCCGAAACCCGACAAACGTGAGCGTGCGCCCACCCGAAACCCGACAAACGTGAGCGAGCGTCGGGACGGCTTAGTTCTGGTTCAGCTCGGCCGAGATCGCGAGGGCGGCCTCGCGCAGGAGCGGCACGGCGCGGTCGGCAAAGTGCTGGTCCACGCGGGACACCGGCCCGGAAACGGAAATAGCCGTGGGCGTTGGAGCGTTCGGGACGGCCATCGCGAAGCAACGGACGCCGATCTCCTGCTCTTCCTCATCGATCGAGTAACCACGTTCGCGGATCCGGTTCAAATCGGCGAGGAGTGAATCGATGTCTCCGATGCTTTTGGCCGTGGGGGTGGGCATGCCCGTGCGGGCCACGATGCCGCGGACCACCTCGTCGTCCAGCTGGGCTAGGATGGCCTTGCCTACGCCGGTGTCGTGCGTATGGGCGCGGCGGCCCACCTCGGTGAACATGCGCATGGAATGCAGGGACGGAACCTGGGCAACGTAGATGACCATGTCGGAATCCAGTACAGCCATGTTGGACGTCTCGCCTAGCCGGTCAACCAGCGACTTCAGCTGGGGACGCGCCAGGGCTCCGAGCTGCTTGTTGGCCCCTTCGCCAAGCCGGATGAGCCGGGGGCCCAGCGCGTAGCGACGATTTGGCAGTTGCCGGATGTAGCCGAGGGACACCAAGGTGCGCAGCAGGCGGTGGATGGTGGGGAGCGGCAGGTCTGTCGACGACGACAGTTCGCTCAACGTGACGTCTCCGCCGGCGTCGGTGATGAGTTCCAGCAGTTCGAAGACGCGCTCGACGGACTGCACGCCTCCCGAGGGCTTTTCAGCCATTCCGTTGTCTCCTATGGCTCGGAATCCGACAACTCTTATCCGCATCGTGAAAAGAATTGCTTAGAACACTCAAGATACAGCACGCGACGCCGGAATGCTTGCCCATCAATCAGGGCTTGTGTTTCCACTTTGTAGATAATAATATCCATAATACGAAAACATTCGGTTTGAGCGGAGGCCCGCTACGGGCCTGTACGAGGAGGAAATTCAATGGCGAACCCGAGCCCCGGAAATTCGATCACCCTGCGCGTCGCCGCGCCGTCGAGCTTCACGGCCACGAGCGAGCTGGCCGCGGCCGTCGCCGCCGCAGGCGCAGCGGTCACCGCGCTGGATGTGACCGAGTCGCACCACGACACCCTGGTTGTCGACGTCACCTGCAACACCACGGACGAAGACCACGCCAACCGCGTCAAGGACGCCCTCAACGCGCTCGACGGCGTCACGGTCCAGCACGTCTCGGACCGCACCTTCCTCATGCACCTGGGCGGCAAGCTCGAGGTCGTCCCGAAGGTGGCCCTGCGCAACCGCGACGACCTTTCCCGCGCCTACACTCCCGGCGTCGCACGCGTCTGCCTCGCCATCGCCGAGGACCCCGCCGCTGCCCGTAACCTGACCGTCAAGCGCAACACCATCGCCGTCCTCACCGACGGTTCGGCCGTCCTTGGCCTGGGCAACATCGGCCCGGCCGCAGCCCTGCCTGTCATGGAAGGCAAGGCCGCGCTGTTCAAGCAGTTCGCAAACGTCGATGCCTGGCCGGTCTGCCTGGACACCCAGGACACCGAGGAAATCATCATGATCGCCAAGGCCATGGCTCCGGTCTACGGCGGCATCAACCTCGAAGACATCGCAGCCCCGCGCTGCTTCGAAATCGAGAAGCGGCTCCGCGACGAACTGGACATCCCCGTCTTCCACGACGACCAGCACGGAACGGCAATCGTCACGCTCGCAGCCCTCGTCAACGCATTGCGCGTGGTGGACAAGAAGCTCGCCGAGGTCAAGATCGTGGTCTCCGGCGTCGGCGCTGCCGGCTCGGCGATCATCCAGCTCCTCAAGGCCCAAGGCGCGCAGCACATCGTCGCGGCCGGCCGTTCCGGTGCCATCCACTCGGGCGAAAAGTACGACGACGAGCACCGTTCCTGGATTGCCGCGAACACCAACGAGGCCGGCTTCTCCGGCACACTGCACGAAGCCCTCAAAGGCGCCGACGTGTTCATCGGCGTCAGCGCTCCCCACGTGATCGGCGAGGAGCAGGTGGCTTCGATGGCCGAGAACGCGATCGTGTTCGCCATGGCCAACCCCACGCCGGAAATCGACCCGGTGATTGCCTCCAAGCACGCCGCGGTGGTCGCCACCGGTCGGAGCGACTTCCCCAACCAGATCAACAACGTACTGGCCTTCCCGGGCTTCTTCCGCGGATTGCTCGACGCCGGAGCATCGGACATCATCCCGGAAATGCTCGTGGCCGCCGCAGAGGCTATCGCCAACCGGGTTGCGGATGATGAACTGAATGCGAGCTACATTATCCCCAGCGTCTTCGACCCCCACGTTGCCGCCGACGTCGCCGCAGCCGTAGCAAACGCAGCAAACGCAGCATCTGCCAAGGCCGCTAGCGCTCTCTAGGAAAGGACCACCCCATGGCTCTCACAGTCACAGACCCCCGGCCCATCGAACGCGCCGAGGAGATCCTGACTCCCAAGGCGTTGGCCTTCGTGGAGGAATTGCACCGCCGCTTCGCCGGCACCCGCACCGAGCTCCTCGCGGCGCGCGTCGCCAAGCGCGAAGAAGTGGCCCGGACCGGCGGTCTCGACTTCCTCCCGGAAACGCAGGACGTCCGCGACGGCGATTGGAAGGTTGCCGAAGCACCCGCGGCCCTGCGGGACCGCCGCGTCGAGATGACCGGCCCGGCCTCCCCTGCCAAGATGGCGATCAACGCCCTGAATTCAGGCGCCAAAGTATGGCTCGCTGACCTCGAGGACGCCAGCACCCCCACCTGGGCAAACGTCATCGACGCCATCCTGAACCTCCGCGACGCCGCCCAGGGCACCCTGAGCTACACCTCTCCGGAGGGCAAGGAATACCGGCTCCGGACGGACGCGCCGCTCGCCGTCGTCGTCGCCCGCCCCCGCGGCTGGCACATGGACGAACGGCACTTGCTGATCGACGGCGAACCCACCGTGGGCGCGTTGGTGGACTTCGGCCTGCACTTCTTCCACGTGGCCAAGCAGCTCTTGCTCAACGGCCAGGGCCCGTATTACTACCTGCCCAAGATGGAGAGCCACCTTGAGGCCCGCCTGTGGAACGACATCTTCGTCTTCGCCCAGGACTACCTCGGCATCCCGCAGGGCAGCGTCCGCGCCACCATGCTGATCGAAACCATCCCGGCCGCGTTCGAAATGGACGAGTTCCTCTACGAACTGCGTGACCACGCTTCCGGCCTGAACGCTGGCCGTTGGGACTACCTCTTCAGCATCGTGAAGTACTTCCGCGACGCCGGTGAGTCCTTCATCCTGCCGGACCGCGCGTCCGTGGTCATGACGGCCCCGTTCATGCGCGCCTACACGGAACTGCTGGTCAAGACCTGCCACAAGCGCGGGGCCTTCGCGATGGGCGGCATGGCAGCCGTCATTCCGAACCGCCGCGAACCCGAAGTCACGGCACAGGCCTTCGAGAAGGTCCGTGCGGACAAGACCCGCGAGGCCAACGACGGTTTCGATGGTTCCTGGGTGGCCCACCCGGACCTCGTCTCCACTTGCCGCGAAGTGTTCGACTCCGTGCTGGGAGACAAACCCAACCAGCTGGACAAGCAGCGCCCGGAGGTCTCGGTGACCGCCGAGCAGCTGCTGGATATCTCCTCCGCCGGTGGCCAAGTGACCGAGGCAGGCCTCCGCCTGAACCTCTACGTCGCCGTCGCGTACACCGCCGTATGGCTTTCCGGTAGCGGCGCCGTCGCCATCCACAACCTCATGGAGGACGCCGCCACCGCGGAAATCTCCCGGTCCCAGGTGTGGCAGCAGATCCGCAACAAGTCGGTCCTGGCTGACACCGGCAACACGGTCACTCGCGAACTGGTCACCCGGATCCTGGGCGAAGAGACAGATCGCCTGCGCGGCGAGGTTGACTCCGAATCCTTCGAGAAGTTCTACGAGCCGGCCAGCCGCCTGATCGCGGACATCTGTCTGTCCGAGGACTATACGGACTTCCTCACCACTCCCGCCTACGAGCTGGTGTAGGAATGGCCGCTTCCTCTTTCTCTGCGGCAGATCTCGCCGCCATCGACTCCCAACTGGCCGCCACCGACCAGCTGCTGGAGCGGAACTACCCCGGCGACGACGGCACCCGCCAGCCGGTGCACACGGTATACGTCGCGGCGGACCGTTTCACGCCGTCGCTCTCCGCGGAATGGGGCGCCCAGGCGATCACGACGGCGGAGGCCCACGGCGGTCTCGAAAGGCTCGGTGCGCTGCTGGGCCAAGAGCCGGAACTGGCTGCCGCCGTCGCCACCCGCGTGGCCGCCAAGTTGCGCAGCGAGCCGATCGAGGACTTGCGCCTCGACTTCGAGGACGGCTACGGCGATCGCGGCGACGAAGCGGAAGACGTGGCAGCCGTAGCGGCAGCCCAGGCTGTCAGCGAAGCCGTTGCCGCCGGCTCTGCCCCGCCTTTCATCGGCATCAGGTTCAAATGCTTCGAGGCCCCCACCCGGGCACGCGGCCTGAAGACCCTGGACCTCTTCGTCTCCGCTCTGGCTTCCGCCGGAGAACTGCCCGACGGCCTCATCCTCACGCTGCCAAAGGTCACCACGGTGGCCCAAGTGCAGGCGATGGACTTCGCCGTCTCCCGCTTGGAAGAGATCCACTCCCTTCCGGCGGGCCGGCTGCGCTTCGAAGTCCAGGTGGAAACGCCTCAGCTGATTCTCGGCCCGGAGGGAACTTCCCCCGTGGCCCAGCTTCCACACGCAGTTCCTGGCCGCATCAGCGCCCTGCACTACGGCACCTATGACTACTCGGCTTCGCTGCAGATCTCCGCGGAGTACCAGTCCATGGAGCACCCGGTGGCGGATTTCGCCAAGGAAGTCATGCAATTGGCCGTTGCAGGCACCGGAATCCGGCTCTCCGACGGTTCCACCAACATCATCCCGGTGGGCGACAACGTGGAGAACGCGTGGAAGCTGCATGGCCGACTGGTCCGGCGCTCGCTTGAACGCGGCTACTACCAGGGCTGGGATCTGCACGCCGCCCAATTGCCCAGCCGTTTCGCGGCAACGTATGCCTTCTACCGCGAAGGCCTGTCCGCGGCCGCGGCGCGCCTCCGCAACTACGTGGAACGCACCGAAGGCGGCGTCATGGACGAACCCGCAACCGCCCGGGCCCTCGCCGCCTTCGTCCTGCGGGGCGTCCAATGCGGAGCGGTAGGTTCGGAAGAAGTGCTGGCGCTCGCCGGCGTCGAACTCCCCCGGCTGACTGCACTGGCGCACCCCCGGCTGGCGCACACCACCTCCAAGTAAGGATCCAATGATGGGCAAGTACTACTATCCCCAAGGCGGCCTGCCGCCGCAGACCCACCTCACCACGGAACGCGCAATCGTCACGGAGGCCTACACGGTCATCCCCAAGGGCGTGCTGACCGATATTGTGACCAGCAACCTGCCTGGCTTCTCCAACACGCGTTCCTGGATCATTGCCCGCCCGATCTCCGGGTTCGCCACCACGTTCTCCCAACTGATCGTTGAGATCGGCCCGGGTGGCGGCGCTCCCAAGGCCGAGTTCGAGTCGGGTGTTGAAGGCGTCATCTTCGTCACCAAGGGCAAGGTCAACCTGACCCTCGACGGGGAACTGCACCAGCTTGAGGAGGGCGGCTACGCCTACCTCGCTGCCGGTTCCAACTGGGGCCTGGAGAACGTCTCGGATGACATCGTCTCCTTCCACTGGATCCGCAAGGCCTACGAGCGTCTTGAGGGCTATGAAGCCAAGTCCTTCGTCACGAGTGATGCGGAAGTTGAAGCGGGCGAAATGCCGGACGTCAACGGCGTCTGGGCCACCACGCGCTTCGCGGACCCTAATGACCTGGCCCACGACATGCACGTGAACATCGTGACCTTCCAGCCCGGTGGCGTGATTCCCTTCCCGGAGACCCACGTCATGGAGCATGGCCTGTACGTCCTGGAGGGCAAGGGCATGTACCTGCTCAACAATGACTGGGTGGAGGTGGAGGCTGGCGACTTCATGTGGCTGCGCGCCTTCTGCCCGCAGGCCTGCTACGCCGGCGGTCCGGGCCCGTTCCGGTACCTGCTGTACAAGGACGTCAACCGTCAGATCAAGCTGACCTAGCTCGTCTTTCCGCCGGGATCGTGGGTGCGGCCCGGGCGCGCGTTCTGCAACGCAGCGCCCGGGCCGCACCCGCGTTTTCGGCGTTGACCCCCTCACCTCCGAAGAGGACGATCGAAACTACGGGGGCAAGGGCGCCCCGCCGGTGCCCTGCAGCGGAGCTTCAGGAGGCAGTCATGACGGCTGCGCGGGGATGCACCACCTCCCCGATTGCACGATTCCTGGTGGCTTCAGTCGTGGCATTGACCCTGGCTACAGGAGCCTGCACGTACCCTCCCACGTCCGATTCCGCGCCCGTCGCAGCGCCGACGGGAGCGGCGACGATAGATGTGCCCGGTCTGGAGTTCTTCGCCCAAGCCATGATCGGCCAAGGGGCCACAGCCGTGGTTGTCGAGGTCAACATCCGGGGCAACAAGTGGGCCAAGGGCTACGGGGTACGGAACGCCGACACGCAGCATCCCGCCGAAGTCACGGACCGGATACCGGTCGGAGGAATCACCAAATCCATGGTCTCGGTTTCCCTCCTCAAACTGGTGGCGGAAGGAACAGTCAGCCTCGATGACCCCGTTTCGAAGCACCTTCCGGAATTCAACGCCCTCGTCCACGCAAGCGACGCCGTCACGGTCCGGTCCCTGCTGAACCACACCTCTGGGTTGGCCGACCCGACGGGGCCCATGCTGAAGTCCCGGTCGTTGAGGCAGGCCATCAACACTCGCTTCAGCCCGGAGGACACCTTGCGGCTGGCAGGTACAGTGCCTTGGGCGGAACGGCTCGCCCCGCAATTCACCTATTCGGAAGCGAACTACACCGCCCTGGCCTTGATCATCCAGAGGTACCGCAACCACTCGATCAGCGACGTCCTCGCCGCCGACATCTTCGAACCCCTGGGGCTGAGCCGCACGACCCTTGCCGGGCCGGACCGTTCGGAACCTGCCCTGATCCACAGCTATTCCCTGCTGGACGGCGAGCGCCTGGACGTGACGGAACCGGAGCTTCAGCTTGGGTCGGCAGGTGCCGGAGTCATCTCGAGTGTCGGCGACGTGAACGCGTTCTACGCGGCCCTCATGCGGGGTCGCTTATTGGGACCAGCCGCGTTGGCGGAGATGGAGACGATCAACGGGGCGAACTATGGCCTGGGCCTGCAGCGTTGGAACGACGACTGCACCAACGGCTTCTACTACGGCCACGGCGGATCCACGTTGGGTTTCGGTGGCATCAGCATCAGCAGCGCGGACGGCACCCGTCAGCTGAGCCTGGGTATCGCCTACCCGCCTGATACCGGGGCAGGGGACGACGCAATGGTCGCCGCGCTGACCCAGCCGGTGTCCGGTCGGCTCCGGGATCTGGCCATCACTACCCTGAACGGACTCTGCTGAGCCCCTGACCAAGCAATGCCCCTCCTGCTAGTGTCTGACCATGGATGAAAAATTGGGGAAATTCATCGAAGACTTCGGAACACTGACGCGTTTGGCCCAGCCTGGATTGGACCATGCCGAGGACGGCGAGCAGCTTCTGCAGGCGTTGACCGGGCACCTTGCCGTGCCGGCCCATGAACTTTCCGTGGTGGCGGAGGAGATCCCGCCGCATCGCTTGGTTGATGTGGACATTGTCATGGAGGGGCTGGCCGGCCGCGATCCGGACTACCGGCTGGTGGGCATCGGGGGCGGCGATCAGCGCCACCGCATGTCCTTCAGCGACATGCTGCAGCAATCCCGCGGCTACCCGCGCTTCCCGCTCGCCCAACCGGACTATTCCAACTTGGCCACCGGCCCGGACCAACAGCGCCAGGCCGTCGCACTTGGTCTCTGGCTCTTCAGCTACGCCGGTTCGCCCGTTGCAGTGCTCCAGCGCGGGGCAAAGATGGACCGCGGCCGGCAATTCGCCTCACTCGAAGTCCTGGCCACCCACCCTGCCGTAGTTTCCGAACTGCTGGCCGAGGTGCGGCGGGAAATGGAGCACCAAAGCGTTTTCAAGGGCCAGATCATCGCCCTCGCCGTCAGCGATTATGGGCCGAGCATCAGTGGCGTGACCTTTATCAGGCGCCCGGAGCTCACCAGCGGTGATGTGGTCCTTCCCGACGGTCTCCTCAACAAAGTGGAGGGCCACACCCTTGGCATTGCCCGGCAAGCGGACATCCTGGCGGCACACGGACAGCATCTCAAGCGCGGCCTCCTGCTCTACGGGCCCCCGGGTACGGGCAAAACACACACCGTCCGGTACCTCCTGAGCCAAAGCGAGGGTACGACGGCGGTGCTCCTCTCGGGCGGGTCACTCGCCAGGATTTCGGAGGCAGCCAAGATCGCGCGGGCACTGGCGCCGTCGATGGTTGTGTTGGAGGACTGCGATCTGATCGCCGAGGACCGAAGCTTCGGACATGGACCCAAGCCGCTGCTTTTCGAGGTGCTCGACGCCATGGACGGGCTGGACAACGACGCCGACGTCGCGTTCGTGCTGACGACCAACCGCGTGGACCTGTTAGAGCGTGCCCTCGCCCAGCGGCCCGGACGGGTGGACCTGGCGGTGGAAATACCGCTTCCTTCCAAGCACGAACGCGTGGAACTGCTGAGGTTGTATTCGAATGGACTCCCGTTTTCCCCCTCGTCGATCGAAACCGCAGCAGCCCGCACTGCGGGCACCACGGCGTCGTTCGCCAAAGAGCTAATTCGACGCGCAGTGGTCGCGGCAGCGCTCGCCGATGAGACCCCCGGTGACGCGCACTTGGGCTTCGCGGTAGAACAGCTCATGGCAGACGGCGAGACCCTGACGCGGAGCCTGCTCGGAAGCAACGGAGGCCCTACCGGGCCCGGCGGCCACGGTCCAGGCGGATTTCCTGGCCCGGGCGGTCCCGAGCCGACCGGAGCACTCAGGCCGAGGATTTCTCCTGTTCAGTTTCCTGATCCATCGGCGTCCACGTGAGTTTTACCGTGGCTCCGCCGTTGTTCTCGTCGATCCTCATGCGCAGTTCCTCGCCGTAGAGGAACTCATGTTCAAAATGCCGTCCATCAATGCGAGCCGCATCCAGGAGCTTTGTCATCGCCGTTGCCATCGCCCGGCCCCAGTCATGCGGATTCTTGCTGGACGCTTCTTCAAGGGCTGAATAGCTGACCATGAATCAATTGTTCTCCGGTGCACGGAGTTCTGCCAGACCCCGGCCACCTCCAAATAGCGGAGCTCGGCGGCGGCGGGCCCCCGGCCGCGGCGGGCTAGTCTTCCGTGGGTGTGGTTCGGTTCGAGTGGTAGTCCCGCCAACTGTGTTCAGGGGAGAAACCCAGGAGGCGCCTGGCCTTGTCGATGGAAAGCATGGTTTCGTGTTCTCCCAGGTCTTTGGTCACCTTGACCTTCGGGAAGACTTCGGCGGCCAGGCTGCCGCTTGAACGGCCCATGACAGAGTCCGCCGCGGCAATGATGAACGCCTCGAAACCGGGCTTGCCGTTCTCCAAAGCGCGCGCGACCGCCTGAGCGCCGTCGCGCCCGTCGATGTATGCCCATAGGTTCCATTTACGAAGCTTGGCGTCGGCGTCAAACGACGGGAAGGCTTCGTAGTCCTCGGGGTCCATGACGTTGGAGAAACGTAACCCCACAATGCTCAGCTCGGGATCCCAGCGTGTAAGTTCGATGGCCATTTGTTCTTCGAGGTGCTTCACCAGCGAATAGGTGCTTTCCGGCCGTGCCGGATATTCCTCGTCCACTGGGATGTAGGGAGGATCGACGTCGAACGGCAGTCCCAGGACTGTCTCGCTGGAGGCGTAGACGATCTTCTTGATCCCTGCCCTCCTTGCTGCCTGAAACACGTTGTACGTGGAGAGCATGTTGTTTTCGAACGTTGCGGCGTCCGGAAACAGTCCTGGTGCCGGGATCGCTCCGAGGTGGACGATCGCGTCGAATCCTTCGTGGCGGTCATCCAGGCCAAGGATCACGTCCACAACCTGCCCGTAGTTGCGAAGGTCCACGGTGACTGTTCCGCGCTCCCTCCCGCCGGCCCGGTCCAGGTTCATGACCTCGTGACGGTCGGCGATCAGCCTGCGGACCACGCTCTTACCCAGTTTTCCGCTTCCTCCGGTTATTGCAATTCTCACGAAGCACTCCTCTGGTTGGAACTTATTGGGCGAGCTGCTGTTCGTCGGCGGCTCAGCTGGCCGGGTCCGGCTGCAGGCGAAGTCCAGCTTCGGCCATGTCGGCGGCCAGTACCGCGCCGAGCTTGGCATGCCCTGCGGCGTTCAGGTGCACGCCATCCACCAGGTCGCCGGCGACCTGATATTTGCTGATCCAGTCGCCGACGCTGAAGAAAGGAGCTCCGGCCTTGGCCGCGATGTCGCCCAGCAGCGCGTCAACCTGGGTGCGGCGACCCCCACCGGCGCTGGCACCCCTGGCAAGGGTTCCAATCATCGCAATCTTCGCCTGTGGGTATCTCTTTTTGAGAGCTGCGAGGAGCCTATTGGCGTTGGCCGTGATCTGACCATCGCTGGCGTCGTGGGAGGCGTCGTTGCCTCCACCCTCGAGCACGATCAGGGGCGGCGTCCCATAAGGCAGAACCCAGTCTCCGCGTTGCAGCGCATCGATGTAGTTGCCACTGGCTTTCGTGGCGGCCACATATCCGGTACCGCCCCGGGCCACGGAATATACCTTGTAGCCAAGCGAGCCCAAGGCCACCCGTGGCCACGAGCCCATCGGCTCAGACTGGGAGTCACCAATGAGGACAACCGTATGCCGGATATCCGCGAGGATGATTTCGTTCCGGTCATTGCTTGGGTTCTTGTACAGGGACCCCACGGGAAGCTGTGACGGATCCTGCGGTGAATCGGGTTTCTTGGGACCTTCGGCCGCTGCCGCCGGACTCCCGGAGGGCGCGATGGGCGCCGCTGCCTGCTTCCCGCTGGCCGACGGGGTCGACTCTGTCGGCGCCTGCGCACAGCCGGCCAAGACCACGCCGGCGGCCATCACGGATGCAGCGAAGCGGATCATGCGAGATTTGTGCATCGTCCTTGTCCCGAACTTGCTTTCTGTTGGTTTTGAACTCTGCTGGCCTAAACGTGGAAGACAACTGTCCATTGATACTTGTGGGCTATTTGTAGGGAACGGAATCAACCCGACGGCCTGCCTACGTCGGAGTCTATTGGATCGGGACGGGGAAGGTCACGGCGAAGTGGGACCTATCCTCGTAGGACGGCCGGTGTGGAAGAATTTCATTTGGCCCCCAATCCTTCTGGTGCGTTGAAAGGAACCCCGTGCACGAGCCGGGAACCGAGCCCTTCCCCGACGTCCCAGTGCGGCCATCGTGGGCTGGAAGACTGCGCTCCGCACGGCTCACCTTGGGTTTTGTCATCGTTTTCTGGGGATTGGGCGCGTTGACGTCGAGCCTTGCCACTGGACCGGATGCGCAATTGCGGTTCCAGGTCGCAGCGACGCCACACTCGGTTCCAGATCACTGGTGGGCCGTCTTGGCTTCCGCCTTTTGGGCGAGGGACCTGACGGAGTACGTGTTTGGAACCGTCCTGGTGCTGGTGCTCGGGGTGCCCTTGGAGCGGCGAATGGGATGGCGGGCGTACGCAATCGCTGCCGTCTCCAGCCAGATTCTGGGCGTTGGCGCTTCCCTTGGATTCCTGGGCCTGGCCCAAGGCTTGCTGGGAAGCTGGACGCGGGAGATGGGCAGCCACCTCTTCATGGGTCCGAGTGCTTTCATCATCGGCACGGCCATGGCGGGGACTGCGTCCATGGCAACCCTGTGGAGGCGCCGCATCCGGCTGGCCGTCTTCGCCTTATTGCTACTCCTGGCGCTGTACAGCGGAGGGTTCGCGGATCTCGTGAGGCTCGGCGCCGCAGGGGTAGGCGCGGTTCTCGGCCCACTGTTGCTGAGACGTCGTCCGCGGCTCGGGCGCCCGGTCAGTACCCGGCACGAGGGCCGGGTACTGCTTTCGTTGCTCATTGCCGCCTCGGCGATCGGACCGGTGGTCGCCGGCCTCGTCCCGCATGCCGTGGGGCCGCTGTCCATCCTGCGTTTCCTGTTCACCAACATCCAGCCGGTGGACTCCCAAGCGCTCCAGACCCTCTGTGCACATCCCGCGCAGGCGAAGGACTGTGCCGTCGCCCAGCTGCAGTTGCGCGCCGGGGCCGGCGGGATCTTCATGGCCATCCTCCCGTCGTTCCTCCTCCTGTTGCTCGCAGACGGCCTCCGTCGCGGACGGCGATTTGCATGGATGGGGACGGTGCTGATCCAGGTGGGCCTGTCCGTCCTCGCAGGAATTGCCCTCGCCGGAGTCCTGCAGCCAACTGCCGCGGACACAGGGGCAAGCGAGGGGATCGGCGCCATCGAAGGGTCAGGCTCCTCGCAGCCGCTCACCTTGGCCCTGCCGCTGCTCTTGCCTCTGGCGCTGACCATCGTCCTGCTCGCGACCCGGCGGTTGTTCCACGTCACGGCACCGGCCGGAACCTATAAGCACCTTGCCGTCCAAGTTCTTGCCATGGCGGCTGTGCTCAGTGTCGTCTACGTGGGTGCAGGGTTCCTCCTCGCCCAGGATTTCTCCCCTGTTCCAGGATTGCCGGATCTACTAGCGGATGTCCCCGACCGTTTCCTTCCACTGGGCTTCGTGCTGGACCTGCCTCCAGCCTTCTTCCCCCAGGGCACAACCGCCGTTCTCGTCTACGAGGGCGTCGGAGTCGTCTTTTGGGCCATTGCGGGTGTCCTAATATTCAAGACTTTCCTTCACCAGACCCACACCCGGCACGACGCCAGTACCGAGCGGGCGCGGAAGATCATCAAGACGTGGGAAGGCAGCTCGCTGTCTTGGATGACAACATGGCCGGGAAACACGTATTGGTTCTCCGCTTCAGGACAGTCCTTTGTCGCGTACCGGGTCAGCACGGGAGTTGCGCTCACGCTTGGTGGCCCCGTGGGACCCAAATCCGAGATGGGCGCCGCCTTTGCGGAATTTGCCCGCCACTGCCGGGGCAATGGGTGGACGCCGTGTTTCTACTCAGTGCCCCAGGAACTGCGCGATCATGCGGACTCTTCCGGTTGGAGTTCCGCCCAGGTAGCCCAGGAAACGATCCTGCCGTTGCATTCGATTTCCTTCAAGGGAAAGAAGTTCCAGGACATCCGCACAGCCCTGAACAGCGCAGCGAAGGAGGGCGTCCATTACGAGTGGACGAGCTACGCCTCTGCTCCTTTCTCCGTCCAGGTCCAGATCGAGGAAATCTCCGAAGAATGGGTAGCGGACAGGAACATGCCCGAGATGGGCTTTACCCTGGGCAGCCTGGACGAGCTCGACGACCCCGAGGTGCGCTGCTTGCTTGCAATCGACAAGCGCCACACCGTGCACGCAGTCACCTCCTGGTTGCCCGTATACCGCAACGGGCACATCGTTGGCTGGACCCTCGATTTCATGCGTCGCCGCAGCGGCGGCTTCCGTGCCAGCATCGAATTCCTCATCGCTTCCGCGGCACTCAGCCTCAAGGATGAAGGATGCGAATTCCTCAGCCTCTCTGGAGCACCCCTGGCACGGATCGCCGAGGATCCTTCCGAAATTCCTCGCCCAAGGCCACGATCCCGGCCTCCCGGCAGCCTTGACCGGTTGCTCGATTGGTTGGGCGCGACTTTGGAACCGGTGTATGGGTTCAGATCCCTCTTGGCCTTCAAGGCAAAGTTCCAGCCTAGGTACGAGCCCCTTTACATGCTCTACCCCGACGCCGCTTCGTTGCCTGCCGTTGGAACCGCAGTCGCACGGGCCTACCTGCCCATGATCAACCTCGGAGCGGGGCTGGCCTTGGCCGGCCGGATCTTCCGCTGGCCTAAACGCTCCAGAACGTCAGCTCGACGCCGTCCCTAGGGCCGCCGTCGACGTCCCCGAAACCGCCGACGGCGCCTCTGAGGACGGCGCTTCTAAAGTCACTGCAGAGGATCCCGACGGCGGTGCCCCGCCAATCGGGGCATTGCTACGGTGCGCTTTGCCGTGGTGCAGTTGCAAGGCGCTGAGCACCAAGCCGAAATGGCTGAAAGCCTGGGGCATATTTCCCAGTTGCCGGCCAGCATGTGCGTCCCATTCTTCGCTCAGTAGCCCCACATCATTGCGCAAGGCGAGGAGTCGCTCGAAGAGCGCCGTTGCCTCCACGCGGCGCCCGGCCCCCAGAAGTGCGTCCACCATCCAGAAGGAACACGCGAGGAACACGCCCTCCTCACCCGGCAATCCGTCGTCGCTGTCTTGCGGACGGTAGCGCAGCACGAAGCCGTCTTCCGTCAGCTCGCGCTGGATGGCGTCAATGGTGCCGATCACGCGCGGATCGTCGTGGGCCAGGAAGCCCACTTTGGGGATCAGGAGAAGGCTTGCATCCAGCTCCTTGCTCCCGTAGGACTGGACGAAAGTGTTGCGGTCGGCGTCGAATCCATGGGTCATGACTTCGTCATGGATCGTGTCCCGCAAAGCCTCCCAGCGATCTAGCGGACCGGGCATCCCGGATTCACGGATTCCCCGGACCATCCGGTCAGCCGCAACCCAGGCCATCACTTTCGAGTGCACGAAGTGGCGCCGCGGGCCGCGTACTTCCCAAAGTCCGTTGTCCGGCTGGTCCCAGGTGCTCTCAAGGTGGCGCATCAAGGCGATCTGGATAGCCCAGGACTCATCGCCGATGGTCATCAGCGATGCCCGGGTCAGGGACAGGCAGTCCAGGACCTCTCCCCACACGTCCAACTGAAGCTGCTCCGCTGCCGCATTCCCGATTCGCACCGGCTTCGAACCCTGGTATCCCGCAAGCCACGTCAGCTCCGTCTCGGGCAATCGCCGGCGACCGTGCAAGCTGTACATGATCTGGAGGTCGGCCGGGTCGCCCGCAACAGCGCGCAGGAGCCAATCCCGCCACGCGCTGGCCTCCTCGGTATAGCCCGCGGCCAGGAACGCTTGAAGGGTCAACGTGGCATCACGCAGCCAGCAATAGCGGTAGTCCCAGTTCCGCGGCCCGCCAATCTGTTCGGGGAGCGAGGTGGTGGCGGCGGCAACAATGCCCCCGGTAGGCGCATAGGTGAGGGCCTTCAGCGTGATCAAGGATCGCTGAACGGCTTTCCGGTAAGGCCCCCGGACGGTGCAACGCTTGGACCAATCCGTCCAGAATCCTGCAGTGTCCTCAAGCGCGATGTCTGCCTCGACAGAGCGTGGCCGCCGTTCGTGGCTGGGCGCCCAGGTCAGGACGAAGGGGACGTGGTCACCGGCGTTCACCGTGAACTCGCTGACCGTGGTGAAGTCCTTACCTATCAACGGCGCCGGGGTCTTGAGGTAGACGGAGTCAGGACCGGCAACCGCGCGGAGACCATGCCTGTCACGGCGCACCCAGGGCACCACGTGTCCATAGTCGAACCTCAGTATCAGCTCGCCGCGCATCTTGACGGTCCCGCGGATCCCTTCCACCACGCGCACGATGTCCGCGACGGCGTCGCGCGGCGGCATGAAGTCGATGATCCGCACATGCCCTTCCTCGGTTTCCCAGTCCGTCTCCAGGATGAGCGTGCCGTCCCTGTACTGGCGTCGCGTGCATGTGCCCCCGGACTCGGGAGCCAGGAGCCAGCGCCCTGCGTTGGGAGAATCCAAGAGCGCTGCGAAACACGCAGGCGAATCGAAACGTGGAAGGCACAGCCAGTCGATCGAGCCTGCCGTGCTGATCAAGGCTGCTGTGTGCAGGTCCCCGATCATTGCATAGTCTTCGATCCTTTGGCCGGTGTTCGGTTGACCGTTCACAGTCCCTTCCCTAGCACTGATTGAATGGCGGCAATGGCTTTGGCCGTGATCTCTTCCCGTTGGCCGGAACCATCCACTGCGAGCACGATTCCGCGCTCGGAGTACCGCGCAACCACCGCCCGCGTCTCGTCCCGGTAGAGCTCCAGACGACGGCGGATCACCGGCGCCGTGTCATCGCTGCGGCCCTGCTCTTGCGCCCTGCGAAGCATCCGCTCCACCAGTTCGTCGTCGTCGACTGCCAGCTCGACGACCGCATCAAGCTGCTGCTCGTTTCCGGCCAGAATGCCATCGAGTGCCTCTATT
Source organism: Arthrobacter sp. FW306-04-A (assembly GCF_044358315.1). Taxonomy (GTDB): domain Bacteria; phylum Actinomycetota; class Actinomycetes; order Actinomycetales; family Micrococcaceae; genus Arthrobacter. The sequence goes on from NZ_CP084559.1 coordinate 3,775,527, forward strand.
TGTGCCGTGGTGCGGGGGTAGCCGTCCAGGAGGAACCCTGCCTGGACATCGGTATTGCCAAGCCGCTGCCGGATCATGGCATTGGTCACGTGATCCGGAACGAATTCGCCGTTGTCCATGTACTTGCTGGCTTCCGCCCCAAGTTCGGTCTTGCCTCCCACATGGGCGCGGAAAATATCTCCTGTGGATATCGCAGGGATTCCGAAATGCCTGGCGATGTATTCAGCCTGGGTACCCTTGCCCGAGCCAGGAGGGCCCATGATGATCAATCGCGTCATGTCACTGTCCGTTCGTGAAGCAGTTTGCGTGCCCCGGCATTTGGGCTAGAGCTTAGCAACTTCGGAGCGCTCGCGGCAGGGCCGGGGCGGTCCTCTTCAGACCGTGGCGGGGTCGGTGTTGGCGCCGCAAAGGATCACAGCCACGCGTTCCCCTTCTGCGGGGGCGTAGGCTCCCGAGTTCAGTGCAGCGAAAGCGGCGGCCGCGCCGTGTTCCACGACGATCCTGTACTCCTCCCAGAGGAGCGAGCGCGCGGCGGCGATGTCGTCGTCGGACACCAGGACCGTCCGGACGCCCGTGCGGACGGCCACCTCAAAACCGATCCGGCCGATCTGCCGGGCCCCGAGTGAATCCGCGGCGATCCCGGAAACGGCGACGTCAACCGGCATCCCTGCGGCCAGGGCCGAATGGAGGGTAGGCGCGTTGTCCGGCTCGATGCCAACAACCCGGGCGCGTCCTTCGACGGCGGCCGCGATTCCCGCCATGAGGCCGCCGCCCCCGACGGCCACCACGACGGTGTCTACTTCGCCCAGCTGTTCCAGGAGTTCCGAGCCCACGGTCCCTGCCCCGGCGGCGATTTCGGCTTGGTCGTACGCGTGGCAGTAGACGGCACCGGTTTCCTCGGCGTAGGCCAATGCGGCTTCAAACGCTTCGGCGTACTCGGTCCCGCGCTGGACCACCGTGGCGCCGCTGGCTTTGAGTTTCTTGACCTTGACGGCCGGTGCGGTCTCGGGGACAAAAACCGTTGCGGGGACACCGAGCTGGGCTGCGGCATAGGCATTCGCGAGCCCGGCATTGCCTCCTGAAGCGACGACGATTCCCACCTCGTCCTTCAGCTCGCCACGCTCCCGGCTGGCCAGGACGCGGTTGAAGGCACCCCTCGCCTTGAACGTACCCGTGTGCTGCATGAACTCGCATTTGAACCACAGTTGCCCAAGCACCGTCCCCGCGTCCGCCTCGAAAACGGGCGTGCGGCGGATCCTCCCGGCAATCCGGGCAGCCGCTTCATCGACGTCGACGCGTGTGATCATGGGGAGTCCTCGTTCCGTTCGGGCAGATCCCGGGCAGGTTTCAGGCAGGGCCTGACCTCAGGCTATCGCGTGCGGATTCAGAGGGACTCGACGTCGGCCGTTCCCGGCTGCTGCTGGCGCGCCTGCCGGTTCCGGCACCAGCGGCGGACAAGATCCACTGCGGCCCAAATTCCGGCGAGGGGAGAAAGCACCACCACACCGTAGATGAAGATCATCCACGTCAGGATGGCCAGGGGCGGCTGGCCTCCGCTCAACCAGGACAATCCGCCAAGCACCCCGATCGTCCAGAACAAAACCACGCCCACGAGCACCGCTCCCGCCGGAAAATACTCGCTCCTCACAACAGCCGTCAAAGTCTCCACCGGCCGCCCACCTGCCTTCCATCGCGCACCCGAACATCATCAGTATGCATCCGGCAAAACACCGATCCCCGCCAGCACGCGGGCGAAGTGACGAACATAACCGTGTTGCCCGTGTCGCCACGGATTTTCGGGCCTAGTTGACGCGTGGAATGGCGGCGTAATCTTGAATCACGCACGGTTGATAGCTGGAAATATGGCGTCGAAGAACGGTCGAAAACGTGGTTTGGCCGCGGTCCTCTGGAGGGTCATCGGATTCTTTGTTGTGAGCGCCGTTTGCGGTGTTCTCGCTGCCGGCCTGGTGGTTCCTGGCGTGGCGTCCGGCGGCATGGCCGTCAGCGGTTCGATCCAATACTTCGAGAATCTTCCGGGCGATCTGGTGGTCAATTCGCCGTCGCAGTCCACCAAAGTTCTCAGTTCCGACGGAAAGACGATCGCCACCTTCTATGCGGAGAACCGTGTGAGGGTCAGCCTCGACCAGATGTCGCCCTACATCAAGGAAGCGATTGTCGCCGTCGAGGATAGCCGCTTCTACGAACACGGCGGAATAGACCCCCAAGGGATTCTCCGGGCATTAGCGTCCAACCTCACCAAGGGCACCAGGGAAGGCGCGTCCACCTTGACCCAGCAGTACGTGACTAACGTCCTCAACGAGTCCCGCTTGGCGGCAGGCAAGACCCAGGAGGTTGTGCTCAGCGGGCAGAAAACCCTCGGTGACAAGCTGCGCGAGATGAAGCTCGCCGTTGAACTGGAGAAGAAATTCACGAAGGACCAGATCCTTGAGGGCTACCTGAATATCGTGTTCTTCAACCGGGACGCGTACGGCATCGAAGCCGCAGCGCGGCACTTCTTCAGCGTCTCCGCAAAGGACCTCAGCCTTCCACAGGCGGCCCTGCTCGCCGGCCTGGTCAACAGTCCGAGCTACTTCGACCCCTCCGTCCATCCGGACAACTCCGTCCAACGCCGCAACCTGGTGCTGGCTGACATGCTCACGCAGGGCAAGATCCCGCAGGCGGCTTACGCGGCGGCCGTCGCCACCCCCATCAAGCTCACCATCACTCCTGCAAAGCAGGGCTGTGCCGCCGCGGACATAGCGCCCTACTTCTGCGACTACATCTCCCACCTGATCCTCAACAACCCCGCGTACGGTGCCAGCCCCGCGGACCGGGAACAGCTTCTGTACCGCGGCGGCTTGACGATCACCACAACGCTGGACACCCGGCTACAGGCGGTGGCGCAGGGCCAGGTCAACGCCACCGCTGGGGCAAACCCGGACAAATGGGGCGCCTCCTTGGTGTCGGTGCAGCCCGGCACGGGCAAGATCCTTGCCATGGCACAGAACACGGTGTTCCTCCCTGAACCCGGGAAGTTCGATACCCAACTCAACTTTAACGTCGATTCGGTGGACGCCAACGGCAATGACCTGAACGGAGCCGGCGGGTTCCAGCCAGGTTCCGCGATGAAACCGTTCACTTTTACGGAGTGGCTCAACGAAGGCAAATCCATGACGACCACCGTGGACGCCTCGCGGAGGGTGTATCCACTCGGATTCCCTTGGAGATCCAGCTGCGGAAAGGTGCTGGGGGGCTACAGTACGGCCCAGAAAATCGCCGGGCTCGGTACCGCGGACGATCTCCGCAACAACGATGAGGGATACTACCGGCCGATGCCCGCCAACTACGGGCTCTACAACTCCATCAACACCGCCACTTTTGCCGAGGCATCGCAACTGGACTTTTGCGGTATCCAAAGAGTGGTGGACGCTGTGGGTCTCCACAGCGGCGTAGACAACGCGCCCGTGAACATGCACCAGTTGGGCAACCTCCTCGGCGGCACCGAAGTAGCCCCCCTTGTGCTGGCGAACGCCTTTGCCACATTCGCCAACGACGGCAAGTACTGCTCGCCGATCGCCCTTATAAGTGTGGTGGACCCCGGCGGCGCAAGGCTGCCCGCCCAAACCAGTTCCTGCCGGGACGCCATCAAACCCGAGGTTGCCCGTGGCGTCGACGCGGTCCTCCAGGACGTCCTCAAACGCGGCTCCGGCATTTACATCCAACCCAAAGTCCAGGACCTGTTCCCCACCGCCGCGAAAACGGGAACGAACAATAGCAACGGGTCCACCTGGGTAGTCGGGTTCACCACGGGGCTCGCCACGGCGTCCTTCTTCGGCGACACTATGGCGGGACAGAGCCGAGCGGGACAGAACGTGACAATCAACGGCAAGTTCTACACCGCCGTCGACGGCTACATGCTAGCTGGGCCGCAATGGGCCAACTACATGACGCAAGTGGCCGGGCTCTACCCTACTGCTGCCTTCCCGGCGCCGCCGGCGTCGATGGTGGGAACGCCGACTCCGCGTCCTTCGCCGTGAGCTTCAACATAAACCCGCGTACCCCCGGCCACCCCGGGGGTACGCGGTCTTTCCTGTGAGTTCCGGAAGAGTTCGGCTACTTCTGATTGAACCTGCCGTGAACGTTTCAGCGTGACGTGAAAACAGCGGGACGGGTACCCTTCCGCGCGGCAAGAATCGACCGGGGACTCACTTTCAGTCGATGAGCAACGCATAGCGAAAGGTCTTATTCCGATGAAGACAGCGAAGAAAAACGGGCTTGCCGTGGCAACGGTTCTAGGGGCCGTGCTGATGGCCGGATCCGCAATGGTGCCAGCGGTGGCCGACGATGCTTCCCGCGGCAGCCAGGACGCCCAGGGCCAGCCGGGATCCGATGGCAACAAGGGCCAGGGCGGCCAGGGCGAAACCTCAAAGCATGTCCTGCTGCTTTCGGTGGACGGCCTCCACCAGAAGGACCTGGATCTGTACGTGAAGAACCACCCAACGTCGGCCCTTGCGTCCCTCGTCAATCACGGCACCAGCTACACGCACGCCCAGACCCCGGTGCCCTCGGACTCCTTTCCCGGCATGGTCGGCCAGTTGACTGGCGGCAATCCCGGAACCACCGGCGTCTACTATGACGACACTTTCAACAGGACGCTGCTGCCCGCGGGCACAACTGACTGCAAGAACACCGCGCCCGGCGCCGAAGTGGCATTCACCGAAGCCGCAGACAAGAACCAGAACGCCCTCGACGCCGGCCAGGGCCTGCCCGGGCTTCCGGCCAGCATCCTGAACATGACGGGACAGCCCGGCGCACTCCTTGACCCCGCAGCCCTCCCGGTTGACCCGGCGAGCTGCGAGCCTGTCTACCCGCACCAGTATTTGAAGGTCAACACCGTTTTCGAAGTGGCTAAGAGCGCCGGCCTGACCACGGCTTGGTCGGACAAGCACCCGGCCTACGAAATCCTGAACGGCCCCTCAGGCAAGGGCCTGGACGATCTGTTCACCCCCGAAATCAACAGTATTGCCCCCGCTCCTTTTAGCGGCGACTGGACTAAGGACAACGCCGCAACCCAGCAGTACGACGGCTACAAGGTCCAGGCAGTGCTCAACGAAATCGGCGGCAAGGACCATTCGGGCACCAAGGCGGCCGCCGTACCGGCCATTTTCGGGATGAACTTCCAGTCCGTCTCAACGGCACAGAAGCTCCCGACGTCGGACGGCCTCGCCGGGGGTTACCTCCAGGGCGGCGTCGTTCCAGGCCCGCTCCTGAGTAAGGCGCTTGACTTCGTCAACGCTTCGGTGGGCAAGTTCGAGTCCGCGCTGGCCGCTTCGGGCCACGCAAAGGACACCACCGTGATCCTCTCGGCCAAGCACGGACAGTCCCCGATGGACCCGGCAGCCCTGACAAGGGTGCCCGACAGCGCAATCATCGACGGCCTGAACGCAGCATGGAAGTCGGCCCACCCTGGCTCAGCCGACCTGGTGGCGTTCTCCACGGACGACGACATCATGCAGTTGTGGCTTTCGGACCACTCGCAGGCAGCGGCGCAGTTCGCCAAGGACTACCTGGCAGCTCACTCGGCTGCCGGAAATGACATCAACGGCGCCGCCAAGACGGTGACCGGATCGGGGCTGAGCACGATCTACGCGGGCAGCGAGGTTGCTGGCTACTTCGGCACCCAAACCAGCGATTCCCGTTACCCGGACATCCTGGGCATCGCCCAGACCGGCGTGGTCTACACCGGCGGCAAGTCCAAGATCGCCGAACACGGCGGAGCCAGCGCGGACGACCGCGACGTGCCGCTGGTGGTCTCCGGCGCCAACGACGAACATGCCCGGACAGTGACCAGCTCGGTGGAGACGACCCAGATTGCGCCGACCATCCTGAAGACGCTCGGACTGAATCCGAACAAGCTGCAGGCCGTGCAGATCGAAGGGACCAAGGTCCTCCCCCAGCGCTAATCCGGCGCAAAACAAACACTGGAGGGGCCCGGCCGCTAAATCCGCATTGGGCGCCACGCGAGGTCTGCTTACAATCAAACGTCAGCAACTACTGAGGGAACCATGAAGAAAATCACCACAACCCTGCTCGCGGCCGGGCTCCTCCTCTCCGCTTCAGCCTGCTCCGCACCGCAGCAGCTGAGCACCGCGGACACGTGCAGCCGGGTCAAGACCGTCATCTCGAACCCCACGAACAGCACCGACAAGACCGGAATGATCCGGTTCGCGAACCAGATCCGCCCCATCGTGGCCGTTTCCTCGGATGAGCTAAAGCCCACGCTGAAGGCGATCGTGGACTATCTGGACGAGTCCGTGAAGGACAACCCGGATTCCGCGAAGCTCAACACGCTGAAGGCCGACTACCAAAACGCCGGGACCAACTACGGTAAGTACTGCGGCAGCTAAGGGCAGTTTGCGCTCCGTACCCGAGGGCTGGCCGCGGACGCCCAGCCCTCGGGACGTTTTCCGGATTCCCGGCTACGTGGCTTTTTGGTCGGCGTACACGGTGTCGGGTTTCGGAACCTACGTCACCACGCTGGCGCTGCAGGTCCTGGTGGTGGAATCGCTTCACGGTACTGCCACCGACGTCGGCCTCCTGAACGCTGCCCGGTGGCTTCCCTATCTCTTTTTCGGGCTAGTCGCCGGCGCGCTCGTCGACCGGCGGCGACGGAAGCCCATACTCGTGGGAACCGACCTCGCACGGGGCATCCTGCTGTTGGCCATTCCGCTTCTCTACGCGCTCGGATGGCTGAACCTCGTTGTCCTGATCGTCTTCGTTGCCTTCTTCGGCATGTTTTCCCTCTTCGGTGACGCCGCGTCCCAGTCGTTCCTCCCAAGGATCGTGGCTAAGCAGGATCTGCTGGCGGCCCACGCCAGGGCCGACCAAAGCGATGCCGTCGCCCAAACCTCCGGTCCCCTCGTAGCCGGCGGACTGGTCACGCTTCTCGGAGCTCCCGTGGCGGTCCTCGCCGACGCCGTGTCCTATCTCTTTTCCGCGCTGGCGATCTCCCGAATTCGCGTTGCGGAGCCCGCGGAGAGATCTGACGCGTCCCTGCGAAATCTTCGCGTCGAGATCGCCGAAGGACTCCGGTGGGTCTACAGGCACCGGGTTCTTGCACCGATGGCGATCGGATCCCACGTGTGGTTCCTCTCCAACAGCGTGCTCGGAACGGTGTTCGTTGCATTCGTCCTGCTGGAACTGAGGTTGTCTGCGTTCGAGCTGGGCATCACCCTGGCCGCGGCCGGCGTCGCCGGGCTGCTCGGAAGCACGTTCTCCACCAGGTTCGGCATGAGATGGGGAGCGGGACGGGCGGTGATCATCTGCAATAGCCTCATGTCGATCGCTTGGGCGATCATCGCCGTCGTGCCCACCGGCAGCGGACAGAAATGGTTCGTGATTCTCGTGTTGGCCGCGGGCCAAGCCCTCTACGGGCTCGCCCTCGGGCTGAGCAATGCGAACGAGATGGGTTACCGGCAGGCGGTTACTCCGGACCACCTCCAAGGACGCATGAACACCACCATACGGTCCGCGAACCGGGCGATGATCGTGGTCGGCGCGCCCGCCGGGGGTCTACTCGCGGTATCAATCGGGTACCAACCGACGCTGTGGATCGCTATCGGGGGATTCGTCGTGGCAGCGGTGTTCCTGGCGGCGTCGCCATTCCGATCGGCACGTCACGGAGACGCCGCTCAGGACCGCCTGCACTAGGGACTGCGGCTCCATGACCTGCAGTCCGGCGCACGTTACAGCGCGGTGTGTTTCCCGAACGGGTGATGGCCGGTGGCCGGCTGTCCGTGACTGCCCAGCCATTCGGACAGGGCCTCGCGCAAGATCTCGCTGGGCGTAAGGCTGAGCGTTTGGGAAGCCGACTCCAAGGCACGGTCCAGTTCGTCAGGGATCTGGAAGTCCAGGGGCGAGGGACGGCTGCTTTCCCGTGCATCGGAAGGCATGTTATCGCCACGCAAAAGCTTGCCGGCGGCCGGTTTCATGTCGTTTTCGGTCCACGCCGAAAGGTGGTCGAAATGAGTCACATCTCGTGTCATGATTTTCCCTCCCAACAATCAAGCATCCTCCGTTGTCGGGTTGCCGTCACCCATCTACGAGTAATTACTCGGTAACTATCGCGGCAATCGCTCTACAGTATCGCCGTCGTAGGGCCTGCTCGGGTTAGCTGGACCTGTGGAGGTCCACCGGGCCCGCCCAAGACCTTTTTGAGTCGCGGAACGGGCCCGGCGCTCACACTTAAGGGTGAGACCGTGACGGACATCGCTCAGCGCAGGGCTGGTGCCGTCAGAGTGATCTTAGGGCTTGAGCCGGTTCCGGTCTAGAGACGGATGCAGCGGGACGGAAAGTTCACCGATGCAAGAGATAGTCGGCAACCCGGCCGGATTCGACAATCCCGGGAGATGCCCGACGGCAAGGACATCCGGCTCTAAGCCGAGCCGATCGCGCCCCACGTGCGCTGGAACTCAAGCGGGAAGAACCGGTCTCTCCCGCGGCCGCAACCTACCTACAACGGGCGCCAGCGCAAGTCTTTTCCCGCAGGAGGGCCGGTGGGAGGATGCCTATAGGTGCCACAGCAACGAGAAGGGCGGAAGCGACATGTCGACCCAGGAATTCGTGGAAACCGAACGCAAGTATGACGCTGATATTGAGACGCCCCTTCCCGCGTTCGGGGACATTACCGGCGTCGAACAGGTCGCTGACCCCGCCGATCATCAACTTGAGGCCGTCTACTTCGACACCGAAGGCCTCATCCTCGCCCGGCATCGCATCACTTTGCGACGCCGGACCGGCGGCGCAGATTCCGGCTGGCATTTGAAGCTTCCGGCTGACAAGGATAGCCGTGTGGAGATCCATGCGCCGCTTGGACAGCCTGAGACCGTTCCCGAGGAACTGGCCGAGAAGCTGCTCGTATTCACGCGCGGCCACGAGCTTAGGCCGGTGGCGCGGATCCATACCCGCCGCACCCTGCATCGGCTGCACGGAAGCGAGGAAATGACCTTGGCCGACTTCGTGGATGACTACGTGACGGCCGAGACTTTGCACCCGGCGCAACTGGAGAGGCAATGGCGGGAGTGGGAAATCGAACTTGTCCACGGCGACGAAGCCCTCCTGGAGAGCGCCGAGCACGTCCTGTCGCAGGCCGGTGCCACCCGTTCAGGACATCCTTCCAAACTGGCCCGTGCGTTCGGCACTGCTTGGCCTCCCGCGGTGCCCGCACCGCCAAAAGCCCGCCCGAAGGGTTCCGCCGGGGACGCAGTGGTTGCCTACATCGCCGCACAGATCGCCGAAATCACGGCGCAGGATCCCGGAGTCCGGCAAGGCGCCGACGACGCCGTTCACCAAATGCGCTCGTCCTGCCGCCGGCTCCGCTCCGTGTTGTCCACCTACGGCAGGTTGTTCGACGCCGACGCGACTGCTCAGCTCAAGACGGAACTGAAATGGCTGAGCACGGTGCTGGGCAAGGCCCGCGATGCCGAAGTGCTGCGGGACCGGATCGGGGAACTGCTGAATGACCAACCCGATGTCCTCTTGTCCAGTCCGGCTGCCACCAAGATCACGGACGAGCTCGAGGCCGCTTTCAACTCGGGATATCGCGAAACACTCCGCTCCCTGGGAACGGAGCGCTACTTCCGGCTTCTGGAGGAGCTGGAGAAGTTCCGCGACGAGCCTCCGACAAGACCGCGTGCTGGAAAGAAGGCCCGTCGTGTCACGGCCAAGCTGGCCGGCAAAGCGATCAAGCGGCTGCGCCGGTCCCAGAAAGCAGCGGCCCGGCAGACCGGCGTCGAACACGACACCGCATTGCACCAGGTCCGCAAAGACGCCAAACGGCTGCGGCATGCAGCCGAAGCGCTACGGGACGTCCACCGGAAACCCGCCGTGAGGCTGGCCCGTGACGCCCAGGAGCTCCAGAAAATCCTCGGGGAGCACCAGGACAGTGTTGTGGCCCGCTCGGTGCTGCTTCGCCTTGCAGGTGACGCCAATGGAGCGCTGGAGGAAAATTCGGCCCTTGGCCGCTTGCTCGCTGCCGAAGAGCAGCGAGCAACTGACTCCGAGGCCCGCTATGAAAAGGTTGCTAAGAAGAATCGCTTGCATCCCCTATGACGAGCGGGATCGGGTGGCAGAGGCTTAGAGCGGCGGACGCTTAGCCTTCACACTCTACGCAGTAGGCGTGGCCGTTCTTCTCAAAGGCAATCTGGGAGCGGTGACGGACAAGGAAACACGAGTAGCATGTGAACTCGTCTTCCTTCTGCGGAATCACCGCAATAACCAGTTCTTCGGCCACGAATTCGCCGCCGGGCACCTCGTTGCCTTCGAAAGCATCGGCCTCGTCCAGCTCCCGTACTACGCTGCGCGCGTCCGGGGCGTTGGCAGACTGCAGAGCCTGAAGGGACGTGCTTTGGGATTCCGCGACGTCGGAGCGGAGTTCGTCGTAATCGGTTGCCACTAGGGGTTTTTCTCTTCTCTTGTGTATTGACTAGCGAATGTGCAACATACACCATGTCGCTGTTATTCCCCACAATGGGACGAAATCAGCGCGTACGCTTCGCTGCCACTGTAGCCGGTCAGACCTTGCGGCTGGCGCTGCGAGGGACGTCCCGTCCGACGTCACGGTGCAGGTCCCTGTCGAGCCCGTGGCCATTTGCGAGCAGCGCGAGCAGCTGGCCAAGTTGCGCGATCTGCTCACCTGTCAACGGGGCCAGGACCTCCGCTTCATGCTGTTCGGCAATCCCGCGCAGTTCACGTAATACCCGGTTGCCCGCTTCCGTGAGGTGGAGTTCGTAGTTCCGCCGGTCCGTGCTGCTCCGCACTCTCTCCACGAGCCCGCGCTCCTCCAGGGAATCAATGAGTGAAACCACGCGGCTAGGGACGGCACCCAACCTGTCCGCCAGGGAACGTTGGCTCAACCCCGGCGAGCGCCCCAGCAGACGTATGACACCGGCGTCGCTCGGCGTGAGGCCGATCTCCCGCGTGAGATCAGCAAAGCGGGAGGACGCCACGGCGCCAAGCTGCGACAAGAGAAAAGCCGTCCGTTTCGGCTGGCTGGGCCTGGCTGAATCCATGAACTCAGAATACATGGTTGACAGAACAATTCTAGAGGTGAACTATTTCAGTAGTGACGTAATTACGAAAGGTTCACCCATGAGCAGTCATTCGAGTCCCGAGGAAGGCCGTCCAGACCGGTCGGGCGGTCCGCACCCGGGCGTTCTTGCCCTCGTCAGCCTCGGCATTTTCCTTGCCAGCCTCATCACGTCCGCAATCCTCACCAGCGGCCAAACGTTCGTTTCGCCATTCGCGGCTGAAGGGCAGGTGGCCGCATTCTTCCAGCAAAACGTTGCGGCGACGCGCGTAAGCGGCATGCTCCAATTCGGCTCTGCGGTGCCGTTGGGGATCTATGCAGCCACGGTCTACGCCCGGCAGCTTCGGCTCGGCGTGCGCGTTCCCGGACCGGCCATTGGCTTCTTCGGCGGCATCAGCGCAGCTATCTCCCTCATGCTCTCGGGTTCTGTGACCTGGCTGCTTAGCCGGCCCGAAATCACCACGGATGTCACGCTCACCCATGCGCTCGCTTTTCTTGCGTTCATCACCGGAGGGGTGGGCTTCGTGGTCGGGATCGGACTGCTGGTGGCGGGTATCGCCGTCCCCGCCCTGATCCTGCGCTTCATGCCCCGCTGGCTGGCCTGGACCGGCCTCGTCATCGCTGCCCTGTCCGAGTTGAGCTTCCTTTCGATGGCGATCGAACCCTTGCAGTTCCTGCTGCCGATCGGGCGGTTCGGTGGCCTCCTGTGGCTCATAGCTGCCGGTTTCCTGCTGCCGCGCACCCGGGCGGCCGCGAACCAAGAGCCCCGCGCACACGCACCTCACCCAAGCCGGGCTAAGCCATGACGACGGCGGATTCCAACCTGCGGCTGTCCGGCAAGGTCGCGCTCGTCACCGGGGCCAGCCGCGGAATCGGTGCGGAGATCGCAAGTGCGCTGGCTGCCGCCGGCGCACACGTGGTTCTTGCCTCGCGGGACAGCGCAGGCTTGTCCGGCCAGGTTGCCGCAATTACTTCTGACGGCGGGAATGCCGTGGCCATGCCCGTGGATGTTGGCAGTGAAGACTCGGTGAAAGCGCTGTTGGTCCAGATCCGGGACCGCTTCGGCAGGCTCGACGCCGCGGTCAACAATGCCGCGGGCGGAGGTCGGATCCCGGCGCCCTTGGCCGTGTGGGCCAGCGAGGAGTTTGACAGCGCAATCTCGGTGAACCTGCGCGGAGTGTTCCTCTGCCTGAAATACGAAATCGAGCTCATGCTGGCAAGCGGGATCGGCGGGGCGATCGTGAACATGTCTTCCACCGCCGGCGAACAAGGCGTCGCCGGCATGAGCGGCTACGTGGCGAGCAAATTCGGCGTCGGCGGCCTGACTCGGGTGGCGGCGCTCGACTACGCCTCGCAAGGTATCCGGGTCAACGCGATCGCTCCCGGCCCCATTCTCACGGAGCGACTTGCCGGGGCGGGCCAGGCCGCCCAGGACCGCGTCGCAGCAGCTGTGCCCCTGGGGCGGATCGGCTCCACGGCCGACGTCGCTGCAGCCGCGCTCTGGCTCTGCTCCGAACAGTCCTCGTTCGTCACCGGAACCGTTCTCGCGGTCGACGGCGGCCGGCTGGCAGGAACGCCCGCGTTCAACACCGGGCGGAACCGCTGAGTCCTGAGCCTTATCTGGATCCGTTCCAGACTCTTCGCCACCAAGGGCGCTTGGTGGCGGATTCCTGGTTCGCCGTATCCTGCGCCGCCGCGGCGGCTGCCTCAGCGACCGCTGCCCGGCGCTCGCGCCAGCGTTCCAACTCGACGTCGACGTCGCGCGGCTTCGTGATCACCGGAGGTCCGCCCTGAAGCTGGCGCCGCGCGTCCATGACCCGGGAGTTGAAATCCTCCACCAGCTCCCGCACTTGCTTCTCCGAGTACAGGGCGTCAAGCTTTGCATCCAACTCGGCGTCCTCCGTGCGGAGCAGAATGGCCTTCGGGCCAAGGCCGCTGAGGTGCTCGCGTTGAATCAGGCCCTTGACCCACCAATCAGGGTCGTAGCGCTCCCCCAGCCCCGGGATCGGCTTGCCTGAGTACTTCAGGTTGTCGAACTTCCCTTGCGCCATCGCGTCGCGGATCAGGTATTCCACCCGCGCGGCGTCGTCCACTCTCTTGCGCTTCTGCCGCTCCTCTTCCTCGGCGGCGAGAAGTTCGGCCTCTTCCCGGGCCGTCATGCCGGTGGCGCGGACATTCCGCAGATCCATGGCTCGCTCCAGCCGGCGCTTGAACGCACTGTTGTCGCCGTTCACGGTTCCCCACCGCCTTCGCTTGCCGAAATCCTGGATCTGCGTCCAAGTATTCCGCAAACGGGAGACTGCCGGGATGGCCTTTGAAAAGGCCGCCTCTGGCCACTCTTAGCGCACCTCATTACGCTGGCTCGTAACGGCTACGCCAGGAAGAAGGACTCCATGGACGAAAAGGGCATTCTCGACCGCATCCGATCCCTCGTGGACGAGGAACGGGAGCTCCGGGAGAAGGCAGAGGCGGCCCCACCCGGACCCGGGCATGCCCCTGACCGCGCGAGACTGGAGCGCATCGAACAGGACCTCGATCAGTGCTGGGACCTGTTGCGGCAACGGCGGGCCAAGAGGCAGTACGGGGAAAACCCGAACGAGGCCAAACCACGGCCGCCCAAACAGGTGGAGGGCTATACCGGTTGAAGCCGTAAGGAACACAGGACGACGACGGCGGGAGGCTCCCGCCGTCGTCGTCCTGTGTTCAGAGGTCTTACCGGCCAGCCGCGTCGGCGGATAACTGCAAGGCGCGGATGCTGAGATAGATGCCTGTATGGTCCAGTTCGCCAAGTCCCTGCGAGATCATTGTTTGAAATGCTGTGCGGACGCTGCTGGAAACCGGTAGCTTCAGCCCTGCCTTTGCTGCGGTTTCCGCAATGAAGGTCAAGTCCTTCAGTTGGTTTTTTGCCGATCCGCCGCCTTCGAAATCGGTCTCGATCCAGCGTTGACCCTTTTGTTGCAGGACTTCGGAGTTCGCCAAGCCGCCGGCAAGTATTGACTGCACGTCACCAAGGTCCAGCCCCGAGGCCTCGGCTAGCGCCATGGCCTCCGAGATCGCAGAGACCGTTGCAGCCACCACGATTTGGTTACATGCTTTGGCGATGGAGCCGGCACCAGTGTCCCCGAATCGCAGAACGGTGGAACTGTAGAGTCCGAAGAGCGGCTCGAGACGTTCGACGACTTCGACGGGGCCGCCAACCATGATGCTGAGCCGCCCCTCCTCGGCGCCAATGGTGCCACCGCTGAGCGGGGCATCAATGACTGTTACTCCATGGATCTTCAGGCATTCGGCGGCGAAGGCCGCAACGGCGACGGGCGACACGGTGCCGTGGACCACCAGGACCGGGTTGCCAATGCGGGCGGTTTTCCACCCTGCAAGAAGGCCGTCTGGTCCGTGCAGTAGCTGCTCGACTTGGGGAAGGTCTGGCAGGACGGTCAGCACCACTTCGCTGGCCGCTTCCGCCGGGGAGTCGGTGGGCTGCCCTCCGGGGATCGCCCTGGCCTTGTGGGCCGTGCGGTTCCAGAGTTTCAGTGGCACGTCGGCAGCGATGAGGTTCCGGGCAATGGGGGCGCCCATCGGTCCTGTGCCCAACAGGGCAATCGACGAGGGAACGTGCGACTCAACGTTGGTTCTCTGCGTCATGGCTTAGAACGGGATCAGTCCGGCCAGGGCGGGCAGGAAGGTACTAAACCACGGCACCGCCGCGAGCACCAGGAGGCCTACGAAGAGTGCAAGCAGATACGGCCAGAAGTGTTTGAGGCTGTTTTCCACGGTCTCCCGGGCGGTGGCGCACGCGACGTAGAAGCCGACGCCGGCCGGAGGAGCGAACGAACCTATGCCCATGGAAATGATGAGCACCATAGCGTACTGGACGGGGTTCACGCCGAACTCGGTGGCGATCGGCAGCAGCAGCGGGGCGAAAATCAGTACCGCCGGGAGGCCTTCAAGCAATTGCCCCATGATAACGAGCAGGATGACGGTGAACAGCATGAAGAGGATCGGGGAATCCCCCAGGCTGGACATGAGGTCATGGATTTGCTGCGAGACACCGGCGAGGGCAAGGGTCTGGGCCAGCGGAGACGCGGCAGCGATGATGAACAGCACCATGCCCGCCGTCGTCGTCGTTTCCCGGAGAGTGTCACCGAGCAGCCGTTTGCTGCCCCGGCGGTAGGCGGCGGCCAGGACGAACGCGTAGGCGACGGCCACGGAGGAGACCTCCGTCGGCGTCGCGAAACCGGTCAGGATCCCGGCCACCATGCCGACGGGCAGGAGGAGAGTGGGAAGGGCGAAGAATGTAGCCGAACCGCGTGCCCGCCAGCTTGCCTTTGGGCTGGCCACTCCGCCTTGTTTGCGTGCCCGCACGAACACAAGCGCCATGACCACGAGCGCCAGGAATGCGGCGGGCACAAACCCTGCAAGGAAGAGTGTGGTGGTCGAAATCGTGGTGATGGAGCCAAGCACGAGAAGCACGATGCTTGGCGGGATGGTTTCACCCATGATGGCGGACGCTGACAGCACGGCGACAACTTCGCCCCGCGGATATTTGCGCTCTGCAAGCATGCCGCGCATGGTGGTGCCGACGGCCGCGACGTCGGCAACTTTGGACCCCGAAATGCCGGAGAAAATATACATGGTCACGACGACCACCTGGAGCAGTCCCCCGCGCAGGTGCCCAATGAGCGCGTCGACGAGCTTGGCCAATGGCAGCGTGAGCCCGGCCGAGTTCATGACTGTGCCGGCGAGGATGAAGAAGGGGATCGCCAAAAGCACGAATCCCTTTGCACCCGAGGCCATGCCGATCGGGATGGCGCTGACCTCGGAAATCCCTCCGAGGTAGAGATAGATCCCTGAGGCGAGGGCGAGCACGAACGCGATCGGGAGACCGAGGAACAGGAGGATGAACAGAATCGCAAGCACCGTGCCAAGGAGGACGTTCGGCGGCGCATAGTAGAAGAGCGGCGGCGCCAAGAGCACGACGGCGGCCAGGGTTGCCGCGATCCCGGCCGCTACCAGGACGGCCCGCTTTTGCTGCCGCCAAAGCTTGACGAGCGCGAACCAGGCGATAAGGACCATGCCCACCGAAAACGGCATGGAGACCCAGAACACGGGGAGCTGGAGAATTGGGGTCTTTTCCTCGATTTGCTGTACGAGCGTGGGAACGAAGAGCGCGAAGGCACCGGCGCTCATCACGAAGACAAGCCAGTCCACCAGCGCGGCCAGATAGGGCTTCCACTCGGCGGGCAGCCTCATGATCAAGGCCTGAACGGACATGTGGGCGCCCTTGGGATACGCGATTGCCCCACCCATGAAGGCGATAGTCAGAAGTGCTATCTCGGAGACTTCCTGGGTCCAAAGAACCGAATCGCCAGTGATCACGCGGACCGTGATATTCAGCAGGATGACGACGAGCTCGGCGAGGATCGCGGCGCCCACAATCCACTCCAAAGTCCGGTCCAGCCAAATCGCACCGCTCCAGCCCGAAGCGACGTGACCCGTGTGCAGGATCTCCTCGGCATCAGGCGGGAGTGCCTCTTCCAGGTCGCGGGAAGTGAGGGTGTGTTCCATGATGGTCCAGACTTTCGACATTGAGAGCGGAATTGGTGTGCGGGAGCGGTGAGGCTGACGGCTGAGTCTGTGAGGTGGGAGCCCATGAGGGCTCCCACCTTGGTTGAGGATTACTTAGCGGGAGTGAATGCGACCGTTTGGTCGAAGAAATCTTTTCCAATGAGCTTCGAGAAATCCGGGTACAAGCTCTTCGAGACGGCCTTGAACTCTTCGATGCTGGCTGCGCTTAGCTCGTTCGCTTTCATGCCCTTGGCCGTCAGTTCATCCAACTGCTTCTTTGCCTGCTCGGTGTCGTAAGCGGTTTTGAACGTGGAAGTTTCAGTCGAAGCGTCGGTGAGCGCTTTTTGCTGGTCCGCGCTGAGTGTTGCCCATTTCTTCGACGACAACGCGAGAACCCAGGCGTCATTGATGTGGTTGGTCAGCGACACATACTTCTGTACCTCGGAGAACTTGTTGGTCCACGGCACCTCGATCGGATTCTCCTGTCCGTCAATGGTGCCGGTCTGCAGTCCGGTAAAGACTTCAGAGAAGGCCATGGTGGTGGGGCTGGCACCCAGCTTGCCAAAGAAGGCGGTCCACAACGTGTTGCCCGGTACGCGGATCTTCAGTCCCTTGAGGTCCGAAGGCTGGGTGATAGGACGGACCGAGTTGGTGATCTCGCGGCCCGTCCTGGTGAGGAGGCTCAGCGCGACAGTGTCCTTCTTGGCCAGTTTGTCCTTCAGGTCCTGCCCTGGCTTGCCGGCCAGGAACGCTGCCTCTTCCGTAGTGTCCTTGAAGAGGTAGGGAATGCTGATGGCGTTCATTTCGGGCACCACCGAGGCGTACACGGACGTTGAAAGGATCAGTGCGTCCAACGAGCCGCCCTGTAGGCGGGTGACGGCGGCGTTCTGGTCACCACTGAAGCTGGTCCCGTTGGGGACGACGGTGACAATCACCGATCCGTTGGAGGTCTTCTTCACCTGGTCTGCGAAGTGCTGGGCAGACACGCCCACTGAGGAGGTGAGCGGATCAGGAATCGACAATTGGATCTTGGCGACCGGTGCGGCCTGGCCGCCGCTCGATGCGCCGGCGGCGGCACATCCGGCGAGGGCAGTTGCAGCCAAGCTGCAGGCTAGCACTCCGGTGATGGCGCGGGACTTGGTATTCATGCGATGCCTTTCTTCATTGGAAGGATGCGATCCGGATGACGGAAGCAAGGGAGTTGGGTCAGGCGCCCACGGGGGCGGCCTGGGCGATGAACGCTTCGGTTTCGCGCCGCAGCTCGAGTGCCTGGGACAGCGAATCATCAATGATGACGTCCTCCCAGCCGACAATCGCTCCCTTGGCGACGTCGTTGCGCAGTTCCACGTGGTGGGCCAAGGCAACCGGTAGCGCCCCGGTAGCCACCGAGTGCTTGGCCGAAACCAACTTGCCCCACACCGTGAATCCGCCCTCGCCGTCGAGGAACTCGCCGGCTTTGAGGTCTTTCTTCGCTGTGGCGACCACGTCGCCGAAGAAACCGACGGGTGCGCCCGTCGCAATTCCCCGAAGCGCCGCATTTGCGATCGATACGTTCAGCTCGAGGCCGACGTAGTGGTAAGGGCGGTACAGCGCTGCGTACTGCCCGGTCGGGTCCGGGTGCCAGGGATATTCGTTGAAGCAGCCGGAAACGTAGGCGTTTGTGGCCTTGACGACGACGAAGACGCCCTCCTGGGTGTTGTGGCTGATCCAGCTGCCATCGCGGTTCACGCTGGACATGACGTCCACGCTGCCTTCATGGGCGAGCGAGCCCCCGAGGTCGCTCGGCCGGCAGATCGTGGCGATCTCTTCGACGTTGCCGGGCGTGAAGCTGAGCCCGGAGTCCGACGGCTCCAGTCCCGCACCGTTGGCGACGGCGGCCATCTCGATTGCCGCTTTCGTGCCGTCCCGGAACGAGGTGTGCATGTACGGGTTGAGCTGTCCGGAGTCCGTGAGTTCCTTGGAGAATTCCCAGTTCTCCCAGACGTTGTCCGGATTCATCTCGTGGTAGTGCTCAAGGTACTTGGCACCTTTTCCCGCGCAGACCACGTCGAATCCGGAGGTGCGCGCCCAGTCCACCAACTCCATGATGAGGGCCGGCTGGTCGCCGTAGGCCATCGAATAGACCACGCCGGCCGCTTCTGCACGCTTGGCCAAAGCAGGCCCTGCCAGCGCGTCCGCCTCGACGGTGACCATGATGATGTGCTTCTTGGTTTCGATGGCGCGCAGGGCGTGCTTGATTCCCACGATCGGATTTCCTGTAGCTTCTACGATCACGTCGATGTCTACGTCGAACAGTTCGTCGGCGTTGGCCACAATTGCCGTGGTGCGGTCTTTGAGTGCGGTGGCAATATCCGGGGCGATCTGCTCGGCCGGCCATTCGACAAGGGCGAAAGCCCCTTCAGCACGCTTCACGTTGATGTCGGCGATGGCCACCACGTGGATCCCGGGAATGTTGTTGGACTGGGCAAGGTACATGGTGCCGTAACGCCCAGCGCCAATGAGGCCGACCCTGATCGGACGGCCTTCCTGCTCGCGGTCGACAAGGAGTTTGTGAAGGTTCACTGGAGTCTCTCTTCATAGGTGAGCGATGCGAAGGAAACCCGGCCGCTCGGGCGGAGGGACAACTTCCTTGTCGCGCTTTTGGCTTGAAAACTATCCGGAGTGGAACCGGTTCCACTTTTGTACCACCCGGTGCTAAGCTGTGTCAACGGCCCCAAGGCACGTGCAGTCATCAGGATGACGGCGGTCACAAGGAGCCGGAGCATAAGACTTACGCCCAATGGATTCCCTCAAGGAGGAGCGGTGAAGAAGGCCCCGACTATTCGCGATGTCGCGGCGACCGCGGGAGTTTCGGTCTCTGTGGTGTCCCGGGTGCTGAACCCGGACTCAGGACCCGTCGCGCCGGCAAAGCGTCAGGATGTCCTGAGGGTCATTGATGAACTGGGTTACCGCCCCCGGGCAGCAGCCCGCGAACTAAGCGCAGGACACGCGCTCACCATTGGCCTGGTGGTCACTGATCTGTCCAACCCATTCTTTGCGCGGCTCGCGGACCGTATTGTCTGGGAGGCCCGCAGCCACGGGGTCCAAGTGGTGTTGATGACAACGCAAGAGGATCCGCACCTGGAAGCCGATTCGTTGGACACCCTCCTCGACCGTTCGGTCAGCGGGGTCATCGCAACGCCCACCGGAGGAAACATCGAAAAGTGGGCGCGCCTGCAGGACTTGGGCGTGAATGTGGTGTTTGTTGACCGCACCATCGAGGAACTCGCCGATGTGGACGTTGTCAGCATTGAGAACTTTGACTCCGCGAAGCGCTCCACCGAGTACCTCATCGGCCTCGGTCATACACGGATAGCCCTGGTGACTGGTCCTCGCAGCACGTCTACCGGGCGGGCAAGGATCAACGGCTACCGGGCCGCCCACCAGGACGCTTCCCTCGCAGTCGATCCACTCCTCATCCGCGACGTGCCGTTCCGTGGCGACTCGGGAGGAGACGCCGTGGGATCCTTTCTTGCCATGCCGCAGCCCCCGACGGGTCTCATAGTGGCCAACACCGCCCAGGTTCAAAGCTCGGTCCGGAGGCTGGTCCAGGTCGGGATCCGGATCCCTGATGAGCTCTCCGTGATCGTCTTCGATGACAACCCTTGGACCGAACTCATGTCACCACCTCTCAGCGTCATCAGACAGCCCTTGGACATGCTCGCGGTACATTCCCTCGAACTAGTACTGGGCAGGATGCAGGGCAAACTGCCCGACGGCCCCCGCTTCATCGAGGTCAAAGCAGACTTTCTGGCGCGCAACAGCTGCGCCCCGCTCGCCCCAATCGCAATTCACTAAGGAGAACCCATGCCCGTCGTCGTCACCGCCACATTCACCCCCAAGGAAGGATCGTTCGACGAGGTCGTCGCCGCCCTGTCTCCGGCCATCGCGGAAGTCCATCAGGAGCCCGGCTGCCTGCTGTACGCCATCCACGACTCACCGAACGGCCAGATCCTCATGATCGAGAAGTGGGAGTCCGCCGAATTGCTCGACGCCCACGGCGACGGCGAGCCGGTCAAGAGGCTTAATGCAGCCCTTGATGGCCTTCTTGAACGCCCGGTCGACGTGATGCGGCACGAGCCGATCCCTGCGGGAACTCCGCTCCAAGGCGCGCTTTAGAAACAGATCGAAAAGCACAGGACGACGACGGCGGGAGCCTCCCGCCGTCGTCGTCCTGGCTTTAAGAAGCCCGCTA
The DNA here is from genome assembly GCF_044358315.1 of Arthrobacter sp. FW306-04-A. Classification (GTDB taxonomy): domain Bacteria; phylum Actinomycetota; class Actinomycetes; order Actinomycetales; family Micrococcaceae; genus Arthrobacter. Next base: position 3,796,412 of record NZ_CP084559.1, read on the forward strand.
CAGCGCCGACCAGCCGCCGTCGGAGGCGAGGATGGCGCCGTTGACATTGGTTCCGTCGTCGCTCAGCAGGAAGCCAATGGACGCCGCCAACCGTGGGAGTGCTGCGGGTTCCGGCTGCCGGCGCTCACCGATAACATATGCCTGGGAGGGCAAATGACAATTCGAAGCGCAGGAATTCTGCTGTACCGTCGGACCTCCACAGCGGGATTGGAAGTGTGGATAGCCCATATGGGCGGACCATTCTGGGCCCATAAGGATGCACGCGCCTGGTCCATTCCCAAGGGCGAATATCTCGAAGACGAGGATCCCCTGAGAGCCGCCAGACGTGAGTTCGAAGAGGAGATGGGCGTTCCTGCGCCCAGCGTCGACTACTTCCTGTTGGGCTCTTTCCGGCAACCGTCCGGCAAAATCATCTCAGCCTTCGCGGCGGAATCGGACTTTGCTCCCGAAAAAATTGAGAGCAACACCTTTGATCTGGAATGGCCGAAAGGATCCGGCGTGGTCCGGAGCTACCCGGAGATCGACGACGCGGTCTGGGCCACGGAAACCGTTGCCCGCATCAAATTGGTAGGCGGCCAAGTGCCGGTCCTGGATGCGCTGATCCGGCACCTTGGACCCCGCTAAGCCTGGACGATCGACTCGATGGGCCGCGGGGAAAGTATGGGATCCGCATGACGGTGCAGGACCTTCCACTCCCCGTCTTCCCATCGGAAAATCGTCGTCACCCGAAGCGGTATCGGAGAAACTTCATCAGACCCGCCAACCTTGGCCCGGGCCCGTTCAATTTCGACAATGTACGCGAGCTCCGTCCCGGTATACCCGGAGATTCTCTCGAAACTGACGGGCTCGCCGTCCCTCAGCTGGGCAGCGGCCCGATCCATGGTTTGCTCAACTGCACTCCGGCCCCGCGCAGGCGGGCCGAGCGGATTGGCGAGCGTGACGTCGTCGTGCCTTGAGAATAGATTCTTTTGCTGCGCCGGGTCTCCCGTGACGAACGCATCGAGCGCTCGATGATATTTCTCCACCATCAGATCGAGATCGGATTCCGACATTTGTTCCTCCACCCTCGCTTTTGCGCTGGCGCGGCGCGCCAGGCCCCGTATTCGGCCATAGTGGCACCGTTCCCTAGGGATGTCTATGCATATCGAATCGGGCCCCCACACCGGTCAGGAATGGAGAAGCGCCGCTCACGGCCCACGCCTAGAATGGCGGTCATGGACAACACAAGTCCACGCCAGCTTCGTCCCCTAACGACTTCAGGAGTGATCATGAGCGACTCTTCCACCGAGGGAATCAAGACCGTGCTGCATCCCGTTTCCGACCTAGCCGCGGCGAAAGCCGTGTACACCGCCTTGCTTGGCGTGCAGCCGCAGGCCGACGGGCCGTATTACGTCGGCTTCGACGCCGCTGGTCAGCACATCGGACTCGTTCCGGGAGGCGGCCCGCAGGCCATGACCTCGCCGGTCGCCTACTGGCACGTTTCGGACATCGGGGCGAAACTCGCGGAGGTCACCGCCGCGGGTGCCACCCTGAAGGAAGCAGCCCACGACGTCGGTGGCGGCCGCCTCGTAGCCACCGTCACCGACCCGGACGGCAACGTCCTCGGGCTGCTTCAGGACCCTCAATAGCCACCCGCACGCACGGGCTTCCGCCCATGCGTGCGGCCCACAAGACTTCTACATAGGGCTGCTTAGATAGAGCCAGATGACGCCAACGGAGGCTGCGAAGGCCGCCCCAGGTACCAGATGGAGACACGATGAGCACAGCCACGAGCACGGACACGCAGTCCCCTGAGCTGCACACTGCCGACACCCACGATCTGATCCGCGTGCAAGGCGCGCGGGAGAACAACCTCAAGGACATCAGCATCGAGCTGCCGAAGCGGCGGCTGACGGTCTTCACGGGCGTCTCCGGCTCGGGCAAGAGCTCCCTCGTGTTCGCCACGATCGCCGCAGAGTCGCAACGCATGATCAACGAGACGTACAGCACCTTCGTCCAGGGGTTCATGCCGACCATGGCGCGGCCGGACGTCGACCTGCTCGAAGGACTCACGACGGCGATCATCGTCGACCAGGAGCGGATGGGTGCGAACCCCCGGTCCACGGTGGGTACCGCCACCGATGCGAACGCCATGTTGCGAATGCTTTTCAGCCGGCTTGGCCAGCCCCACATTGGATCTCCCCAGGCGTTCTCGTTCAACGTCGCCTCGATCTCGGGCGCTGGAGCGGTCACCATCGAGCGTGGTGGCAGCACCACGAAGGAGCGGCGGAGTTTCAGCATCACAGGCGGTATGTGCCCACGCTGCGAAGGGCGCGGCTCGGTCACCGACTTCGACTTGACCGCCCTGTACGACAGCAGCAAGTCGCTCGCCGAGGGTGCGCTCACCATCCCCGGTTACAGCATGGACGGCTGGTTCGGCCGCATCTTCAGCGGCTCCGGCTTCTTCGACATGGACAAGCCGATCAGCAAGTACACCAAAAAGGAACTCCACGACCTGCTCCACAAGGAACCGACCAAGATCAAGGTCGAGGGAATCAACCTGACCTACGAAGGCCTAATCCCGAAGATCCAGAAGTCCATGCTCTCGAAGGACCCGGAGGGAATGCAGCCGCACATCCGCGCCTTCGTGGAGCGGGCGATCACCTTCACGATCTGTCCCGAATGCGAGGGCACCCGGCTAACTGAGGCGGCGCGCTCCTCAAAAATCAAGGGAATCAGCATTGCCGACGCGTGTTCGATGCAGATCAGCGACCTCGCCGAATGGGTGAGGGGTATCGACGAACCGTCGGTGGCGCCGCTGCTCAAGGGGCTACGGCACCTCCTCGACTCGTTCGCGGAGATCGGCCTTGGCTATCTCTCGCTCGATCGGCCGGCAGGCACGCTGTCAGGCGGTGAAGCGCAGCGGACCAAGATGATCCGGCACCTGGGCTCCTCGCTCACGGACGTCACCTACGTCTTCGACGAGCCCACCATCGGTCTGCACCCGCACGACATCGAACGCATGAACAAGCTGCTGCTGCAACTGCGGGACAAGGGCAACACGGTGCTGGTCGTCGAGCACAAGCCGGAGGCGATCGCGATCGCCGACCACGTGGTCGACCTCGGCCCCGGCGCGGGAACCGCCGGTGGCGAAGTGGTCTTTGAGGGCACGCTCGAAGGGCTGCGGTCCAGCGGCACCCTGACCGGCCGTCACCTTGAAGATCGCGCTGCCCTCAAGAAGACCGTGCGGAAACCCGCGGGTGCCCTGGAGATCCGCGGCGCGTCCGAGAACAACCTGCGCGACGTCGACGTCGACATTCCGCTTGGAGTCCTGGTGGTGGTCACCGGCGTCGCTGGCTCCGGCAAGAGCTCCTTGATCCACGGCTCGTTGTCCAAGCGGGACGGCATCGTGTCGATCGATCAGGCGGCGATCAAGGGCTCGCGGCGGAGCAACCCCGCGACGTACACCGGGCTGCTCGAGCCGATCCGCAAGGCATTCGCGAAGGCCAACGGAGTGAAGCCGGCCTTGTTCAGCGCGAACTCCGAGGGCGCGTGCCCCACCTGCAACGGCGCTGGCGTCATCTATACGGACCTCGGATTCATGGACACCGTCTCCACCCCGTGCGAGGTGTGCGAAGGCAAACGGTTCCAGGCTTCGGTGCTCGAGTACCGCCTCGGCGGCCGGAACATCGCGGAGGTGCTGGAGATGCCGGTGAAAGAGGCTGGGGAGTTCTTCTCGGCGGGCGATGCCCGGATTCCGGCAGCACACGCGATCCTCCAGCGGCTCACCGACGTCGGACTCGGCTACCTCAGCCTCGGCCAGCCGCTCACCACCCTTTCCGGCGGCGAGCGGCAGCGGATCAAGTTGGCCACCCACATGGGCGAGAAGGGCGGCGTCTACATCCTCGACGAGCCGACAAGCGGCCTGCACCTCGCCGACGTCGAACAGTTGCTCGGCCTGCTCGACCGGCTCGTCGAGTCCGGCAAGTCGGTCATCGTCATCGAGCACCACCAGGCGGTCATGGCGCATGCCGACTGGATCATCGACCTCGGCCCGGGCGCCGGACACGACGGCGGAAAGGTCGTTTTCGAGGGCACGCCCGCCGATCTCGTCGCCACGCGTTCAACCCTCACGGGCGAGCACCTGGCGGCCTACGTCGGCAGGTAACGCAGGGGGACGACTGGCTAGCTTTTGGTAGGGGCCGACGAGTGGATGAAGAGGCTGGCGAGAGCGGCGAGGAGAAGAAGGGACGCCGCGATGATGAAACTGGTCTGCATTCCGTGGACGAAGTTGGCAGGGTCGGCGATGAGCGCGCCAAAGACCGCGATGGCGACCGCCCCGCCAACCTGACGGAAAGTGTTGAAGACTGCGCTTGCCGTGCCTGCCTTTTCGCTCGGAACGCTCGCGAGCACGACGGCGGTGACTTGCGGCATCGCGATCGATCCACCGGAACCCGTGAAAATCAGGAAGGTACCGACGAGTAGCTGCGATCCCAGCGGTGCTGTGAGGAGCATCGCGGTGAGTCCCACCACCATGGACGTCAATCCGACGACGACCGGCACCCGCGTCCCGAACCGATTGGACAAGCTTCCGCTGACGATGTTGCCGACGATGCTGAATGCCGCGGAAGGAAGGAACGTGAAACCGGCCTGAAGGGGCGTCAGTCCGAGGTGTTGTTGCAGGAAAAGGCTGATGACAAATACCGTGCCGAAGTGGCCAACCATGAACACGAATCCCACCGAGAGCGAGATTCTCATGCCGGTGGATCGAAACAGCTCAAGCGGCATCATCGGGTGCCGGCCGCGCGACTGGATCTGGAGGAAACCCGCCAGGCTGACCGCCGCGAGGGCCAAGCTGCCGATGACGGGCACCGAGCCGAAGCCGTCGGTTCCTCCCGTGATCAGGCCGTACATCAATCCGGTCAGGGCAACGATCGCTGCGGCCTGACCTGCCCAGTCGAAAGGAGTCGGCCGCCGTGGCGATGTGGCAACGGAGAGCAGGAGCACCAACATCGCGATGCAGACCGGAAGGTTGATGCCGAACACCAGTCTCCAGTCCACCGTGGTGAGCAGGCCGCCGACAAGCGGCCCTACGGCTCCGGCGACGGCCCCTCCGACTGCCCAGATCCCGAGGGCATGCGCGCGACGCCGGCGATCGGGAAAGGCCTGACGAATCAAAGCCATCGACGCCGGCAGCATGATCGAGGCTGCACCTCCTTGGAGGAAGCGGGCGGCGATGAGAACCCCCGACGTCGGCGCGAGTGCGCACGCCACGGATGCCACCAGGAATAGGGCGATACCCCATCCCAGCGCACTTTTCGCACCGATCCGGTCCGATAGGTTCCCTGCGAACAACAACAACGCGGCGAACATCAGCGTGTAGCCGTCAATCACCCACTGCAGCCCGGCTGTTCCGCCACCGAGTTCCTTGCCGATGCTGGTGAGCGCGACATTGACGATCAGGATGTCGAGGGTAATCAGGAAGAACCCCAGCGAGGCAATCATGAGCGTGAGCCGTGCCCTTGGCGCATCAGCCATGGCCGACGGAGGAACCGGAGCCGGCAAGGTGGTTTCGGGGTGTGTCATGGATTAAGGAAACGGCCCACGGAGAAAACGAAGGAGTCTCTATCTTGAGGGGTACTGACAGTAACCCCCACGGTGGCGCCTTTAGCGCGACGTTGAGCGCCGCCGGCGGGACAAACGCCACCTCGACTTCTTGGGTCCGTGAATGGCATCCGGTGGTTAGCGGCCGTTGTACTCGTTGTCTGTGATGTGCGCGCCCCAAGTGGTGGTCTTTGACGGGTCTTCGCCGTTTTGGAGCATGGCAATGTGTTCCATGAAGCAACCGGGGGCGGCGGCGTGCCAGTGCTCCTCGCCGGGCGGGGTGTAGATCGTCTGGCCGGGATGGGCTTCGATGATCTTTCCGTCTCGGGTACCGAAACGGCCAACACCTTGGGTGACGCGCAGATACTGGCCGTGCTGGTGGGAGTGCCAGGCGGTGCGTGCTCCGGGCGCGAAGCGGACGGTCGCGACGACCATCGTCTGGCCAGACTCGTGGGGCAGCGCGATCGGGTCGAGCCAGACGTCGCCGGCGAACTGGGCCGGCGGGTTCTTGGTGGTCGGCACGGTGGGTTCGATGTTCATGGTCGTCCTTACTTGTTGTCTGTGAAGAGTTGCTTGGCGACGCCGATCGCGGACATGCCCTTTGGCCAGCCGGTGAGCTCGGCAAGCTTTGGCGCGAAGTCGCCGAACATCTTTCGGCCGCGGCCGATCTGCTTGGGCTGGTCAGTCATGATGGAGGACATCATGGAGGGCTCTAATCGCCACGGCGGTCACGGTTGTCACCGTCGCCGTGCGGTGCCGTTGTTGCCCAAGGGGCCGAACATCATCGCGCCGAGGCATAAGGGGCTGAGCTGCACGCCGGTGCGGCCGAGGGCACGGTATTCCACGGTGGTTCCTTCTCTCTGTCGTAGGTCTTGCAGTCTCAGGCTTCGGGGATGACCATGGCGAAGCGCTCCGGCCGGGCTTGGTCCGGGTCCGGTCCGTTGCGGTTGCCGGTGTCGAGGGCGTCGATGGCGGCGAGTTCAGCGGCACCGAGTTCGAAGTCGAAGACGTTGAAGTTCTCGGCGATGCGTGCCGGGTTGGTCGATTTCGGGATGGCTGAGCGGCCCTGCTGCAGGTGCCACCGGAGCATGACCTGGGCCGGACTCTTGCCATGGACCCGCGCGATGGCGGTGATGGCCGGGTCTTCCATCACGTTCCGGCGGTCCTCGCCGCCCCAGCCGGGGTAGAAGGTGATCCCGCCGATCGGCGACCAGGCCTGGGTGAGGATGCCGCGCCCGGCGTCGGCTGCCTGGACGTCCGGCTGGGTGAAGTAGGGGTGAAGTTCGATCTGGTTCACGGCCGGGACGACGTCGGTCGAGTCGAGCAACTGCTCCAGGTGGCGCGGCATGAAGTTGCTGACGCCGATCGCCCGCACCCGCCCGTCGGCGAGCAGGGTCTCCAGCGCCTTGTACGCGGCGATGGTTTTCTCGAAGCGGTCGGGTGCGGGCTGGTGCAAGATGAGCAGGTCCAGGGAGTCGACGCCGAGCTTGCCCGTCGCTTTTTCCCAGGCGTGCAAGGTCTGGTCGTAGCCGTAGTCACTGACCCAGACTTTGGTCTCGATGAACACCTCCGCCCGATCCAGTCCCGAGCGGCGGACGCCTTCACCGACTTCCCGCTCGTTGCCGTACGCGGCCGCAGTGTCGATGTGCCGGTAGCCGGTGGCCAGTGCGGCCTCGACGGCCGCCGTCGTTTGCTCCGGGGCGCTTTGAAAGACGCCCAGGCCCAGGGTTGGCATTGTGACGCCGTTGTTGAGGGTAAGTTCCATGTCCATGCCTTTCACGGTATTCAGATGTGCGAGGTTGTGGGAGTGCACGTCAGTACCCCCTTCGAGTGGGCGGTCGGGAGGTTCAGCGGGCGGCGTCGAGCTGCGGCGCAGGCGCGGGCTCCCTGGGTGTGCTGGTGCGGTGGGCCGCCAAGTCCGCGGGCAGGATGAGGGCTGCTGTGACGGCCAGGGCCAGGAGCAGGAGAGTGCTGCCCGTCGTGAGGGCGGTACTGACCTGGGCGGCCAGATGCGCGACGGCGGAACCCGCCGCCGGGACCGTGGCTGCCGCGGCGACCGCGATGCCTAGCCCGAGGCAGGTGCCGACCTGGTGGAAGGTGTTCACCAGGCCCGATGCCGCGCCGGCGTCGGACGAGGGGGCTCCGGTGATGCCGAAGGAGGTCAGGGGCGCAAACGCGAGGCCCTGCCCGGCCCCGATGAGGATCATCGGCAGGGCCACCCCGGTCAGGTATGCGGAGTCGGCACCGACCCTGCTGAGCCAGAACATCCCTGCGAGGGTGAGCAGTATCCCCGCCAGGAGCGGGAGCGAGCCCGGCATCCGGCCAACGAGCCGGGAGATGCTCATCGCGACGGCGAAGTTCACTGCCGTCATGGGCAGGAATCCGAGACCGGCCTGCAGGGGGTCGAAGCCGAGCACTTCCTGCATGAACTGGGTGGTGAAGAAGAAGAATGCGATCATGGCCCCCAGGTAGAGGAAGCGGGCGACGTAAGCGCCGGTGCGGTGGCGGCTCCGGAACAGGCGCAGCGGCATGATCGGCTGGGCCGCAGTGCGTTCGATCAGCGCGAACGCGATGAGGAGCACGACGCCGGCACTGACGGCGGTGAGCGTGACCGGCGAGTTCCAGCCGGCGTCGGCGGTGTTGATGATGCCGAACACGAGCGCGCCGACCCCCAGGGTCGCGCTAAGCGCCCCGAACACGTCGAAGCGTCCGCGGGCGCGGCCGGTCTCCTGGATGAATCGCGGCGCGAGGGCGATCATCGCGGCGCCGATGGGTACGTTGACGAAGAACCCGGCCCGCCAGGAGATCCAGTGGGCCAGCGCCCCGCCGATGACCAGACCGAGGCTGGCTCCGATCCCTGCGGTGGCACCGTACAAGGCCACGGCCCGGGTGCGCTCACGGCCCTCCGGGAAGCTCGCGGTGAGCAGGGAGAGCGATGCGGGCGCGACGATCGCAGCCCCGATACCCTGCACGGCGCGGCCGCCGATCGCCCACCAGCCCGCCGGTGCCAGTCCGATCAGCAGCGACGCGATCGAGAACACCATCAGCCCGAACACGAAAACCCGCCGGCGCCCGAGCAGGTCTCCTGCCCGGGCTCCGAGGAGCAGCAGGCCGCCGAAGACCAGCGTGTACGCATCCTGAACCCAGGAGAGCTCACCGGTGCTCAGCCGCAGATCTGCCTGCAGGCTCGGCAGGGCAGTGAAGATGACCGAGTTGTCCAGCAGGATCATGAAGTAGCTGACGAGGATGATCGCCAGGATCGCTCCGGGGTGGGAAGCTATTGCGGGCTCAGGTTTCATGCTTTCCATGCAACCGTGATTCCGTACGGGCCGGGAGTCACGGCCGTTCCGGGTAATGCCAGTGCCTCCCTCTTCCCATCGACCGCGCGTAGCGTGGATGCCATGACACACAGCGACGACGTGCGGAAGTTCCTGAGCTCCCGCCGCGCAAGGATCACCCCCGATGAGGCCGGGCTTCCTGTCTACGGCGGCAACCGGCGCGTTAGCGGGCTGCGCCGCGAGGAAGTCGCGATGCTCGCCGGGATGAGTATCGACTACTACATACGCCTTGAGCGGGGGAACCTCTCCGGCGCCTCGGATAGTGTCCTCGAAGCCCTCGGCCGTGCGCTGAAGCTCGACGAAGCCGAAACGGCCCACCTTTTTGACCTCGCCCGCGCCGCCACCGCTTCGCCCCGGGTGCGGCGCAAGCACAGCCCGCAGACAGTGCGGCCGAGCGTGCAACGCGTCATCGATGCGATCACGGCCGCGCCGGCCTGGGTCCGCAACGACCGCGGCGATGTCCTCGCCGCCAACGAACTAGGCCGCGCACTTTATCTGGACCTGATGGCAGAGGTGGCCACCCCGCCGAACAGCGCACGCTTCACCTTCCTGAACCCGAAAGCACGGGAGTTCTTCGCCGACTGGGAACGCGCAGCGGACGACATCGTCGCTGTCCTACGCTCCACAGCCGGGAAAAACCCGTACGACAAAGACCTCACGGACCTGATCGGTGAACTCTCCACCCGCAGCGAGGAGTTCCGCACCCGGTGGGCCCGCCACGACGTGAAGTACCACCGCGCCGGCCGCAAGCGCCTCCACCACCCGATCGTCGGGGACCTTGACCTGAGCTTTGAAGCGCTGGAACTCCCCGCAGACCCGGGACTGCGCATCAACGTCTACACGGCGGATCCCGGGACACCCTCCGAGGACGCCCTGAAAGTCCTCGCCAGCTGGGCCGCCACCCAGCGCGAAACGACAGAGGCCGCAGTCACGGAGAAGAAGTGACTCCCCACATGCTCAAAGCTTTGGACAGCCGCCCGGTCCGCATCGACGCCCCCGCCACGAACTACCGCAAGTGGCTGTGCGGGTATCAGAACGGCTAGGGCCTCAGATCAGTGCAGCGATGTCTTGGACTGCCTGCGTCAGTGCAGCCATGGATGACGAGCCGCCGTGACCTTCGTCCTCAATGACGATAAGTCGGCTTGACTCCCAACGCCGATGCAAGTGCCACGCGGTGACGACAGGGCCGCTGATGTCCCTTCGGCCATGAATGAGGTAACCAGGGATGCCGTTGAGTTCGTGAATCCGCGGGATGATCTCTTGTCCGTCTACTAGGAATCCGTCTTTGGCCCAGTAGTGCGTCACCAGAAGAGCGAACGTCGTGCGCTCTCGCTCGTCTTCAAAAAGTAGTCCAGGAAGCCAACTGGGGTCCAACGAGACGTGCGTGGATTCCCACCGATCCCAAGACAGGGCAGCACGTCGGGCGTCTTCGCGATCCTGGCCTGCCAGCCGACGAGCGTAAGCCTCGATCACGCGTTCGCCCGGTTCCGCGTGCGCAGACTCTGCGAAGTCGGTCCACGCTTCGGGAAAGATGCGTCCGACGTCTTCCGTGATCCATTGGATCTCTGCCCGGCTGCTTGTTGTCACCGCGACCAGGGCGAGACCCAGGACCCGGTTTGGATGTTCCAAGGCATAGGCGAGGGCAAGCGTGCTGCCCCAAGAAACGCCGGTGACGATCCACTTCTCTATGCCCAGATGCTCTCTTACGGCCTCGATGTCTTCGATCAAGGCTTGGGTCGTGTTCTCCGAGAGGTGGTCTAGGTCGTCCTGAACGATGGGAGTGCTCTTGCCGCAACCGCGTTGGTCCAGACCGATCATCAAGAATCGGCTAGGGTCGTGGCGCTTACGGTAACCACCTCGACCGAGAGAACCGCCCGGGCCCCCGTGAAGATAAAGGACTGGGATGCCTGCAGGTTCCCCGGTGGCCTCCCAATAGATGTTGGCGTTGGGCACCGCCACCCAGCCGTTTCTCGTCATTGATTGTTCGTCCCTCACCCGTCAACAATATGGGAACTTGGACAATCGAGTTTTTCACTCCAGGCCCTGACGCTGGCCCGATCTCTAGCTGCCATCGCCTTATGCGACGAGCACCGCGGCAGCGCTGTCCATGTGCTCGAGGATGGTCTTGCGGGCCAGGGACGCATCCCCGGTCTCGATGGCCGCCACGATGTCGTGATGGCGCTCGACGCTCATGTTCTTGACGCCCTTTTCGAGCCCGGCGAACATGATGGACATCCGAATGGATCCCTCCAGCGATTCCCAGGAATGGAGCAGGGTCTCGTTGCCCGTGAGGCGGCACATTGTGCGGTGGAACTCGAGATCGGACTCGATCCGTTCCTCGAGGCTTCCCTTCGTTGCGGCTGCCATCGCGTCGATAGCGGCGCGCAGCGACGTGATCACGTGCTTGCGGTCCGGCAGTTCGCAAAGCGTGCGTGCGGCGAGGGATTCCAAGGCTGCTCGCACCGAGTAGATATCGCGGATTTCCTTGGCATCGAGGTGACGGACGGAGAGCCGGCCACGGGGCCCTGCAGACAGCAGGCCTTCCTGCTCAAGTTGCCGCAGCGCTTCACGGAGCGTCCCGCGGCTGATTTGGAGCATGTCCGACAACTCGGTCTCCACCAAGTGCCTGCCTGGTTCCAGTTCGCCGCTGGTGATGGCGGTGCGCAGCGCGGAGAGCGCCTGTTCGCGGAGGCTCTTCTTTTCCAGTCCCAGAAGGGGTGCTGTTGCTCCGGCCATCGTGTCCGTCCTCAATGTCAGTGGTCGACTGTTTACAGTCGGTGTGTTAACTGTTGATCTTACGGCAGGAGCGCGGAACCGGCTCCTGCCTGCTCCGCGCTCCTGCCAAACGAATAACCGGGCTCAGCCCAGTTCTGCCAGGATCTTCGCCACGATCCGCTGCACAGACAATCCGTACCGCTCGTGCAAGGTAGGCAGGGCACCGGCGTCAAGGAACGCATCCGGCAGGGCCACCGGAACTACGCGCTTCCCCAAGCCAGCTGTGACCACGGCGGAGGCCACGGTTTCGAACAAACCGCCCACGACGCTGTGGTTCTCCAGCGTGACCGCCAGGCGGTCGGTGTTCAGTTCCGCCAGGACGGTGGCGGCGTCGAACGGTTTGATGGTGGGAGCGTGCACGACGGCGACATCCACCTTGTGCGCGGCCAGCGCCTCTGCGGCCTGCAGCGCGCGCATGGTCATCAACCCGCTGGAGACAAACACGACGTCATTGCCGCCGCGCAGCACTTTCGCCTTGCCGAGTTCGAACGTGTAGTCGTACTCGTCCAGCACCGTGGGGACGTTCCCGCGAAGGAGGCGCAGGTACGTAGGGCCATCGCTGGCTGCCAGCTGTGGCACGGCCTGCTCAATGTCCACGGAGTCGCATGGATCAACGATGGTCAGATTGGGCATGCCGCGGAAAATCGCCATGTCCTCCGTTGCCTGGTGGCTGGGGCCGTAGCCGGTGGTCAGCCCCGGGAGGCCACCGACGATGTTCACGTTCAGATTCGGTTCGGCGATGTCCAGGCACAGGAAGTCGTAAGCCCGCCGCGCGGCGAACACAGAGTAGGTGGAGGCGAACGGCACCAGGCCGGTCTCGGCCAAGCCTGCAGCTGCGCCGAAGAGCAACTGCTCAGCCATGCCCATCTGGAAAAACCGCTCCGGGAAGGCCTGAGCAAAGATGTGCATGTCCGTGTACTTGCCCAGGTCGGCGGTGAGTCCCACGATCCGCGGGTCAGCCTCGGCGGCCTTCACTAACGCGTGGCCGAAAGGCGCGGAGGAGGTCTTTTGGCCGGGATCCGCGAAGGAAGCGATCATCGCCGATGTTTTCAGCTTCGGTGCTGTCCCCTTCGAAGCGGTGACGGTGCTCATCGGCCGGCCTTCCCGTTGGATCCTGCGGTCAGTTGCTTGCGGCAGAGCTGCCATTCGTGTTCTTCGATGCGCATGAAATGCGCCTTTTCGCGTTCTTCGAGCAGGGGCACGCCCCGACCCACCTTCGTGTCGCACAAGATGACGGAAGGACGTCCGACGGCGGCGGCCTGGGCGGCGGCGTTGTCGAACGCCGCCAGCAACGCAGGGACGTCGTTCCCGTCCACCCGCTGGGTGTACCAGCCGAAGGCTTCCCACTTTTCCGTGACGGGCTCGGTGCGGAGCACTGTGTCCGTCTTGCCGTCGGCCTGCAGGGCGTTGATGTCCACCATCGCAGTGAGGTTCCCCAACTGGTGGTGGTGCGCACCCATGGCAGCTTCCCAGGTGGATCCTTCGTCCAGTTCGCCGTCGGAGAGGAAGTTGTACACCCTCGCGCTGGAGCCGTCTCCCAAATGAGCACGGTGCCGGAGGCCGAGGGCGATTCCCACCGCGATGGAGAGCCCGTGGCCGAGGGATCCCCCGGAGATTTCCATGCCCGGGGTGTACGTTGACATTCCGGACATCGGAAGCCTGGAATCGTCCGAACCGTAGCTTTCGAGCTCCTCGACGGGAATGATCCCTGCCTCAGCCAATGCCGCGTAATGGCCAATTGCGTAGTGGCCGGTGGAGAGGAGGAAGCGGTCCCGCCCCTCCCACTCCGGGTCATCGGCGCGGTAGCGGAGTTGGTCCGCATAAACCGCGGCGAGCATGTCCGCTGCCCCGAGCGCCTGGCCGACGTAGCCCTGGCCTTGGACTTCGCCCATGTTGAGGGCGTAGTGCCGGATCCGGTTGGCGGCTGCACCCACCCGTTCGATGCGTCCCATGACGGTTTCTCCGATTCGTCCTGCCCTGCGTTGGTCCTGTGCCACCGCCACTAGACATTCACCGACTGGGGAGTGCTTTTGGTGGCCTCATCGGCCAACTGGCGCTCCCGCTTGCCCCAGGTTTCGCGGGTAGCCAATGCCGCCCAGAGACCGATGGCTGCGTACAGGCCGAAGAGCACTGCCGGGCCCATCCAGCCCATGGTGACGAAAAGCAGCGTTGTGATGAAGGGCGTGAAACCGGACACCATGGCCGAGATCTGGTAGGCCAGCGAGGCACCGGAGGCACGGGTCTTCGCCTGGAACAGCTCGGGGAACCAAGCCCCTTGGGCGCCGGCGAGGGAGTTCTGGCAGATGCCGTACGAGACAGCGATGGTGGCAATGATGAAGATGAACATACCGGTGTTGACCAGCAGGAACATCGGGATGGCGAACAGAACGGCGAAGGCGCAGGACCAGATGTAAACGGGACGCCTGCCGATCTTGTCCGTCAGCCGCGCCCAGGCCTGGGTTGCGAAGATACCGATGGCCGAGGCGATGCACAAGGCGACCAGGGTCTGGGTCTTGTCAGCCAGATGCTGGCTGTTCAGGTAGGAAATCATGTACGTGATGGAGACGGCGTAGCCCGCGGTCTCGGCAATGCGGAGGCCGATGCCCTTGACGATGTTGCGCCAATCGGTCTTCAGGACCTCCACGATGGGAGACTTCACGATTGCACCGCTGTCCTTGACCTCATCGAAGACCGGGGATTCCGGCACCTTGGAACGAATGATCAAGCCCACAACAACCAACACCATGCTGGCGAGGAACGGAATGCGCCAGGCGAGTTCGCCCCCGAGTTGGACGCTGACAAGGAACGTCAGGTTGGCCAGCAGGAGTCCCACAGGGAACCCGGCCTGGACGATGCCCGTGAACTTGCCCTTGGATTTCCAGGGTGCGTGTTCATAGCTCATCAGGATGGCGCCGCCCCACTCAGCGCCGAAGGCCAGGCCTTGGACGATGCGGACGAATACCAGCAAGGCCGGCGCGAGGAGTCCTACCTGGCTGTAGGTGGGAAGAAGGCCGATCAGGAACGTGGCCACGCCCATCAGGATCAAGGAGGCTACGAGGACGGGCTTGCGTCCGAGTTTGTCGCCCAGGTGTCCGCCGATGATGCCGCCGATGGGACGGGCGGCAAAGCCGACGCCGAGGGTGGCGAAGGCGGCGAGGGTACCGGTCACGGGATCGCCCGTGGGGAAGAATGCCGTGCCGAAGTACAGGGCAGCCGCGGTGCCGAAGCCGATGAAGTCATAGGTTTCGATGACTGCGCCCACACCGGAGCCGATGGCGACGCGCCTGGCGTCTCTGGTGCCGTGGACTGGACCGCGCATGGTCAGAGCTTCTTTGCTCATTGGTGAATCCCTTTCGAAGAGCGACTGAGGCTAGGCGCTTCAGCACTGTCGACTGTTAACACATGATACGCCAGTGTGACCTGCGTCATCGAGTTCTGTCAACAGTCAACTTCAAGGGTTGACTGTTAACAGTTAACCCTTGTACTGTGGTTCCCATCACTATTGCCTTCGGGCACGACCGGAGGAAACGAAGATGTTCAACTCCCGACTCGGTTGCTCCTCCATCAGCTTCCGGCACCAGGATCTATCCACGGCATTGCGCACTATCAATGGCCTGGGCTTTGAGGAAATCGACCTCGGCGCCCTGCCGGGCGTGTGCGATCACGTTCCCTATGAGCTTGATTCCGACGCCGTCGCCGCCGTGACCGCGGAGGTCACCGCCTCAGGGTTGCGGGTCCGCTCCGTCAACGGCGATATAGGCGATCTGAACGCAGTGCTCGACGCCGGTCAGCGCGGCTCGCGCCAAAGGCACCTCGATGCACTGCTCACTCTCACTGCGAACATCGGCGCGAATGCGCTGGTCCTCCCGTGCGGAGCCCTCGGACATGATCCGGTCCGCAGCCTCGGCGAGGACCTGGACACTATCGCAGCCCAACTCATTGGTGCCGGACAGCGTGCCGCGGAGTTCGGCGTCGAGCTCTGGACGGAATCCCTTCACTTCCTTCGGTTCTGCTGGAACCTGGAGCGCGCCGAACAGCTGGCGGGGCGGCTGGCGGGCTCCGGCGTCGGGATTGTCATGGACTTCAGCCACATCGTCGCAGCAGGCGAAGACCCGCTGGAGTACATCGAACGCCATCAGGGCCGGATAGCACATGTCCACCTCAGGGATGCGGTTCCGGGCAACATCAACCTCAGCATCGGAAATGGCCAGGCGGACTTTGCCGCCGGACTCAGCGCCCTCGCAGCCATAGGGTACAGCGGCCACTTCTCGCTGGAGCTCGAGACCCGCGACGTCACACACGACGAACGCCCTGCGGCCACCGCCAAGGCCGCCAGCTTCATCACAGACCTCATCTGACTCTCACATGAACCACCCATCAAGCAAACAAGGAGCATCATGACGACCACCATCCAGCGCACCGCCGTCCTCACCGGGGCCACCTCGGACCGGGGCATCGGAATCACTACCGCACGCCGCTACGCCAATGACGGCTGGGCAGTGGTGATCCTGGACCTCGACGGCGAGAAGTCCGCAAAGGTCGCAGCCGAAATCGGCAACCAGTTCAACGTCCCCGCATTCGGCTACGAGATCGACGTCGCCAACGAAGCTTCCGTCGATGCCGCGTACAAGGCGGTCGCCACCGAAATCAGCGCAGGCGCCCTCCCCGCCGTCGGAGCCTTGGCCAACATCGCAGGCATCACGTCGCCTGTGCCGTTCCTGGAAACCACGTTGGAACTCTGGCACAAGGTCATGGACGTGAACGCTACCGGCACCTACTTGGTGACCAAGGCTTTCCTGCCGGACATGATCGCCAACGGCTGGGGCCGGATCGTCAACATGTCTTCCGTTTCCGCCCAGCGCGGCGGCGGCGTCTTCGGCAAGGTTCCTTACTCCGCGGCGAAGGCAGCTGTCCTCGGCTTCACCAAGGCGTTGGCACGTGAAATCGGCGCCACCGGTGTCACTGTGAACGCCATTACTCCGGGAGCCGTTGACACCAACATCCGCGTTGGCAGCACTGATGAGCAGGAAGCCGCCATCAACGCCGGCATTCCCCTGGGCCGCAACGCCAGCACCGAGGAAGTCGCCGCCGTCATCACGTTCCTCTCCTCTGATGAGTCCGCATACCTCACGGGCACCACCATCGACATCAACGGTGGAAGCCACATCCACTAGCAGCCCCCACATCCGTACCCGAAAGAGCCCACGATGACCAGAATCTTCAACAATCCCGCCGATTTCGCAGAGGAAGCACTTGCCGGTTTTTGCGACCTTCATGCCGGCCTGGTGCGCCAGGTTCCCGGCGGCGCGATACGCCGCCACAGGCCCCAGCAGCCCAAGGTGGCCGTCCTGGCCGGCGGCGGATCCGGGCACTACCCGGCTTTCGCTGGACTCATCGGCGCAGGACTGGCCGACGGCGCCGTCGTGGGCAACATCTTCACTTCGCCCTCCGCTCAACAGGCATATTCCGTGGCCAAGGCCGCGGATTCCGGCGCCGGAGTGGTGTTCACCTACGGCAACTATGCCGGGGACGTCCTGAACTTCGGGATGGCGAGTGAGCGTCTGTCTGCAGAAGGCATCGCCGTGGAAAACGTGCTGGTGACAGACGACATTGCGAGCGCACCGCCGTCGGAATCCGCCAAGCGCCGCGGCATCGCAGGCGACTTCACGGTCTTCAAGATCATGGGCGCAGCCGCCGAAGCGGGGGCCGGGATGGCCGACGTCGTGCGCCTGGGCCGCAAGGCCAACAGCCTGACCCGCACTATCGGCAGCGCCTTCCACGGCTGTACCTTCCCCGGCGCCGAAGCACCGCTATTTACACTCAGGGACAGGCAGATGGGACTTGGCCTGGGCATCCACGGCGAGCCCGGATTGTTCGACACCGAACTCCCGCCTGCCAAGGAACTCGGCCAGGAACTCGTCGCGCGGCTGCTCGCAGAGACGCCGCACGGAGCGGGAAACCGGATCGCAGTGATCCTCAACGGACTCGGTTCCACCAAGCACGAGGAACTGTTCGTTCTGTGGCTGACCGTGGCCCCGTTGCTGCGCGCGGCCGGCTACACCCTGGTCATGCCGGAGGTCGGCGAATTGGTCACCAGCCTGGACATGTCCGGCGTCTCCCTCACCATCACGTGGCTGGACGAGGAACTTGAGCCGCTCTGGACGGCCCCCGCCGAAACGCCGGCCTACCGTCGCGGCTCCGCCGCCCTGCTGACCGGCTTTGCCTTCACCGAAGAAAAGTTCGACGGCGGCCCGGAAGCTATCGCGTTCGCCGCCACCCAGGACTCACACGACTATGCCGCGAACTGCACCGCTGCGCTGGAGGCGGCAAGGGAAACCCTGCACGACGCCGAATCGCACCTTGGCGACATGGACGCGGTGGCGGGCGACGGCGACCACGGCCGCGGGATGGTCCGCGGAATCGATGCTGCCACTGCAGCCGCTGAAAAGGCTTTTGCCGATGGGGCCGGAGCCGGCGATCTATTTGGGGCCGCCGGAGACGCTTGGGCGGACAAAGCCGGTGGAACGTCGGGCGTTCTGTGGGGTGCAGGCCTCCGGGCTCTTGGCGAATCGCTTGGCAATGACCAAATGCCGGGACCCGCTGAACTCGCCGCCGGCGTGACCGCGTTCGCTTCGCGGATCACCGACCTCGGGAAAGCCGAGGTGGGCGACAAGACCATGGTGGATGCACTGCTCCCCTTCACGGAAACATTCGGCAAGCTCATGGCCGAGGGCGCCCTTCCGGGTGCTGCCTGGGCGGAAGCTGCTGCAGCGGCCACCTTGGCAGCCCAAGCCACGGCCTCGCTCAGGCCTCTCAAGGGACGGGCACGCCCGCTCGCGGAGAAGAGCGTTGGCACAGCCGACCCCGGAGCTACTTCGCTCGCAATGATCTTCACCGTCATGTGCCCGCACCTTGTGAGCCCTGCCGGGGCGGCCGCGACCGATGCGGGCTCCGCCGCGACCACCGCGGACGCGACCAACGCGGGGGCGGCCTCCGGCAAGCACCCCGGCAAGCACGCAGGAGCCATCGCATGACCACGAAAGGACAGACCATGGGTTTCCGACTCATCCTAGGCGCTGATGAAGCAGGCGTGGACTACAAGGACCGAATCATGGCCGATCTGCGGGACGATCCGCGGATCAGCGAAATCATCGACATCGGCGTCAACCGCAACGACTCCTTGGAAGACTTCACCAAACCCTACCCGTACGTCGGGATCAAGGCGGGCGAACTCATCCGGGACGGCCTTGCGGACAGGGCCATCCTGTTCTGCGGCACCGGAATCGGCGTGGCCATCGCAGCGAACAAAGTCGACGGGATCCGCGCCACCACGGCCCATGATTCCTTCTCCGTGGAACGTTCCATCCTGTCCAACGACTGCCAGGTGCTCACCATGGGCCAGCGCGTGGTTGGGGCGGAGCTGGCCAGCAGGCTAGCCCGGGAGTGGCTCGGCTATGCCTTCGACCCCGGCTCGTCGTCGGCAGGGAAGGTCAAGGTGCTCACCGATTTCGAGGGCTGCTGAGTCCGGTCGAAATCAAGGAGATCATCTACCAGGCGGTTCCGTTCGTCGGCATGGCCGGCGGTGACTGCGACTTAAATACGATGCCTTAGGCGCGACGTGGTGGCGTGGCGGGCTCGCTCTGGCGCGGTTTCGGCCCATCGCTCGCTGTCTAATACTGTCAGCGGTCGCTGGCAGAGTTTTCCTATGGAAGCCCTAAGGGAACGTGAAGCGGACACCGCGGCCGGAGCGAATCCGCCCGGATTCAGTGCTGCCGCCCTCCTTCAGGGCCGGATTCTTCGCAGTGTTCCGGCCTCCGGTGCCGGCTTCCGGTCTCCCGGGCCGGCGTCCGTCGGCGGTGCTGCCGCGGATTTGCAGCGATGCTTGGGCCTGCTGGACTCAGCCTTGTCCACCGCGCCGGACGAACTCGGCGCAACGACGTTCCCCGAAGCAGCCGATTTCGCGGAGATCGCCGAGGAACTCTCCCGTCGGGTCGAGTACCTTCAGCTGCTCGCCGCGGCAGCAGTGGAAAAGACTCGGAGCGAGGCGATCATCGCCGCTGGATCCACCCGCCGCACAGTGGGCTGGACTACAGGCTGGGGAACCGACAATGCCGTGGCCGCGACCACGAGCGCCACGGTGACCACAACGGCAACGGCTTCGGCAGCTGCATCCTACCCGATGGCGACGGGCATCGGCCTGCCGGGCCACGCCATGCCCGCCAACCACGAAGAGGTCGCCGCCGCCCTGGCTACCGCAACCATCTCTTCCCGCGCCGGAACCATTATCACCACCGCGCTGGAACGCGTCCGGCATATTCCCGATTCAAATTCCTTGGCCCGGATGGAGCACAGCCTCACCCGCACCGCCCTTGAAAACGATCAGGATTTCCTCACCCGTATCGCCCGCCGCTGGGTCGAAGCCATCGACCAGGACGGCACCGAGCCCAGCGAACAAGAACTCCGACACCGCCAAGGCGCATTTCTTCGCCGCACCCGCCGCGGGCTCCACCACGTCGAAATCTTTGCCACCGCCGAGCAGTACGAACACCTCCTCACCGTCATGAACGTCGCAACCAACCCCCGCAACGCCAACAGCCCAGGCAGAGGCGCCCCCGACAACCCCACTGCCGACAGCCGCAATGATTCGGTCAGCACCAACCGGACCGGGGCAGGCACCGCGGATCACCGGGACCTCCTGAACCGCCTCGAAACCAGCGCCGCCCAAGGCCCTCGCGGCCCACAGGCCGGCAGCGGAACCTTCATCCACACAGGCCCCGCCTCTCCTGCCACCATCCGCAAAATCGCCTGCGACGCGGACATCATCCCGATCGTCCTCGGTGGCAACGGCCGAGTCCTGGACATCGGCCGCACCACCCGCATCTTCCCGTCCCACATTCGCAAAGCCCTCACCGCCCGGGACCAAGGCTGCGCCTTCCCCAACTGCACCATGCCAGCGCCGTGGTGCGAGGCCCGCCACATCGATTACTGGTCCCGGGGCGGATCCACCAGCACCGCTAACGGCGTGCTGCTCTGTACCCACCACCATCACCTCGTCCACAAAGAACAATGGAAGATCCGGGTCACAAGCGGTGTCCCCTGGTTCATCCCGCCGCCACATATCGATCCCAAGCAAGAACCCCGGCAAAACCACCACCACAGAACATGAAGTGAAGATCGCCGAACTGTGGAGTTTGACATGGCAATTCCGCCTTTGCTCTTGACAAGCGATCACTAAACCGGTTCAGTAGAGATAACAAAACCGGTTAAGTGATCCCTATCACCGAGTGGCAATGAGGAAATCATGACAGTGACGATCAACGACGTTGCTCAGGCAGCCGGCGTGAGCAAGGGTGCCGTCTCGTACGCGTTGAACGGGCAGCCCGGCGTCAGTGATGACACCCGGGAGCGCATTCTGAAGGTCGCCCGGGAACTGGGGTGGAAACCGAATCTTCGCGCCAAGGGCCTGTCTTCAGCCAAGGCCTTCGCCGTGGGGCTCGTGGTGGCAAGGGATCCCAGGCTTTTGGGAACGGACCCCTTCTTCCCCGCATTCATCGCCGGGATCGAGACCACGTTGGTTGAGCACGAATACGCATTGGTCCTCACCGTTGCCGGCAGCGCCGATGCCGAGGAACTGGGCTACCGGAAGCTGGCTGCCGACGGCCGCGTGGACGGGGTCATCCTTACGGACATGAGGGTTGACGATTCCCGTATCGCGTTGCTGCAGGGACTCAAGATTCCGGCCGTCACACTGAATCGGCCCGAAACCTCCTCGCCGTTCCCGGCTGTCTGCATGGATGATACGGAAGGCATTACGGCCGCCGTCGAACATCTGGTCTCCCTGGGCCACACCAGGATTGCCCATGTGGGCGGACCGCAGAGCTACATTCACGGCCGAAGCCGGCGCATGGCCTGGCAAAACGCCCTGTCAGAAGCCGGACTCGAGGCCGGCTCCTTCATCGAGGCGGATTTCACCGCCGCCGGCGGATTGGCAGCTACTGCGGAACTGCTTCGCTCGGCACAACGGCCTACTGCAATCATCTATGCGAACGACCTGATGGCTACCGCTGGACAGTCCTACGCCCAGTCCCTCGGACTGACTGTTCCCGATGATCTATCCATCACGGGCTACGACGACACAGAGCTCGCCACGTACCTCAACCCTCCCTTGACCACTGTCCCCGCCGATCCGCTGCTCTGGGGGCGCGTTGCCGCCCAGAAGTTGCTGAGCCTCCTCGGCGGAGCGCCTGCTGAAGATGTCTATCTGCCGTCTCCCAAACTAGTGGTCCGCGCCTCCACAGGGCCGGCCCCCGCAATTCGACCCAACTAGCCATGCCGTACAGCTAGCTGTGTCCCACGTCTAGTCCTCACGAATACCGGATTACCCGCAATTGGGTGGGGGCTATTTGCCGTACGTACCTGAAGGCAATGCCGCCACTGCATGTCAATTTTTACCCGCAAAAGGAGTTGCAATGAAGCACGGAAAAATCAGTTCACGAGTTCTCTCCCTTACCGCTATTGCTGTTATCGGGGCCGGCTTGGCCGCATGCGGTGGGGGTGCCTCAAACAGCACAGCTCCCGCAGCGAACTCCGCCACCACGGCCAAGGGCCCCATCAAGATCTGGTACTCCAACAATGAGTTCGAGGTGAAGTGGGGCAAGGACATGGTGGCGGCGTGGAACGCAGCCCACCCTGACCAGCAGGTCGACGCCCAGGAAATCCCGGCCGGCAAGAGCTCCGAAGAAGTCATCGGGGCAGCAATTACCGCCGGCAACGCCCCGTGCCTGGTCTTCAACACGGCTCCGGTGGCTGTTCCGCAGTTCCAGAAGCAAGGCGGGTTGGTCCCGCTGGACTCGTTCCCGGACGGGACCCAGTACATCAAGGACCGCACCGGCGACCTTGCCGATCAATACAAGTCCTCCGATGGCAAGATGTACCAGCTGCCGTGGAAGTCCAACCCCGTGGTCCTCTTCTACAACAAGGACATCTTCGCCAAGGCAGGACTTGACCCGGAAAAGCCCAAGCTGGCCACGCAGTCCGAGTTCCTGGACACTGCCCGCACCCTCGTGAAGTCCGGCGCCGTTGCCAATGCCGTGTGGCCTTCGCCCGCGAGCGACTTCTACCAGTCCTGGTTCGACTTCTACCCGTTCTACGCAGCCAACTCAGGCGGCACCACGTTGCTCAAAGATGGCAAGTCCACCTTTGACAGCGAGCAAGGCAAGCAGGTCGCCACCATGTTCCAGACCCTCTACAAGGAGAACCTGGCCTCCAAGGAAGCCTATAAGGGTGATTCCTTCGCCGAAGGCAAGGCCGGCATGTCCCTGGCGGGACCTTGGGCCGTCGCTTCATACAAGGGCAAGGTGAATTGGGGCACGGTCCCGGTCCCGGGTACCCAGCCCCAGACCAACGGCTCCACATTCTCTGACGCCAAGAACGTCGCCATGTACTCCTCGTGCAAGAACCAAGGCACCGCCTGGGAGGTCATGAAGTTCGCCACCAGCAAGGAAGAGGACGGCAAACTCCTTTCGGCCTCCGGCCAGATGCCGATGCGCAAGGACTTGACCACTGCCTACCCGGATTACTTCACGCAGAACCCGGCCTACAAGCAGTTCGCCAACCAGGCCGGACGTACCGTGGAAGTTCCCAACGTCTCCAACTCAGTCCAGATCTGGCAGACCTTCCGTGACGCATGGGGCAAGTCCGTGATCTTCGGCAACCAGAGCATCGATGACGCGTTCAAGGGCGCTTCTGACAAGATCAACCAACTGGCAGCCCAGAAGTAGCAGGCGAATCCCCATGTCACTTCGCTCAGCTGACGGCGCCCCCATCGCGGGAGACGCAGCCGGGCGGGCCGTGGACCAGCGGCAGGCGCCCAGGAAACGTAAGAACTTCCTGGGCCGCCAGCCGCTGGGACTGCTGTTCAGCGCCCCCTACGTCATCTACGTCCTTGCGGTGCTGGCGTACCCGCTCGGGTACGCCGTCTACATCTCCTTCCATCAGTTCTTCTTCACCGCTCCCGGCGTCCAAGTTGACCGGCCCTTCGTGGGGCTGGACAACTACATCACTGTCCTGTCCGATCCCGAGGTACAGCGTTCCTTCGCCAACATCGGCATTTTCCTGGTCATCAACGTGCCGCTGACCGTGGTGCTGTCCCTGGTCCTGGCCAACGCGCTGAACCGTGTGACGCGGCTCAAGACTTTCTTCCGGGTCAGCTACTACGTCCCGTACGTCACGGCGAGCGTCGCCGTCGTCGGGGTCTGGCTGTTCCTGTTCCAACAGAACGGCCTCGTCAACTCCCTGCTGGGGCCGCTGGCCCCGAACCCCTCGTGGCTGACGAACTCCTGGCTGGCGATGCCAACCGTGGCGCTGTACGTGACTTGGAAGCAGCTGGGCTTCTTCATCCTGCTGTACCTGGCTGCCCTGCAGAACATCCCGGACGAACTGTACGAGTCTGCCTCCGTAGATGGCGGGAACAAATGGGTCCAGTTCTGGAACATCACCGTTCCGGGAGTGCGCTCGGCAAGCGTGCTGGTGACCCTGTTGGCCACCATCACCGGGGCAAACTTGTTCACCGAGCCCTATCTGCTGACAGGCGGAGGCGGACCGGACGGAGCCTCGACATCGCCGGTCTTCCTGATGTACCAGAAGGGCATCCTGCAGGGGAACCCAGACGTGGCCGCCGCGCTGGGCGTGGTGCTCGTCATCGGTGTCTTGCTCATTGCCTTGATCCAGAAACGCCTTGTGGGCGGGAAGGAGGACTGACGTGTCGATTTTCAATAAGGCAACTTTCAGGAACGACGACGACGGCGCTCGCCAGCCAGGTGCCACCGGTCCCGAAACGGCCGCTTCCGGAGCCAAGGGTTCCGGATCCGGGGCCTTCCGCAAGGACGGATCCGTCGAGAAACGAAAGAACCTGGGCGTGGGCAGCTTCGTGCTGCTGGCCCTGGGAGCCTTTGTGTTCCTCTTCCCGTTCTACTACATGTTCATCGGCTCGCTTCAGACCTCCCCGGACACCTCCGTGGCCGGCGCGTTCCCGAGCCCGGCGAACATCACCGGCGAGAACTACAGCAACATCAACAACTCCATCGACCTGCTGAAGGGCCTGGTCAACTCGGGTATCTTCACTGGCGGCGTCATCTTCTTCACGGTGGTGTTCGGGCTCCTGGTGGGCTACGCGCTTGCACAGATGCAATTCCGCGGCAAGGGCTTCGTGTTCGGCATGATGCTGCTGGTCCAGATGATTCCGTTCCAGCTGCTCCTCATTCCCCTGTACGTGATGATCGTGCGGGACTACGGGCTCGCAGACACCTACATGGGCATGATCCTGCCGTTCGCCATCAATTCGACAGCCGTCTTCGTCTTCCGCCAGTACTTCATGCAGCTGCCCTCCACCTTGTTCGAGGCCGCCCGTATCGACGGTGCCAGCGAGCTGAGAATCCTGTGGCAGATCGCTATCCCCCTGGTCCGGCCCGCCATTGTCACAGCCGTTTTATTGACGTTCATCGGTCCGTGGAACGAGTTCCTGTGGCCGTTCCTCGTGACCAAGGACCAAGCAATCCAGCCGCTCGCGGTCTCCCTGGCGAACTACATCTCGAACATTGCCGCCACGGCATCCAACCCGTTCGGCGCCATCCTTGCCGGCGCCTGCGTCCTCGCGGCTCCCGCCGTCGCGCTGTTCATCTTCTTCCAGCGCCAATTCATTTCCACCAACATCGGATCAAGCGTAAAGGGCTAAGCTCTATGACTTCCTCAACTTCAGCACTCCCCACGGTCCCGTTCACCCTCACCCGCGCCGGCGTCATTATGACCCCGGAGGAGGGGAACGAGTTCGAAGCCGAAGGCGTCCTCAACCCGGCCAGCGGCCGGGGACTCGACGGCGAGCTGTACCTCCTGCCCCGCCTCGTGGCGAAGGGCAATGTCTCTCGCGTCGGACTTGCCAAGGTGATCATCGGCGACGACGGTGTCCCGTCCGGCGTCGAACGCCAGGGTGTTGTCCTGGCACCGGACGAAGGGTGGGAACGGGGCCTCAACAACGCGGGAACGGAAGATCCCCGCGTCACCTGGGTACCGTCCCTCGGCCGGCACCTGATGACCTATGTCGCCTATGGGCCGCTTGGTCCCCGCCTCGCTTTCGCCCATTCCGAAGACCTGCGCACATGGAACCGTCTGGGGCCCTGCCACTTCGAATACCAGGCCGACTTGTCCATGGACTTGAACTTGTTCGCCAACAAGGACGCCGTGTTCTTCCCGGAACCGGTCAACGATCCCGACGGCGTCCCCTCCTACGCTTTGCTGCACCGCCCCATGTGGGACCTAGGCTGGATCCGCGAGGGCGAGGGAGAGCACCTGCCGGCCGGCCTCGATGACAACCGCCCGGGTATCTGGATTTCCTACGTCGCAGTTGCCGATGTCGAGAGGGACATTCGCAACCTGGTTCACCTGCGCAAACACAAGCTCGTGGCCCTCAGCGAATTCCCCTTCGAAGAACTCAAGATCGGCGGCGGACCAGCACCCATCCGCGTCGACGAGGGCTGGCTCCTGATCTACCACGGCGTCTCCGGTTCGATGGAGAAGTCTGCCTTCGACCACCAGCAGAACGTCAACTACACGGCCGCTGCGATGATCCTGGACAGCGAAGACCCCTCCATCGTGATCGCCCGTAGCGACAAGCCGCTGCTGGCACCCGAAACGGAGGACGAGAGATCGGGCATTGTTCCCAACGTCGTTTTCCCCACCGCAATAGAGAAGATCGGCGACCAGCTGTTCGTCTTCTATGGCATGGCCGACTCGAAGATCGGTGTGGCACGGCTGGACCGCGCCTAAAGGCAGCACCGCGCATACGGCGACACCGCGCCTCAGCAGTCCAGTCCCTTTTTCCATAGCCATAGGAGTTAGACATGACCCGTTTTGCTGTTCATGCACGACTGAAGTCGGCCCCGGTCGCAGTTGTTGCAACACTGTCGATGCTCCTGACCGGGGCAGGGGTGGCGTCAGCGATGCAGCCTGCCCCGGCCGCCGCGTCGCAGGCACCGGCGTCGGCGCTTACGTCGCAGGCACCGTTGACCAATCTTTCCCACCTGAATTTCCTCCTCGACGCCGTTCCGCTCCAAGCGGTAGATGGCCACACGACGTACCAGATCGGTGAACATCCCGCGGCACAAGCGCCGTGGACCTACGCCGGCAAGAATGCCGATGGCAGCTATACCCGGGTAGGAGGAGGCAGCAAGGACGCAACCACAGGTCACTGGAGCCAGGGTGCCTTCAACGCGGACGACATTGCGCGCACCGCCGTCGTCTACTTGCGACACTGGCAGCAGACCGGTGACGCCTCAAGCCGCACCCGCGCCTTCGAGGTGCTGCGGGAGCTGACCTACATGCAGACATCTTCCGGTCCCAACGCCGGAAACGTGGTGCTGTGGCAGCAGTCTGACGGCACGTTGACGCCGAGCGCCAAGCCGGTGGAAAAGCCCGACCCCAGCGATTCAGCCGAGTCGTACTGGCTGGCCCGGACCGTGTGGGCGCTAGGAGAAGGCTATGCCGCGTTCAAGTCGGCCGACCCCCAATTTGCTGCCTTCCTGCAAACCCGGCTGGACCTCGCCGTCACTTCTCTGAACAAGCAGTCCCTCGCCAAGTACGGAAAGTACGACATTGCTGATGGCGCCAAGGTTCCTGCCTGGCTGATTACCGGAGGCGCGGATGCGTCCGCGGAAGCCGTGCTCGGTCTCACCGCTTACGCGAAAGCCGCGCCCGACGACGGCGCTGCCGCTACCGCGCTGAGCAAGCTCACCGAGGGTATCGCCGCGATGTCCTCAGGGTCGGTTCAGCAATGGCCCTTTGGCGCGATTCTTCCGTGGAACCAGTCCCGAACCCTGTGGCACGCTTGGGGTGGCATGACGGCGGCCGCCGTCGCCAATGCTTCTTCGTTGCTGCATCGCCCTGACCTGCTGACCGCGGCAGTGAAGGACTCCGCCCAGTTCACTCCGCAACTCCTCGCTGCGGGCGGACCGGACAATGCGTGGAGCCCCACCCCGGGTGAGGCGCAAATAGCCTACGGCGTGGACTCCCGGGTGGAAGGACTCGTGGCGACCGCCAAAGCCGCGAACGCTCCCGGCCTGCTCGACGTGGCCGCGGTGGCTGCCGGCTGGTACTTCGGTGCCAACCGCAGTGGAAAGCCCGCCTACAACCCCGCAACCGGCACGGCAATCGACGGCATAGAAACCGACGGCCGGGTCAACCCCAACTCCGGGGCGGAATCCACCATCCACACCCTCCTCTCGATGCTCACCCTGGATGCCAATCCGGAGCTCAAAGCGAAGGCCCTGGGGATCAGCAGCACCGTGGCGACGGACGGACTCAAGGTGGCCGAGGCCGAAGCCGGAACCATCACGGGCGGCGCGGTCGTCAAACCCGCCTCCGCATGGACTGGTGAGGCAAACTGGTCCGGCGGCGCATATGTCGCGCTCAACGCAGGCGGCACCCTGAAGATCCCGGTCCCGGCCTCGGACCAGGCGCGGAACGTGTATCCGATCGTGAACCAGCGCCCCGAAGCCGCCGGAACGACGTCGTGGACTTCCGGGAGCACTTTCCTTGGCACCACGCCCAACGGCGGGGCAGGCGAGCAAGGCATCACGGCAGCTCCTGGCAAACTCTTCCCATTCTCCCTTGACCGGCCCATGCCGGCAGGACAGGACAGCGTGGTGGCCAAGGCCGGAAGCGACGCGGCGATCGATGGAGTGCTGCTGCAGCCGCAGATTTCCTCGGTTTCCGTCTCCGGCCCCGGAGGCCGATCAACCCTGTACATTAGCGCCGCCCCGGGAAGCATCGAACGAAAAATGGACATGCCCCAAGGCTTCCATCTGAGCCAGCAGGCCTTTGATGCTTCCGGCCAGCCCGTCAAGCCAAGTTCCGACCAGAACGGGGCAGATCATTCCGGCCGCGTCGCTGTCGCTCCGGGTGGGTTCACCTGGGTGACCTTGGTCCTCAACTAGTCCCCACCGCCACCACAGGAAGAACCCACATGCAGAAGATCACCACCGAAGCCCTGCTCCACAGCTACGAAGGAGCACTCACGTTCAGCAATCCGCTGACCGACACCATTTCCACCGACCAGTTTTCCGCCGAGTACCAGGAGCACCCGGAATGGGCTGTGGGCCCTTTCCGCAAGGACGATTCCCTGACCTTCCGGCAAATCGAGGACTGGGCGGACCCTACCGGCATCGGCTGGACCGCGGATTCAATCTTCAATCCCTCTGTCATGGAGCGCGACGGAAAGCTCTACCTGTTCTACCGCGCATCTCCGCGCAAGGAGTCGGTCTCCAGCCGCATCGGTGTTGCCGTCTACGATCCTGAAACGGGCTGGCAGGACAGCCTCACCAATCCGGCGATCTACCCCACGCAGGACAATGAGATCCTCGGCTGCGAAGATCCCAAGGTGTACCAGGCCAACGGCCGCTACTACATGTTCTACAACGGGATCTGGACAATAGACCGCAGCGAGGAGCAGGCTGGCCAGGATCCCGATGTCTATCCCCTCGGCGATGTTGGCTGCGACATCAATGTTGCAGTGTCCGACGACCTGATCCACTGGGAAAAGCTCGGTTTGGCAGTCCCCCACGAGGTTTCGAAATTTTGGGCCAAGGGAGCCGTCATCCCCCGGAACGCCCGCGGCGAAGCCGTCAAGATTGGCGGCCACTACCTGATGTATCTGTCCGAGGGCTGCGGCGGAACCACCCATGTTGGACGGTCCGCCGACATGGTGAATTGGACGTTTGAGCCGCAGGACTACCTGGACCTCGGGCCGCTGGGCGGCTCACTGCACGAAGTTGCCTGCGCCATTGTCGAGGACGGCGGCGAGAGCGACGACGACGGCGGCGGCAAGCTGGTCCTGGACTTCTTCTATGGGGACGCAGACGGACAATTCTCCGCGGCGCAGGCGCTGTATGACGTGAACCAACCCTTCACCCAGAAAGCCGTGCACAAGGGAGGGTCGCTGGCCTGGGGAGGCCTGCTCAAATTCGGCGGAACCTGGATGTTCGCACAAGGCTGGGATGCGCCCTCCGGATCCCGCGAAATGTACTTCTACCGCGCAGACCAAGGCTAACAACCGCTGCGAAAAACCAGCGCTTTTGATGCTCGGCGCAGGCCCACTGCGCCGAGCATCTTCATGCATTCTCACGAAGTAAGGAAACAATCAGTGAAGACCCCAGTCGTCGGCGCGGTCGTAGGTTTGGACATCGGTGGTTCAAAGACGCGCGGGATCAAATGGATGGATGGAACCGCCGTTGCCGATGTTTCCGGTGGCAGCGCCAATGTGCAGAACGTGAGCCGAGCCCAAGCCCGCAGCAACCTGGGGGGCGTCTTTGCAGGACTCGACGGTGAGACCGTTGCGCGCGTCGTGGTTGGCTCCGGGGGAATTGACACCGCTGACGATGCACAGGCGCTGACGGAACTGATTCAACCGCTGGCTCCCTCCGCCGTCGTCTCCGTAGTCCATGACACGCGCCTTCTGCTGGCCGCGGCAGGATGCAGCACCGGAATTGCCGTGATCGCCGGCACTGGATCCGCGGCCTGGGGCACTAACGGTGAGGACCAGGCGCGTGCGGGGGGCTGGGGCTACTTGCTTGGTGACGAAGGCAGCGGTTACTGGTTCGGCCGTGAAGCAGTGAGGTACAGCCTTGAGCGAATGAACAATGGGCTGCGCCCCGACGAACTGACGCAGGCGCTCTTGAAGTCTTGCGGCCTCACCGGCCCCGAGGGTTTGATCGCCCTTTTCCATGGCGACGCTGGGCGCGAGTTTTGGGCTGCCAAGTCGCCCTTGGTCTTTGAGTGCGCGGCCTCGGGACACACGGCGTCGTTGGACATGATCCTCCAGGCAGGAGCTGATCTTGCCACGTTGGCGGCGAAATGCGCTGAGCAACTAACCATCGAGGGGCCGATCGTCCTCGGTGGTGGCCTCGGCATGAACCAGCCCACTTTGCAGACGGCCATGCGGATAGCCCTTGTCACTCGAGGCCTTGAAACTTTGCAGGTCCTCACCCAGGATCCGGTCTTCGGCGCATTGCAGCTGGCATCTGACTAGCCCGCCTAGCTGTGATGAGACTCACTAGCAACAAATGGCATCTTGGCTTGAGCCGTCTACGCCTCACTGTGCACTATGGAAAGGCAGGGCCAGGACGCAATGTCCCGGCCAAGTTTTTGCCCATCCTGGTGGACGCAATGAGGCCAAACCGGTGAGCTTGTCGAGCCCGCCTGAAGTCTCAGGCGTTCATGGATTGGTCATACTGCGGCTTCGCACTGGCGCGATCGCCGAATATCCGGATTCATGAATGGAAGCACTGAACAATGACGTTTGAAACTGCCGACTCCGTAACCCTCAAGATTTGGGACCGCTCAACCACCCACCACACCCTGGACGCCCTTGTGCACGATTTCTCCGTGCGCCACAACACTTCCAAGGCAAGCATCGCGGTCACCTGCAGCGGGCCGAACACCTTCACGGTCAGCCTGAACGGCAGCGCAGCGAAGGCCACGGCCTTCGACGCACACTCCCTGTAACAACGCCTTTTCGGACGCAACGCGACGACAACGGCGGGAGGCGCCTCCCGCCGTCGTTCGCGTATCCCGCCCGGTCCGGAGGGGCGTGTCACGCCAGGCAGGTTTTTGGCCGCTGCAGGCATCCGAACTCCTGAATTTCGGGGCTTCTCCCTGACCCAAGGCCCCAAAAAGTTGCTATGCGTGACACAGTTACGTTGCCGGACGGGCAATTTTCCCGCGCCCAAGCACCGCAAGAACCTCCGAAACCATGGTTTCTGCTTCATAGACGACGTCCGGGTAGTAGTAACGGAGCACTGTATAGCCCTGAACCACAGACGAGTTGTTACGGCGATGGTCTTTCTTTACCTGCCGCCAGTCCGCATGGTGGCGGCCGTCGAGTTCCACCAACAGCCAACCGTCCAGCAACAGGTCCATGTAGCCTACGCCGTCGAGATAGAACTGTGGCTGCACGTGGATTCCGGCCCTCCGGAAGTAAGTCCGGGCCAGCGTCTCCAACATCGACTCAGCCCCGCGATCCACCCAACGTAGAACCTGGCGTGCCTTCCCGTTGCGCTTTCCCGGCAGCCGCTCCCGCAGGAATCCCACTGTCATGTCACCGCGGGCCACAGCACACTCCACCATGACCAAGGATTCCTGCCAGGGCAGGCAGCGCAATGCGTGGATCAGGACATCTGCTAGGGAAGCCACTGGTTTGTGCGGATGCGCGGGGAGCAGCAAACCACCGTGATGTAGGACGTCGCAGGTCCCTCGGTTGCGCCTGTGGTGCACGTGCAGTGGGCCGGACTGGTCAATGACCCACAACCCGTAGAACGGGGCCGCACTGACGCAGGTCCGTATTTGGTGGTTCCGGACCAGGGTCACATCGGCGACGGATGCCGAAGCCAGCGCGTAGACGCCGCGCGCCGGTTGTTCCACACCGCGGCGAACCGCCCTCCTCAGCTGGCTGTCGGCAATGCCAAGACGCGCCAGCACGGGCCTTCGCGCCACTCCCCCACAGAGATTAAGCGCCTTTTCGACATCCATGTAGCCATCGTGCCGGGCCGGGGCGCGTTTGCGTCACCCCCGGCACGCCGTATGTGGACAAGCAAACGTCACGCCTGGCACATTTTTAGCGGCCGGCTAGGATCAAGACCCTGGATTTCCGGGCTTCTCCCTGACCCAAGGCCCCAAAAAGTTGCCCGGCGTGACACAGCTACGCCCTCAGACCTCGGCCACCGGCGCCGCGAACTGGGCCTCGTACAGCCGCGAGTAGGCGCCACCAGCAGCCAACAGCTCCGCATGCGTTCCTTGCTCCACGATCTGCCCGGCTTCCATCACCAGGATGAGGTCGGCGTCGCGGATCGTGGAGAGGCGGTGCGCGATTACAAAGCTCGTCCGGTCTGAACGCAAGGCACTCATGGCCTTCTGCACCAGGACCTCGGTCCTGGTGTCCACGGAGCTCGTGGCCTCGTCCAGAATCAAGACTGAAGGACGCGCCAAGAACGCCCGGGCGATGGTGAGCAGCTGCATCTCACCTGCGGAAACGTTGCTGCCTTCGTCGTCGAGCACTGTGTCATACCCTTCCGGGAGCGAGTGGACGAAGCGGTCTACGTATGCCGCCTGTGCGGCCTCCAGAATCTCGGCTTCGGTGGCGTCCGGCCGGCCGTACGCGATGTTGTCCCGGATGGTGCCGCCGAACAGCCATGTGTCCTGCAGGACCATGCCCATCCGCGAGCGCAGTTCGTACCGCGACATCGAGGCGACGTCGACGCCGTCGAGCGTTATCCGCCCCGCGTCGAGCTCGTAGAAGCGCATCATCAGGTTCACGAGGGTGGTTTTGCCGGCCCCGGTGGGTCCGACGATCGCCACGGACTGTCCGGGCTCGGCCACCAGGCTCAAGTCCTGGATCAGCGGCTTTTCTGCCGAGTAGGAGAAGGAGATGTTCTCGAACACCAAGCGCCCGCGCGTCACCTCCGGAACGGCCGAAGGCTCAGGATCGGGGCTCTGCTCTTCGGTGTCGAGCAGCGCGAAGACGCGTTCGGCAGACGCCACACCAGACTGGAGCAGATTGGCCATTGAACCAAGCTGCGCGAGAGGCTGGGTGAACTGCCGCGAGTACTGGATGAAGGCCTGGACATCGCCAAGCTGCATGGCACCGGAGGCCACCTGCAGCCCACCCACCACGGCGATCCCCACATAGACCAGGTTGCCGATGAACGTCAGTGCCGGCATGATCAGGCCGCTGAAGAACTGGGCTCCGAAACTGGCCGAGAACAACTCCCCGTTCTTCTCGCGGAAGCGCTGCTCCACCTCCCGCTGCCGGCCGAACACCTTCACCAGTGCATGGCCGGTGTACGTCTCTTCGATCTGCCCGTTCAGCTCTCCAGTGTTCTTCCACTGGGCAACGAACAGCTTCTGCGAGCGCTTGGCAATCAGCATGGTGGTCACGAGCGTCAAGGGCACAGTGACCAGGGTGATGAACGCCAGAATCGGCGACAGCAGGAACATCATGAAGATGACCCCCGCCACGGTGAGCAGGGATGTCACCGCCTGGCTGATGGACTGCTGGAGGCTTTGCGAGATGTTGTCGACGTCGTTGGTCACCCGGCTGAGGAGTTCACCGCGCTGCACGGAGTCGAAGTAGCGCAACGGAAGGCGGTTGATTTTCGCTTCGATCTGCTCGCGCAGGCGGTACACGGTGCGCTGCACGACGCCGTTGAGCACGTACGCCTGGATCCAGCCGAACGCTGAGGCCAGGACATAGAGGACCAGCACCCACAGCAGGATCGAGGACAGCGCCCCGAAGTCGATTCCGACGCCGGGAGTCAGGTCCATGCCCCTGAGCATGTCGGCCTTGGAGTTCTGCCCGGAGGCGCGCAGGCCGTCGATGAGCTGTTGCTTGCTCACCCCGGCGGGAAGTTGCTTGGAGACGACGCCGGCGAAGATCAGGTTGGTGCCCTCGCCGAGTAGCCGGGGGCCGATCACGGACAGGGTCACGCTCGCGACAGCCAGGGCGAGAACCAGGGTCAGCCACATGCGCTCCGGCCGAAGGGTGCCGAGGAGCCGCTTGGCAGAAGGCAGGAAGTTCATGGCTTTTTCGGCCGGGACGTTCATGCCCGCGAAAGGTCCGCCACGGCCGGGCCCCATCGGAGGGCGGGGCGGGCGGTTGGCCGTGCTGGGTGCGCTGCTCATGCCGCCTCCTCCGCTGCCAGTTGCGAGGAAACTATCTCGCGGTACGTTTCGGACGTCTCCAACAACTCTTCGTGGGTTCCGCGCCCCACCAGCTGCCCGTCGTCGAGCACTAGAATCTGCTCGGCGTCCGCGATGCTGGACACCCGCTGCGCGATGATGACCATGGTGGCGCCGGACGTGTGGCGTTTGAGGGCCTGGCGCAGCCTTGCATCGGTGGCGGTGTCAAGGGAGGAGAAAGAATCGTCGAAGATGTAGAGCTCGGGCTGCTTCACGAGCGCCCGGGCGATGGCGAGGCGTTGGCGCTGGCCACCGGAGACGTTGGTGCCGCCTTGCGAGATGGGAGCATCCAGCCCGCCTTCCATTTCCTCGACGAAATCCTGCGCCTGCGCAATGGAGAGGGCCCGCCAGAGTTCTTCTTCGGTGGCGTCGGGCTTGCCGTAAAGCAGGTTGCTCCGGACGGTGCCTGAGAACAGGTAGGGCTTTTGCGGAACCAGCCCGATGTGCCCCCACAGAAGGTCCGGGTGCAGCTCGCGGACGTCGACGCCGTCGATCCTCACCGAGCCGCTGCTCGCGTCGAAGAGCCTGGGCAACAAGTTAACCAGGGTGGTCTTGCCGGCGCCGGTGCTGCCGATGATCGCCGTCGTCTGGCCCGCACGGGCCTGGAAGCTGATCCCGTTGAGGACCGGCTGCTCGGCACCCGGATAGGCGAATCCGACGTCGCGCAATTCCAGCTCGCCGCGCCCGGCGGTTTCCGTGACCGGGTTCTCGGGAGGCCGCACGCTCGATTCGGTCTCCAGCACCTGTCCGATGCGGTCCGCCGAAACGGCCGCACGCGGGATCATCACCGCCATGAATGTGGCCATCATGACTGACATCAGGATCTGCATGAGGTAGCTCAGGAAAGCGATCAGCGTGCCTACTTGCATGGACCCGTCGTCGATCCGGAACGAGCCGAACCAGATCACGGCCACGCTGGAGACGTTGAGCACCAGCATTACTACCGGGAACATGAGGGCCATCAGCCGGCCGGCCCGCAATGCCATCTCGGTGACGTCCTGGTTGGCTGAGGCGAAGCGTTCCGTCTCCATGTCCTCACGCACGAACGCGCGCACCACGCGGATGCCGGCCAGTTGTTCGCGGAGCACCCTGTTCACGGTATCGATCCGGACCTGCATCTTGCGGAACAGGGGAACCATCCGGGTCACAATGAGGCCGACGGCAACGAGCAACACCGGGACACTCACTGCTATCAGCCAAGACAACTGGGCATCCTGCCGGACGGCCATGATCACGCCGCCGATGCTGAGTATGGGCGCCGCCACCATGAGTGTGCAGGTCATCAGGACGAGCTGCTGGACCTGCTGCACGTCGTTGGTGGAGCGCGTGATCAGGGACGGCGCACCGAAGCGGGTGACCTCCTGCTCGGAGAACTCCCCCACCCTGGTGAAAATAGCGCCGCGCAAGTCCCGCCCCAACCCCATGGCCGCTTTCGCGCCGAAATACACAGCCGTCACCGAACAGGCGATTTGCAGGAGGGTGATGAGCAGCATGAGGCTGCCGGTTCCAAGGATGTACCCGGTATCCCCCTTGGCCACGCCTTCGTCAATAATGTCGGCATTCAGGGTAGGCAAGTACAGCGAAGCTATTGACTGCGCCAACTGGAAAACGACGACGGCGATCAGTAGCCGCCGATGTGGCCGCAGGTACTGAACAAGAAGTTTCCAGAGCATCAGGTCTCCAACTCACGTAGTGATTCGAAGCCAGTCTACGACTGGTTGCTGGGGGCAACTAGGGCTTTTCCTCAGGGCGAAGCGTGGAGCCGTCGTACCCGGACAGTAGGCTGGAGACGCTCGGCAAGATCCGCTACGAAAGGACCGTAGTCATGGCTTACATCACCGTCGGAAATGAAAACAGCACCGAGATCGAGATTTACTACGAGGACCACGGGACCGGCCAGGCAGTGGTCCTGATCCACGGCTATCCCCTGGATGGTTCGTCATGGGAGAAGCAGACCGCCGCACTGCTCGACGCCGGCTACCGGGTCATCACCTACGACCGCCGCGGCTTCGGCAAGTCCAGCAAGCCGACCGTCGGCTACGACTACGACACCTTCGCCGCCGACCTCAACACCCTGCTGAACACCATCGACGTGAACGACGCCGTCCTGGTGGGCTTCTCGATGGGCACCGGCGAAGTAGCCCGCTACATCAGCACCTACGGCTCGGCCCGGGTGGCGAAGGCCGTTTTCCTTGCATCCTTGGAACCGTTCCTCCTTCAGACGGAGGACAACCCAGGAGGCGTCCCGCAGTCCGTGTTCGACGGACTTTCCGAAGCCGTTATCGCCGACCGCTACGCTTTCTTCACCGAATTCTTCAACAACTTCTACAACGCTCCTACTTTCCTCGGAACCCACCGCCTGAGCCACGAAGCAGTCACCGCCAGCTGGAACCTGGCAGCCCATTCAGGCGCCTACGCCTCAGTGGCCGCCCAGCCCACGTGGCTCACGGATTTCCGCGCCGACATCCCCAAGATCGGTGTGCCCACCTTGATCGTGCACGGCACCGCGGACAACATCCTCCCCATCGACGCCACCGGCCGGAGGTTCGCCGAAGCGCTCCCCAGCGCCGAGTATGTCGAGATCGACGGCGCCCCGCATGGCTTCCTGTGGACGCACGGCGCCGAGATCAACAGGGCTTTGCTGGGCTTCCTCGCGAAGTAGCACCCAGACGAAGATTCCTGACAAAAAAATTAGGACGAAACTAAGCAAATATCGCGGGAACCTTAAGCCCCGGGGTCCACTCTTAATCCAAGCAGAGGCGGATCCCATTCGCTGGCGAAAGCACCAAGGCTGCAAGGGGAAGCAGGACCGGTCATGAAGACAGCAACAACTCTGAACGAGGTTACCGCCATCAACGGCGTTATCACCGATCAGCAACCCGTTGACTTCCACGCTTTGGGGCTCGCCGGCTGCATTGACCGCTTGGCCGCGCCGCTGCGCCGCCAAGGGACCGAGGTCCACTGGGAGACGCCGCACCATGGGATTGAAATCTCGTCCGGCTCGGCGTCCCTTCTCTACCACGCAGCCAAGGAAGTCCTCAGCAATGCGTTCAAGTACGCACACGCCCACGACATCACCGTCCGGCTTGCGGCGGTGTATCACGGGATCCGGCTGACCGTCACCGACAACGGCGCCGGCTTCGACAGCCAGGCCGCGGCCGCCGACGGGAACCATGGATTCGGGCTCCGCCTCATGTCCATCGCCGTCAATGAAGTGGGCGGCGAGGTCTCCATCGCCTCCAAGCCAGGCAACGGTACTTGCGTTACCGTCACGCTGCCGCTCGACTGACGCTAGGTCCAGTGCCCGACGGCGGCGGGCAGCACCCGCCCTCGTCATCGGTTTCCGGAGAACTCCTTCAGCGCCTCCGCACGTCATGAGTCCTTTTTGTCAGGTTGGTGCGGATTTCGTTTCCGCGTTGCTGCTATTCGAGGTCGGCGATGGTTCGTCCGGTGCGGTCGGGCGTCAGGACGGAGAAGAGGACACCTGCGACGGGGCCGATGATGCCGAGTGCGAGAGCAAAGGGGACGGTGCCGGCGAGGGTGAGTGCGAAGAGGGGGAAGACACCGGCCCCAAGGCCCCGGCCTACGTAGTAGCTGGCGCTGGAGCCCGTGGAGCGGATGCGGGTGGGAAAGAATTCGGACATCCAGACACCGAGAACACCGAAACCTCCGGCCCCTCCCGCGCACATCATGAGTGCCCAGAATCCCGGCGCCGTCCAGAACGCGCCAGTGATTTGCGCGCGTCCTGAGGTGAGCAGGGACAAGAACCAGACGAAGCCGGCGGTTCCAAAGACGCATGCTGCCGTGAACGCGTATTTCCGGTGAATGCGGTCGGAGACGAACCCGGTGGTTGAGTACGTGATGATCGTGGAAACGTAGCCAAGCAGCACGATCAGGCTCACGGTGTCCAGGGGCAATTGCTGCGTCTTGAGCAGGTAGGTGGAGAGGTAGGCGCCTACCGAGTTGGTGGTCAGGAACATCGCTGTCGACAGGATCATGAACAGGACGGTCCCGTACACGAAGCGGGGGCGGAAGATGTCGATCACTGGAACCTTGGAGCGGCGCAGTTCCTCGGGGAGCGTGCCGTTCCTGCGGTGTTCCTGGTAACTGAGCCATTGCTTGGATTCGGGCAGCAGCTTCAGGGAGGCTGCTCCGATCACGAGACTGATCAGGCCGATCGCGATATAGCCTGCCCGCCAGCCCAGGTCGTGGCCCAGGGTGGAGAGAAACAGGTAGATCAGGCCTGCGGTGAGGATTTCACCGACGAAGTACATGGACTGGATGATGCCGCCCATGGTTCCGCGTTTCTTGGTCTGCCAGCATTCGGTGAACATGGAGAACGAAAGCCCGAATAGGCCGCCCATCCCGACGCCGGCGAGCACGCGGGTCAGGAGGAAGGTCTCGTAGTTGGTGGCCAGCCCGCCGAGGGTGGCTGCGACGCCGAAGGCGAGGACCGAGATCGCGAAGGTGCGGCGCCTTCCCAGGGTGTCGCCGAGTGTGCCGAACACGAAGCCACCCAGGATGGAGGCGAACCCCTGCACCGTCGCGACCGTGATCAGGGCAATCGTGGAAACGTGCAGGCTGTCCGAGATGTAGGCCAGCGGAAAGCCGATCAGGTTAAGTTCGGCGCCGTCGAACAGGGTGCCCAGCAGGGCGAAGGCCAGGATGAACCGGATTTCCCTGCGGGTGTAGAACGTGGACGTGCCGCCCGAAGGTGCGGCACTTCCTGCGGAGGCCGTCTGCGCCGGGTGGTCCTTGAGGGCGGGGGCGGTCTTGTTCAGCTCGCGCATTGCGAGTCCTCCTTCTCCAGCTGCGGTGCTGGGGGTCGTCGTTGACCAGGTTGGAGAGTGAAATTTTCGGGAAGGATGGCGGGTTTTGGCCCGCCATCCTTGGGATCCGTAGATCAGGCGGGAACGGTGACGCTGCCCAGGTTGGCGGACTTCAATGCCAGCGCGATTTCGGCGTCGGCACCTTCAGCCAGCGGGAGCAGCGGCGGCCGGACGGTGGCATGCTCGAGGATGCCGCGGGCGACGAGTCCTTCCTTGAGGGCCACGGTCCCTTCCATGTGGGATCCGCGGTGGTAGACGTTCTTGGTCACCGGCAGCAGGCGGTCGTGAATGGCACGCGCCGCTGCATAGTCCTTTGCCTTGCCGGCTGCGATCAGCTCCACGAGCGGCTCGGGGGCGAGTCCCCCATAGCCAACCAAAGCGCCGTCGACGTCGAACATCGTGTGCAGCAGGTACTCGTCATGGCAGGTCAGGATCTGCAGCTCAGGGAAGCTCGCGCGCAGAACGGGAATTTCGGTATCCCAGCGCTTCATGTTCCGCACGCCGTTCTTCGTGGCGAACACGCCTTCCTGGCCGGCGATCTCAAGCTGGGTTCCGATGTCGTAGGTGGCCTTGGTGGCATCCGGGTACTGGAAGAGGATGAGCGGCAGGCCTGAGGTTTCGTAGATTTCCTTGTAGCGGGTCTGTGGTGCGCCCTTCTGGTATCCGAAGCGGAGCCAGCCGTGCGAGGGGTAAACGAGGCCGGCGGCCGCCCCTGCCTCGACAGCCCGCTTGGCTTCCAGGGCAGCGACAGTGTTTCCCTCGCCTGTGATGCCGGCGATGATCGGGATCGCTCCGCTGACGGCGTTCTTGAATTCGCGGATAACGAGCGCCTGCTCATCCTGGGTCAGGAACGTGCCTTCGCCGGCGTGGCCGAGGACCACCAGGCCCTTGACGCCGTCGACGCTGGCCAGCCAACCGCCGAGCCGGTGGATCGCGTCGACGTCGACGCTGCCGTCCCGGTTGAACGGCGTTACAGGTGCGGGAACGAGCCCGCGAAGATCGATGGTCATGAGAGCTTCCTCTGTTTTCTTGATCGTAGTCCCGCTAGAATATGAGAACGTTTGCGGGAACGTTTTCATTCTGCGACGTGGTACAGCTCACTGTCAAGACCGCGGTTCTCGATTGGAGGAAATAGAGTGTCTTCTAAGACAATCCCGAACAGGAGTATTCACATGGAACCGGCTACACCCGGCGCGACCGTCACCTTGCGGGATGTTGCTGCCGCCAGTGGTGTGAGTCTTTCCACCGCTAGCCGCGCGCTTGACGAGCGGGGCCAAGCCCCACGGTCGGCGGCCGCCCAGCACGTGCGGAAAGTTGCCGAGGAACTCGGCTACCGCCGGAACTCCTTCGCATCGAGCCTGCGCCGGGGGGAAACCCGCACCCTCGGGGTGTTGGTGCCGCGCCTCAGCGACACGGTGATGGCGCTGATGTTCGAGGAACTGGAACGTGCGGCGTCGGACCGCGGCTACTTTGCCATGGTCGCCACCAGCGGCGATGACCCCGAAGACGAGCGTCGCGCCGCCGAAACCCTGCTGGACCGCAACGTCGACGGGCTGATTCTGGCAACGGCCCGGCTCGACGACGATTTGCCACGCCTGCTGCGCAATCGCGGCGTGACACACGCGCTGGTGTTGCGTACCGATGGAGTGAGCCCGTCCGCAGTCGGAGACGACGAAATAGGCGGATACCTCGCCATCCGACACCTGATCGACCTGGGGCACCATGACATCGCGGTCGTGACCGGCCCCACTTTCACATCCAGCGGCGTCGGCCGCCTCGCCGGCGCACGCCGTGCATTTGACGAGGCCGGCATCAACCCGCCCCAGGAATGGCTGATCGCTGCCGGTTACGGCATTGAAAACGGGTTCTCGGCCGGAGTAGCACTGCTAGGGGAAAGCTCCGGAAAACGCCCGACGGCGGTGTTCGCTGCCAACGACAACATAGCGTTGGGCGTCATTGCCGCAGCACACAAGTTCGGGATCACCGTAGGGCAGGACCTGGCACTCGTCGGATACAACGACACCCCGCTTTCAGCCAGGCTCTCCACCCCGTTGACTTCGGTACGGGTCCCTCTCGCCCAGATCGCCAGCACGGCGATCGATCTCATCGTGAACCCAGGCAAGGAACCACACATCCGCAAATCCATGCCTACCCTGATCCCCAGGGAATCCAGTGGATCCCCCAAACACTTTGCGGGAACCGATCGCATCTAAGCCGGTCCGGCTGGTGTGCAGGTTCCGGCTTCATCCGTCACGCCACGCACTTTCTTGGTGGCTCCAGCGTCCCCTCGCCGTGGAATTCCGGGGCGGAACATCGGCCGCGCCTCCAAAAGCCTGCTCCGCGTGACGCCTCCCCAACCGCTTCAGGGCGGGGAGCCGGGTTTAGGAGAACTCCTTCAACGCCTCCGTGAGCAACCTGCCCGGCGTGCCGAGCCGTACGTGGACTCCGTGCGAAGCCACGAGTTCCCCGGCAATGACGACGCCGGTGACGTCACTCGCCGTCGCGCTGAACGCGAACTGCTGCGGCATGGAACCGGCGGTCCGCACCGAGTCCGGGTCCACAGCCATGAGGTCGCAGACTGCGCCTACTTCCAGCGCCGACGCTATGGGCGTGCCCATAGACGCTGCTGCACCGACCGTGGCAGCGCGAAACAGTTCCTGTGGTGAAAACCTGCCCCGCTGACCGGAACCCAGGCGTTCTCCGTGCTCCAAGGTGCGCATTTCAACCCAGGGATCAATCACGGCGTGCTGGTCCGTGCCGAGCGCGATGGTCGCACCGGCGTCGGACAATGCGCGCGCTGGTCCGATCCCATCGGCGAGATCGGCCTCGGTGCTCGGACACATCACCACCGTGGCTCCAGCGTCACCGAGGAGCCTGATGTCTTCCGGTGTCAGGTGCGTGGCGTGGACGGCGGAGAGTCGCCTGGACAACAGGCCATGCCGGGCAAGGAGTCCAGCTGGGGTGAGACCGTAGGCCTGCAGGCACGCCTCGTTCTCAGCCGGTTGTTCGCTCAGGTGGATGTGGAGGGGAATGCCGGTGGGCAGCTGCCGGGCAACTGTCTTGAGAGCTTCCTCGGGCACGCCGCGAACCGAATGCAGGGCGGCCCCCACGCTGACCATGTCCGGCGGAAAGGTTCGCGCGATTTCGGCCCTCAGCGAGGCGAGCCGGCCCAGCCATGCCTGCGCGTCGGCGTCGCCGAACCGTGCCTGTTCCGGGCCAAGCGGCGTTCCGATGCCTCCTGCGAGATAAAGGGTGTCCAGCAAAGTGAGCCGGATCCCGGCCGCAACGGCTGCCCGTGCCAACGCCAGTTCCATCGCGTGCGGCTCCGGGTACGGTGTCCCTTTGGGCTGGTGGTGGACATAGTGGAACTCGGCCACGCTGCTGAACCCCGACACGACCATTTCCGTGAAGACTGCCGTGGCCAGCTTTTCGTACTTCTCCGGTGTCAACTCCGCGGCGCTCCGGTACATCTGCTCCCGCCACACCCAGAAGTCACCACGCCCATCATGCGTCCGTCCGCGCAGGATCCGGTGGAATGCATGCGAGTGGGCGTTGGCCGCCGCCGGGAAGACGACTCCAACCAGGATCTGGTCGCCGGTCTCCGGCTGGACCCCGGTAGAGATGCTGGAGATGCGTCCGTTGTCCACCTCCAACCTGACGCCCGTGACAACCTCCGAAGCGCCTACGCCTGAACCGCCCACGCCAGCGTCAGCGCCGGCGTCAGCGTCGGCGTTTACCAGCGCCGCCTCGCACCAGAACCCGCTCACAGGAGTCCCTCCAAAACGTCAGCGAGCGCAACGGCGCCGGCGGAAGCGTCCTCGTCCGCCACGTATTCTTCCGGGGAATGCGAGATTCCGCTGGGATTGCGGACGAAAAGCATCGCCGAGGGGACATGTCCAGCCAGCACACCGGCGTCGTGCCCTGCGCCGGTAGCCAGCACTGGCGCCCCAGGCAGGAGCTCGCCGATGCGTCGGCTCAGGCCGGGATCGAAGTGCACGGTGTCGCTGTAGGACTCCTCCGTGAGGGTTACCGTGCATCCTTCGCCCGCCGCGATTTCCCGGGCTGCGCCGTAGATCGATTCGATCAGTTGCGCCGTGACGGCGTCGTCGGGATGGCGGGCGTCAAGCCACAGGTCCACGCGGGAGGCAATCACGTTGGTGCCACCCGGAACGGGCGTCAAGCGCCCGACCGTGGCCCTCGCATCCGACTGCTTGGCCGCGGTGTCGCGGACGGCGACGACGATCTGCGCGGCCGTGACCATCGGATCGGCACGGTCGGCCATGAGGGTTGTCCCGGCGTGGTTGCCCTGGCCGCTGACGCTCAACTTCCAGCGGCCGTGGCCCAAGATGGAGCTCCCGACGGCGATTGCCGGCCCGCTCTGGCCCAAGCCCTTGCCTTGTTCCACATGGAGTTCGACGAAGTCGCCGATTCGAGCGAGCGCCTCCGGATCTGGCCCGACGAACCGGGGATCCAGTCCGTGGTCCCGCGCGACGTCGGCGAAAGTGTTGCCATCGACGTCGCGCAGGTTCAGTGCCTTGTCGACGTCGATGGCCCCGGTCAGGATCCGTGACCCCAGGCAGGCCACGCCAAAGCGGGAACCTTCCTCTTCCGGGAAAACCGTGATGGCCAGGGAGCGCCCCGGACTAAGGCTGCGGGACTTGAGGATATCGACGGCGGCCAGTGCGGAAGCGACGCCGAGCGGCCCGTCAAAGGCACCTCCTCCGGGGACGGAGTCGAGATGGCTGCCGGTGACAATCGCACCGTCCTGGGGATTTCCCCACCAAGCCCAGATGACGCCGTTGCGGTCGGTCTCGACGTCGAGGCGGCGCCGCTGGGCTTGTTCGATGAACCATTGCCTGAGGTCGAGCTCGGGCGTCGAGTAGACGGCCCTGGAGTATCCTCCGCGCACCGCATCGCGGCCCACGTCCTTGATTGAGTCAAGGAGCTGATTGACGGTTTCCACGTGTTCCTCCGATTAATGAAGACTGCCACCAAGTAAAACTGGATGCCACCCCACGACAAGACCCTGAGCGTAAGACCCCCACAATCAAAACAGGCTTGAAACTCCGCCGAAACCGCTTGTTCCCAGGAGGCGTCTCAAATCCCGGAATCCAGCGGCGATCCACTTGACGATGCTTCCGGAATTCGGGCGCTAAGCATGCTTAGCTATGGACTGTCGCCCCGGACGGGCGTACCTTAATATCCAAACACCGCACTGGGGAGGTGGCGTGTTTGGCCGGGTATCTGGGGTGCCGTGGCGTTTCCTTGCTACGCCCTGTTCTTCTCGCTATTTTTGGCGCATTTGCTTGGACGGTCTGGCTCGCCGGCCCGTCGCAAGCCAGTGACCTTCTGCCGACGATTCCGGCTGTCCCGTCGCCCCCCGTCTCACTCTCCGATCCTGGAGTGTCACTTGTCCGCGAGGCCCCTTCCACCATTCCAAGTCCGAGCCAATTGGCCACTCTTCCCAAGACTCTGGTCAATCAGTTGCCGAACGACGCCGCGTCACCCGCCATTGGTGGAATCATCGATGCAGTGACGCCCGCCGTTGACAGCGCGATCGGGGAACTCCTGCCAGTGCTGCCTTCGGTGCCGGCATTGCCGCCAGCGCGCAGGATCCT
This sequence comes from Arthrobacter sp. FW306-04-A, assembly GCF_044358315.1. Taxonomy (GTDB): domain Bacteria; phylum Actinomycetota; class Actinomycetes; order Actinomycetales; family Micrococcaceae; genus Arthrobacter. The sequence continues at coordinate 3,841,334 of NZ_CP084559.1, forward strand.
GCCTCCTTCGGGAACAAGCGTTCCAGCCGCCCTCACCGTTCCGGTGCCCGCTGGGCTTCCGGCCAGCGCGCCAACCCCAGCCGACCCCGCCAGGATTCTCCGTACCAGCGCTCTTTCGCCAGCCGTCCAGACCGCGCCGTCAGCCAACAAAAGTATCCTCCGCTTCATTCCAGACAAGCCTGCTCCGGTGTTCCCTGCGGAATTGGCGATGACTGACTCTTTGGTTGTTGCTGTGGATCCTCCGGCGGACACACCGGATCCTGCCGCGGCGTCACCGCGCGAGTCCGGACCGACGTCGGGACCACAGGGAGGGTCTGCCCATGGGGCGGCAGATCTCCCAGAACAACGGGCACTGTTACCGCCCCTCCACGACGGCCACGTCCCTGAGAGCCGTCAGAACCCCGCTGAAGAACCCGCGTTCGATCCCGGATCTTCCCCCGACTGACCAGGCCGCCCCCCTGCCCCCTTGGCAGGTACGACCCACCTGCGCCACACCGCGCAGGGACAAGTCTCAGTCAGGAGAAGACCATGCAGGACCACACGAGATTCATCGGAAATTGGCCCGACCCTATGCGGAAAGGAGGCAAATAACCAGCAATGCGACAGGCGCTCAGCGCCCATAAGGAAACAACGACGCCGGCCGTGCAGTCAGACTGACTGCACGGCCGGCGTCGTTGTGCTGGAGCTGTTGACGCCGAAGGCTCGCTAGAACAGGCCAGTAACCACAGCCTGGGTGAGCTGGTGGAAGACCTCGGTGCGGGCCGGTATGTCGCTCTCGTTCTGACCTTTGGTGTAGACCACGAACACGTAGGAGCTGGTGCCGCCGGTGAGGACGCTGGCGTCGTGGAGTTCGTCGTCGAGCAGCCCGTACTTGTGGAAGACCGTGATGCCGGCCGGTACCGCGGCGGGGATGAGGGATTCGTAGTTTGTGTTCTGCATGTAGGAAAGCAGTTGCGCGGTGTCCTGCTGGTTCAAGAGCTTTCCGGTGTAGAGGTCGGCGAGGATGCTGGCCATCTCACTTGGAGTCAAGGTGTTGTTCAGGGGGTCATAGCCGACGCCGATTGAGGCGGCATATGCCTGCAGTTCCGAGTAGCCCACGGCGTCCATGATCAAGGACCACGACTCGTTGTCGCTCTCCTGGATCATGTCCTTGATCTGAAGTCCGGATGTGTAATCCCCCAAGGGATCGTCAAGCGACACTTCGCCTACCTCGACAAGGTGGTAGTAGGCGGCGGCAGCCAGGACCTTGGCCGTGCTCGCTGCCTCGAATGGCGCCTGGACCCCGTACTGGTGGCTTGAACCATTGGACAAATCGATCAGCGTGACACCGATTTGGTATTGGCTGTTGGCGTCGAGGATGCCGTTGATCTCCGCGTCCAAGGCAGGAGTCACTCCGGCGACCGGAGCAGCGGGCACAACGGGTGCCGCCGCCGCGGGAGCAGCGGCCGCTGCCGAGGCAGTCGGAGTCTCGGGCGGGACAGGAGCGGTCGACGACGGCGCGGCGGCCGCCGTCGTCGGATTCGCCGGTGGTGTAGCGCTGGCGATCGCCGACACGGCACGGGCGGCGGATGACCGCGCATGTGCGGCGGAGTAGATCGTTGCCGTAAGGGCCAGCGCCAAAACACCCGCGCAAACTGTCAGCAAGGCCGATCGATATCGGAGGGAACTCCAAAAGTTCCGCCGATTTCGCTTCCGTCCGGTCCCAAGACCGGAATCATGGGGCTCTTGCTTTTCCATAATGAACCAACAGTAGCTACGGCAGCTATGTAAGGGCTATGAAAATACTGTCCGTCAGCCACATGTCGGATGGGTGAATTTCAGGCTTCGCGGATCGGTGAGCCCAATACCGTGAACCGAGTGCCGCCCATCTCCCCGGAAAGCAGCGGCATTGCCTCACCAATGGCGGCCCTCACGCTGTCCAGCTGCAGTGATCCTTGGTGCGCTTCTGCCGACTCCCACAGTTCGCAGACAAACACCGTGTCCGGCGCTTCGTCGTTGACGCCCACCTCGTAGAGCAAGCAGCCCGCATCCCGCAGCTCCGGCTTCGGTCTGAGCAGGATGGAGACGACGGCGTCGCGTTGGCCAGGTTTCGTTCCGAGACTTCCCACGTTTGCAAAGGTCATGCGCCCATTGTGCTTCATCCCTCAGACGTTATTGAGGACCCGAGTACCGCAGGACAAAGTTCTTCAGGATCTTCATCGGTTCGGTCGCCGTGAACTTTCGGGCGTCCGCCATCAGCTGTTCCGCGGCATCGGGCGGGAAGTATCCGGCGTAGCGGTAGGTGTCGATCCGAGTGACCAGACCCTCGGCATCGAGCTCCGGATGGAACTGTGTGGCGTAGAGGTTCCTCTTTATACGGAACATCTGCACCGGGCAGGCGGCCGAGCCGGCGAGCAATACGGCGTGTCCGGGCAGAACGGTGCATGCCTCCTTGTGACCGGTGAAGGCAACAAAGCGTTCGGACACGCCTTCGAGGATCGGATCCAGAAGCCCCTCTGCTGTGAGTTTGATAGTCACACCGCCCAGGCCTTCACCGTAGGTACGGTCAATCACAGCTCCTTGATGGAGACCCAGGGTTCCGACGCCGTAGCAAGCCCCCAGAAATGGAAAGTCGGCAGCGACAATCCTGTCCAGCAGCTGCGAAAGCTCCTTCTCCACCCGTTTCTGGACCGGACTCTTGTGCTCAGGCGGATCGCTCGAGGTAAAGGGACTGCCACCCACAATCACGCCGGAATAGTCGGAGAGCTCAAGCGCCGGCAGGGGCCCCGCTTCCAACCGGATGCGTATGAGCTGCTCGGGAGCCAGCCCTCCAAAACGAAGATACGCCTGGTACTCTTCCTCGGCGGCGGCGTCTTCGGCACGAGATGCGAGCAGGAGAAACGGCTTCACAGGCTAAGTGTGCGCCCGGCGGCTGTGACGCGCCAGCGTGCGCCCCAAACCTCCCCTTTGGGAGCGGTGAGCCGCCGTTCACGTGGAGGAAATGTCCGAATTTCTGCCGTGATGGCATGATTTCGCCTCCAGCGGGTCCAGAATCCGCGGAAACACAGCGATCCTGCACCCCCGCTTCAGGCGGTCCAGCGCCCGCACGGTAGCGGCGTTAACATTCCCGAAACATGCCCGTCATGCGTTCTTCACGCCAGCCCCGCTTATGTAACGTCCCCGCAATTTTTCCTCGCATTGCCTGAAACACGGAACCGGAAATATTGGGCAGGGGAAGAACGGGGCCGGCAACGGCAGCCCTCCAACTGCACTCCGATAAGAAGGGAAACGCACGTGAATATCACTGCGGAAAACGTTTGGGTGATGGTGTCAGCGGCACTTGCACTGCTCATGACTCCAGCGCTCGGCCTCTTCTACGCTGGCATGACCCGGGCCAAGGCCTCGCTCAACATGATCATGATGAGCTTCATCTCCGCAGGCATCGTAGGTGCCGTGTGGATCCTGTGGGGATACTCGATGATCAGCGGCAAGAGCGTTCTGGGGCTTTTCGGCAACCCGTTCAGCAGCTTCGGTTCGGCAGACCTTGTTGGCTCCACCGATCTCATCAAGCTTGGCTTCAGCGCCACGTTCGCCATGGTCACGGTTGCCCTCATCAGTGGGGCTATTGCCGACCGTGCCAAGTTCACTTCCTGGGTAATCTTCGTCCCCATCTGGATCACGCTAGTGTACTGCCCTTTGGCTTTCATGGTCTGGGGCGGCGGCCTCCTGAGCCCCGGCGGAGCCATCAGTTCCATCTTCGGCCAGGTGATTGACTTCGCCGGAGGCACCGTTGTGGAAATCAGTTCCGGCGCTGCCGCCTTTGTCCTGGCGTTGATCCTAGGCAAACGCCACGGCTTCGGAAAGGACCCGAACCACCGCCCGCACAACCTCCCCTTCATCATGCTTGGCGCTGGCCTCCTGTGGTTCGGCTGGTTCGGCTTCAACGCCGGCGCCGCCACGACTGCGGAGCAGGCCGGCTTGATCTGGGTCAACACCCTCGTTGCGCCCGCCGGGGCCATGCTCAGCTGGCTGGTGACGGAGAAGATCCGGCACGGCCACCCCACATCCTTGGGTGCGGCATCCGGCGTCGTTGCCGGCCTCGTGGCCATTACCCCGGCCTGCGCGAACGTCGCTCCCGCTGCCGCCCTTGGCTTGGGCCTTGTGGCCGGTGCCGCCTGTGCCGTGTTCGTGGACCTGAAGCACAAGTTCGGATTCGATGACTCGCTCGACGTCGTGGGCGTCCACCTTGGTGGCGGTCTTGTAGGCACCCTCGCGCTCGGATTCATTGCGCTGCCGTTGAACGGCAAAGGTGGAGGATTGTTCTACGGCGGCGGGCTCCAGCAACTCGTGGCGCAGATTGTCGCGATTCTTGTCACCCTTGCTGTGTCTGGAGTCATGACGGCGATCATTGGCCTGGTAATCCGCAAGACCATTGGATTCCGGGTCAGTCAGGAGGCCGAGCTTGCCGGTGTGGACCTGTCCGAGCACGCCGAGACCGCCTACGAGTTCGGCGGACTGTCCCGGAGCCACTTCAACGCCCTCCCCCACGCAGCTGCCGCCGTCGAACTCCAGCGCGAAAAGCAGGCCGACCCGGCATAGCGGAAGCAGGCATTTCCGCTGCCGCAGCGGGCGCGTACGCTCGTTTTGTGGATATCGTCGATTTCCTGTCCGAGCGCCTGGACGAGGACGAGGCTGCGGCGCGGAAACTCCTGGGCGACCGTTCCGTCTCCGAAGCGGGCAAATGGTACGAGCGCCGCCTTCTTCTGGAATGCGCGTCTAAGCGAAGACTGCTCAGCATTGTTGAATCTGCACGGCAGACCGCCTTGGCAACCATGGTCCGCCACGCGCTTGGAGATGACCCGCGGTGGATTCCGGAGTCGATCGAATGGACCACAAAATCGTTGAATGCCCTTGCGCTGCCCTACTCGGACCATCCGGATTTCGATCCGGAATGGCTGGCGGGGACATAGCTGGCGGGGTGTGTCGCGCTCCTTTCCGCGAGCCGGGCTTCCCAGTGGAAATCGGCAGGATCTTGCCGAAACAGGGTTTTGGCGACCTCGCAGCGGCCCAAAAGATCAATTCCGGCAGCATCTTGCCGATTTAGGCAAAATGGTTCAGAATGGATTTAGGAAATAGCTAAATCGGCAGCATCTTGCCGAATCCGAGGAGACTCGTGGAAGACCTTGCGGCCATCGCGGCGAGCATACGGAAAGCCCGCAAAGAAGCCGGAATCACTCAAGCGGACCTTGCCGACCTTGCTGGAACCTCCGAAAGGACCGTTCGGACGATTGAAACGGCCACGGGCAATCCTTCGCTGGCGGCAGTCGTGGCGGTGGCGAACGCCGTCGGCCTTCACATGGTGGCCAGCTGATGGCCGACGATTTCCAAGACCTGAAGTTCGTCCGCGCGGCGGACGTTTACAAGGGCGGTGCCCTGGCGGGCCACCTTGTCCGCACGGTCCACGGCGGGGTGAATTTCTCCTATACAGCCGAGTATCTAACCTCCGGTTTGCCCGCGGTTGCCAGTTCATTACCCATGGCAGACCTTGCCGTGGAGACTCCCGCTGGCGCTCTTCCGCCGTTCTTCGCCGGCCTGCTGCCGGAGGGGCACCGACTGAGCGTGCTCAGGGACGCCACCAAAACCAGTCTCGACGACGAACTCACTCTCCTGCTCGCAGTCGGAGCCGATGCCCCCGGAGACGTTCAAGTGGTGCCCGCCGGGGAACCCCCCGTGGAGCCGGCACCGCTGGCCGACACCTCCAGGCCCGAGGAGCTGGACTTCACTGCCCTGGCCAACGCGGTGGACCGTCATGCAATTCCCGGCGTCCAAGACAAGGCAAGCGCCTCCATGCTGACCACGCCACTGTCACTCAGGGGGCAGCGGTATCTGCTCAAACTTGACCCGCCCAACCATGCGCATTTGCTGGAGAACGAAGCGGCACACCTCTCCGCGGCCAAGGATCTCAAGATCCCGGTAGCCAAGAGCCGTATCATCACGGACATGCACGGGCTACCGGGGTTGTTGGTGGAACGCTTCGACCGCGTCCGGGACGAGGACCGGACTTGGGTGCGCTTGCCCATGGAGGACGGAGCCCAGGTGATGGGCCTGCCACCGGGTTCCAAGTATTCGGTGACATCCGAGGACGTGGCCTCTGCACTGGCCGGGATGTGCAAAGCCCCACTCGTGGCAAGCCGCAATCTGTACCTGCAGTTTGTTTTTGCATGGCTGACCGGGAACGGCGACCTGCACGCGAAGAACCTCTCGGTCCTCGGAGGCCAGCACGGCGAATTTGTCATGGCTCCGATATACGACATTCCGTGCACGCTGTTGTATGGAGATGACTCGCTCGCGTTGCCGGTGTCCGGAAAAACCAAGGACCTCAAAGCCAGGCACTGGGCCGATTTCGCGGCGTCCATTGGCTTGCCGCAGCGCGCAACTGCCACGGCCAATGCACTGGCCCTGTCAGCTTCTGGGAGCGTCAGCTTGGAGGACTTACCGTTCACCGGGTCACCGCTCCGAGGTGCCCTGCGCGAGTTGAGGTTCCGGCGCGGAGAGCTGGAGGGCTGACTGCCGCGCCCATACTCGAGGACCTTTAGATCGATTGCCGGTATCCGAAGAACTCGTGGTCTTCGTTGTAACCGCCGAATCCGCCGCCCACTTCGGAGAAGTCGGCTACAAATTCGATTCCCTTGATCCACTTGACCATCTTGAAGCCGAGCTGCACCTCGTTGCGCAGCCGGAGCGGCGCACCGTGGCCATACGACAGCGGAGTACCGTTCATGTCGTAAGCGAGCATCGTGAGCTGATAGCCCATTTGCTCGATCGGATGCGCGTCGTAGTAATCGCCCTTATCCGGTCCATCGCCCAACGAATAGAACACCACCCACTTTGCCTCCGCCGTCGGCTTGACCAAGTCGAGGATGGCCTGCATTGACACCCCGCCCCACTTTGCCACTCCTGACCAGCCCTGGATGCAGAAGCGCTGCGTGATCTGCTCGTGGTAATCCATCGACCGCAGTTCGGCGAGGCTCAACTCGACCGGATTGCCCACGAGCCCGTTGATGCGCAACCGGTAGTCCCGGAAATCGTTGTTGAACAGGTTCTTATATTCTTCGGATACTGGGTACTGGCCGTTGAGCCACAAGTACGGCGAGATGTCCTTCTCGGTGTACTGCCCCGGGCGTGAGTCGATGTGCTCGAATAACCGCTCTGCCGGGCCGATCAGCGCAGAACCGGCCCTCTGGATGAGGCGCGGATGCCGGAGGGTGAACGGTGTGGCGGCGACCCACCCCACAATGATGACCACCATCGACGCAGCAAAGATCCAGAACCCGATCCAGGATTGGTCGTTGCGCCCCGCGTACATGTGGTTGAGGTTCTCCAGCGCCCCGGTGGTGAGCACCAACGCCACGTGGAGGACGATGAATAACAAGAACCAGCACAGCACCAGAAAGTGTAAGGACCGGGCCATCTGGATGTTGAAGACCGAGCTGATGCGACGAAAACGCGTGGAGAGCGCCGGGGACATGCCCAGCCCGGTGATCAAGGCTTCTGTACCCGGAACCAATCCCTTCCCGGCGTCGAATGCCGCGTCCAATACAGTCGCGGGTGATCCGTGAGTATCTGTGCACCCGAACGGATGATGAAGATCAAGAAGAACATGTTGAGGAAGTGTTGCCACCCCAGCCAGGCCGGAAAGCCCACGGGCGCGCCCACCGGCAGCTTTGAGGCTCCCGGATAGGTCTTCAGGAACGACTCGACGGGCGGCAATCCCCGGATCCCCTTCGCAACGGCGACCGCAACGATGAGGATCACGAAACCGATCGGGAGCAACCAGAGCAGATTGAACCACTTGCTGTGACCGATCCGGATGCGCGGGGCGATGCCGCGATCCTGCGGAAGCGATCCGGCGAAAGTGATCGGGTCGATGACTTCCTCTTCGCGCTTCAACTCGCTGCGGAAGCTGCGCCCGGCACCGGGCTCGGTGTGCGCCGGCGGGTCCCGCGGCGCCGGTTCCTGCATCGGATCCCGCGGCGTCGATTTGTCGGCTGTCATGGGGCCGAGCCTAGACCCCGCCGGGGTTTAAACTACCAAACCGAGCCGTTCATGGAGCATGCGGTACCGTCCGGCCCACTTCGTCAGTTCACTGACGATTTAGCTGACGGTTCCCTGTGAGTCGGGCCACCGTGTTTCAAGGCTTCTAGCTTTGGGATCATGAAATTCAAAACAATCCCGGTCATCATCGGAACATTGTCTTGTGCGCTCGTCGGCGGAGCTGCCTTTGCGGCGGTTTCCACGTTCGCCGGTCCTCATGAGGACGGAACGGCGGTCACGCCAGTGGGCATGCGGGTCACGCCAACTGGACAGCAGACCTCACTCGGAGACCTCCCGCTGAACTCCGCCATCTCCCCCGACGGCAAGAGGCTCGCCGTCACCAACAATGGTCAAGGCACCCAGTCCCTGCAACTCGTCGATCTCGCAGACCACGAAGTAGACCAGACCATCTCCTACAAGTCTCCCGAATCGCTTTACATGGGCTTGGCTTGGAGCCCGGACGGTACCAAGCTTTACGCCAGCGCGGCCGCGAACTCCAAAATCCGCGCCTACAGCTACTCCGGCGGCAAGCTGGCCGAAGGCGCGCCCATCCAGCTGCCCACCACGACCCCCGCGGGCAAGGCACTGAACCTCTTCCCGGCCGGATTGGCGATCACGCCCGACGGTAAGCGGCTGGTAGTTGCAGATCAATTGGCCGACGCCGTGTCCGTCGTCGACCTCGCCAGTGGCAACGTTTCGACGACGCCCGCCGGTCACCGGCCACTTTCAGTTGCCGTTTCCCCAGACGGTACGACGGCGTTCGTCACCAACCAGGGCGCGTCCGACCTCTCCGCGGTGGACATCTCAGGCGCCGAACCGAAGGTTTCCCGCACCGTGACCGTGGGTCTCCACCCCAACAAGTCCGTCCTCTCGAAGGACGGACGTACGCTTTACGTCGCCAATGGCGACGACGACACCGTCTCGGTGGTCGATACCGCCGCCGGCACAAGCTCGAGTATCAGCGTCGCGCCTGAAAAGGGCGCACCGGTGGGAACCAACCCCACGGGGCTGGCCTTGGACGAAGCCGGGCGCCGCCTCTTCGTGAGCAACTCCGGTAACAACGACGTCGCCGTCGTCGACCTTGCCCACAACGCGGTTGCCGGTGTGGTGCCTGTCGGCTGGTACCCGAGTTCGTTGGCCTTCAGCGGCGGGACCCTGCACGTCACCAACGCGAAAGGGCTGGGCGCCGGACCGAACAACGGCGCCGGCCACCCGAACCCTGAGTCAACTGCGCCGACCGCCGAAAACCAGTACAGCGGATCCATGATCGCTGGCACTCTGAGCAGTTTCAGCGTTCCGGAAGGCGGCCAACTGCAGAAGGCCACCGAGCAGGTCAAAAACAACAACCGCCCGGACACCGCCGGTGGCAACATCATCCCGCGCCAACCCGGTCAAGAGAGCCCCATCAAACACGTGATCTACGTGGTCAAGGAAAACCGCACCTACGACCAGGTGCTAGGCAGCCTCGGCAAGGGCAACGGCGATCCCTCGCTAAATCTCTTCGGCGACGAGTCTGCCCCGAACATGAGGGCCCTGTCCAAGAAGTTCACCACGATTGACAACTTCTACGCCGATGCTGAAGTTAGTGCCAATGGTTGGAACTGGGTGGCCTCGGCCAACTCGAACCCCTACGCCGAACAGATGTGGCCGGCCAACTACTCGGGCCGCAAGGCACCGTATCCCAGCGAAGGAAACGCCCCTGAAATCGCGGCCCAGCAGCCTGACAACACGTATGTCTGGCAGCGGCTGGCCAAAGCAGGCGTCAGCTTCCGCAACTACGGCTTCTACGTTTCCAACAACGCCGGCACATTCAACGCCGCAGACCCCGTTCTGGATGCGCAGACCGACCACAACTACCACGGCTACGACCTGAACTGCCCTGATTCCGCGGGATCGTTCGCACCGCTGAAGCCCAACTGCGGTACTCCGCGTGTTGAGGAATGGGCCAAGGACTTCCAGTCCCAAGTGGCGTCCGGAACTGTTCCCACGGTCCAGTTCGTCCGGCTGCCCAATGACCACACCCAGGCCACCCGTGTTGGCGCCCCCACGCCGAAGGCATACGTCGCGGATAACGACTACGCGCTCGGCAAGCTGGTGGACACCGTGTCCCACTCCTCCGCCTGGAAGGACACTGCCATCTTCGTCACCGAGGATGACGCACAGAATGGCCCGGATCACGTGGATGCGCACCGCACCTTGGCGCTGGCCATCAGCCCCTACACCCAGACCGGGAAAGTCGATTCAACCTTCTACAGCACAGCTTCAATGGTCCGCACCATCGGCCTGATCGCCGGCATCGGCCCGCTGACCCAGTTCGATGCGTTCGCTACTCCCATGAACGCGTCGTTCACGGCCAAGCCGGACAACACGCCGTACACCGCGGTCAAGCCCAGCTACGACATGACCACCGTCAACGGGGCAAACGCTCCGATGGCCCCACAGGTAGCCACCCAGGACACCGCTACCGAAGACAAGATCGATGAGCAGCTCTACAACAAGGCCATCTGGCAGTCCGTGAACGGTGCTGACTCGAACATGCCCGAACCCCAGCACAGCGTGATCGGTTCCGGATCGGGCTCCAGCACCGGTTCCAATGGCCAGCCGCCTGCGAAGGACACAGACGGCTAGTCACCTTCAGTTCGGCAGAGGGCGGTCACCGGGCAACGGTGACCGCCCCCTGCCGTTCAAGTGCCGAGCCGCGACAAAAAACGGGCGCAATTCCCCTGTCGGAGAATTAATCCAGAATCTATTCTGTTGGTGGACCGTTATATTCGCGGTCCCCAGGCCACCGGCACGTCCAGGGAAACCCTTCCCGCTCCGGGGGCCGTCTCGATGAGGAGGCGTCCATGTCAACTCCCGATGTGCCAACCCGGGGACCGGCAAGGCCCGGTCCGTATATTGCGGCCGGAATCCTGCTAGCCATCGCTATTCTGGTTCCGTTGTTTGTCCCCTTGTATTCGATCGACAAGCCGCGGTTTGGCGGTATGCCGTTCTTTTACTGGTACCAAATGCTCTGGGTTCCCATCACCGCAGGCATGATTGGCATCGCCTACTGGTTGGTTACCAAGGAGGACCGCCGCCGCCGCGAGGCCGCGCGGGGACCGCGCACCGAGGAGCAGGAACAATGAGCGGGCTCGCCGTCCCGCTGGCTACCACAGCGGATAGGCCCGTCAACGGCGTCGCGCTCACCGTCGTCGTCGTCCTCTTTATCCTGGTGGCGGTGTTGGGCTTCTTCGCTGCACGCTGGCGTGCGGGCAAAGAGACCGGGTTGCACAGCCTCGATGAGTGGGGCCTCGGTGGCCGGGGGTTTGGAACCTGGGTGACGTGGTTCCTTCTCGGCGGCGACCTCTACACGGCCTACACGTTCGTGGCCGTCCCGGCCGCAATGTGGGCCACCGGAGCTGTGAGCGGTTTCTTCGCAGTGCCGTACACGATCGTGCTGTACCCGATCGTGTTCCTGCTGATGAGCCGGTTGTGGTCCGTCTCGCACAGGCATGGGTTCGTCACGCCGGCGGACTTCGTTGGCGGCCGTTACGGCAGCAGGGCACTGACGGTTGCCGTGGCCCTCACCGGCATTGTCGCGACCATGCCGTACATCGCGCTGCAATTGGTTGGTATCAAGGCCGTGCTCACGGTGTTGGGCCTCGGCAGCGCGGAGAATGTGTTGCTGACTGACTTGCCGCTGATCATCGCTTTTGTAGTCCTGGCCGCCTACACCTACACTTCGGGCCTCCGGGCCCCGGCGCTGATCGCCGTCGTGAAAGACCTCCTGATCTATCTGGCGGTCATCGTCGCGGTGATCTACCTGCCGATCAAGTTCGGAGGCTGGGACAACATCTTTGGTGCAGCCCAGACGAAACTTGACGCCATCAGCCCGGCCACAGGCAAACCAACCGGCGTCTTCATCCCGGGTGCGGCGAGCTACTCGGCATACTGGACGCTGGCCCTTGGCTCCGCGCTGGCCTTGTTCATGTACCCGCACTCGGTCACCGGGGTCCTGGCCACCAAGAGCAGGAACACCATCCGCAAGAATGCCGCGGTGCTCCCGCTGTACTCGCTGATGCTGGGATTCCTTGCCCTCCTGGGCTACGCGGCCATCTCCGCGGGAACCAAGCCGATCGACCTGAACGGTGCCGTCAACCCGCAACTGGTGGTTCCGCAGTTGTTCTTGGACAACTTCCCCGCGTGGTTTGCAGGGATCGCTTTGGCGGCTATCGCCATCGGCGCCTTGGTCCCGGCTGCCATCATGTCGATCGCTGCCGCCAACCTGTTTACACGCAATATCTACCGGGACCTGATCCGGCCCGACGCCGACCCGCGGCAGGAAGCGAAGGTCTCCAAAATCGCCTCGCTCGTGGTGAAGTTCGGGGCGCTGATCTTCGTCATCGCGATGGACCAGTCGGCAGCCATCAACATGCAGCTCCTCGGTGGTATCTGGATCCTGCAGACCTTCCCGGCGATCGTGGCCGGGCTCTACACTAGGTGGTTCCACCGCTGGGCGCTCTTCGCAGGATGGGCCGCCGGAATCATCTACGGCACGATCGCGGCATACAACGTGGTCAATCCGGTGACGAAGGCCAACTTCGGCGGCTCTATCGCGGCCATTCCGGGCACTAATGTGCAGGTTTACATCGCTGTGGTGGCGTTCGCGATCAACCTCATCGTTGCTGCAGTCCTGTCCTTGGTCTTCCGCGCGATGAAGCTCCCCGATGGAAAGGACATCACCCGAAACTCGGACTACGGAGCTGACGAGGACGATCCCAAGGTGGCCGAACTCGAGCGCGAGTATCCACTGGGCGAAACGGGAGGGCCCGCGTTCTGAAGCCCCCGACGGCGGGCGCCCGGGTCAAGGTGGAAGGTTCCGACAGCGGACGCCCGGGTCACGGCGAACGCGACTGATAGGCATAGGCTATCTGGCGTGGACACGCGAAAACTGAAGTACTTCCTCGCCGTCGTCGACCACGACGGGTTCAACCGCGCGGCCGAGCACCTGCTCATCGCCCAGCCATCACTTTCCCAGACCATCGCGGGCCTGGAGAAAGAGCTCGGCGTTCCCCTGTTCCATCGCATCGGCCGCAGGGCAGTGCTCAGCGAAGCCGGCAAGGAGCTGATCGGCCCGGCCAGACTCGTCATGCGGGACCTCGATGCCGCGCAATCAGCAGTCCAGTCACTCCGCGGCATCAGAAGCGGTAGCCTCGATATCATCACCATGCCCTCCCCCGGCATCGAGCCACTGACGTCCATGATCGCCGCCTTCACCAAGCTTTATCCCTCGGTCAGGCTGAACGTCAGCGCCGCCTTTACGCCCGAAGAAGTGATCGAATCAGTCCGCAACGGCAGCACCGAAATCGGGCTCGCCGGGTCCCCCACGCCCATCCGGGTTCCTGGGGTCCAGGTCCTCGAACTCGAAAAGCAGCCCCTCATCCTGATCGTCAATCCGCAGGCCGACGGCTTCGGCGCCGAGAAAACGGGCATCCAACGGGAGGACCTCGGCGGTCAGCGCATTATTGCCAGCCAGCGCGGCTCCCTCATGCGTTGGCTGGTCGACGATGCCTTGGCGCACGGCGTCGAGGTGGAGATCGTCGTCGAAGTCGCCCACCGGACCTCCATCTTGCCCCTCGTCCTGGCGGGCGTCGGACACGCGGTGATGCCGTCGTCGTGGGCTCCCACCGCGCACAAAGCGGGGCTCCGCACGCTGCTCATCGAACCGGTGAGCCACTTGGACGTCGCGGTGCTCAGCCGCAAAGACAACCTCACTCCTGCCGCCAAGGCGTTCCTCGAAGTCGCGGCACAGCACACGGAAAGATAGCGCCATCGATTGCAAAACTAAAGATAGGCCCTACCTATCAGCCATATCGAAACTAAGTCTTGGACGCCAACTACCGGCCCACCGTCTACTTGAAGAGGAAGGCAGTGTGACTCTGCTAACAAACTCAACGAGGAGGTAGGCATGAGCGCCACCCAGAAATTCAGCATCGCATCGATCCCCGCAGACGGCGTGGGCAAGGAAGTTGTCTCCGCTGGCCGCCGCGTCCTGGACGCCCTGGCCACGAACTCCGACGGCAAGTTCGCCTTCGAATGGACCGAGTTCCCGTGGGGCTGCGGCTACTACGAGAAGACCGGCCAGATGATGGACCCCAAGGGCCTGGATGCCCTCAAGGACTTCGACGCCATCTACTTCGGAGCCGTGGGCTGGGAAAACGTCCCGGACCACATCAGCCTCTGGGGCCTTCGCCTCAACATCACCCAGAACTTCGACCAGTGGGCCAACATCCGCCCAGTCAAGTTCCTCCCCGGCATCCAGTCCCCGCTCCGCAAAGCAGACAACACCGAGCTCGACTGGATCGTGGTCCGCGAGAACAGCGAAGGCGAGTACGCCGGTCTCGGTGGCCGGAACCTGAGTGGACGCGGCCCGGGCAACGAGGTCGCCTTGCAAACCGCGCTGTTCACCGAGAAAGGCTGCGAGCGCATCATTCGCTTCGCTTTCGACCTTGCACGGACCCGCACGGTCAAAAAGGTCTCGTCCGTCACGAAATCCAACGCCCAGCAGTACGGCATGGTCCTCTGGGACGAAACCTTCAAGCGCGTCGCCCTCGACTACCCGGACGTGAGGACCGAGAGCGTCCTGGTTGACGCCATGAGCGCCAAATTCATCCTCCACCCCGAGGAACTGTCGGTGGTAGTCGCGTCCAACCTGAACGCCGACATCCTCTCGGACCTCGGCTCTGCCCTCGCGGGCAGCCTGGGACTCGCTGCGAGCGCCAACTTGAACCCGGAGCGCCGTTTCCCGTCCATGTTTGAACCCGTCCACGGCTCAGCACCGGATATCGCCGGCAAGGGCATCAGCAACCCGATCGGCGCCATCGCCAGCGCCGCTCTCATGCTGGACCACTTCGGCCTGCACGAGGAAGCCCGCTTGGTCGAGGCCGCTATCGAGCAGACCACCGCCGCGGGGTTCTTGACCCGCGACGTCGGCGGCGAAGCCAACACGGACGACGTCACCGAGGCGATAATTGCGGCGCTCACGCACACCCTCGCGGCTGTCTAACCCCGCCCAGATCTGAGGTTTGCGTTCGACGGCGGCTAGCTGGCCGCCGTCGTACGTTCCACAACCGCAACGCTTCACGACACTTAAGACCATCTCCAGAGATTTTCCACAATGAGGTAGGAATCATGGGACACACATCAACCGCCGGTCATCCGACCCCGGCCCCCAAAAAACGCTGGTATCGGCAACTGTATTTCTGGGTTCTGACCGCCATTCTCATTGGCGTCCTTCTCGGTTGGCTCGCGCCGACTGCGGGCATCGCCATGGAACCGATCGGGACCACGTTCGTCAATGCGATGAGGATGCTCATCGGCCCGATCGTCTTTCTGACCATCGTCGGCGGGATCGCGAGCATCGCGGACCTGAAGAAGGTCGGGATGACGGGCCTGAAGGCTCTCACCTATTTCCAGGTCGGCACCATTTGTGCGCTGGTGTTCGGCCTGGTGGCGATCAACATCTTCCGGCTTGGCGAAGGCGTTAACGCTACTGCCAGCACCATCAAGACCACTGATGCCGCGGCCAAGCTCATCGACGCCGGCGCGCACCAGGAATGGTGGCAGTTCCTGACCAACATCATCCCCACGAGCATCGTGCAGCCCTTCATTGCAGGCGATATTCTCCAGGTCATCTTCATCGCGGTCGTCTTCGGCATCGCGTTGAACGCTATGGGCAAGCTTGGCGCCCCCGTGCTCGACGGCGTACAGCGGCTCACCGGCGTGATGTTCAAGATCCTGGGCTTCATCATGAAGGCTGCGCCGCTGGGCGCCTTCGGTGCCATGGCCTTTGCAGTCGGCAAGTACGGTGTGTCCTCCCTGACCAGCATGGGTGGGCTGATAGCGCTGTTCTACATCACCTCCATCCTCTTTGTGGTGGTGGTCCTCGGCTCCGTCATGGCGTTCCTGAAGCTGAACATCTTCACGATGATCCGGCACTTCAAAGAGGAATATCTGATCATCCTGGGCACCTCGACCGCCGAACCGGCGCTGCCGGGTTTGATGCGGAAACTCGAGCATGCGGGGGTTAAGAAGGAGACGGTTGGGCTCGTTGTCCCCACCGGCTACAGCTTCAACCTCGACGGCGCCGCGATCTACCTTTCCCTCGCCGCCGTGTACATCGCCCAAGCGACCAACACGCACCTGAGCATCGGCCAGCAGTTGGGCCTCATCGCCGTTATGCTGCTCACGTCCAAGGGTGCTGCGGGCGTCGCGGGGGGCGGCTTCATCGCCCTCACCGCAACGTTGGCCACCATCGGCACCATCCCGGCCGCCGGCATCATGCTCATCTTCGGCATCGACAAGTTCATGTCCGAGTGCCGCGCCTTGGTGAACTTCACCGGGAACGCAGTGGCCACACTCTTCATCGCCTGGTGGGACCGCACCCTCGACGCCGACCGCGTTCGTCGTGTCTTCGCCGGCGAAGTCGTGGAGCCGAATCCGGGTGACCTTCCGGCGCCGGCGCCCGCCGCCGCCGTCGAGCCCTTTCAGCCCGCCGATCGCCACCCCGCTTACTCGGAATCTCAGTGACATGCGCAGCGCAACCGCCCCGAAGACCGTCCTCATCGCGCCCGACAAGTTCAAAGGCAGCCTCACTGCCGGCGAGGTCGCCGACGCCCTGGCAGCAGGGCTCCACTCCGCCGGCGCGGCCTCCGGTTCCGGACCGATCGTCCACTGTGAACTGCTGCCTCTGGCGGATGGAGGTGACGGCAGCGTAGATGCCGCCGTTGCCTCCGGCTTCAGCCGCCACAACTGCACGGTGAGCGGGCCCACTGGTCAGCCCGTCCAGGCAGACATAGCGTTCGACGGCGTCACGGCAGTTGTGGAGGTGGCGAACACTTGCGGGCTGGGGCTGTTGCCGGACGGCCAGCTGGCGCCTCTGGAAGCTTCAAGTCGCGGGTTCGGGGAGGCCGTTCTCTTTGCTCTTTCGTTGGGGCCTGCGCGGATCGTGCTGGCGCTCGGTGGCAGCGCGAGCACCGACGGCGGAACGGGCATGCTCACAGCCTTAGGCTTCCGCTTCCTGGACGCTTCCGGGGGTTCTTTGGAGGGTAACGGGCGGAACCTTGTCTCGATTTCTTCCGTAGACGGCGCTCTGCTTCCTGGGCTGGCCGATACGGAATTCATTGTTGCGAGCGACGTGCACAATCCGCTCTCCGGGCCGCAGGGTGCACCTGCTGTATTCGGGCCGCAGAAGGGCGCTTCGGTTCAGGATGTCGCAGCGCTCGACGCCGGTCTCAGGCACTTGGTCTCTGTGCTCGCTTCGGGTGGGGTCGCCTCGAGTGGGGTCGCCTCGGGTGGGCCGGCGTCCGCCCGGTTTGCTGCCGCGGCATCTCTCGCCGAGCATCCCGGTGCCGGAAGCGCCGGCGGGATCGGCATCGCGTGCCTGTTGCTTGGGGCTTCTCAGGTTTCCGGGGCGGACTACTTCCTTGACCTCCTGGACTTCGACGCCCGCAAGGACAACTGCGACGTCGTTATCACCGGCGAGGGCAGCATCGACGAGCAGACTCTCGCCGGAAAGCTGCCCGCCGCCGTCGCACGCCGATCGGGCACCCGGCCGATCATCGCCGTCGCGGGCCGCTCGCTGCTACCCCAGGAGCGGTGGTCCGAAATGTCGCTCTCGTATGTGTACGCCCTGGCGGACTACACGGATCAGGACTCGTCGAAGGATCCGGTGTTGTCGGCGGAACTGTTGCGGAGGATCGGGCGGGATATCGGGGAGGGTTTGCTCGCGCGCGGCACAGGCGTCACTCGCCGCTTCTCTGGTTCTTTGATGCCTTGACATCGCGCAGGAATTTCCAAAGCGAAGCCAGTGAAGCCGCTACGAGGACCACTCCTGAAACGGTGGCCCACAATGAGTCCCCGGGTGCGGAGGAAAAGATGTAGATGGAGTAGAAACCAAAAATAAGAGTGAGTAGAAGCCAGATGGCTGGGTTACGCTTCACAGTAAATTCCCTAATGAACGGTAAATGGTTAGGTCAGATCGCGCTTTGAAAACACCCAATATGCCCCGCCGAGCGCGCAGGCGAGCCAGATAACTGCCCCTGCAAAGGAATCGGGCTTCACGCTTCCCGACGCCCATTGGTTCACCCAATCCGTGACCAAGTTCGGGAAGAGAAGATCGGCGAATTGTCCCAGCCGGCTGGCGAGAGCTGCCGGCAGAACAAGGCTCAGCGGTACAACAAAGAGGCTCAGAGAGTGGTTGCGGATGAGGGAACCGATCGCGAAACCCCAGAGCGAACCGATTCCGGCCATCGCGGTGAAGGCCAGCACGGCGGGGGCGCTGACATGCCACAGGCTAGCCACAAGTTCCCCTGATAGCCCGAAAAGCACCCCTACGATTGCGCCGGTCACGAGGGCAGCGACAGTGCCGGAGGCCGCTCGTCCGGTGAATGCAGCCCCACGTTGGAACATCAAGATGCGTCGATGAAACGATCTCGTGTCAAAGTCCGACGTGAATGAGAAGGAGCCCACCACGGCCGCTGCGGTAAGCATCAACGACAAGCCGGCTTCCAAGAGAGTTCGATCCACGCCTGTCATCGCCTGCCCGCCGTCCTCTTTGGAACCGATTGCCGCGGCCACCACAAGTGCACCGATCAGACCAGCCACGAGCAACGCACAGACGGCTGATCCTTTCCACAGCCAGGGGCGCCGCATGTCAGATAAGAAGGCAGGTGCATAGTTGACCAACTAGACCCCCCTACTCCGCAGCACCCACATCGCGCCTGCTCCTCCTGCAATCAGCCATCCCAGCGAGACCAGGCATGCGTGGAGCGGTTCGAACATGCCCTCAATCGGCAGGTTTGCGATCCCTGCCAAGGCTCCCGACGGTAGCCACCGGGCGATTTCGGGAAAGTTCGCCATGAGTGGGAGTTCCAAAGCGAGGGGAATCAGCATGGTGGCGATCGTGGTTGCGTAGTAGTGCCTGATGATCCAGCCGAGTGAACAACCCCACAAGCACCCGACAACTGAGGCGATGACGACGCCGAGCAAAGCATGCCAGGAGGCGCCGTCCACAAGTTCAGTGCGCACCTCCGGGGATACGGCGAGCACGGTGCTGCCGCTCCAGAGAGCCAGGCCTGAAGCTGCTGTGAAAAGACCGACAACCAGCGAGGCTGCGTACTTGGTCCTCACAAGCTGACTCATCCCGGAGATCGCAACGCTTCGTCGAAGAGTCCCAAAATAGGCTTCCCGGGTTACGAGGTAGCTTCCTGCGAAAGTGGCAACGATTGCGATCGTCATGGCGAGTGCCCAAAACGTCTCGACGTTTTGGGCCGATGGAAGCTTGTCTGCATGATCGGGCCAGCCGAGGAAATTAGCCACGAACCAAGGCACCAACCCACTGAAGGCCAGGATGCCGAGGACGGAGTAACCGCTGAAGTATCTCAGCAGCTCGGACCGGAGCCCGCCGACGAAAGCCGCATTGACTTCGTAGTTCATCGGGCTCCCTCCAGAATCCTGAAATATGCGGCTTCCAGGTTCCCGCCACCAACGGCAGTGGCGTTCTCAAGGGACCCACGGAACAACATCCGCCGCTTCAGGATGACCACGTCATCGGCTATCTGTTCCAGTTCCGTCAGCTGGTGGCTCGAGATCAGCACGCTTCCCCCGGAGCCGGCGAAGTCCCTAAGGAACGATCGCAGCCAGTGAATGCCATCCGGGTCGAGCCCGTTGGCAGGTTCGTCGAGGACCAGGAGCTTGGGGCCGCCGATGATTGCCGAGGCGATGCCCAGACGTTGTCTCATCCCGAGGGAGTAGTCCCGGACCTTCTTGTTCGCTTGGGCGGTCAAATCGACCAGTTCCAGGACGCGATCGACGCTCTCGGGCGGGGTACCGGCGGCAAGCCGACAGATCTGCAGGTGACGCCGGCCGGTGAGCCCAGGCTCGACGTCCATTCCGTCCAGGTTTACCCCTACTTTGGTGACAGGTCTGCGCAGGGTCCGGTAGTCAGTTCCAAAGACCGTGGCGCGCCCGGAAGTCGCCTCCAACAGGCCGGTCAAGCCAGCGAGGGCCGTACTCTTTCCGGCACCGTTGGGTCCTATCAGTCCCACGATTCGCCCGGCGGGTACATCGAACGTCAAGTCTTCGACGGCAAAACTTGTGCCTCGTTTCTTGCTGAATCCGTCAAAGCTGGCATGGATTTTCATTGTTGCCCTCCCGTCGAGACTTTGGTGGCTTGTCCGAAGTTCCCTGGCCATAGTGGAGAATTCGAGGCGGCATCCCAGAGCCACTCCCACAGCCGCATTTCCCTCTGGCTCGTCACCTCGGCTCGTCCCGAGACCGGGAGGGACACCGAACCTTCAAGGCGTCCCGGGTATGCACGCACAGGGACATTCGTACCCGGAAACGTCACCGGGACGATGGTTTCCACAGGTGCAATCGAGTTCGACGGCGGTTCTGTGCCGATGGTGGCTTGTCCCAGTTCTTCATGAACCACCATTCCTTGGGACTTCAAAGTCACCCTGTCTCCCGGGACGATCGCTTGAGCGGTCGATTCGATGGGGGTCACGATCTTTAGTTCTCCGTTTATGTAGGTGTAACCGGCCACGACGACAGACCTGATCGGAATCACGATGAGGAGTCCCGCCGCGACAGCGGTTCCGAGTAGCAAGAAACCAATCCGCCGCCACGTCGGGCTGCCCCTCTTTGAGGCCGAATGAAAAAACTGGATGATTCCCTTAAGGGCCAACACAAGCAAAAGACCAAAGACAACGAGGACCACTAGGTGTCCCGCGTAGCCGAGTTGCAGGACGATGGGTGCAAATCTTTGAAAACCAATGACCATGAAGGCGATGCCTGACACGAAGCTTGCAAGGCCGAACCATGTCAGGAGACGCTGGCTGCCCGTATTGATACGTGAACCAAGGAACCTGGAGCTGACCACGTCTGACAATGCGGCGATGGACTTTCGACGTAGGTGCGGAATATCGACAGCTGACATCAACGCGACGTAGCCATCCAGCTTGATGAACGGCAAGAGGTTCAAGACGGCTATTGCGTAGCAAATGATTCCGTAGAGGATGGCGGCGTCTTTCAGGGACGTCGCCGGAACAAAGCACTGGAACACCAGCGCAATGCTCCCAAGGCCGAGGTGAACGAAGGGTCCGGCCAGCGCGACCAGCACCCTTTGTTTGGGCGAACTGAGTCGCCAGCCGTCCGTCACGTCGCAAAAGAACGCCGGGGCCAGATAAAACAGCATGATTCCGATGCGTCTGGCCGTGCCTCCGAAATAGACGAGCGCCATTCCATGACCGAGCTCGTGCAACAAAGTGGAGGCGAACATCGCGGTGGCGACGTAAAGATAGGCCTCCAAGGGAAGCGGCGTTGCCAGTACTCGCCAAACGTTTGGGCCCGCTATGAAAGCGCCGATGATGCCGCCGACGAGGAGAACAGCCGCCGCAGCGATAAACCCGGGACGGGCCATGGCGGCAACCGTCGGGCGGAAGAAGTTGAGGAGCGGCCCGGGATTGAACAACGTGACCTGCACGGTGAGGGGCGCACGGAACTGGACTCGCCGAGTTTCCGCCTGATTTGCCGTCACATCGAAGACACCCGTGTGAACCAACTGGCGAGCAACCCCCATGACGTCCTCAGCAGTCCATGGACTACCAAGGTGGTGAGCCACTTGCGCGGGTTCCTTTTTGCCGTCCAAAACTTTGAGCACATTGGCCACGTCCGCAGAGACCCTGGCTTTTGGCACACCGTTCAGAGCAACGATCCATGGCCCACCGGCCCGCAGGGGCTCATCAATGGACGCAGTTGGAGCCAGCTGTACAGGCCATTGAATCGTAGTTCGAGCGTGAGAAGGTCGTGTCACGATGTCGTCGTTCCTGTAGGGGCTCATATCAACGGATGTGGCGTTGAAGCGAAGGCGTTCCGACGCGGCGGGCCGTCAAAGCCATCCGGCACCAAGGACAGTCGCTTGGATTCGTCCATGGTGAGTGGGAACGCACCAGGACAGATTGCCTTGCCCGCTTCCCAGCCGATCTCTTGTATCGCCGCGGGAAGCCTGTGAGTGAGGCTTACCCAGTGCGAAGTGATTCCTTTCCGAGCCAGATGCTGCACCAAATCGTCCACGTTGGGTTGGGGGTGAGCACAAGGCAGTGGGGACTTCGAGAACGACTGCACCCATCCGCGAAGTTCATCGATTGCTGGGCGCGTCATCCAGAAGTCCGCTCTCGATTCGTCATTTGTCACCGCTGGATGGCTTGTAACGGGGGACAGCGATCTGGACAGGAGGAGTTCACGGATTTGAAGCCCTTCCTGGAGCGCGCCCCTCAACGCCGAAATGGGGTCTGCGGAAGCCTTGATTCCGACCGCGCCGAACTGTCCATGCTTCGTGTCACCGATGATGACGCTGACCGCGATTTCCAATGGCCCGTCGTCGTTCGGGACAAAAGCAAGGTTGGCGTGGATACCGGAGTCGAGGGCGGTTCTGAGGAGCCGTGTGAGACTGCGAGCGTCCGGATTACCAGACAGTTCTGCTGGGAAGTCTTCCACCATGATTTTCTTGAGCTGTGTCCTCTTGTGCCAAGCCCACAAGAAGGCATCACGCTCAATGATTTCAGCCACGGCGGAAGTCATGGCGAAGTGTTCCGAGGGTCCCGCGGCGGCTCCGTTGGGAGATGGATCGAAGAACTGACCTGCAAGACCTTCTTCTGGGAAATTGCCGGGGTTGTAGTCCACAACACTGGCGGGAACATGTGACTGAGTCCCGGAAACCAGGTTCGTCGCCCGGTACCACGGGAACTCAAGGCCAAGGGCCGAGGGGTGCCCAAGTCCTGCTCCCACGAAGTCGATCCTCTTTTCGCGGCAAGGGTTGGTCACGCTGAGGTGTTCTGAATCGGCCGGCACTGGAACGAGCGCGAAGCGCTCTACCGCCTCACCGGATCCCCTCGTCACCGAGGATCGCCTGTTGACGTCGAATGCTCCGACGGCGGAAGAAAGCCTGGGATGTTCCCCGTCCCACGGGGCGTTGGCCAAATACGCCACCGTGCGCCATAGACCAACCTCATTCGGGACATAGACCTGCGCGTCAGAAACGAGGCCGAGGGAGGGATCCAAGGTCCGTGCGGGGTCGATCATCACCTGCCGCATACCCACATCTCAACCTTGTCCAGGGAAGGGACTGGCGAGGCGATCCGGACAGCTCCTCTTTCGAGAACATACAAGCCCTCAGCGGAGAGTTCGGCTTCAATGACCTCGTTCCGGACGTAAGCCACATCGCTGACATAGGCGGCCGTTCGGTATGACTTTCCGTCCTCGAAATCGATCTTGATCATGGTCACGTGCCTTGCTCCGCCATCCGGGTTCCGGCGCTCAATATTGAAGAGGATGGAGTTGGGGTCGAGCACCGAGTATCCAGTAATCGGACCGTCGTGATCCTCCGGCGATTGGTCAGATAAGTCGGCGTCGAGGACTGTGAGCACAAAGCGGCCTTCAGGGGCCAGGGAATCGCGGACCCGACGAAAGAGCGCTCGTCGCTGGTCATGAGTCAGAAGGGTCACCGAGCTGGCACCCAAAACGACGCAGCCGTAGTTGCCGCCAACAGGCAGTTGGGACATGTCCGCCTCTACGACCTCCACTACGACTCCCCGAGGATTAAAGGATCGGGTCTCAGCCCTTTGCCTAAGCATTTCCAACATTTCCGGCGAAGAGTCAACAGCCGTCAGGGGACGCCCCAGAGCCAGGAGCGCCCGGGTAATCCTGCCGGACCCCGCGGCCAATTCGAGGATGGGTCCGGCTGTTTTCCGTACAGCGCCCAGAATCTCGGGAAGCTCGGACAGATCGTCGGAGGTGAGCCTGTCGTAAAGGCGGGACCCTTCGATGCCGTACAGATCCTCAGGAGGACTCTCGTGGCCAATGGCGCGCAGGATGTCGGCAGCAGTCTTGTCAGTTGCGGTTCTCATCAACTCGTACTCTCGGAGACAGACGTGGGGAGGGGAGTACACGCGGGTGGCGAACGCTAGCGCTTCCCCACCCGCGCGCACCGGCTAGGTCGCAGCGATGCCGACGACGATGCCGGCGATAATGATGACGTCACCAACGCGGATGTACCACGGCGTGTCGTCAGGTGTATCGAGGTTCTCCAGTTCTTCAATGGTCAGCTGAAGGTTTGATGTTGCGATCATTGCCCCTCCTCTCGATCGTCTTGTTTTCTTGGATAGTCGGCCGTGCTTCCGCCTAGGTGATGCTGACGGCAATGATGCCGATAGCCACCCCTTGGGACACGCCGATGAACCAATTGTTGAAGTCCGGTGTATCCATGGACTCAATTTCCTGGATCGAAATATTGAGCTGTTCCTGCATCGCTTTCACCTCCCCCTGTGTCGATTGACTGGTCTTCCGGCCGGCTTCTCATCACGTGATAGTGACGGCGATTCCGACCAAAGCAAGCCCTACGGTGATTCCGTGGATACGTTCGCTCCAGTCGTCCGGAACTTCGATGCTTTCCAGCTCCTGGATTTCGAGGTCCAGGCGCCTTGGCGCGACGGTGCTGTTCATGTGCTCACCCCCTCTCCCCTGCCGCTCGTTGGTCGCCCAATGGGCCCGGCAAGACTGGCTGTTTCTTGACTGAGTTCAGGAGAATGTGCTGGATTTGCGCGGGGTCAATGCCGCGCAGCATGGGCAGCACCCCACCCCAGCGGCCGACTGCCAATTTGGCTGTTTTCACGGCAGTTTGTTCGCTCAGGTCATCGAGCCCTTGGACGCCCCATCGCTGCAGCAACTCCCTGATGCCCAAGGCGGCAGAGCGACCGAGCGAAGGGTCAACATCTGCCACGACGGACCATAGTTCGGACAAACGATGAGGGTTGCCCCAGGCCGTGGCGCCGCTTTCGATCTCGTCCCATATCGGCCCGATGACGGTGGCAGTCGCGGTCATCTTTCTCTCGCCCGTCAGGTAAGCCAATTCGTTCGCGACATACCAGTGCCTCGCCCCGTAAGGGTTGCGAGCCATGAGCGACCATCCGGTGTGGGTTTCCATGCTGAGCCGGGCCGCAACGAGCCGCAGCTCAGCGGAATCTTCAAGCTGCAAGCGATGCCCCAACCGCACGAGCCGCGCCGAAAGCGAGAGGGCGTCGTCGTCGAAAGTGCTCCGGCTGCTGCCGATCATCGTTCCGGCAACCCGGAGAAACGCTTCGAGCAGCCCTTCGAACACAAGGGTCCGGGGGAGGGTCGCGAAATGCGCGGCGTCGAGCACCGCTAGGTCACCCGACAGGTGAGGTGAGGCGATCAGGTGGCGTCCGACGTCGGTGTCCAGGCATGCTACAGCGCTAACTTCGGCGCCGGTCCCCACGGTGGACGGCATCAGGATGGTTCTCGGGCGCTCGGTTGGTTCGGTCCCGAAAGGTATGACGACGAGGCCCGATCGCTTGGCATGGCGCGCTGCGAATTCAGCGAAGCACGGATCGGCGAAGAACAGAGCAGAAAGTTTCACCGCGTCAAGGACGGAGCCGCCGCCGAGTGCTACAACGGTCTCGAGACCGTGTGCTCGAGTGAAGTCGGCAACAACCGTCAGGGTCGCGAATGACACAGGTCTGGCGTCGAGTTCCAAGACGGGCGCTCCGTTGAGACCGCCTTCCAAGAGTCGATCTCGGTGCTCGGTGAGCGTGCTGTCCACCACGAGTCCGGCCCGTCCACGAATCAGCGTGCCGAGGTAATTGGCGGGCATCCCCCCATCGACAACGACGCAGCGAGTCTTCCAGGTCCGGTCTGCGATCACGCGAAGGCCCCGTCCCGACGGGCTGCGCTGAGCC
Organism: Arthrobacter sp. FW306-04-A; assembly: GCF_044358315.1. GTDB lineage: Bacteria > Actinomycetota > Actinomycetes > Actinomycetales > Micrococcaceae > Arthrobacter. The sequence continues at coordinate 3,867,202 of NZ_CP084559.1, forward strand.
CCGCTGCGATGGCCGCGTGGAGTTCTTCGAAATTTTCCTTCGTGAATACCAAGGCCGGTAGGAGTTGGATCCGGCCTGGGCCGGGCTGCACGATCGCTCCGGCCTGGTGAATACGCTTGACAACAGCCAAGACACCACCAGGTGACAACGGCAATCCGTCCACTGTTTCCAGCTTGATGGCCCGCATGCAGCCCCGACCGGTGGCGGTTCCCACGCCGGGAATGCCCCGGAGTCGGCCGATGAGATCATCGAGTCCGGCCGAGACCGCCCCGGTGAGGCTGCCGTGATCCAGCCTTTTCATTTCGTCGATGGTCGAAAGAATGGCGGCGCACGTGGCCGGAGTTCCTGCTTGCGTCTCTCCATGGACAAAGACGGATTCCGTGGAATCGAACTTCTCCGTTACCCGCTGTGCGATCAGGAGTGCGGCGCACGCGCTGGTGCCGTTCGTCATGGCCTTCGATGTGACGATGACGTCCGGAGCCGACGGCCACTCATCCGAAACGAACCAGGAATTCACCCGCCCGAATCCGGTGGCCACCTCGTCCGCGACAACCAGAAAGCCGTGCTCCTCCCGGAGTTTCAACAATGAATCCAGGAAGCTTACAGGCACAACGTCCGCACCGGATCCGAGGACCGGTTCGACGATGACCGCGGCGACCCTGTGCCCTTCCCTGAGCATCAATTGCGCCAGTTCCGCGCCACCGTCATCGAATCTGATGTGTCGGATATTGCGCCGGTCGACACCATAGACGGCCTGGCCCAGGTTGTCACCGCTGAGGGCCTGGCTCCCGTAGGTGAGCCCGTGATAGCTGCCGGTCAGGCCTACGATGATTTTTCGCTCGGGTTGTCCGTTCAGCACGAAGTATTGGCGCGCGAGCTTCATACCGGCGTCGTTGGCAGCTCCCCCCGATGTGGAGAAGACCACCCGCTGAAAGCGGTGGGCCGGGAGCGAGAGAAGTGCGTTGGCCGCCTCGATCGCTTTGCGATGGGCCGTCCTGAACAACGGAAGGTAGGACGCAGCTTCAAGCTCCGTGGCGATTGCCTCGGCGATACGTGGGTTGCCGTAGCCGAGGTTGGCGTTCCACAGTCCGCTCTTTGCGCAGAGGCGGCGTCGCCCGTCTTCAAAAGCTACGTGGACGCCGCGGGCGCTGACAGCGGTATGGGTCCCGGCAGGGAAATCGTGCTGTGCAATCAGGGGAATCCAGAGCGGGAGTTGGGTGCTAGGTGTGGCACGGTCAGGTGCTGCGGTCATCGGTTGTTAGTCCTTTGAGTTCGACGGGTGGCCGGCAAAGTGAAGGTTCGGAATTCAGCTGGCGCCGAAAACGTCCACCCCTGCCTGTTCGAACTGAGTGAGAATCACCCGTGCGGATTCCTCAGCAACCGCTGCAGAAATGCCCAGCGGGGCTGCTACGGCGGACGCAGCGGTCTGGACATCACGCAGATTCGAGAGTGCCTCGATGATCGCTGCGGCATCAGGTCCGAGTCTGAAAGTGCGTCCCGACGCAGTGTCTAGGAGCGTGTGCTCTCCTGCCCTATGGATGATGAAGGGTGCGCGTGGTGATGGGAGATCATCAGTGGGCGATGCGCCGTAGAGACTGGCACCGAAACCGACCAGCGTAGTATCGGCGCGATTGCCCTGGGGAATGAACTTCCAAGCATCCAATGCCGCCAAATAGCGGGGAATCCAAGGCCTGGCGTCAAGGGACTTACGAATCACCTCAACGTCACAGACAGAAGCGAGCGAAGATTCCGGTTGGAGCGCGAGGCACCTCTTGTGAATGTCGGCCAAGGAGTCTCCGGCCCAACCGATCTGGGATCCGTAGGGTCCGCTGAGTACCCTTCCGTCTCGTGTGATGTGGAGCCTTGCCAGCGAGGAACCGATAGCTGGGCTGCCGTCCAAAAGGCCCCGCTCGGCAAGAACGGCGTTCACTTCGGTGAGCTGTCGCACGAAGTAACCCGATCGTCGGGATTCTTCTGCGTCATCGAAGAAGGCCTGCCAGTCCTCAGCGGTGGTGATCCTGACTACGGTGACGCCGATGAGATTGACGAACGGAATGGCCACATAGTCCTGGATCTCCAGATTGAGGGTTCCACCAACCAAGAGTTCTTCACCTGCGACATTGAAGAACCCGGAGACTGGGATGACCGCGTCATCTCCCCCGCCGCCGTCAAGCACAAAGACGATCGACTGCTCACCGGCAAGTTCCTTTGCAAACGACTCATGTCCGGGATCCTCAACGAAGATGGCATGATCCGGTATCCGCCCGGGAATGCCCGTAATCCATTGATCCACAGCTGCTGCAATGGTCTGTTGCTGACTCAGCTTCAATTCCCAACCCCCAATAAGTTGTCCGCTGCGTGCGTTCGTCAGGGCGACCCTCCGACACTCGGTCGAACGGGGTCCGTCCTCGTGAAGGAGACTACGACGCCAAAACGGGCCTAGGTGGCGAGATGGGAGAAACTAGGTGCCCGGAGACCGGAATTAGGGGTGAGATAGCTCAATCTAGGTGTGGCTGGCGGCGGGCCTAGGGGTAAATCGACGGTTTCCACCTAGATGGGTGTTTCATCCGATCGTGATGGCCGCGTTTCTCGAAAGCAGCATGCGCAGTGTCCTATTCCGCGCCCATGCTTCCATCGCCCAACCCGCTAACGACCTGCGACTTGAGATCTTCATGCCGGACCGTGATGGCTTCCGGGAGCAAGTCCTGAAGTGAATGGGTCGAAATGACAACCAGCTTGGATTCGGCCCAGCGTCTGATCTCCTCAACCATGTAGGCCACGCCCTCGTTGTCAGTCCCGTTGAACGGCTCGTCAAGGACCACGCAATCAAACTGGCCGACGGTATTCATGACATACCAGTGGCTTCTAGGTCCTTGGTGTGGGTTTGTATGCTTCGGATACGAAGGTTTTTTGGAGGTTGTACGGTTGCGGGATGTGGATGGAAATCCCCGATCCTATTCTCCGGCGCATGGCCTCACTACAATGTGACGGATTCGTTTAGGTCTGCCACCTGACCAGGTACCTATCGTCCACAACCCCATTCCCCGGAAACGGGTGATGGATGGGATCATCCGGACCGGTCAGTGGCGCACGTCTACTAGGAGCCGTCGTCGCTTATGCCCTGGATCACGTGGCGGCCCTCAGTTGTGGTTCCGTAGACCTCGAGAAGACGTCGCTGCCGTGGTCGAAGAGCCACTGGCCAGTACAGTCGGACGGATCGGGTTCGTGGCAGCTGCGGAGGACGAACTAGCACCGTGTAGGCAGGTGTGAGACGAATCCTTGAAGCGGATACGATGGGGCCCGAGTAATCCCATTCGACGACGCCATTCGCAGAGTCACTGGCCGCCAATCATCGGTTCAGCACCTCGATATCGGCCAGTCCGGAGGCGACTCCGTGAAAACGTCTCACCCAGTGGCTACGATGTGCTTAGACGCACTCGAAGATGAACGGCCTTCAAGACAGGTCGTCCAATCTTCACAGGCAGAACGCTCCCAAGATATCAGCACAGGTAGAAACCGATCGCGTAATGCAACGGAGACCACAGTCTCCGTGAGAAGACCGTCAAATATATCTTCAAGAAGTCAGGAGTCATCTCGGATGCTAATGAATGGCGTCGTTGAACAGAATTTCGAGGTTGTTATCGGCCTTGTGGCGCCAATCGGAACAGAACTAGATCTCCTTTTGGTGCAATTACAAAGCCAGCTTCGACGGTTCGAATATGACAGCGAGGTAATACGCCTGAGCGCTCTTCTCGGTGCGGATGCATCTCATTCTGAAAGCTCGAATAGCGTAACTGTTGATGATGGCTACTACGAAGAAAAGATGAATCTTGGAGACTTGCTCAGAAAGCAGCTTGACAGCGGCGACGCCGTTGCTGGACTTGCAATAAGCAAAATTAGGTCGAAGCGACTGGAATCAACTAAATCTAACTCACAGGAACGACGCTTCGCATGGATTCTGAGAACACTGAAGCACGAAGATGAGGTTCAACTGCTTCGGGAACTTTATGGATCCAGATTCATTCTTATCGGCGTCTATCAAGATTCGTCTTCAAGAGAACATAACCTGAAACAACAACTCACTTATGCCGACCCGACTTTGCAGAATGTAGCCGCCCGGGTAGCACATTTAATGGAGCGCGATGAACTAGACGCAGCATCAAACCTGGGTCAAAGAGTTCGAGAAACCTACTCATTAGCTGATTACTTCATCAATATGGCTGGCGACCTTCAAGTTGAATGCCAACGATTGGTTGACATCCTATTCGGTTCACCATTCTTGACCCCAACACGGGATGAGCTGAGCATGTTCCATGCGTTCGCCGAATCACTGAGATCAGCAGATCCAGGACGTCAGGTGGGGGCAGCTATTACAACCGCAAACGGCGAATTGATCTCCCTCGGCTGCAATGACGTGCCATCGCCAGGCGGGGGCTTGGCATGGTCGGGTGACAGCGTGGATGCTAGAGACTTTCGGCGCGGGTATGACTACAACAAGCGAATGACTGCCCAAACAATGGCTGAGCTTCTCGATGTTCTTGCAGATAGCGGCGCCCTGGCCGAACCATACTCATCGATGTCTGTGCAACAGAGGCTGCAGGCAATTCAAGATGTAAATGATGGCGCAGTCAAGAGAACTCGGGCAATGTCGCTAATTGAATTCGGGCGTATTTCGCACGCCGAGATGACCGCAATAACCCAAGCCGCCCGCATTAGCGCATCAATCGAAGGTGCAACGCTCTACACTACAGCGTTTCCGTGTCACATGTGCATGCGACTTATAATAGCATCTGGAATTATGCGCGTCGTATATGTAGACCCTTACCCTAAGTCTCTTGCGTGGGACATGTACACGGAAGCTTTGTCAGCATCCTCAAGTGAATACGGCAATAGAGTTTTGGTAACTCCGTTCTGGGGAACAGCGCGAAAAATTTTTGAGCGAGCGTTTTCTGCAGGCGTTAGAAAAAGGAATCCAGATGGAACATTCGGCTACCCCGATCCATCCACTCAAAGGTGGAAGCTTGCATCTGCAGATCCATTGTTGGGCGCCGAAGAATCGGAATCACAGCTAATTATCGCTTTCGCAAAGAAATGGCAAGATAGCAAACAGGCCTTATCTGAAATCAATAAAGAAGTGGAGACTGGAGAATGAGCACAAAAGCACATGGCATTAAGAATGAGGAACTTGATGCAGATTATCCTGCCGAAACACTAACTTGGGTGTTTGATCTTGCTACAAAGGCTGCCACAGATCTAAATGGTCTCCCACAATCGGCACAACCATTCTGGTTCCGTACAAATTCGGACAATTTGATCATCAAGGAGAGGCTTTAGCTGGCCGCGACCATTCTCGGAATGAGGCACGTCTTGAGAACATTCCTTAACCGCCTTGCGGGGGAAAAATTGCCGAGTTCGCCTTGATATCAAGCGGTCCGAGGTTGAAGCGATCCGCTGCAGACTGCGCGTGAAGCACGTCGCCTAGTGGACATATTATTTGGCGAATTAGACAGAGCGAGTTGGAAGGATTTCCTTTTTACTATAAAAAAACTACGGGCACCGAGATAGCGAGCAGTTCGGTTCTGCGTCCATATCGCTTCGCGGTTGCGGCGGGGTGACAGAAGAGAGGTCCATTCTTCACCTGTAGCTGTTGGAGGGGCAAGCGATCATCGAACTGCAGAATGCACCGCCAAGATAGACGACGTATCATTGGAAGCTGTTCCGTAGCTCGAGGCGACATCCAGGGGGCTCGAATCGCCAGCGCTTCTCTGTCCCAAAACCAAACTCAACGAAACAAGAAATGACACACACAGTAGGCAAAGCCATTCATGAAGTTGCATTAACTAGTGCGCTTCGCCGCTCATCGAAGCAACTACTTCCTCCAGGCCCCGGGCGCAGCGTGATTGTGATTCCAGAGGTAGCCATTGGACGGGGCCGCCCTGATGTTCTAGTTGTTGTTGTGTCCATGACGGCCTTGAACGCTTACGTGGGTTCCGGGCTTCGCGTTGCAACGTTGGCAGAAGCGCGGGCGCTTGTTGCATATGCGGCCCCGGTCGCTCCACAATTGGCTAACTCTCATGCCTTGCCAAAGACGGTAGGGAGACTCTGGACGCGAACGTCCATACGGCGCTACTCAATGGCTGTCGTCGACTCGCTCGCGATCGAAGCCAAAATGAAGGACTGGAAGCAAGCCATCCGACAGGCCAGTCGATTCAGACATCTAGCTCATCGGGCGGCGATAATGCTGCCCGAAAGCGGTGCTCTGGGTCGATCCGAACCATACCTTCGCACATACGATCTAGGCTTCATCTGCCTTGCCCGTCATCGTCCAGATTGGCGGGTGGGGGCAAATAAGTCAGATCTGCATCCTGGGCACGCGCTTTGGTTGCTGGAGTTAGCTGCGCGAGAGATGAGGGCTAAATACCCTCCTCGTCTCTGAAAATCGCTATTGCGCGAGCCAGTACACGGAGCTTACTCACATAGGATCGTTCGAATACCAGATTCCGCTCGGCCAGCCTATCGAACAGACTGAGACTTTCGTGGATCCAATCTTGGAGGGTGCCCAGCCTGGTGGGAACGGGTTGTAAGGCAAGTTCATTCACCAGTGTGGCGATACTCACCATGTGATGCTTTTGCGCAATTCCCCGTTTCCAAATTTCGGGGTTCCCCATGTAGCTGGTGAATACGGCGTCGGCGACGGAAGCCGGTCCAAGCAGTGCGTTTCCCACGGGAGGGATGGCGCTAAGCTCACCTTCAATTCGCAGAGGGCTGAGGAGAGAGCCCACGAAGCGTCGTGGAATGGGCTGGGCGCCGCCGGACTTAGGTCGCCACTTGTCAACGCTGAATCTCCGAAGTGAGTTATGCCAACCAGTCGCACAACCCGTGGCCCCGGCCGCGATACCGAGCAGTCCCTCTACGTCTGAATACCCCCAGAGAAGTTCATAGTTGTTTATTTCCGTCAGGGTATAGATCATGCGCATAGCATTTGCCAAGCGATCAGCTGCCCAGCCTGTCGCCGGGTAGGCAGAAGCACTACGCTGATTTGTCAGCAGATAGAAACCGGTAAGATCAATTGTCGTGACCTCATCAAGCCAGTCATTGATCTGTTCCCATCCGCCGAATGCCATTTCCTCAAAAACGGCTGAGGCGTAAACCCGCTTGCTTGGCCAGGCGTCGGCTGCGGCACGTGCATATTGAATACCCAACGGGGTCCATATGTCTTCAAATGAAGACTGCAGGATTGACGGAGCGATCATGGTGTCGTGAATGCCCACCCGACTGTTGGCCTCACCGACCGATGCAACCACACTTTCAACTTCACGAGGTGACTGGGACCATCGGATTGGGGGGAAATTGAGGCCGTTGTCCGGATGGCAGCGACCAGCAAGGTCTACGCCCGCCGTGTACAGGTAAGTCTGTGGATCCAAAAGAGGGTCAATGCCACGCTCTTTGAGTCTGCGCACTGTGTGCTCCAGAGCTCCCGCATCTTCGTCAGTTGGACTGAGAATCACCGCAGAGACCAAAGCATGATCCGCAACCGATTCGATCTTGTCGGCCTTCCCATAGCCGTGTTGTAGGACGAAGGTCACAGCGAGGGCTCCAGTTCTCTTAGATGATTTAGTGCTTGACCTACAGTCCTGAAGCGACGATTCTGTCTCGCAGCCAGACATCTATCAATAACTACTTGAAGTGCAGGATCACAGTCTTCGTCTGACAACTGGCCTGGTTGATGGCTTGTGAGCCGGCGGTAGTAGCTGTCAAACGACATCGATTCACCCTCGAAGAAAGGGTGTCTGCCTGTGACAGCCTCAAATAGAACAATCCCAGCAGCAAATAGATCCGTTCTGGCATCGATCGACGTCTGCCCCCTCGCCACAAACTGTTCAGGAGCGGCGTACCGATTCGTTCTCGGTGAGACTGCATTGGTTGCAGTGAGAGGCTCGAGGGACAAGACCTGGGCAATTCCGAGGTCGAGCAGAACGAAGCCACCGTCCGCGGTCTGACAAATATTGCCTGGCTTGACGTCACGATGAATGATTCCCGCGACTTCAAGTGCACGGAGGCCCTCGAACAGATGCAGGGCAAGGACCACAATCTCCCTTTTGGATAGCTTCCGACTTGCGAAAATGGAGTCTAGGGAACCGCCAGCATAGTGAGGCTCCGCGTACCAAACCTTGACAGACCTTCCTATTTTCCGCGTCTCGACCGGCAGGTGCAGCTTTACAATCCTCGAGGAATCGAGCTCTGCCATGACCTTAATCTCGCGAATGAAACGCTGATCGAGGACAACCTCTTCGTCGGTGTCGGAGTCCTCGCTTCCGAGAAGAATCTTCACTACGAACGTTTCGTCACCGGAAGACGCCAAAAACGCGGCCTTGAAGCTTCCCTCGCCCAGTCTCGGCGTCGCAATTTCGAACTCCGGAAACGCGGCAACAACGTCCTCATCCAGAAGCTTAGCCCCAGCTGTCATGTCGAGAAGCTTAGCTGGTGATTCGCGTACATTCGTTCGAAGTCCGCCCGACAACCCCAACCCCACCCATTTGGTATCCCAAACCCCGTCCACCCCACACCCCCTTGACTCCCATCCCCACCTTCCCTAAACTTTTCATAAAGCAGAATCTAAATTCCACACAGCGGAAACTCACCAAGGCAAACCAGCCAAGAGAACAAACCAAGCGGAACATGGATCCCAAGCCCTCCCCCGGAAGGACACCTACGATGACGTACACAGTGAACTGCTCCATCCTCCTGACGGAGCTGCCCCTGTTCGAGCGCCCCGCGGCCGCGAAAGCTGCCGGCTTTGACGCCGTCGAATTCTGGTGGCCCTTTGAGACTTCCGTTCCCACGGATGCAGAAACGACGAAGTTCGAGAACGCCATCAAGGACGCTGGCGTTCAGCTCACCGGCCTGAACTTCAACGCCGGCAACATGCCGGGCGGCGACCGCGGCCTGGTTTCCTGGCCCGCCCGCTCTTCCGAGTTCCTGGACAACATCGACGTTGTCGCAGGCATCGGCGAGCGGCTCGGCTGCAAGGCCTTCAACGCCCTCTACGGCAACCGCGTGGACGGCGAATCCGCTGAGAAGCAGGACGCCATCGGCGCCGAAAACCTGGCCAGCGCTGCAGAAGGCGTCGCACGCATCGGCGGCACGGTCCTCCTCGAACCGGTCAGCGGCGCCCCCAAGTACCCGCTCCTGAACGCCGCCGACGCGCTCAAGGTGATCGCCCGCGTCAAGGAAGAATCCGGCGCTACGAACGTCAAACTGCTCGCCGACTTCTACCACCTCGCAGTCAACGGGGACGACGTCGCAGCCGTCATCGAAAACCACGCCAAGGACTTCGGCCACATCCAGATCGCCGACAACCCCGGCCGCGGGGCTCCCGGAACCGGTGAGCTTCCCCTCGGCGAATGGATCGCCCGCAGCCGCGAGCTCGGCTACGGCGGCTACATCGGCCTCGAGTACAAGGAACCGCTGGAAACGGCCTTCAGCTGGGCCATCCGCCAGCGCGCCACCTCCCACTAGCGACCCCCCCCGTTAGCTAGCAAACGACGGCGGCACTCACCAGAGCGGCCAGCGAACCAGCAATCAGCACACCTGAGCTAAAACAAAGACTTCAGTAAGGAAAATCATGAGCAACGTTGCAGTTATCGGACTCGGAATCATGGGCCTTCCCATGGCCATCAACCTGGTCAAGGCCGGCCACACCGTCACCGGTTTCAACCGCAGCCAGGACAAGATCGACAAGCTCGTCTCCGAAGGCGGCAAGGGTGCCACGAGCATCGCCGACGCCGTCAAGGACGCCGACGTCGTCATCACCATGGTGCCGGACTCCCCCGACGTTGAAGGTGTGGTGAGCGGCCCGGACGGTGTCTTCGCCAACGCGAAGAAGGGCGCCCTCTGGATCGACGCGAGCAGCATCCGCCCGGACGTCGCCGCCCGACTCTCGGCAGACGCCGTCTCAGCCGGCATCCGGCCGCTCGACGCCCCGGTCTCCGGTGGCGAACAGGGCGCCATCGACGCCGTCCTCTCCATCATGGTTGGCGGCGACGCAGCCGACTTCGAAGCAGCCCAGCCGGTCCTCAACGCCGTCGGCAAGACGATCGTCCACGTCGGCCCCTCCGGCTCCGGCCAGACCGTCAAGGCAGCCAACCAGCTGATCGTGGCCGTCAACATCGAGGTCCTCGGCGAGGCTATCGCTTTCCTCGAGGCCTACGGCGTGGACACGGACGCAGCCCTCAAAGTCCTCGGCGGCGGCTTGGCCGGTTCCAAGGTCCTCGACCAGAAGGGCCAGAAGATGCTCGACCGCAACTTCGACCCCGGCTTCCGCCTGGCCCTCCACCACAAGGACCTCGGCATCGTCACCTCCGCAGCCCGCGAAGCCAACGTCGCAATCCCGCTCGGCGCCGTCGTCGCACAGCTTGTCGCCGCCACCGTCAACCAGGGCGACGGCGGCCTCGACCACTCCGGCCTCTTCAAGCAGGTCCTCCAGCTCAGCGGCCGCAACTAAAGCATCCCGGCGACAGGCCGGAAACAAGCAAAACCGGGCAACCGCCGTCGTACTTCACGACGGCGGCTCCCCCACTACACCCAAAAACAGACTTTTCAAGGAGCACACCATGACGAAGATGCGCACTGTAGACGCAGCCGTCGCCATCTTGGCAAAGGAAGGCGCCATCGAGGCGTTCGGCCTGCCAGGCGCGGCAATCAACCCCTTCTATTCCGCGATGCGGGCACACGGCGGCATCCGCCACACCCTGGCCCGCCACGTTGAAGGCGCCAGCCACATGGCTGACGGCTACTCACGTGCAGCGGACGGAAACATCGGTATCTGCATCGGAACATCGGGCCCTGCAGGAACGGACATGATCACCGGCCTGTACGCCGCATGGGCAGATTCCATCCCCATGCTCTGCATCACCGGCCAGGCCCCCGTTGCCAAGCTGCACAAGGAAGACTTCCAGGCCGTGGACATCGAGTCCATCGCCAAGCCGGTCACCAAGATGGCCATGACCATTATGGAACCGGGCCAGGTTCCGGGCGCCTTCCAGAAGGCTTTCCAGCTGATGCGCTCCGGCCGGCCGGGCCCGGTCCTGCTGGACCTGCCGTTCGACGTGCAGATGGCCGAGATCGAGTTTGACATCGACGCCTACGAGCCCATCGCCGTCGAGAAGCCGAAGGCCAGCCGCAAGCAGCTGGAAAAGGCACTGGACATGCTCACCGCAGCCGAGCGCCCGCTGATCGTTGCCGGCGGCGGCATCATCAACGCCGGCGCCTCTGAGCAGCTGGTTGAGCTGGCCGAACTGCTGAACGTTCCGGTCATCCCCACCCTGATGGGCTGGGGCACCATCCCGGACGACCACCCCCTGATGGCCGGCATGGTGGGCCTGCAGACCTCGCACCGCTACGGCAACGAGACCATGCTGGCCTCGGACTTCGTCATCGGCATAGGCAACCGTTGGGCCAACCGCCACACCGGCGGCCTGGACACCTACACGGCCGGCCGCAAGTTCGTGCACATCGACATCGAGCCCACGCAGATCGGCCGCGTGTTCTCGCCGGACTTCGGCATCGCGTCCGACGCCGGTGCGGCGCTGGACGGGCTGATCGAGCTGGCCCGCGAGCGCCAGGCAGCCACGACCCTGCCGGACTACTCGGATTGGGTCGCCGAATGCATCGCACGCAAGGGTTCCCTGCAGCGCAAGACCCACTTCGAGAACGTGCCGATCAAGCCGCAGCGCGTGTACGAAGAGATGAACAAGGCCTTCGGCAAGGACACCACCTACGTGTCCACCATCGGCCTGTCGCAGATCGCCGGCGCGCAGTTGCTGCACGTTTTCGGCCCGCGAAAGTGGATCAACGCAGGCCAGGCTGGCCCGCTGGGATGGACATGTCCTGCCGCCCTGGGCGTTGTCCGCGGCAAGCCGGACGAGACCGTTGTTGCCCTGTCCGGTGACTACGATTTCCAGTTCATGATCGAAGAACTGGCCGTGGGCGCACAGTTCAACCTGCCGTACATCCACGTGGTGGTGAACAACTCGTACCTGGGCCTGATCCGCCAATCGCAGCGCGGCTTCAACATGGAACAGAACGTGTCCCTGGCGTTCGAGAACATCAACAGCCCCGAGACAAACGGCTACGGCGTGGACCACGTCAAGGTTGCCGAAGGCCTGGGCTGCAAGGCCATCCGCGTGGAGAACCCGTCAGATCTGCCTGCCGCCTTCGACAAGGCCAAGGCACTCATGGGCGAGTTCAAGGTTCCCGTGGTGGTTGAAGTGATCCTGGAAAAGGTCACCAACATCTCCATGGGTGTTGAGATCAACGGCGTGAACGAGTTCGAAGAACTGGCCGAGCGCGGCGCGGACGCCCCCACGTCGATCATCGCCCTGCTGGACTAGTAAGTACTGAAGGAGTTACGGAATGCGCGTGGTCATAGCCCCGGACAAGTTCAAGGGATCGCTGTCAGCTCCCGAGGTCGCCAGCCGCTTGAGCGCCGGACTGCGGGCCGGCTTTGCGGCCGGCCACCCGGGCGAGGGCTTTGAAACCACGCTCATTCCAGTGGCCGACGGCGGCGAGGGAACTCTCGACGCCGCCGTCGGCTCCGGCTTCACCCGCCGGAGCGCCACTGTCACCGGCCCCACAGGCCAGCCGATCAGGGCAGAGTTCGCCGTCCGCGGCGAGGAAGCTGTCATTGAAATGGCGGCGGCCTCCGGGCTGGCGGTACTGCCAGGCTTCGGCGACGGCAGCGCCCCGAACTCCGAAACTGCCAAAAGCTCCACGAGCCTGGGCACGGGCGAACTTATCCGCGCCGCCCTGGACCTGGGCTGCCGGCACATCATCCTGGGCGTCGGCGGCAGTGCCAATACCGACGGCGGCGCCGGCGTCCTGCAGGGCCTCGGCGCGGTCCTCCTCGACGGCGACGGCCAGGAACTCCCCGGCGGCGGGGCCGCTTTGGCCCGGCTGGACCGGATCGACTTCTCGAACCTGGACGTCCGGCTGGAGGTCACCGAGTTTGTCCTGGCGTCCGACGTCGACAATCCCCTTTTGGGCCGCACCGGCGCCGCCGCGATCTTCGGACCGCAGAAGGGCGCGACGCCGGACGACGTCGCCTCTCTCGATGCGGCCCTTGCCCACTTCGTGCAGGTCCTCGCCAGCGAGATCGGCCTCGTAGCCCAGGACGCCGCACAGGCTCCGGGCGCAGGTGCGGCAGGCGGCGTCGGTTACATTGCCATCGCGGCGCTGGGCGCGGCACGCAGGCCGGGCATCGACGTCGTCCTCGAATTCACTGAACTCGAGCAGCGGCTGGCGGGCGCGGACCTGGTGATCACCGGCGAAGGCAGCCTCGACGAACAAAGCCTGCTCGGCAAAACGCCCATCGGCGTGGCGCGGGCCGCGGCGCGTTCCGGTATCCCTGTGATTGGGGTCTGCGGCCGCAGTACGCTGAGCCCGGAACAACTTTCGGAGTCCGGTTTCGAGTCGGTCTATGCGTTGACCGGGCTCGAATCCAATGTAGAGAAATGTATAGCTGAAGCAGGGCCGCTGCTTGAAGAATTGGGTAAGCACATTGGCGTGCGCCTACCTGAAAAATCGGCACTCACCCAAGACGCAGCGCGAACCGAGACCAAGGAGCAACTCCATGTCTGAAGAAACCACCACAGCACACGGCCCGTTTGACCTGGTCATCCGCGGCCAGCGCATCCTTACCACCGCGGGCATCACCGCCCGCGAAGTTGGTGTCCGCAACGGCGTGATCGTCGCGATCGAACCTTTGGGCAACGGCCTGCAGGGCACCGAGATCATTGAACTGGCCGACGACGAAACCCTCATTCCCGGCCTGGTGGACACCCACGTTCACGTCAACGAGCCCGGCCGCACCGAGTGGGAGGGCTTCGCCTCCGCCACCCGTGCTGCCGCAGCAGGCGGCGTCACCACCATCATCGACATGCCGTTGAACTCCATCCCTCCCACCACCAACGTGGAAGGCCTCAAGCTCAAACGCGAAGTGGCCGAGGACCAGGCGTTCGTGGACGTCGGATTCTGGGGCGGTGCCATCCCGGGCAACAAGAAGGACCTCCGCCCGCTGCACGACGAGGGCGTCTTCGGCTTCAAGTGCTTCCTTCTGCACTCCGGCGTGGACGAGTTCCCGCACCTGGACGCGGACGAGATGGAAGAGGACATGGCCGAGCTCAAGTCCTTCGACTCCCTCATGATCGTCCACGCCGAGGACTCCCACGCAATCGACCACGCACCCCACCCCGGCGGCGCACACTACTCCACTTTCCTTGCGTCCCGCCCCCGCGGCGCCGAGAACAAAGCCATCGCCGAGGTGATCGAACGAGCCCGCTGGACCGGTGCGCGTGCGCACATCCTGCACCTCTCGTCGTCGGACGCGCTTCCGATGATCGCTTCGGCAAAGCGCGACGGCGTGCACCTCACCGTGGAGACCTGCCCTCACTACCTGACGCTCATGGCCGAGGAAATCCCCGACGGCGCCACCGCCTACAAGTGCTGCCCGCCGATCCGTGAGGCATCCAACCGCGAACTGCTCTGGCAGGGCTTGCAGGACGGCACTATCGACTGCATCGTCTCGGACCACTCCCCCTCGACCCTTGACCTGAAGGACCTGGAAAACGGCGACTTCGCCGTGGCCTGGGGCGGCGTATCCTCGTTGCAGCTGGGGCTCTCGTTGATCTGGTCCGAAGCACGGCACCGCGGCATCTCCCTGGAACAGGTGGTGTCCTGGATGTCCGAGAAGCCCGCAGCCTTGGCCCGCCTGCACAACAAAGGCCAGCTGGCGCTCGGCTACGACGCCGATTTCTCCGTCTTCGCGCCGGACGACGCGTTCGTCGTCGACGTCAAAAAGCTCAAGCACAAAAACCCGATCACGCCGTACGACGGCAAGGCGCTCTCCGGCGTCGTACGCAAAACGTACCTGCGCGGAAACGAGATCGACGGCCGGACGCCCAGCGGCAAGCTGATTCGCCGCGGCGGCGTGTAAGGCCACAGCCATGGCCGTCAACGTCCATGCCCCGTACGGGCAACTGCCCGCACGGCTCAACGCCTCGCGGCACCAAGCCGCCCGGCCTTCCGCGCTTCGGCCCGGCCTGCACCCGCGTGGCCTGGCCCTGTGGGTACAGCCCGGCGAAGGCCGCGAGATCGATCCCGAGGTTTGGGCGCGGGCCGCTGAAGCGGTCCTGGCCCGAGCCCGCAGACTTGCTCCGGGGGCGGAAGTCCTCCTTTGGCCCGCCGCCGGAGCTGCAACGTCCAGTGGTTCCGGCGCGTCCGACGGCGGCACTGGTGTCTCCGGAACGGAAACGTTCGACGCCGGAAACCGCCCCGCCGCTGCCAACCCGCCCGTTTCACTGGCTGGCCGGCGCAGCAGCGTGGCAGTGGACCTGGCCGCCGACACCGTTCTCTTGGACGGTGTCCCGGTCAGCTTCACGGCGATGGAACACAGCCTTCTTCGCTACCTCGTGGAAAACTTGTCCCGGCCCATCCCACGTGAAGAATTGCAACGTTTTTTGGAGTCACTTGACTGTCCCGGCGCGGCATTCCGGTCGATCGACGTGTATGTTGGACGCGTCCGGCGCAAGCTGGGCTCAGCCCGCCATGTCATCGCCACAGTGCGTGGAGGCGGTTACCAGTTCGTGCCCGGACCAGGTTCCACAGTCCGCGGACCTGCGGAATACTGCATCTAGGCAGCCCGTTACACCTTTAGATTGATCGCCGGCCACGGCGGTTGCCCGACAAGTCAAGGATCGCAACATGACCCAGAAACTCCTCGCCGGAACCCAGGCCCCCGATTTCGCGCTGCTTAACACAGAAGGCCAGAAGGTCTCCCTGTCCGATTACCGCGGACGCAACGTCATCGTGTACTTCTACCCGGAAGCCGCCACCCCTGGCTGCACCACCGAGGCCTGCGACTTCCGCGACAGCCTGTCCAGCCTGCAATCCTCCGGCTACGAAGTCCTGGGCATCTCCCCCGATGCTCCGGAAAAGATCGCAAGCTTCGCCGGCGACTACTCCCTGACCTTCCCGCTCCTCTCCGACGAAGACCACACCGTGGCGCTGGCTTACGGTGCCTGGGGCGAGAAGCTCGTGAACGGCGAAGTGGTTGACGGCCTGGTCCGCTCCACCGTAGTGCTCGACGGCGAAGGCAAGGTCAAGCTGACCCAGTACCAGGTCAAGGCCCAGGGCCACGTAGCAGCCCTGAAGGCCGAACTGGGGCTGTAGCGCCCAGCCCTCCCGGCGTGATGCTCGATCACATATAAGCCCTCCCGGCGTGACGCTCGATCACATATAAGCCCAAACGACGGAACCCTCCTGCAGTTCATCGTCTGCAGGAGGGTCCTGTTTTTCCCTATAGGTGAGCGTGCGTCACGGTTTGAGCGCCGATATGCGAGCGAGCGTCAGGCCTTCGCGATCGCTTCTTCCAACGCGCCCAGGATCAGCTTCACCGATGCCCTGTTTGCATTCGGACCCATCATGCCGATCCGCCAGACAGTGGACGTAAACGCACCGGCCCCGGAACCTATCTCCATACTGAAGTTCTCCAGAAGGTAAGCGCGCACCGCCACCGAGTCCACGCCGTCGGGCACTTTGACCGTGGTGAGGCTCGGCAATCGCGAGCCCTCCGCGGCAAACAGCTTCAGCCCCATCGCTTCAAGGCCGTCCCGCAGCTCGGCCGCGGCTGCACGGTGCCGCGCTTGAACAGCCGCGAGCCCCTCGGCGAGGATGCGGTCCAGTGCAGCCTCGAGCCCGGCGATCATGGTCACCGGCGCAGTGTGATGATAAGTCCGGCTGCCGCTCGCCGCTCCGACATATCCACCGAGGAGTCCGATATCCAGGTACCACGAACGCGGCTCCTTGATTCGGTGTTCGAACGCACGCTCCGACACCGTGAACGGCGACAAGCCAGGAGGCACTCCGAGGCACTTCTGAGTGCCGGCATAGCCGACGTCGATCCCCCACTCGTCAGCCAACAGCTCCAGTCCGCCGATGGAAGTCACCGCGTCCACGATCAGGAGAGCATCGCCCTTGCCGGCGCCGAGGGGCGCGACGTCGGACAGGACGCCTGTGGAGGTTTCGGCATGGACGGCGGCTATCACATTGGGATGGGGGTGCGCGGATAGGACCCGCTCGGCATCCACGGGCTGGCCCCATTCGTGGTCGACGCGTACTACCGTGGCCCCACAGCGCCGCGCAACCTCGCACATGCGCTCCCCGAAAAGGCCATTGACGGCAATCACGGCGACGTCGCCGTCTGACACTGTATTAACAAAGGCCGCTTCCATCCCGCCGGAGCCGGTGGCGCTCAGCGGCAACGTGCGGGTGTTCCGGGTCCCCCACACCGTCCGAAGCCCCGCGCATGTCCGGTCAAGGCGCTCGATGAACACGGGATCCAGATGCCCGATCACCGGATAGGCCAGCGCGGCAGTCACTTCCGGATAGCAATTGCTGGGACCCGGTCCGAAGAGATACCGGGAAGTCAGGACCTCGGGCATAGCGGAACTCCTTTGGCTCGTTGCTGACATTGTCCACCAGCCGGCAAAGGTGAGCGAGCGTTTCGGGAAACGCCGGCAAAGGTGAGCGAGCGTTTCGGGAAACGCCGGCAAAGGTGAGCGAGCGTCGGAGGGCGGGAGGGGCGTACCTGCGGTATTCTCTTGACACCACGGCGGTCTTTGGATTCACTATTACGTATGCTGAAATAACAGTTCCATGATGTGGAAGGCCTGAGGCGCGGAGGCGCGCAGGCCCATCCGGCGGGAATCGCCGGAGTTCCGCATAGCCAACACCATGGATGCCAGCACTCGCACGAGGAACGAACAAGCATGCAGCTTGAAGTATTCAACAGCGTGGACCGTGCGGACGCCATCGACGTCCTCCGCCCATGCCTCGACATCCAGCGCTGGGTGGAGCACATCGCCGATGCGCGCCCTTTCAGCAGCCTGGACTCCCTGCTCCAATTCGCCCGGGAAACTGCCGAGCCGTTCACGTCGGACGAAGTGGCCGCCGCCATGGCCCACCACCCTCGGATCGGGGAACGGCCCAAGGCCCACACCACCGAGGCCGCGATGTCCCGCTCCGAGCAGGCCGGCGTCGACCCCAGCGACGACGGCGTCGTCACCGCTTTGGCCGAAGGCAACCGTGAGTACGAGGCCAAGTTCGGCCGCGTCTTCCTGATCCGCGCTGCGGGCCGGACTGCCGGGGAAATCCTGGCGTCACTCCAGGAACGATTGACCCACGCCGGGGAAGAAGAGGACGTCATCGTGGCCGGCCAGTTGCGCGAAATCGCATTGCTGCGGATTGCCGGCGTGATCAATGAGTCCAGCTCGATCAGCGAAGGAGCGACCAAATGAGCGTTTCCCAGATAACCACCCACATCCTGGACACAGGCTCCGGCCGCCCGGCGGCGGGCGTCGCCGTCGTTCTCTCAGTGCGCGACGGCGACAACTGGCGGCACGTAGCAAGCGGCACCACCGATGCAGACGGCCGGATCAAGGATCTGGGTCCGGAAAGGGTCGACGGCGGCAGCTACCGGTTGAACTTTGCGACCGGTCCGTACTACAAGGCACAAGGCGTAGACACCTTTTTCCCGGAAGTGGACTTGAGCTTCACGGTGTCCGACGCCGGCGAGCACTACCACGTGCCGTTGCTGCTCAGCCCCTTCGCGTTCTCCACTTACCGAGGAAGCTAGTTCTTCCCGTCGATTGCCCCGCCGGCCGGGAACCGGCGGAGCAATCGATGGACGTGGATCGCGGCACTAGTCGATGGGGGTGACGTAGGCTCCGGAGATGCCGCCGTCAACCATGAAGGTCGATGCGGTAATGAACGAGGCGTCATCACTCGCCAGGAAAGCGACCGCGGCTGCCAGTTCCTCGGGCTCGGCGAAACGTCCCAGGGGCACGTGGACCAAGCGGCGGGCGGCTCGCTCCGGATCGGAGGCGAAGAGTTCCTTCAACAAAGGGGTGTTGACCGGCCCCGGGCATAGTGCGTTGATTCGCACACCCTTACGCGCGAATTCGACGCCCAGCTCACGGGTCATGGCCAGCACGCCACCCTTGGAAGCGCTGTATGAAATCTGCGAAGTGGCCGCACCCATCACGGCCACAAAAGACGCGGTGTTGATGATCGAGCCTTTGCCCTGCTCCAACATGTACGGCAGCGCGTATTTGCAGCAGTAGTAGACGCTGGTCAGGTTGACCTCCTGGACCCGGCGCCAGGCGTCGATTCCGGTGTCAAGGATCGAAGCATCGTCCGGCGGCGAAATGCCCGCATTGTTGAAGGCGATATCCACGCTGCCGTAGTGGCTCTTGGCGGCGGCGAAGAGGTCGATGACTTCCTGCTCGTCCGTGACATTGACCTTCACGAAGATGCCATCGACGGCAGCCGCGGCGGCCTCCCCGGCTGCCGGATCGATATCGGCGATAACCACATTGGCACCCTCCGAGGCGAAACGCTTTGCCGTGGCCAAGCCGATCCCGCTGCCACCGCCGGTGATGACAGCGGTGCGGTCCTTGAGTCGGTTTGAAATGAATTCGGTCATAGTGATCTCTCCTTGAATGATGGGGCTTCCAAAGTTGGGGCTCAGTGTGCGATGAAGACGTTCTTTACTTCGCTGAAGGAATCGAGCGCGTCGGGACCCAGTTCGCGGCCCAGGCCCGACTGTTTGAAGCCGCCGAACGGTGTCGAATACCGGACTGAAGAGTGGGAGTTCACCGAGAGGTTGCCGGCGTCAACCCCACGGGCCACGCGCAAAGCCCGGCCGATGTCTTGGGTCCAAATGGACCCGGAGAGGCCATACTCGGTGTCATTGGCAATCCTCACGGCGTCCGCCTCGTCGCTGAAGGGAACGACGACGACGACGGGTCCGAAGATCTCCTCACGCACCGCCGGATCGTCAAGGGAGTCGGGAGCCAGAACGGTGGGCGGAAACCAGAAACCGGGCCCCTCGGGTACCTCGCCCTGGAAGGCTATGGGTGCCCCCGAAGGCACGAAACCCGCGACGGTTTCCCGCTGCCGGGCGGAAATCAATGGGCCCATGACGGTGCTTTCATCAGCCGGGTCGCCAACTTTGACAGCCCGAACGGCGGGTTCCAAGAGTTCAAGAAAGGCATCGTAGGCAGATTTTTCCACGAGGATCCGGGACCTGGCGCAGCAGTCCTGGCCGGCGTTGTCGAAGGCGCCTCCGGGAGCTGCGGCTGCTGCGGTCGGAAGGTCGGCGTCGGCGAATACGATGTTCGCGCTCTTGCCACCCAATTCGAGCGTCACTCGCTTCACTTGGTCGGCACAACCGGCCATGATCTGCTTGCCAACTCCGGTGGATCCGGTAAACACGATCTTTCGCACCGCCGGGTGGGTCACGAAGCGCGCGCCCACCACGGACCCCTTTCCCGGGATGATGGTCAGCACGCCGTCGGGCAGTCCGGCCTCGAGCGCCAGCTCACCCAGCCTGATTGCCGTCAGCGGCGTAAGTTCTGCTGGTTTGAGTACCACCGTGTTGCCAGCCGCGAGTGCCGGCGCGAAGCCCCACGCCGCGATCGGCATGGGAAAGTTCCAGGGGACAATAATGCCCACGACGCCCAGCGGCTCGTGGAACGTCACGTCCAAGCCTCCGGCAACGGGAATCTGCCGCCCGAAATGCCGCTCAGGGGCCGCTGAGTAGTAGCTGATGACGTCGCGCGCATTGCCCGCTTCCCAGCGGGCGTTGCCAATCGTATGTCCCGCGTTGCGGACTTCGAGTTGCGCGAGGTTTTCCAGATCGGCGTCGACGGCGGCCGCGAACCGGCGCAAGAGCAGTGCCCGGTCCGACGGCGACACTTTCCGCCAGGACTCAAAGGCGGCCGCGGCGCGGGCAATCAGAGCGTCGGTCTCCGCGAGCGATGTGAGCTCAACGGTTTGAAGGAATTCTTCGGTGGCCGGATTGATGATGTCAAAAGTTGCGGCACTCACGCCCGGCTCTTTTCTGTTGGTTTGAACTGCATCGATGAGTCGAGGCGGTCAGCGTAGGGTTCGCCGTCCCGGTAGCGTCTGGCGGATTCGATGAATCCTTCGAAGAGGCGGAGATCAGAGGGGTTTTGTTCCGGGTGGAACTGAACGCCAAGCGCCCAGCTTCCCTGAGTGGACTCGACAGCCTCAATCGTGCCGTCTGTTGCATACGCCGTGACGCAAAGTCCGTCTGCCACCCGGTCCAGAATTTGGTGGTGGTAGACGGGCGCCGATGCCCGCTCGCTGAGTAGCTCCGCGATGATGCTCCCCGGCCGAGTACCGAACTCAACCTCGCCATGGACCCCTGGCGCGGGTTGGTAGTTCGCCTCGGGCAGAACGTCAGGCACATGCTGGATGAGGTTTCCGCCCAAGGCAACGTTCAGGATTTGCGCACCGCGGCAGATCGCGAAAAGGGGAATGCCCTTCTCCAAAGCGGCCAGCGTCAGCGCGATGTCGTGTTCGTCCCGCTCAGGCTGACTGCGAGTGCTTGGGTGGGGCTCGGCGTCGTAGTTTCCGGGATCGACGTCGGCCCCTCCCACCACAATGAGGCCATCCACCAGGTCAAGCACGGAAGTATCGGTGCCGATGGGGGGCAGCAGGAGAGGTGTGCCGCCGGCCGCTACGACAGCCTCCAAATATGTACCTGGCAGAACTGCGGCTGTTGCGTCCCAAACCCCCCATTTCGCGTTTTGAAGGTAGGTGGTGAGGGCGATGCGAGGCGGCCGGGTTGAATCAGGTGCAGGCGTCTGGGTCTGAGTCATTGCCCTACAACCTTTCGAAGCCGCGGCGGAGCTCCCAGTCCGTGATGGCGGACTCAAAAGCTGCCAGTTCGACGTCGGCATAGTTCACGTAGTGCCGCACCACTTCCTCACCGAAGACTTCCTTGGCGATCACCGAGTTGGCGAATAGTTCCCGGGCCTCCCGCAGCGTCGTCGGCACGGTGGGAGCGCCCGAAGTGTAAGCACTGCCAATTGTTGCCGGTTCGAGTTCGAGCTCATTTTCGATTCCGTATAACCCGCCGGCGAGCATGGCAGACAGTGCCAAATACGGGTTGACGTCGCCACCCGGCAACCGGTTTTCCAGCCGCGCGCTTTGACCATGCCCCACCAGGCGCACCGAGCACGTGCGGTTGTCGAGGCCCCAGGCTACTGCCGTCGGAGCGAACGATCCTTTGACGAACCTCTTGTAGGAGTTGATGTTCGGGGCATAAAAAAGCGTGAATTCCCGCATCGTCGCAAGGACTCCAGCGATGAAGTGATCGTAGGTTTTGGTTCGGGCTCCGGTGGCTTTGTCCCAGAAGACCAGCTCGTCATCCAGTTCACGAAGGGACAGGTGGATGTGGCAGGAATTGCCCTCGCGCTCGTTGGGCTTGGCCATGAAAGTAATGGATTGGCCCATGTCGTGGGCGATGTCCTTGGCAGCGGTCTTGTAGACGGAATGGTTGTCCGCTGTGGTCACGACCTCGTCGAACTTGAACGCGATCTCGTGTTGGCCGAAGTTGCATTCGCCTTTGGCGGATTCCACTGTCATGCCAGCTGCGTACATCTCGTTCCGGATCCGGCGAAGCAGTGGTTCCACCCGTCCCGATCCCAGGAGCGAGTAGTCCACGTTGTATTGATTGGCGGGAGTGAGGTGCTTGTAATCCAGGTCCCATGCTTGCTCGTAGGAGTCGTTGTAGACCACAAACTCGAGCTCGGTTCCGGCAAGCGCCTTCCAGCCGTGCTCCGCCGCTTTGGCCGCCTGGCGCTTGAGCATGGCGCGCGGTGAAACGGAGACCGGGGTGCCGTCGGTCATGGACAAGTCACATTGGATCAGCGCGCTTCCCTCGCGGTAGGGAAGGATGCGGATGGTGTCCAAATCCATGTCGAAGACCATGTCGCCATAGCCTTTGTCCCACGAAGAAATGTCATAGCCATCCACAGTGTTCATTTCGGTGTCAACGGCGAGGAGGTAGTTACAGCCTTCGGTGCCGTGCTCCAGGACGGAATCCAGAAAGAATTGCGCATGGAGGAGCTTGCCCTGCAACCTGCCTTGCATGTCGGTGAAGCCGAGAATCACGGTGTCTATGACGCCGTCGCCAATCTGCGCCTTGAGTTGCTCAACGGTGAGCATACGGTCATTGCGAGGGTGGACGGTGGCACGCATAGTGTTCGAAATGTCGTTCATGGTGCTGCTCATTTCAGTAGTCCCTTGAGTAGTGCGGCAGTGGACTCGCAATGCAATTCCATGACGCTTCGGGCCGCTGCAGGCTCGCCGTCGAGGATGGCCTGCACTATCAATCGATGTTCTTGGTTTGAATGTTCGATGTTCCGTTGCAGAAAAGGGATTTCCGCCAGGAACTCGTGGATCCTTGTCTGGATGGTGGTGTTGGCCTTGTTGAGTTCGGACGACCCCGCAACGGCGGAAAAAGCCAAGTGAAGGCGCGCGTCGGCTTGCCTGTATTCCACCGGCGAACCCGCGTTTTCAACCTCGGCCAGCGAGTCAGCCAGAAGCCGGCGCTGATCGTCGCTCAGCCGGAGCGAGGCAGCCCGCTGGCAGGCTCCGGGTTCAATCACCGAACGGAAGATGAGGATGTCGCTGATCTCCTCCTGCCGGTCCTTGTTGTCGAGACGCTCCGGCGGACGGGCGTTGCCGACCGGTTCGACGATGGTTCCGCCACCCCTTCCGCGGACGGTCGTGACGAAGCCGGCGGCGCGCAATGCGCTGATCGCTTCCCGCAACGTCGCCCGGGAGACCTGCATGCGCTCGGCCAAGTCTCGCTCCGGCGGCAGCCGCTCGCCGGTTTTGAAGATGCCCAGCTGAATGGCGGACCCCAAGTGCTCCACACACGATTCGAAGGCCATGTGTCCGCGCACGGGAAGCAAGACCGTCTCCAGCAGGGGGGATTCAATCGGTTCGGCGAACAACATGGTGGCCTTCCTTGTTGGGAGGCCACCGGCGGAGAACCGCCGGCGGCCCGCGAGTGTGCTAGTTGAGCAGCTTATCGGCGTCGATCGTCAGGTGTTCCTGCTCGGCGCTCGTCATGAACGTCCTGCGCCCCGTGGTGTACCAAAGCACGGTGGCAAGGAGGAACACCACCGCGACGGCGATTGGCGCGTAGTTGAAGGTGTCGATGGTGATCTCTGCGACCGGCGGAAGAACGAAGAGAACCACGATGATGGCGACCCACACGATCGCTACCCAGTTGATGATGGGACTCCATTTGCCCAGGTGCCACGGCCCAGGGGTGAAATTCTTGTTGAGCCTGCGGAGCAACACCGGGGTGATGTACGCAATGTAGAGGCCAATGACGGCGACGCTCGTCACGGCAAAATAGGCGGTCGTATTGAACAGGGCAGGAGAAGCGAGCACAATGGCGCAGCCAACGCAGAGCCAGATCGAATTTGTGGGGGTGCCGCTCCGGGCGTTGACCTTGGCCCAGATGCGGGACCCCGGCAGGGCGTTGTCGCGGGAGAAAGCGTAGGTCATGCGCGAGTTGGCTGTCACTGACGCCATACCGCAGAAGAACTGTGCGCCCACCACGATGGCGAGGAGGAACTTTGCTACGCCGGGGTTGCCCAGCGCATCGAGGAAAATCTGCGCCGGCGGCAGGCCTGTTGACGTTGCGGCAAGGGCGGTAAGGCCGTCCTCGGACCCGTCGGGGATCGCGGCGACCAGCGAGTAGAGCAGTATCCAGCCGCCGATGATGGAGACCACGACGCTCATGACAATTCCCTTGGGGGCTGCGATGGCGGCGTTTTTGGTCTCCTCGGCAACGTGGGCGGAAGCATCGTAGCCGGTGTAGGTGTACTGCGACATGAGCAGGCCCATGAGGAAGACATACGGCCCGAAGGTGAAGCCGGTTTCGTTATGCCACGCCGTCATTGTCCAGTCGAAGGACTGGTGGCTTGTGGGCATGATCCACAGGGCCGCCACGATAATTGCCACACCAACAATGTGCCACCAAGCAGAGACATTGGACAGGAAACTGACAATCTTCACGCCGAAGCTGTTGAGCAGGGCGTGGATGATCATAAGGATGACGAACAGCACGAACGTTCCACCCGCGGTGGGCTCGACGCCGAAGGTGAGGGCCGCGAAAGCCATCATTGTTGTGGCGCAGCCGAAGTCGATTGCGGCCGTGACGGCCACCTCGCCGAGGAAATTGAACCAGCCGACGTACCAGGCCCAAGCCCGCTTGTTCCGCTTGGCGAGCCTGCCAGCCCAGAAATAGAGGCCGCCGGCCGTGGGGTATCGCGAACAGACCTCGGCCATGGAAAGTGCCACGCACAGGACCAAGACGCCAACCAGGGGCCAACCCAGGTTGATGGCGGCCGGGCCACCGGATTTGAGCGCAATGCTGAAGGAGGTGATGCAGCCAGCGAGAATCGAAATGATGGAAAACGAGACTGCGAAGTTGGAGAAGCCGGACATGCCGCGATGTAGCTCTTGCTTGTAGCCAAGCTCGGCGAGGGCCGCAGCATCTGCGTCTTGCACAGCCTGCACCTTCGCTGCCGTAGAACGATCACTCATGATTATTCTCTTTCTAAACGGAGGGGGAACGGGCCGACACCGCTCGCATCGATAGTGACCCACTTCACACCAATATGTCAATGGTCTGACTTCATACCACAAACCACACTCCTCGAAACGGTAGGCTGGAAGGCATGATTTCTGAGGACTCGAACACCGCCAGCGGCACGCCACAGAACGGTGGCGCGCGGAATGGCACCGCACACGACGGCGGGCCCGAACGCCGCGGGATCACGGTCCGCCGCGCTCCCAAGTTCGTTCCATTCCTGGCGCTTGGCGGGGTTGTCGGGATCATCGCCGCCGCGTTCGTGGCATACGGACTCCCGGGCGACCCCAGCTTCGACCGCAGCGCAGTCTTCGGGTTCTTCCTTGTGGCCTTCGCCGCCGGTGGCGTACTGCTGGGTTCCATCGCCGCGCTAATCCTGGATAAGGTCAGCGTGCGGCGTTCCCAGCGCGCCGTCGTCGAGTCGATGCCGGACTCTAACGAGGACGACGCCGAAGCATAGGATCCCGGTCACAAAGACGCGTGAGGGAAAATACCACGCCAACATCATGCGACAATTGACCAGTGGCACGTGGCGACGGAAAACTTTCTCATGATCTTCTCCCCGACGAAAAAGGACCTCAGGACGCTTGTGGCGTCTTCGGGGTCTGGGCGCCGGGCGAAGAAGTAGCAAAACTCACCTATTACGGGCTGTATGCGCTGCAGCACCGCGGACAAGAATCGGCTGGTATTGCTACCAGTGACGGCAAGCGCATCAATGTCTACAAGGACATGGGCCTCGTGTCCCAGGTCTTCGATGAGACAACGCTGAACACCCTCACCGGGCACCTCGCCGTCGGCCACTGCCGCTACTCCACCACCGGAGCGAGCCACTGGGCAAACGCACAGCCCACCCTCGGCGCAACTGCCACCGGAACGGTGGCCCTCGCCCACAACGGCAACCTGACTAACACTGCCGAACTCAGGGAAATGATCCTCGAGCTCAACGGCGGCCAGTTGACCGGCGAAATGAAGCAGGGCAACACCTCGGACACCGCTTTGGTCACCGCCCTCCTCGAAGGCGAAGATGGCAAGACCCTCGAACAGACCGCCCTTGACCTGTTGCCCAAGATCCGCGGCGGTTTCTGTTTCGTCTTCATGGACGAAGGCACCCTCTACGCAGCCCGCGACACCTATGGCATCCGTCCCTTGTGCTTGGGGCGCCTCGAACGGGGTTGGGTTGTCGCCTCCGAGCAGTCTGCCCTGGCTACGGTCGGCGCGAGCTTCATTCGCGAGATCGAGCCCGGCGAGTTCATCGCCATTGACGAGAACGGCGTCCGTTCCCAGCGCTTCGCGGACGCGACGCCGGCCGGTTGCGTTTTCGAATACGTCTACCTAGCGCGCCCCGACGCTTCGATTGCCGGACGCTCCGTGTACGAGTCCCGCGTTGAAATGGGCCGCCAGCTGGCCCGCGAAAACACCCAGGTAGCGGACATCGTCATCCCGGTCCCGGAATCCGGCACCCCCGCCGCAGTCGGCTACGCCGAGGAATCCGGCATCCCGTTCGCCCATGGCTTCGTCAAGAATTCCTATGTGGGCCGTACGTTCATCCAGCCCTCGCAGACCCTGCGCCAGCTCGGCATCCGGCTCAAGCTCAACGCCCTCGAATCCGTGATCCGCGGCAAGCGCGTGGTGGTCGTGGATGACTCGATCGTCCGCGGCAACACCCAGCGCGCCATCGTCCGGATGCTCCGCGAGGCCGGCGCCGCAGCCGTCCACATCAAGATCTCCTCCCCACCGGTCCAGTGGCCCTGCTTCTACGGGATCGATTTCGCCTCCCGCGCTGAACTGATCGCCAACGGTGCCACCATCGAGGAAATTTCCCACGCCATTGGCGCGGATTCCCTCGCCTACATTTCCGAAGACGGCATGATCGGCGCCACCCAGCAACCCCGCGAACGCCTGTGCACCGCCTGCTTCACAGGCCAGTACCCCATCGAGCTTCCGGGCTCGGACAAACTGGGCAAGAACCTGCTGGAGCGCACCGACCTCGGCGGGCTGCCGACGTCGGGCATCTCCAGCGGAGCCGACAACGCAGACTTGGACGACCCGGCGAACAAGCCCGGCGCCACGGGCTGCGATCCCGGACCCGACGCCGAGTTTGAGAACCTGCTGACCGACGCCGATAAGAAAGAGTCTGTATGACCTCCGCATCCTCCGCCGCTGAGAACACAACCGGCATCACCTACGCGTCCGCGGGCGTCGACGTCGAAGCGGGAGACCGCGCCGTCGAACTCATGAAGGACGCCGTCAAGGCGACGCATAACAGCTCCGTGCTCGGCGGCGTCGGCGGTTTCGCAGGCCTGTACGACGTCTCCAAACTGCTCACGTACAAGAGGCCCCTGCTGGCCACGTCCACTGACGGCGTCGGCACCAAGGTAGCCATCGCCCAGGCCATGGACATCCACGACACTATCGGCTTCGACCTGGTCGGCATGGTAGTGGACGACATCGTGGTGGTGGGTGCCGAGCCGCTCTTCATGACCGACTACATCGCCTGCGGCAAGGTTGTCCCCGAGCGCATCGCGGACATCGTTCGCGGCATTGCCGCTGCGTGTTCCGTTGCCGGCACCGCGCTGGTGGGCGGCGAAACCGCCGAGCACCCGGGCCTGCTGGGTGAGCACGAGTACGACGTCGCCGGTGCAGCTACCGGTGTTGTCGAGGCCGACGCCCTACTCGGCCCAGACCGCGTCCGCGCCGGCGACGTCGTGATCGGCATGGCGTCATCCGGCCTGCACTCCAACGGCTACTCCTTGGTCCGCCGAGTCATCAACCACGCTGGTTGGGCTCTGGACCGCCAGGTCTCCGAACTCGGCCGGACCTTGGGTGAAGAGCTCCTGGAACCGACCCGCGTCTACGCAGCCGACTGCCTGGACCTCGCCCGCGCCTTCCCGGTTTCCGGCCTCGTCACCGCGGCCGGCGCGGTCCACGGCTTCAGCCACGTCACCGGCGGCGGCTTGGCAGCCAACCTGGCCCGTGTCCTGCCGCAGGGCCTCGTGGCCACGGTTGACCGCGCCACGTGGGAACTGCCGGCCATCTTCAAACTGGTGTCCGAGCTCGGCAATGTGCCCCTGGCCGATCTAGAGCGCACTCTCAACCTGGGCGTCGGCATGGTGGCCATCGTGTCGCCGGAGATCGCCGACGCCGCTGTTGCCCGCCTCAACGAGCGGGGCCTGCCGTCGTGGGTCATGGGTACTGTTGCCCCGGATTCCGCATCCGTGGACAAGAGCGGCCCGGACTACGTCCAGGGTGCCAAGGGCGTCGACGGCGGCGCGGTGCGCCTGGTCAACGCTTACGCTTAAGGGTTCTTAACGCAACGAGTGCCCAACCACCGGCCGTTCTGGCCGGTGGTTGGGCACTCGCTGTTTAAGACCTAGTTGCTTTCGCCAGCCATCACGCTGAAGGCCGCTCCGGCAGGATCACCGAGAACTGCCATGCGGCCGATGCCGGGAACGTCGAAGGCAGGTGCGAAGACCTGGGCCCCGAGCTCCACAGCCTTCGCCACGGATTCATTGACGTCGTCCACATTGAAGTACGTCATCCAGAACGGCGGCATATCCTCCATGGGCTGCTTCATAGCTCCGGCCACGGACTTTCCATCTACTACGAGCTGCGTGTACTCCTGCAGATCTCCGGCCGCGGCCGTCTCGCTGGAGCATCCCGTAACGGCCTCATAGAACGCCACGGCCTTGGCGACGTCGTTCGTCTGCAGTTCGCTCCAGACCACAGTGCCAGGCTCGTTGACCAACCCGGCGCCGTGATGGTTTCCGGCTTCCCAGAAACCAACCTGCGCGCCAGTGGGATCGGCGGCGAAGAACATGCGGCCGCTTCCGTTGGGGACACTGTCCGGCGGGAACAGGATATTGCCACCGGCCGCTGACGCGCGTTCAGCTGCCTCGTCAACCGAATCGACGGCAAGGTAGTTGGCCCAGTAGGACGGGACACCGGCCGCTGCCATGTCCGGCATTTGCTGCATCATGCCCGCGACGTAGCGGTCCTGCAGCTTGGCCATGTAGTAGGTGCCGCCGTTGCCGGCATCCATTGCGTCCATTTCCCAGCCGAACAGATCACCGTAGAAGGCTTTGGAAGCCTCAATGTCCGACGACGACAGGTCCACCCAACACGGAGTTCCCTGCTTGTAGCTATCAACCTGCGGCATTGCTATCCCTTCGTTGAAGATGCTGGCATGCGCCAGCGGATACCACGTTCAAACTAGTACGGGGGTCTGACACTGACAACAGCCCTCGGCTGGGGACCCACCTTGAAGCCCCTCGCAACCCCTATGCGTGAACTGCGCGGCCCGTGAACGCCACCAAGCGGTCCAGGCTGGATGCCGTCTCTGCGACTTCCTGGGCCGGGGCGAAGCTGCCGCTTGCGCGGACCTGCTCGCTGATGGTGTTCTGGGCGAGGACCTCCACGTAGTCGGTGAGCTCATCTGCCACCGACACCTCAAGGCCCAGCGCCTTGGCGAAGTCCCAAGCGTGGACCAGGAACTCGAGGTTGAGAATGGAGGCGACCATCGGGGCCGGCAGTTCGGCGAAGCCCATGTCGATGGTGCCCTCGAGCCCGCGGCGATAGAAGGCTTCCAGCGTGGGCTGCGCGAGATCTGCGATGCGCACCTCGGGCGACTTTTCGGCGTCGTCGGCCACTTCGGCACCCAGGGCCTTGGCGATGCCGCCAATCGATCCGGCAAGGTGGTCAAGCAACTGCGACACGTTGAAATCGGCACACGGGGTCGGGGTCTGCGCGTCGGCTTCGGTGACGTGCGCCAACACGCGCTGAACGACGGCAAGCGTGGCGTCCGCAGAGGTGAGCTCGTTGAGATCGGCAGGGGCAGCTGCCCATTCGTCGGCACCGGCGTCGCCCGTGGATGCCGCGGCAAGGAGACGGTCGAGGTAGTGGTTCCAGCCCTCAGAGTGGGCTGCGACAGCTTCCGGCGTCGGAAGGCCTTCATGCACCAAGCGCACCGTGGTCCCGCCGTCGGCCGGCTCAAGGGTGATGGCTACGGTGGAGACGTTGTCCGCCGGCGCTTCAGGCTGCTCCCAGGCCCAGGTGAAGGAAACGCGCTTGCCCGGTTCGATTTCGGTGAAAGTTCCGGCTGCGTGGTGGCCCGGAGTGACGGTCCAGCGGTACGCCCCGCCTACCTGCAGGTCGACGCGGGCGGCAACGGTCTGCCAGCGACGGAGGCGGGCAGGCTGCGTGATGAGTTCGAACGCCTGGTCGACGTTGAGGGGAAGAAGAACGGTCTTGTCGTAAATCATGATGATTCCTCTGTTGTTTGAAGGCGGTCGGTGGTGAAGTTTTGTGCGTCAGCTAGGAGCATGTCCAGCTCCGTGGTCCAGAACTGCTCAAAAAGCGTCCGGAGCTCTCTCATGCCGGTGTTGTCCAAGCGATAGAAGCGGTTGCGTCCCTCTTTGCGGGCCGCAACGAGGCCTACCTGCTCCAGCAGCAACAAGTGCTGCGAAACGGCGGACCTGCTCACCGTGAATTCGCCAGCCAGCTCCGTCACGGTGCGCTCACCCGCCGCAAGCATTTGCAGCAGGCGCCGCCTGTTCGGCTCCGCGGCGACTTCCAGTGGGTCGAGCATGATTAATACGTTAGCCGTCACTAACGCATTCTGTCAACGGCTTTCGAGAGCGCACTACCGATGTTCACAGCACCGCGGACAGGCTTCGTCGAGAAGGAAACGAAAAAGGCCCGTGGGGCCCGCCAATCATGGCGTGCCCCACGGGCTCAATCGTTTGCGTAGCATCCGGGGATGCCAAATGACCTCGTGTACGACGGCGGTACGCAACTCGATGCCGAAAGGCACCTGATGGTCGCGACAGCTATCCGATACGGCGGGTGTCTACCTCGTCGTCATCGTCTTCCAAGTCCTGCGCATATTTGTCCTCGTAAGCCGAGTAGTCCGGCTCCGGCGGATCATCCGCGAATCGGCTCGTCGCGCGACTTGATGGACCCGTCAGCTCACGCTGAAGGGCCGAATAGTCAGTGTTCGGGGAGTAGTACTTGATGTCCCGAGCCTGCTTGGTAGCTTTTGCCTTTTGACGGCCGCGCCCCATGGCGTGACCCCCTTTTGTACTTGGACCGGAGGTGGTCACCTTGGCGATCGGTGAGGCCCCGGAATGTTTGGTCAATTTGTCGTATGTCTAGATTACATGCTTTCTGGAGCGACTGCTTGCCACGACGTTCATGAAAGCAGCGTCACAGTCCCGCCCGGCAGCCTCAACATTCATCGGCATGAAAAACTTGGGTAGAGTCGCCCTAATATCGGGCCACACGCAGGAGAGGCGCAAAACCAGACATGGGCCAGGACAACACCTTCCCGGGCAACAACGGTACAAGGGATGATGAGTCGCCGGTAGACCCGGGTTCAGGGGCGGAGGAACCGTGGACTTCGGGCTTTGATCCGGAGAATGCCGAGCCTACCCAGTATGAGCCGGAGTTCACCGGTCCGGCCGAAAAGGAGTCCCCGGCGCGGACCTCCCTGGATGCCATGACGAGGCAACGGCTCATCCTTGGCGGCATCGTGCTGGGCGTGTTGGTCCTCATCGGCGTCGTGATCTGGGTCCTCGTTGGAGCCTTGGCCAACCGTCCGGTGTCCGATGCCACCCCCGAACCCGCCACGTCCACCAGCCGCGGGCCCCTTCCGGCGGACGTAGAGGCCAAGGACTACCAGTTGGGCGATTGCTTCGCAGACTTCGACTCCAACGCAAGCAAGGCGAGGGTCGTGGAATGCAACACCGACCACTCCGCCCAGCTCGGCGCCATTTTCCGCTACAAGGCCGAGGACTCTTTTCCCGGCACCACGGCACTGCGGGACAAAGGCCGCGAAATCTGCCGGACCATGATGCTCAACGAAGCATCCAGCAAGTACGTGCTGCTCCAACAAAACGTCTACCCGAGCTCCACCAGCTGGGACAAAGGCGACCGCCGCGTGGACTGCTTCATTGTGGTGGACTCGGGCAACACACTCAAGGAATCCGTACTTCAGAAGTAGCCCGGCTAATCCTTCCGCCTAACCGTCAGGCCGCTACCTGCCGGAGCTCCGCCGTCGGGACCTGACAAAGCCTCGAGTCCTTCGATGGTGAGTTCGTCGACGTCGGCCGCTGTGTCCACCAGCACGGTGTCGCCATCCACGATCTCCCCGGCCAGGATCTCCTTGGCAAGGCGGTCGCCGATCTCGCGTTGAACCAGCCTGCGCAACGGACGCGCGCCGTAGGCGGGATCGTAACCGGACATCGCGAGCCAGGCGCGGGCACCGTCCGTGACCTCGAGGGTCAGGCGACGGTCGTGCAGCCGCTTGGTCAGCTCATCCACGTGCAACTCGACGATCCTGGCGAGTTCGTCCACGCTGAGGGCATCAAACAGGACGATCTCATCGAGCCTGTTGAGGAATTCCGGCTTGAAGGACGCGTTGACCACGGCCATTACCGCATTTCGCTTCGACACGGCGTCCAAGGTTGGATCCACCAGGAACTGGCTACCGTGGTTTGAGGTCAGCACCAGGATGGTGTTCCGGAAGTCCACAGTGCGGCCTTGTCCGTCGGTGAGGCGGCCGTCGTCGAGCACTTGCAAGAGAATGTCGAACACTTCCGGATGGGCCTTCTCCACCTCGTCGAGGAGGATCACCGAGTACGGGCGACGCCGGACGGCTTCGGTAAGCTGACCGCCTTCCTCGTAGCCCACGTATCCGGGAGGAGCGCCGACCAGGCGGGCCACGGAGTGCTTCTCCCCGTATTCGGACATGTCGATCCGCACCATGGCGCGTTCGTCGTCGAAGAGGAAGTCGGCCAGTGCTTTGGCGAGTTCGGTCTTCCCGACACCGGTGGGGCCGAGGAACAAGAACGAACCCGTGGGGCGGTTGGGGTCGCTGATGCCCGCGCGGGCGCGGCGGACGGCGTCGGAAACGGCGGCCACGGCCTTGGATTGGCCGATCAGCCGCTTGCCGATCTCCTCCTCCATGTGCAGCAGCTTCTGTGATTCGCCTTGCAGCATGCGGCCTGCGGGGATGCCGGTCCAGGCGGAAATGACTTCGGCAATATCGTCCGCCGTGACTTCGTCGGCGACCATCAACGCAGGCTTTGCTTCGCCCCTTGCCTCCCTGGCGGACTCCTCCTCGGCTGCCGCACTGAGCTCGCGCTCCAGAGCGGGCAGCTCGCCGTAGAGAATGCGCGAGGCGGCCTCAAGGTCGCCTTCGCGCTGGTACTTCTCAGCGGCGGATCGCAATTCGTCGATTTTCGCTTTGAGGTCACCAACCCGGTTGAGCCCGGCCTTCTCAGATTCCCAGCGGGCGTTCAATGCCGCCAGGGTCTCCTTCTTGTCCGCCTTGTCAGCGCGGAGGGCTGCGAGGCGTTCCACCGAGGCGGCGTCAGTCTCGCGGGCGAGGGCCAACTCCTCCATGGTGAGACGGTCCACGGCCCGGCGAAGCTGGTCGATTTCCTCGGGAGCGGAATCGATCTCCATGCGCAAGCGTGACGCGGCCTCGTCCACGAGGTCGATCGCCTTGTCCGGCAACTGACGGCCCGAGATGTACCGGTTCGAGAGCGTAGCGGCGGCTACCAGGGCAGAGTCTGCGATAGCCACCTTATGGTGGGCCTCATAGCGTTCCTTGAGGCCCCGGAGGATCCCGATAGTGTCCTCCACACTCGGCTCACCGACGTAGACCTGCTGGAAGCGGCGTTCCAGGGCCGGATCCTTCTCGACGTTCTCGCGGTACTCGTCCAGCGTGGTGGCACCGATGAGCCGCAGCTCGCCACGGGCCAGCATGGGCTTGAGCATGTTGCCGGCGTCCATGGCGCTTTCACCCGTGGCACCGGCGCCCACAACGGTGTGGATTTCGTCGATGAACGTGACGATCTGACCGTTGGAGTTCTTAATCTCTTCCAGCACGGCCTTGAGGCGTTCCTCGAACTCGCCGCGGTACTTGGCCCCGGCCACCATCGAAGCAAGGTCCAGCGCGATCAGGGCCTTACCCCGCAGGCTCTCCGGGACATCTCCGGCCACCATGCGCTGGGCGAGGCCTTCAACCACGGCCGTCTTACCCACACCGGGTTCACCGATTAGCACGGGATTGTTCTTAGTGCGGCGGCTGAGGACCTGGACCACCCGCCGGATTTCGCTGTCCCGCCCGATCACGGGGTCCAGCTTGCCGGAGCGAGCTACGGCAGTGAGGTCGGTGCCGTATTTCTCCAGCGCTTGGAAGGTGTTTTCGGGGTCCGCGGAGGTGACCTTCCGGTCGCCGCGGACACCCGGTAGGGCGGCGAGGAGCGCTTCATGGGAGGCACCGGCGTCGCGAAGTAGTTTCCCGACGGCGTCGCTTCCGGCGGAGAGTCCCAAAAGGAGGTGCTCGGTGGACACGAAGGAATCACCGAGTTTCTCGGCCTCGTGCTGGGCGGCCTGGATGGCTTGCATGGAGGGGCGGGAGAGCTGCGCTTGTTGCACGGAACTGCCCGACGACGACGGCAGGGCCTTGATCGCCGAACTCGCCTGCACGCTCACCGCGTCCGGGTCCGCTCCTGTTGCGCGCAAAAGCGCGACGGCGACGCCCTCGCGCTGGTCCATGAGCGCCTTGAGCAGGTGGGCCGGCTCCAATTGCGGATTTCCGGCGGTAGAGGCGTTCATGGCCGCTGCTGAAAGAGCCTCCTGGCTCTTGGTGGTGAATTTGACGTCCATGGAAGAGCTCCTTTCGGGAAGATGACTGGTTCTCAAAGTTGAGTCTACTATGCTCAACTTTGGCAAACCGGCTCTCCCGCTCCATGTTTGCCGACGGCGAAACTACTGTCCATAGTCCACCCCACTTATGTGGAAAAGCCCCTCGCCGTTTGCGACTCCTGGCCCTAGGATCGGTTCTGACTGGGCGGATCACCGGCACGGCAAGCTGAGAAAAAGGACGCGCAATGAAGAAGTTCGTTGTTCTCTACAATGCACCGCAATCGGCCGAATCGGCCATGGCTGAGAGCACTCCCGAGGCGGCAGCGGAAGGCATGAAGCTGTGGACGGACTGGGCCGCGCGGGCCGGTGACGGGATTATTGAGCTCGGATCACCCCTCGGCGCGGGCAAGATCGTCGGAAATTCCGGAGTGTCCGAGGCTGAGACCGGCGTAAGCGGCTACAGCGTCCTGCAAGCGGAGGACATGGACGGCGCCCTCAAACTCCTCGAAGGCCACCCGCATTTCCTCATGGCCCCGGAAGCCTCCATCCACATCTACGAGCAACTCGACATCCCGGGCATGTAACGCTCGCGACAACGTGGGTCCGGGCCACGCGCCGCGTTCGGAGCGCAGCGCTCGGCCCGGACCCGTATCACTACAAACCGCCGTACGATATGCACATGGCACCCTTCACAGTCACCCGCAATGCACTCATCCCCGCGGCTCCCACGGACATCTTCCCGCTCGTCAACAACTTCCACGAATGGACCAAATGGTCTCCATGGGAGGCGGTTGACCCCAAGCTGAGCCGCAGCTACTCGGGCAACGAATCCGGCGTCGGAGCAAAGTATGCCTGGAGCGGCAACAACAAGGCCGGCACCGGAAATATGGAAATCGTCGGCTCCGAGGAGCCCGGCAAGATCGGCATTCGCCTGGAATTCACCAAGCCGATGAAGGCCGTCAACCCCACAGAGTTCACCTTCGTGCCGGAAGGCGGCGGCACCCGTGTTACGTGGACAATGACGGGCGAGAACAAGGGCCTCGGCAAGATCTTTGCGCTGTTCATGAACATGGACAAGATGGTGGGCGGCGACTTCGAAAAGGGCTTGGCCTCGCTGTCTGCGGCAGCCACCCAGAAGAACTCGTAGTCCGTCCGGGCGCAGGCCATGGCTGTCTACGTTGATCCGCCGCTGTGGCCCGCGCACGGGACAGTGTTTTCCCACCTCGTCTCGGACACATCGCTCGACGAACTGCATGCTTTTGCCAACGCCACGGGAATCCCCGAGCGGGCCTTCGACGGCGACCACTACGACGTCCCGGAACGCCGCTACCAGGATCTCCTGTCCGCCGGAGCCATCCCCGTGGAGGCCCGCATTCTAGTGCGCAAACTGATCGCGAGCGGCTTGCGGATCCCCGCGCGGGACCGGAGCAAAGCGCTCACTGTGCCCCTGCTGGAGCGCTGGAATTCAACGCTTCCGGGACATGAGGAGCTAGGGTTCGAACTCCTGGAGCGCTGGGGTGAAGAGCACCGGAAGTATCACAGCCGTACGCACTTGCTGGCCGTCCTCGAAGCCCTGGACGTCCTCACGAACCCCGCGCTTCCCGCGCGCTCGGTCACCCTTGCCGCTTGGTTCCACGACGCCGTCTATGAAGGAATCGCCGGACAGGACGAGGAAGAATCGGCCAAATTGGCCGAGGACCGCCTCGCCATTGCGGGCCTTCCGGAGTCCGTGATCGATGAGGTCGCCCGGCTCGTCAGGCTGACCTCCACGCACAGCCCCGCGCCGGACGATCATGCCGGCGCCCTCCTGTGCGACGCCGATCTCTCCATCCTCGGCGCGGAGCCCGCCGCTTACGCCCGTTACCTGACGGCGGTCCGTGAGGACTACGCCCACGTCAGCGATCCCGACTTCGCAGCCGGCCGGGCCGCGGTGGTCCGCCAATTGCTCGCCCTGGATCCGCTCTTCCACAGCGAGCGCGCCAAAAGCCTTTGGTTGGATGCCGCCCGACGAAACCTCGAGGCCGAACTGTCATGACCATGGCGGCGATGGCGCACCGGCAGCTTCCGTTCGCGGTGAGGTTTGAGTGGGGGCTCGACGGCGCCCGCGCCATAGCGTCCGGCGCCGACCTTGCCGTTGTGGTTGACGTCCTATCCTTCACCACGTGCGTGAGCGTCGCCGTCGATCGCGGTGCCACGGTGTTCCCTTACCCGTGGATGGATGCGGGCGCGGAGGACTTCGCAGCCCACCATGGTGCCCTATTGGCGGGTCCGCGGGGTGGCGGCGGACTGAGCCTCTCGCCGTCGAGCCTTCGCGACGCGCCGGCCTTGGGTCGCGTGGTCCTGCCTTCGCCCAACGGTTCCGCGCTTGCCCATGAACTCGCCCAGGAAGTGCCGCTCATCGCAGCAGTGTCACTGCGTAACGCAGCCGCCACCGCGGATTGGGTGGTGTCCGAGCTGCCCCCTGGCGCGGTAGTCGCGGTGATCGCGGCCGGTGAGCGATGGCCCGGCGGTTCCCTCCGGCCCGTTGTGGAGGATCAGATCGGTGCCGGGGCCTTCGTTGCCGGGCTTGCGGCAGCGGGCCGGGGCGGTTTCACCGCGGAAGACGGCAGGGAAGGATTCTCGCCGGAAGCTGAGGCCGCGATGGCAGTATTCAACGCTGCCGAACCCCGACTTCACCACGCCCTGCAAGGCTGTTCAAGCGGCCGGGAGCTGATCGGCGCAGGGTACGCCGACGACGTCGAGATCGCCGCCGAACTTGACGCTGGATTCGCTGTGGCCCTGTTGAGGGATGGTGCGTTCGGGCGACCCTGAGTGCCCACCGAGCCCGCGCGCCGGTCAGCCGCGCGTGGTTAGCCCTTGTCCTTGATCCATCCCAGGATCACGGCTTCAAGCGCCGGCTTCTTTGCCTCGAAATCGACGCTGTCCACGAAGCGCGCAACGCGGGAGACTTCGCCGTCACCCTCGAGCAGGCCCAGTTCATCGGCGATCGACGCGCCCTGGTGGAACATCAGGGTGACATTCTTCTTTGACCGCGGAAAGAACGAGGCAATGTTTCCCTTGTAGATGAAGGTGGGCGCCTGCCATTTGATGGCTTCGGACAATCGGGGGTCTGCTGGAGCCCAAGGCGACACCCCGTATCACGGAGGTGTGACCTCCTACCTACAGCGCAACCTACGACGGCGGCGCGCGGGCCGTGGAGCGCAGCTTCAGTTTCGATCTTCCCGCCGGAACCGTGACCGCTAGCGCGGTGGCGGTTCCCCTTAGAATATCTGGCGGATGTTCGTCTTCGCGAGGTCGATCAGCTGGTCGCCGCGGCCGGAGAGGACAGTTCGGATCGCGTAGAGCGTGAAGCCCTTGACTTGTTCGGCGCTGATTGCCGGCGGAATGGACAGTTCCTGCCGGGCCGTGCGGACGTCGATGAGGGCCGGGCCGTCGTGCGCGAAGGCTTCAGCCAAACCTGCCTGCAGCCCCGAGGAGTTGTCCACCCGGATACCGCGGATGCCCAGAGCTTCTGCCAGTTTGGCGAAATCCGGGTTCTCCAGGTCCGTGCCGAAATTGACGAAGCCGGCGGCCTTCATTTCGAGCTCCACGAAGTTCAGCGAGGAGTTGTTGAAGACCACCACTTTGACGGGGAGCTTGTTCTGCACCAAGGTGATCAGTTCGCCGAGCAGCATGGTCAGCCCACCGTCGCCGGCCAGGGCCACCACTTGGCGCCCGGGGTACGCGGCCGCCGCTCCGATGCCGTGCGACAGGGCGTTGGCCATGGTTCCGTGGTTGAACGAGCCGAGAAGCCGGCGTCGGCCGTTCATGGTCAGATAGCGGGCGGCCCACACCGTCGGGGACCCGACGTCGCACGTGAAAACCGCATCCGGGGCCGCCAGTTCATCCACGAGCCTGCCCACGAACTGTGGATGGATAGGCTGGCCGTCCTTCGCCGGAGAAGCGAGGTCATCGAGCTTGGCGCGCGACTTCGCATAGTGCTTGAGGGAAGCTTGGAGGTGTGTTCGTTTCGCCTTGCGCTCGATCAAGGGCAGCAGGGCGGCCGCAGTGTCCTTGACTGTGCCCACGAGTCCAAGATCAATCCGGGCGCGCCTGCCGAGCTGCTCGCCCCTGATGTCCACCTGGATGATCTTCGCGTTCTCCGGGTAGAACTGCTGGTACGGAAAATCGGTGCCCAGCATGAGCAAGGCCTCACAGCTCTCCATCGCCCGATAGCCGGAACTGAACCCCAAAAGGCCGGTCATGCCGACGTCGAACGGGTTGTCGTATTCGATGTGTTCCTTGCCCCGCATCGCGTGGACGATCGGCGCCCCCAACGCGTCCGCCAACGCCATGACCTCCGCGTGCGCACCCGCGCTGCCGGCACCCGCGAGGATAGTGACTTTGCCGGCCGCGTTGAGCATGTCCGCCGCCTCGGCGAGCTCTCGGCTATTGGGCCGGATCTCCGGACGGGCGGCCCGGATCACAGCCGTCCGGTCGCTTTGCGCCTCCGCGAGGGCAACATCACCGGGGATCACGACGACGGCGACGCCCCGCTTCTCGACCGCGGTCCGCATGGCGATTTCCAAGACCCTGGGCATCTGGCTGGGATGCGCGACGTGCTCGACGTAAACGCTGCATTCCCGGAACAGCTCCTGGGGATGCGTCTCCTGGAAGTACTGGCTGCCGATCTCTTCGCTGGGAATGTGCGCGGCGATGGCCAACACGGGGACCCTGGACTTGTTGGCATCGTAGAGCCCATTGATCAGATGGAGATTGCCGGGGCCGCAGGAACCGGCGCACACAGCCAGCTCTTCTGTGAGACCCGCCTCGGCCGCGGCTGCCAGCGCGGCGGCTTCCTCGTGCCGGACATGGACCCACCGGATGCTGTCTTCCTCCCTCAGCGCGTCCGTGAATCCATTCAGCGAATCTCCGGGTATCCCATAGACGCGCTGGACATTGTTGGCTTTGAG
The DNA here is from genome assembly GCF_044358315.1 of Arthrobacter sp. FW306-04-A. Lineage (GTDB taxonomy): Bacteria > Actinomycetota > Actinomycetes > Actinomycetales > Micrococcaceae > Arthrobacter. Next base: position 3,907,345 of record NZ_CP084559.1, read on the forward strand.
GGTGGCGACGATGTTCTTGGCAACGGTGTTCCTGGCGGCGGACATGGACTGTTCCTTTCGAGGGGAGGCAGTGCAGACACGGCCTACGCTACTCCGGAACAGTTCGTGGTGCCTTATGCGGGGAGGCTAGCGGTAGGTGCTGACGAACGGGCGGTTGCTGGGCACGATCTGCTTGCCCAGCGGCATGAGCGATACCGGAATGAGCTTCAGGTTGGCGATGGCCAGCGGGATCCCGATGATGGTGATGGCCATGGCGAAAGCCGTGACCACGTGGCCGATCGCGATCCAAATGCCCGCAACCAGCAGCCAGATGACGTTGCCGATGAGCGGGAAGACTCCCCCGCCACCGGGCTTGTCCACGACCATGCGACCAAACGGCCACAACGTGTACGAGGCAATCCGAAACGACGCGATGCCCCACGGGATGGTGACGATCAACAAGCAGCACACAATTCCGGCCATGAAATATCCCAAGGCCAGAACGAAGCCGCCGAAGACGAGCCAGATGATGTTAAGCAGCGTTTTCATATCTTCCATTGTCCCTTGCGGGACGCGGCCAGGGCCTAGGGGTTCGCCCTGAAATCCCCCTGATCTTCCGATCCCCGCTCACATATACGGCATTTTTGCCCAACGCTCACTCACTTATGTGCCCAAACGGCGGCACCCTCCTGCAGATGATGAACTGAAGGAGGGTGCTCTATTTTGGGCCTAAAGGTGCGCGAGGGTTGCGCCGCCCCAAGGCTCACTCACTTATTTGCTTGTCTTGTCCGACGCGCGCTCACATAAGTGGCCCTTTTGCCGGACCCTCACTCACTCGTGGGCGCTAAAACCCGGCCCGCGCCCGCGTGTGGCTGCGGGCCAAGGGCTACTTGCAGTTGGCGCTCAACCAGGTTGTAACGGGAGCCATCGCTTTTTCGAACTTGCCGCTTGAGTACACGGTTTGGTCCTTCAAACCTGCGATCGCGGTGTCCTTCAGGTTGGTGAAATCAGCTTTGAGCGCATCTGGGACGCGCTGGGCCGTAGCGGCAAGCTCGGCTTTGTATTGCTCCAGTTCAGCGGTCTTTCCCTGCGCCGCGGACATAGGCAGCAACGAAGCTCCCGTGGCCTGCTGCGAAATAGTGGAGCACATCTCGGCCGCCGAAGCGAAGCCTCCAAAGGGGCCCGACGATCGAGTTGGACTTGCGGATGCGGAATCGCCCACAGAAGAGGGCGACGCCGTGCCCGCCGAGGCGGTGCCTGCCTGCGACGAGCAGCCAGACAATGCCAAAGCGGCAAAAAAGGCGACTGTCAGGTAGCGGATAGGGCCGTTAAGAGGTTTGACAAGGATTTTCAAAGGTCGCATTCTGCTTGATCGTATGTCTCCGGAACCGTTCGGTCTCCGGAGTCAATGGCATTCTGTCCCCGCCGTGGAGTGTAGCCCGAACGGTCCCCCACCTTCCAAGTTGACTTCTGGCGGTCTTTGACCCGCTTCCCTAATCCCGCACCAGCAGGGTGTCCAGCTTGGTGAACGACGTACCCCACCCCTCGCGGGTCATTTCAACCCATTCGTCGGAGTCAAAGGGGCCTTGGGTGAGATGAAGCCGTGTGCGGTCGCCCTCCAGCACCTCGAACTCAAGGCGCATTTCGAGCAAAAGCGTGATCCCGGCGTCGGGCTCTGCTTTTTGCGTTGCGACAAGCAGGGCGGGCGGATCATAAGCGGTGATGACGGCGTCAATAGGCGATTCCTTGGGGGCGCCGTCCTCATCCCAGGTCATGACGAGCTGCCAGACGCCGCCCACCCTGGGTTCCACGACAATCCGGTCGCGCGGCGAATCAATACCCACAGGCCCAAACCATGCGGCGAGCTGATCGGGGTCCAAGAAGGCCTCGAAGACGAGCTCCCGGGGGGCATCGAATTCGCGGATCATGGTGAGGACGTGCTGTTCGGTATTCATTACTTGGCTCCTGGATCCTTTGAATCGTGCTGAATCTTGCGTAGGTGGGCATCGAGGCGGGCAAAGCTGGCATCCCAGAAACGCCTGTATCTGTCCATCCATTCGGTCGCTTCGCGCAGCGGTTCCGCTTCCAACCTGGAAGACCTCCATTGCGCATTCCGGCTCCGGCTGATCAGCCCTGCGGTTTCCAGGACTTTGAGGTGCCGCGAGACGGCGGGCAGGCTGATGTCGAACGGTTCGGCGAGCTCGTTCACGGTGGCTTCACCCTCCGAAAGCCGGGCCAGAATTGCCCTACGGGTGGGGTCGGCGAGGGCCGAGAAGATGAGACTGAGCCGATCTGTGGACACTTTTGGCGCCTCTGCATTTAACCATTCAGCTAATTAACTGATATGTTAAATATGCGACGTCGAACAGCGGCTGTCAAGGGTTTCTTGCGACCCACGCTCACTTTTGGGGGCTAATCCTCGAGCCCTCGCTCACATCATCTGCAGGCGCGTCGCGCCAAAGGCACCAAAGGTGAGCGAGCGTTCGGGTGGGGGCGTCAGGCTTTGGCGGCCTTGACGAAGGCACGCACGAGGTCGAGGTCTTTCACTCCGCGCGACGACTCCACGCCGCTGGACACGTCGACTCCCCAGGCCCCGGCTTCCTGCGCTGCCGATCCGACGTTGGCCGGGGTCAACCCTCCGGCCAACAACCAGTGGCGCCCACCCAGGACCAGTTTCCGGACCGAGGAATAGTCCCACGCCTCCCCCGAACCGGGCACTGCGGCGTCGATCAGGAACAAGTCCTCGCCCCAGTCGTCGAACTCCTCCGGGGCGGCACCCATGGTGACGGCCCTGACCAGCCGCATGTCGGCGTCGTGCACTGTCTTAACGTCTTCCGGCGTGCGGCTACCGTGCAACTGGACCCATCCGAGACCGGCCTCGCGAGCGGTTGCGACTGCGTCGGCGGCGGTCTCGTGACGGAAGACCCCGACGGCGGCGACACCTTCCGGCACATGGACCAGCAAGTCTCGGGCACGGTCAGGCGATACCTCGCGCGGGCTCTTCGTCAGCACGAAACCCACCGCGTCTGCGCCGGACTCGACGGCGGCCTGCACGGATTCAGGCGTGCTCAAGCCACACACTTTGACGAACATTCCGCGTCTCCAACCTTTTATCTCCCTACGACGTTAGCAAGGGCCTCGGGGATTGTTGAACCGGGCCAAGGTTGCGCCGATGTTACGCGGCGGTTGCCCCGGCCAAAGGCGGGCTCGGGCTAGGCTGGAGCGTATGGAGATCATCCGTTTTGCCGAGCTCAGACCTGAACCGTGGCGCAACGGCGGCGGGGTGACCCGCGAACTGGCCAGCCATCCGAAAGCAGCGTCGGCGCAGGACGGGGCGTGGGACTGGCGGGTCAGCATCGCCGACGTCGGATCGGCAGGCGATTTCTCGACGTTTCCTGGCATGGAGCGCGTCATCACCGTGATCGACGGTGAGTTGCTGCTGCTCACGGTGGACGGCGAAGAGCACCCGCTGGAAAAGTATCGGCCCTTCCGGTTCTCGGGCGAGGCGGACTCTTCCAGCGCGCTCCCCACCGGCGACATCCGGGACCTCAATGTGATCGCCCGGGCCGGCGAATTCAAGGGTTACACATCCATCATCGAGCTCTCGAAGAAGCGCGCGCACCCGGTGTTCGAGGGTCAAATGGCGGTCCTCTTGGAAGGCAAGGCTTCTGTCAGTCCCGGCGCGGAGCCTGCCGACGCCGCGGACGGTGATACCGCCACCGCGCCTACCGCTGACGAACCCGTCGAACTCGCCCGCTACGACACGGTGGTAGGTTCGGACACCCGGAGCCCCGAAATCCTGGGCCGTGGGTTCCTGGCCGTCATCTCCATCGACCGCGTGGAGCATGTGCACTCCTAGGTCTGAGCACTGGACATAACAGCAATATGCCCTGTCGCTGACCTTAGCAATGGACATGTCCCTTGCTAAAGCTCGGGACCGGACATGTCCGTGGTGAGGCTCGCCACCAAGACTGGCCGCCCGGCGTCGGGCTTTGCTAGCCTCGAAGGATGGCCCGCACAGGGACCTCCGGACGACGGTTCAGTACCCGGCACGCGACAAGACTGGCCAAAGGATCTGTCATGTCGTGGTTAATCCTCATTCTGTCCGGCGCGCTCGAGGCCGTCTGGGCCGCAGCGCTCCACCGTTCCAACGGCTTCCGCAAACCGGTCCCCTCCGCCATCTTCCTGGTCACCGTGATTGCGAGCACCGCGGGCCTGGCCTTCGCGATGCAATCCATCCCCACGGGCACCGCCTATGCCGTGTGGGTGGGTGTCGGCGTCGTTCTCACAGCCGCTTACGCAATGATCACCAAAGTTGAGCGCCCGACGGCGGCCCGGCTGTTGTTGCTCGCCGGAATCGCGGTGTGCGTGGTCGGCTTGAAGGTGGTGGCGTAGCGATGGACGCCAAGTTTGCATGGACCATTTTGCTGGCCTCCGCCGTCCTCGAAGCGGTGTGGGCGACTGCCCTCGGCCTGTCCGACGGATTCAGCCAGGCCATCCCCACCGCGGTCTTCGCCGTGACGGCGACCCTCAGCATGATCGGCCTCGGCATCGCAGTGAAGCGCATTCCCCTTGGCACGGCCTACGCCGTCTGGGTCGGGAACGGAGCAGCCCTGACGGTCGGCTGGGCGATGGCCACCGGCGTCGAACCGGCCAGCCCGCTCAAGCTGCTCTTCATTGCCGGAATCGTGGGCTGCGCCGCGGGGTTGAAAGCCCTTCCCACGGAAAAGCGTGATGAAGTGACCGAGCCAGCCGAACCATAAGCGCCAGGCACGCGGAATACTCCCCCGCCCCGCGGAGTTGCCAGAAATGATACGAACACTCGGCGAAGGAGAACCACCATGAGCCCGGAAACCACCAACGTACAGCTCGGCGGTGGCCTGACCGTAAGCCCCCTCGGTTTCGGCGGGATGGCATTGACGCCCGTTTATGGCGAGGTGGATCCCGCCGAATCCCTCAAGACGCTGCACCATGCCGTGGATGCCGGCATCAGCTTCCTTGACACCGCGGATATTTACGGCGCGGGCGACAATGAGGAACTGATAGCAAAACTCCTGAAGGATCGCCGCGACGAGGTCCAGTTGGCCACCAAATTTGGAATCGTGGGCAACCCGCGCGATGGCTACACCGACGTCCGCGGAGACGCTGCCTACGTGACCCAGGCGGCGGAAGCAAGCCTCCGCCGCCTGGGCACCGACTTCATCGACCTCTACTACATGCACCGCCGTGACCTCCGCGTTCCGATTGTGGAAACCGTGGAGGCCATGGCAGAGCTCGTCCGGGCAGGCAAGGTCCGGCACCTGGGCTTGTCGGAAGTGACCGCTGAGGAACTGAAGGAAGCCAACGCCGTGCACCCGATCTCCGCTGTGCAGAGCGAGTGGTCCATCTGGAGCCGGGACGTTGAGCGCAACGTCGTCCCGACTGCGGCTGAGCTCGGTGTGGGTTTCGTACCTTATTCGCCGCTTGGCCGGGGCTTTCTCACCGGAACCGTCAGCGCCGATCAACTCGGCGAGAACGATTTCCGGCACCGCATTCCCCGCTTCGCCGACGGCGCCCTCGACTCCAACCAGGCGGTTGTTGCCGCGGTTCGAGCCGTGGCCGCGGAGCTATCCGAGAGCACTGGCCGGGATGCAACTCCCGCCCAGGTGGCGTTGGCTTGGCTTTTCGCCCAAGGCCGCCGCCTCCAGCTCAGCGTGGTCCCCATCCCCGGCACACGCAAGCCGCACCGGATCGACGAAAACCTGGGTGCCCTGTCCCTCGAGTTGAGTGCCGCCCAACTGGACGTGCTCGACGGAGCCGCGTACGCCGTCGTCGGCTCACGATCCGCGGATCCCACCTGGGTTTCGCAGGGCCGCGAGTAACCGGCCGGCCGCACGCGGCTTCCGTAGAGTGGACGAATGGACTCACTCATTCATTCACTGCGTGACATCACCATCCGGCGAATCTCGGTCAGCGAGATGAACAACAACGTGTACCTGCTCACCGCTAAGGCGAGCGGTGTGCAGCTCCTGATCGACGCCGCCGACGACCTCCCGGCCATCCAGCGGATGATCGAGGACTCAGCCGCGGACACCAAGGCCACCCCGAAGCTGGCCCTGATTGCCACGACGCACCAGCACTGGGATCACGTCCGCGCGCTTCCCGGGTTGGTGGAAGCGACGGGCGCGAAGACCTCAGCCGGAGTAGACGATGCCGACGCGCTGCCGGTACCCGTGGACGTGCCGCTGCACCATGGCGATGTGGGAAACTTCGACGGTTTCGACATCACCGCGGTGCACTTGCGCGGCCACACTCCTGGCTCGATCGCCTACGTGTATCTGGACCCGGAAGGACCCGCGCACATTTTCAGCGGCGATTCGTTGTTCCCTGGGGGTGTTGGCAACACGCAGAACGATGCCGCCCGCTTCACTTCGCTGTTGAACGACGTAAAGGAACGGTTGTTCGAGGCTTACCCGGATGACACTGTGGTGCATCCTGGCCATGGAGATCCGACGACGCTCGGCGCGGAGCGGCCACACCTTGCGGAATGGCGCGAGCGCGGCTGGTAATCCCTATGGACATGCTCATTCTTTGAGCCAAGGAGTGGACATATCAGGAATATGTCCACTCCGCGCTACCAAGGCTGAGCATGTCCAACAGAGTACCTAGCGCACAGGTGGCCTAGCGGCTGCGGCGCTCGTTCGACGCCGGAGCCGAGGCACGGCGCGGGCCGCTGCGGGCCGGACGGCCCGAACCCGAGTTGCCCGAGCCGGAGCCGTACGAGCCACCGGAGTTGCCACCCGTGTTGGAGGACCACACGGACTTGTTGCCGCTGCTGCGCGTAGCAGTTGCGGACTCGGTACGCGGAGCCGACGCCGAGCGATTGCCGACGGCGGCACGCTGACCAGTCGCCGGACGGCCGCTGCGACCGTTCTGGCCCTGCGCGCCAGGAACGTCATTGCGGTGAGTGGAAGCAGCGTTGCCGCGTCCACGCGAGTTACGGGCGACGTCGTCGTTCGCTGCTGCGCGGCGATCCGCACGGTTGATGTCGGTGCGCACCGGCTCGGAGGCAACCTTGCCACGGCCACCGCGACCACCACGGCCACCCGCAGTGGGTGCAGCCTGGGTGGTGCGGCGGTTGCGCTTGCGCTGGGCGTTGGCACCAGTGGAGGTGCCGCCGCCCGGCTGCTGGGTCTTAGCTGCGAGCAATGCCGCACGAGTGCGCGGGTCAACTTTGTCGGCAACCTGGCCCACGAGCTGGGCAACCAGCGGGGAGCTGGCCGTGACGCGCTCGAACGAGACGTCGACGCCGGCAGCCTTCATGAGCTTCTTGACGTCGGACTGCTGCTCGGGAAGCGTCAGCGTGACCACGGTGCCGTCTGAACCTGCGCGGGCCGTACGGCCGGAGCGGTGCAGGTAAGCCTTGTGCTCTGTGGGCGGGTCCACGTGGATGACGAGTTCGACGTCGTCGACGTGCACGCCGCGGGCCGCGACGTCCGTGGCCACCAGGACCCGCACCTCGCCGCTGGCAAACTCGGCAAGGTTACGGTCACGGGCATTCTGCGACAGGTTGCCGTGGAGATCGACGGCGGGGATGCCGCAATCGGTCAGGGTCTTGGCGAGCTTGCGTGCGTGGTGCTTGGTTCGCATGAACAGCAGGCGGCGGCCGGCGCCGGAGGCCAACTCCACAATCAGCTGCTTCTTGACGGTCTGGTCGTTGACCACCAGGACGTGGTGCTCCATGGTGGTGACGGCGGCCTGGGGGTCATCCACCGAATGGGTCAGCGGGTTGGACAGGTAACGGTTGACCAGCTTGTCAACACCGTTGTCCAACGTCGCGGAGAAGAGCAGGCGCTGGCCCTGGGTGGGGGTCATGTCCATGAGCTTCTTGACCACCGGGAGGAAGCCGAGATCGGCCATGTGGTCGGCCTCGTCCAGCACGGTGATCTCGACAGCTTCGAGCGTCAGGATGCGCTGGCGGATGAGGTCCTCGAGGCGGCCCGGGCAGGCGATGACAATGTCGACGCCGGCACGCAGCGCCTTTTCCTGACGGGCCTGGGAGATGCCGCCGTAGATGACCGTGGTGTTCAGGCCCATGGCCTTGGCCAGTGGTTCGATGGTGGCGTTGATCTGGGTGGCGAGCTCACGGGTTGGTGCGAGGACCAGGCCCATGGGGCGGCCGGGCTTGCGGAAGTGCTTGGCTTCGCGCTCGGCGAGACGTGCCACAAGCGGGATAGCGAAAGCGATGGTCTTGCCGGAGCCCGTGCGGCCACGGCCCAGGACGTCGCGGCCTGCGAGCGTATCCGGGAGGGTCTTGACCTGGATGGGGAAGGCTTCTTCGATGCCATCTGCAGCGAGGGACTCGGCGATGGGCTTGGGCGTGCCAAGGGCAGCAAAAGTAGTCATGTGTTTCAAGGGTCTTTCTGGCGGTGTCCAACGGACATCGTCCCCCGACGCCGGTTGGGCCAAGGGTTCGCCGAGGAAAAAGTCAGTGATCAACCGGTAGGCAATAAGCCGTGGCCGGGACCAGAGAAAACGCGTTCATCGACGCAGGATGTGCCTCTCACATGAAAAAAGCCCACTCCCCGAATCCGGGACTAAGCGGGCATCACTGCACATCAAGTAAATCCATTCTAGCATCCGCGGGCAGCCCACCTTTCCACGGGGTCTTTTGGCCTGACCGTTGCCTCGCGGGGCACGTCAGGGCACGCTTGAGCCATGACGCACGAGCACGACGGCGGAGCCCACCTTCACAGCGAACCGAACCACGACGTTGACGCAGCGCAGTTTTGGGACGAGGTGTACCAGGAAAAGGCGAAGAGGTGGAGCGGGAATCCCAATCCGCAGCTGATCGCGGAGGCCGCAGGCCTGACTGCCGGCACCGCCCTGGACCTGGGTTGCGGGGAGGGCGCGGACGCCATCTGGCTCGCCCAGCATGGCTGGACGGTGACCGCGGTAGATGTCTCCGGCGTCGCGCTTGAACGGGCGGCAACCCACGCGATGGAAGCGGGGCTACAGGACCGGATCACTTGGTTACAGAGGGACTTCGCAACATGGCACCCGGACGCGGGCTTCGATCTGGTGTCCGCCCAATTCCTTCACTCTCCGCTTCTGCCGTGGCGCGATTCCCTTGCCTCGGCCGCCGCAGCCGTGGCTCCAGACGGGGCTTTGCTTGTGGTGGGGCATCACCCGGAGGGCCTGACTCCGTGGAGCGCGCACAAGGAAATGAAGGACAAGTTCTTCACTCCCGAGGACTTGGTAGAAGCGCTTACCCGCGGCCCTGGCTCGTGGAGGATCAACGTCGCCGATTCCCGGGAACGCGTGGTCACCGGTCCGGACGGTCAGCAAGCCACCACCGTCGATAGCGTCCTCCGGGCCCACAGAAAGTCTTAGGCTCTTACGTCGTCGGCTTCCTCGGCGCGGTGGGCTTCCGCGTCCTGACCACCCGAAGGCTGCCTGCCCGCCACTCGCGGCGCGATGATGAGTCCGACGACGGCGATCCCCGCCGTCAGTGCGAACACGCCTGCGAAAGAAGCCGCCGTCGTCGTCAGCGCACTGAAGACGAGTCCCGTCACGGCGAGCGAGAGGGCGCCTCCCAGGGAATCGGCGATGGACATTGCCGAACTGTTGAAGCCTTGGTCCTCGGTGCGGGAGAGGGCCAGGGTCATGACGCTCAGGCGCGGGTACATCAGGCCCATACCGGCTCCCGCGAAGAGCCAGCCTGAAATCGCCACCGCGGCCGGCCACGCGAACACCGTGGTCACAAGGACGACGGCCACAGAACCGAGGACCAGCGCAGAACCGATCCGAACAGCCAGTGCATGACCGAGCCTGGAACCCAACCGGCCCTGGACGGCGGACGCTCCTGCCCAGGCGAGGGCCGATCCAGTCAGCGCGAGTCCGGCGAACGCCGGGGTGAAGGAGTACCGCTCCGTGAGAAGGTACGGAACGTAGACCTCGGCGCCGAAAAAACCGGCGGAGGCGATTCCACGCATCAAGATGACGCTCGGCAAGCCGCGGTGTGCGCCGAGGGTGCCGCGGGGAACCAAGGGCTTCACTGCCAGCATTGCGATGACGAGTGCGACGGCGGCGATCGCCCAGCCCACGCCGGGCACCTGCCCGGACAGGTTCAGGCCGAGGACGGCAAAGGCTGCGAGTGCAGCCCACCCCATGCGGCCGAACGCCCAGGGAACGTCGGTGATTTCGGACTTTGCTTGGCGCGGCGCGGCCTTCGGGGAACCTGCCTCCCGCACGTCCGGCGCGGAACGCATGCCGCGCATGGCGGGCAGGATCATTGCCAACGCCGGAACCACCAGGCCCACAACGCCCAGGAAAACCCAGTGCCAGCTGCTCAACTGGGCAACCACGCCGGCAGCGAAAGGCCCGATCATCGAAGGAATGACCCAGGCAGCCGAGAACGCTGCAAAGACCTGGGCGTGCAGCCTCGCGGGATAAACCCTTGCGATCACCACGTACAGTGCGACCGTCATGGCGCCTCCGCCGAGGCCTTGGACGAGCCGCCCAGCGACGAGCATCGGCATGGAAACCGCGGTACCGGCGATGAGCAGTCCTGCTGCGAACAGCGCCACGGAAGCGTAAAGCGGAGCAGCCGGCCCACGCCGGTCCGCCCAGTTCCCTGCGGCTACCATGCCGATCACGCCAGTGGCGAGAGGACCGGCAAAGGCCAGAGCATAGAGTCCGGCGCCGTCCAGCTCACGGCTCACCAGCGGCATGATGGTGGTGACGGCCATGGATTCGAAAGCTGCCAGGAAGACCAACGCGCAGGCACCCGCTGTCGCCAGGAGATAGGGGCGTTGCAGGATGCCGGCTGTCGCGTCGTGGCTAGTCATCATCCCAGCCTAGAAGCCCAAACGAGTTTGGGGCCACCATCAAAATCCATTCAAGTGATTAATGTTCACATGAAATTAACTGTGAGCGAACACTTTATTAAATAGCCAACTATCGATTGTGCCCGTAATCATTCCGTGATCGACTCTTGGGGTGAACTTCACAAGACGCAATTTCCTGTCAGTTGCCGGATCTGCCACGGCCGCGACGCTTGTCAGCGGCGCGACCATGGGACCCGCTCCTGCTGCGACCCAACTCCCTCAACCCGGCGCTTCGGGCATCGACCACATCATTGTGGTGATGATGGAAAACCGCTCCTTCGACCATTTCCTTGGCTGGATGCCCGGGGCTGATGGAAAGCAATCCGGACTGACGTTCGTTGACCGCTACGGGATTCCCCACACGACGCACCACCTGACGGATTACCAGGGCTGCGGCCATCCCGACCCCGATCATTCCTATGAGGGCGGCCGGATCCAGTTCAACAACGGCAAGAACGATGGCTGGCTGCGGGCCGGTGAGAACGATGAATTCGCCGTCGGATACTACGACTCAAGCGACGTGGACTTTTGGCGCCAGGCGGGCCCCGACTGGACCGTCTGCGACCGCTATTTCGCCGCCACCATGGCCGAGACCTATCCAAACCGTTTCTATCAGCACTCGGCGGCCACGGACAGGCTCCACAACTCGACCGTCACCAGCACCATGCCCACGATTTGGGACCGCCTGGCAGCTGCCGGCGTACAGGGCAAGTACTACTACGGCGACATTCCCTTCACCGCGCTCTGGGGAACCAAGTACCTCGGAATCTCCAAGCCTTACGCCGAATTCCTCAGCGATTGCAGTTCCGGGAAACTTCCCGCAGTCTCCTTCGTGGATCCACGCTTCACGGATGAATCCAGCGGAACCTCCGGCGATGACCACCCGCACGCGGACATCCGCTCCGGCGAACTCTTCCTGGCAGAGGTCTACAACGCAGTGACCAAGAGCCCCAACTGGGCCAACACGATGCTGGTGGTGAATTACGACGAGTGGGGCGGATTTTACGACCACGTTCCCCCTGAAACAGCACCGGACAGCAATCCGGATACCGCCACGCGTGGGTTCCGCGTCCCGTCCTTGGTCGTTTCACCCCGGGCCCGCAGGCGCTACGTGGCACACGATACGTACGACCACACCTCAATCTTGAAGGCCATCGAGTGGCGCTGGGGGCTTCAAGCCCTGACGCCGAGGGACAGCGCCGCCCGGAACATCGCCGAAGTGCTTGATTTCCAATCGGCACCGAATCTGGCGGCCCCGGCGTACCTCGTGCCGCCCTATGCCGCCGGACCGGCATGTTCTCCCGTCGGACCGCCTGCGGAAGAAGAATGGGCCGGCTTGAAACAGAAAGCGCTCGCGGACGGATGGATCCTGCCATGACATTCAAAACCTTCACCATCTCCAGGCTCCGGCTCGGATTTGCGGCACTGATGGTTGCCTTGTTGACCGTTTCCGGTATTGCATTCGGCATCCACCAGACGCAGGCCCAAGCAAGCCAACCCCAGACGACCCAGAGCGCGGGCTATCTCCCGGGCGCCGAGCATGTGTTCGTGATCAATCTCGAAAACAAGGGCTACGAAACCACGTGGGGACCAAGTTCGGCCGCGCCGTACCTTTCCACCACGCTGCGCAGCCAGGGCGTTCTGTTGAACCAGTACTTCGGCACCGCACACAACTCCCAACCGAACTACGTCGCCCAGATGTCCGGACAAGGCCCCAACCCGCAGATGCAGGCAGATTGCCAGACGTACTCCCCATTCGTGAAGACCGGGACGGCAGCTCCTGGCCAGGCCGTTGGAGACGGCTGTGTCTTCCCCGCTGACGTTCCCACGGTCGCCGGCCAATTGACGGCTGCAGGGAAAACCTGGAAGGGCTACATGGAGGACATGGGTACTCCCTGCCGCCACCCCGCCATCGGCGCACCCGATGACACCCAGAAGGCGAAGGTCGGCGACCAGTACGCCGCCCGCCACAATCCTTTTGTCTACTTCGCTGGGATCACTGGATCACCGGACTGCGCGAAGAACGATGTGGACCTCGGCGCCTTGAAAACCGATCTCGCCTCGGTCGCAACCACGCCAAACCTGTCCATGATCACGCCGAACCTCTGCCACGACGGACACGATTCCCCTTGCGTGGACGGACAGCCAGGTGGCCTGACCAGCGCGGATGCATGGCTGAAGCAGTACGTTCCGTTGATCACCTCGTCTCCCGCGTTTCGCCAAGACGGTGTCCTGGTGATCACCTTCGACGAATCCGACAGCCCCCAATCGGACGCTAGCGCGTGCTGTGGCGAAGGGCCGGGACCCAACTCTCCGCTTCCCGGTATCGTCGGGCAGGGCGGCGGCCGCGTCGGCGCCTTGGTCATCTCCCCCTTCACCAAGGGTGGCACCTGGTCCACCACCCCCTACAACCACTACAGCCTGCTTGCCAGCATTGAGGACACCTTCGGCCTTCCGTATCTCGGCTACGCAGGCACCCCGGGACTTAACCGCTTCGGACTCGACGTCTACAACGCCGGCCTCTAGGCCGGGCCCCACCGCGCGCATCGCGAGTCAGGCCGTCGTCGTCAGCTCGATTGCGGGGACCAGCTCACCGGCGGCGGTGGGTACGACGGCGCCAGTCGCCGTCGAGTCGGGGTTCAGCATCCAGCCGACCCGCTTGGCCGTGCTCAGCATCACGACGCTTTCGACGAGTTCGATCCCTGGGATGCGCTGCTGGATGGCGAGTTCCATCTCCATGATCTCTGCCAGCGAACGCAGCCACATGATGATCACAAAGTTGGTACTGCCGGTGGTGGAGGCCGTGAACCGGACGTTCCTGACGGCCCGTAGCTCGGCGGCCGCGGCTTCATGCTGTCCTGCCGGAACATTCGCGAACCACTGGCACGTCATGGGAAAGCCGGAGAATTTCTGGGCAATTTCGCAGCGGAAGGACAGCATCCTGCTTGCGAGCACGCGGCCGAGCTGCCGCTGCACCGTGGCAGGGTGGCGCCCCAGGGCACGCGCGATCTCCGCGGCGGAGGCCCTGCCATCCCGGGCGAGGAAGGGAAGAAGTGCCATGTGGCTCGCCGGCAGCGGGGTGACCACCGCGTAGGGTGCGGACGGATTGGCCGCTTCCGGCCCTGCCAGGGCACGCAGCGCCTGCTGCTCAGCCCGGCTCAGCACATTGAGCCGCCACGCATAGCCACTGGTGTGGATCCGCGTGCAGAGCGAGGTCCGGTACTTGGTAAGCCCCCGGATTTCCTTCAGCTGGGGCAACAGCCGGGTGCTGAACTCGCTCAGGTCCTGGGTGATCACAGTCAGCATGAGGTCCCGGTTGCTGGCGGCCTCCTCAACCGTGATGACCTCGGGAATCGCAGCAAGCGCGGCTGTGACCTCGGGCCTGAGGTGCATCTCGCAGTCCACGTCCAAGAGCGCCAAGCAGGCATTCTCGGGATCGCCCATGAGGTGCGCTGTGGTCCAGGCTGCTCCCGACTCGCGCAGCCGGTCCCATCTGGAGGCCAACGTGGTGGCATGGACGTCAAGGACCTCGGCGGCGTCGGACCAGCTGATACGCGGCGAGATCTGGAGGGCATTGATCAGCCGGAGGTCCTCTTCACTGAGTTCCATGAGCGATCCTCTCCTAGACAGTGCGTGAATTCTGTTAATTCTGGCATGTTCCTGAATTTTTCCAGGGCTTTGGAAGATTGTGAGGCTAATCACTCCACAATGGCTATGGATACTTACCAAACGTTCAGGAAACAGGAGAACAGATGTCGATCGCCGCAGACGCCAAAGAGATGCAGGGAGAAATCGCCCGGTTCCGTCACGAGCTCCACCAGGAACCAGAAATCGGCCTGGACCTCCCGCGCACCCAGGAAAAGGTGCTCAAGGCGCTCGACGGACTCCCGTACGAAATCTCCCTCGGCGAGAGCACGACGTCGGTCACTGCAGTCCTGCGCGGCGGCGCGCCTCACTCCTCAGCCCGGAAGCCAGCGGTCTTGCTCCGCGCCGACATGGACGGACTTCCCGTCCAGGAGCGCACCGGCGTCGAGTTCTCCTCGAAGATCGACGGCGCCATGCACGCCTGCGGCCACGACCTCCACACGTCCATGCTCGCCGGAGCCGCTACCCTGCTGGCCGAACGGCGCCATCAGCTGGCCGGCGATGTCGTCCTGATGTTCCAACCGGGCGAAGAAGGCTTCGACGGAGCAGGCCACATGATCCGCGAAGGCGTCCTCGACGCTGCAGGCCGCCGGGTTGACGCCGCCTATGGCATGCATGTCTTCTCCTCCCTGGAACCGTATGGCCAGTTCTGCACCAAGCCTGGAGTGATGATGAGCGCCTCTGACGGGCTTTTCGTTACGGTACTGGGTGCCGGCGGGCACGGTTCAGCGCCCCATTCGGCCAAGGATCCCGTCACGGCAGCCGCAGAAATGGTGACGGCGCTCCAGGTCATGATCACGCGGCAGTTCAACATGTTCGATCCCGTAGTCCTCACCGTCGGCCTGCTGCAGGCCGGTACAAAGCGCAACGTCATCCCCGAATCTGCCCGATTCGAAGCCACCATCCGCACCTTCTCGGAAGCCTCGCGCGACCGGATGATGACCGCCATCCCGCAACTCCTCAAGGGCATCGCCTCCGCACACGGCCTGGAGGTGGATGTCGACTACCGCGGCGAATACCCCATGACCATCACTGACGAGGACGAGACGCACACCGCAGAGAATGTCATCTCCGGCATGTTCGGCGATTCTCGGCTCTCCCGCTGGGCCACGCCAATCAGTGGCTCCGAGGATTTCTCCCGGGTCCTGGCCGAAGTGCCGGGGACCTTCGTGGGCCTCAGCGCCGTACCGCGGGGCGTGGATCACACCACCTCACCCTTCAACCACTCCCCCTACGCCACCTTCGACGACGGCGTCCTGGCCGACGGTGCGGCGCTCTACGCAGAGCTCGCGGTCTCCCGCATCGCCACCCTCGCCGCCGGCAACTAACCACCACCCCAGCCACTTGGAGCAAGACATGACCGCCACCGTAGGCGCATCAGCCACAATTCAGGTTCACAGGTCCCATCTGCGGACCCTCATTGGCACCGGCATCGGAAACGCCGTCGAATGGTACGACTGGGCCATTTACGCCACATTCTCGCCCTTCATTGCCAGCGCCCTCTTCAGCAACGCCGACCCCACGTCCGCAGTCCTCTCCACCCTGGCGATCTTCGCCGTCGGATTCGTGGCCCGGCCGTTCGGCGGCTTCGTCTTTGGTTGGATCGGCGACAGGATCGGCCGCAAGACCTCCATGACGTTCGCGGTCGGCCTGGCGGCCTTCGGCAGCCTGCTGATCGGCATCGCACCGACGTTCCAGGCTGTTGGTGCCTTGGCCTCGGTCATGCTCCTGGTGGCCCGACTCATCCAGGGCCTCGCCCACGGTGGCGAGCTGCCGTCGTCGCAAACGTATCTGTCAGAAATGGCACCCAAGGAAAAGCGCGGCTTCTGGGCGACCCTCATCTACACCTCCGGCACCGCCGGCATCCTCGCCGGAACCCTGTTGGGCGCCATCTTGACCGGAGTGCTGAGCAAGGCCGACATGAACGCGTGGGGTTGGCGTGTCCCGTTCCTGGTGGGCGGCGCGCTTGGCATCTACGCCCTGGTCATGCGGGCCAAGATGAAGGAGACGGAGGCGTTCGAAGCCGAAGCGCCGAAGGAAAAGCGCGAGCCCATGTGGCCGCAGATCGTCAAATACCGCAAGCAGGCTCTTCAAGTGATCGGCCTGACCGTCGGCCTCACTGTTGTCTACTACATCTGGGGCGTCGTGGCGCCGAGCTATGCGGCAACCACCCTCAAGATGGACCGCGGAGAAGCCCTGTGGGCCGGCGTCATCGGCAACATCGCGTTCATCGCCTCACTCCCGTTCTGGGGCAAGCTGTCCGACCGCATCGGCCGCAAGCCCGTGCTGATCATGAGCTCTGCCGGTGCCGCCCTGCTGCACTTCCCGATGACGTGGCTCCTGAAGGATTCCCCCTGGCAGCTGGCCGTGAGCATGTCCGTGATGCTCTTCTTCATCGCCGGCAGCGCCTCGATTGTCCCGGCTGTGTACGCCGAGCTCTTCCCCACCAAGATCCGCACCGTGGGCGTCGGCGTCCCGTATTCCATCTGCGTCGCTGCTTTCGGCGGCACGGCCCCGTACCTGCAGACCTGGTTGGGCAGCATCGGGCAGGCCAACATGTTCAACGTCTACGCGGTGATCCTGCTGGCCATCGGAATCGCGTTTGCCTTCACGATTCCGGAAACCAAGGGCAAGGACCTGACGCACTAGGCTCCCCGTCTGGACCCAAGTAGCTCGCAGTAGATGTCGTTTTGAGCTGAAAACGACACCTACTGCGTGGGCCCCCGCCGCCAGGGTTCCCTGGCCGAGCTTGCCAGGCGAGGGTGGCGGTGGGGACTACTTGGGTTAGTCGACGTATCGGTTGCGGCCGGCGCGGAAACCGAAGAAAGCAGCCAAGGATCCCACCACGAGGAACAGGATGCCGGCCGCAGCGAAGCCACCAGTCGCTTGATGCAGTTGGCCGACCATCAGGGTTCCGGTAGACCCCAGCCCGTAGCCGACGCCCTGCATCATGCCGGAAAGATGCGCCGCGGTGTGAGAGTCGCGGGTGCGCAGCATGATCATGGTCAACGCCACAGCCGTGAGGCTGCCTTGGCCCAGGCCCAGCAGCCCTGTCCAGAGCCAGATCAGTTCCGTGGGGCCGAAGATGCTCAGGGCGAAGCCACCTCCGGTCATAAGCGCCACCACAGTGTTGATGACGCGCTGGTCCTTGAAGCGGGCCGCCAGCCCGGGTGCCAGGAATGAACCCAGCATTTGCAGCACAATCGATACGGACACGATCAAGCCGGCCGTCCCGCCGTCGATCCCCCGATCACGCAGAATCGGCGCCAGCCAGGCAAACACACTAAAGGACATCATCGCCTGCAACACCATGAAGATCGTGACCTGCCAGGCCACGGCTGAACGCCACACGTTCGCACCGCCGCCGGCGGCGTTGTGGCGGGCGGGATGCTGACGCATCGCTAGCGGCAAGAAAAGCAAAAGTACGACGGCGGCGGGCAGCGCCCAGAACCACAGCGCCGAGGTCCAGTGCCCGGTAGCCGAGAACACGGGGTAGGTGAAACCGGCGCCCATCGCGGCCGAGGCGCAAATCGCCGTCGTATACAGGCCGCCCATGAGTCCGAGCCGGTGAGGGAAATCGCGCTTGACCACTCCGGGCAGAAGCACGTTGCACAGCGCTATCGCGGCGCCGCACGCTGCCGTTCCGGCGAGCAGGGCGGGCAAGTGCCCGGCACCGGCGAGGTCCACGGGACGCAGCAGCAGCCCGGCGGTCAGGACCGCCATCGCGCCGAGCAACACCCTCTCCGCACCGAAACGGCGGGCCAGAATCGGGGCGAGCGGCGCAAATACACCTAACAACGTCACTGGAACAGTGGTGAGCACCACCACAGCCCAGCCCGGCAGTCCGGCGTCGGCAGTAACTTCCGGAAGGACCGCCGAAAAGCTCGAGAACACCGTCCGTAGGTTCAGGCCGATGAGCACCAGGCAGATCCCCAGGAAGACGAGTCCACGGCGAGTCTTGACCTGCGTGGGTTCGGCGGCGGGAACCTCATCGATCTCAGCGTCGACGAAGATCCCGGGGACGCCGGGATGCGGCCTTGTGTTCTTGGAAGCGCTTGAGGCGGGGGTCACCAACCCATTCTGGCAGTTTGTCCCATACGCCGGCTCCGCCGCGGGGCTTTGACCGTGCGACGGTATTCTGGAGGGGATGAGTGAAACCCCAGAATCCCCTGAAACACCGCAGTCCCCGCGCCCTGTGACCCCCGGCAGCCAAGCCTCCTTCGGCACCTATGGTGGCCGGCCGGTCAGTTTCGTGCGCCGCGGGACGCGCCTTCAGGGCCGTCGCCAGGCCGCGTGGGAAGAGCACTCGGACCGCTGGGCCATCCAGGTTCCACGGCATGTCGCCAACACGTCGGTGCACCCGGACTACGTGTTCGACGCCGAAGCGGAATTTGGGCGCAAGGCGCCGCTGATCGTCGAAATCGGTTCAGGACTCGGCGATGCCGTGTGCCACGCGGCGGAGGAGAACCCGGACAAGGATTTCCTCGCCGTCGAGGTCTACACCCCTGGGCTTGCCAACACCATGATCAAGATCAACAGCCGCGGGCTCAGCAACGTCCGCGTGGTGGAAGCCAACGCCCCCGAGGTCCTGGCCACTATGCTCCCGGCGGGTTCGGTGAGCGAGCTCTGGGTCTTCTTCCCCGACCCCTGGCACAAGTCCCGGCACCACAAACGCCGCCTCATCCAGCCCGCGTTCGCCGAACTTGCTGCGCGGTCCCTCAAGAAGGGTGGCCTGTGGCGGATCGCCACCGACTGGTCCAACTACGCCATCCACGTCCGCGAGGTCCTTGCCGGCTCCACCGAGTTTGAGAACGTGCACGACGGCGAACGGACCGGCGCAGAGAGCCCCCTCACCCAGGTGTGGGAATCGGGAGTCGAATCCATGGTGGGTGGAGCGCCTGTCAAGGAAGGCCGGGCACCGGTCAGCACCGAGCACACCGGGCCCAATGAGGGAGTGGACCACGTGGGCGGATGGGCTCCGCGTTTCGATGGCCGGATCCGCACCAGCTTCGAAAACAAGGCCCACGAGGCAAGACGCATGATCTTCGACCTCAGCTACCGCAGGATCTAACCACACGATTTTTGCCTTGGGAAGCATTCCACTGGCGGCACGAGAATGAGGACTCAACCTATGTACATAGTCCCGCACTGCCCCTGCAGGTCGTTGCCGAAGGGGCAGTGCGGGCAGGGCCTACGCTAGGTCCGAGGCGGCGCGCTGAGGGGCGATTTCGCCAGGTGTGCTGACATCGGAATCCGCGCTTTGGCTGCTGTGATCCGCCCTAGAATCAGCACCAACACCAGAGCGATGATCACAGGCACGCATACTGAGAGAACGATGATGCTGGTATGCACGCCGAGTCCAATGAGGACGCCGCCGAAGATCGGGCCGACAACCGATCCGAGTCGGCCCAGTGAGGCCGCCCAGCCGACGCCGGCGGTCAGCGTTGCTTGGGGGTATAGCGTCATTGCCACCGCGGCCTGGCCGATCATGCCGGCCTGAAGTCCGAGGCCGACGCCGCCGAAGACCAGCAGCAGCAGCGCTTTGTCGGGGCCGAGGAATGCAGAGATGACTAGGAACGCGATCGCTGCTGCCGAGGTTCCGGCCAGGACCGACGTCATCCGGTATCGACGCGATCCGAGGATGAGTACGCAGGCACCGATGATGCTTCCTATGCCCAGTGCCGCCGATCCCAGCGGTGCTAGACCGGTGCTGAAGCCGTAGCTGGTGAGCAGGGTCGGCAACCACGACGAGAACATGTAGAACACTGCGAAGATGAGGAACGAAAAAGCCCACAGGAGAAGCGTTCTGCTCCGTACGGGAGCCTCGAACAGACGCGCAACCGACGCATGATGCTTGGCCTTGGCCGCGTCGTTGGGCGTGCCCGATACGTGGCCACCGGACAGTCCGAACCACAGGAACGGCAGAAGTACAGCAGAAGCGATAGCTCCGATAATGAACACCCATTTCCACCCGAATGAGCCCACGATACCGCTTCCGGCCAGCCCTGCGATGAGAGCCCCGAGCGAGAGGCCCGTCACCACGACCACCGCAATCGATTGACGCACACGACCGGGATTGACTGCGGTCGCATGGGAGACAGCGGCCGGCAGCACGGCACCCAGTCCCAGGCCGGTCACGAAACGTAGAATCGTCAGCTCCACAATCGAACCCGACCACGCCGTCAGCAGCGAACCCAGGGTGAACACCAGGACCGCCGAAAAAATGACGTTTCTGGTTCCGAGCTTGGCCACGAGGCGCCCTACTGCCATATACCCCAGAGCCACTCCAGCGCTGGTCAGCGAGAGCGCAGGAGTGAATTGCGAGGGTTGAACACCCCAGTCCTTAGCAATCGCCGGTATGGACAGGCCCAATGCGACATTGTCGTATCCATCGAGCACTACTGCGGCACTTGCGAGACAAAGTACCCACCAATTCGGTTTGGTCTCTTCCTTCTTGGGTTCGCTCATCGTGTCCATCGGACATCCTTAAGGTTGTGAGGGCTTCGAGTGCAGTCTCGAGGGGGCATGCCACCGTCATTGGCGGCTCGCCAGTCAAGGCCGTGGACGAGGCGCACGCGTCGCAGGCTACGTCACGGCGTTTGCCCGTTCAAGCCCGACATGTGCTTTCTCGCCGTCGGCCCAGCCACAGAAGCGGGCTGGCGAAATGCGCAAGTGTGATGAAGATCATGGCACTGCATCAGTTTTATCTCCTTAGCGCTTAAAGGTCAAGCATCCATTTCCTTGACACAAAGTATCTTAGTGTTGGTATTCTTTGGCATGACCTAGTTCACATTTCGGTCGTTTCTACGGCCTGCAGGACAAGTCGCGAACAACGTCGACGGCCAGCATGAGTGACTATAGAGATTGGTGGACCCTGAGGATGACAACGCTGAGCAGCACGGGCATCGTGGACCGGCCGGCCGGTACGAATTCTGATGGATTCGTGCCCTCTGGCGGCTTCGAACCGGGCATGGACATGCTGGATGAAATTTATGTCGGCGGGGTCTGGGCTCGGGGAGCGGGTGCGCTGATCGAGTCTGTTGATCCCGCAACCGCTGAAGTCTTCGCGACGCTCCATGGTGCCACTGTTGAGGATGTAGATGTGGCGGTCGCGGCCGGCCTGGAGGCCATCGAAGAGTCAGGCTGGGCCCGTAAGATGCCGCACGAACGTGCTGCTGTGTTGCACCGGATCGGCTCGGCAATCGAAGCCAACGCGGCCCGGATCGCTTTTCTGCAGACCCGGGACACGGGTAAAACCCTCAAAGAGACGCGAGCCTTGGCAATGAGCGCCGCGGCCACGTTCCGTTTCACAGCTTCGGCCCTTGAAACCTTGGAGGGTTCACTAACGCCGCCTCGGGGGGATTACCTGAGCATCTCCACCTATGAACATATCGGTGTGGTGGCTGCTATCACGCCGTGGAACTCCCCGATTGCCAGTGACGCGCAGAAGGTTGCCCCGGCACTTGCCGCCGGCAACGCCGTCGTGATCAAACCGCCGGTATGGGCACCCTGGGTGTCGCTCCTGCTCGCCCGGATCTGTGACGAGGCCGGACTTCCGTCGGGCCTGCTTTCGGTGCTTCCGGGCCCGGGGCGGACCGTCGGCGATGCGCTGGCACGGCACAGGGATGTCGGCAAGGTCTCCTTCACCGGCGGCACCTCGACCGGGCGGCAGCTGGGCCATATCGCAGCCGAGAAGATCATGCCGATCACGCTGGAACTAGGCGGAAAATCGCCCACCATAATTTTTTCGGACGCGGATTTGGACCAGGCCGTCGCCGGGGTGCTCTACGGCATCTTTTCCTCCAGCGGCCAGAGCTGCATTGCTGGCTCGCGGGTGTTCATTCAGCGCCCCATCTATGACACAGTCCTGGCACGCCTGGTCGAAGGTGCGAAAGCCCTGCGGGTGGGTCCGGGAACCAACCCGGACACGCAGGTCGCACCGCTCGTTGCCCACGCCCACCGAGATTTCGTTGAAAAGGTGGTCGAGGACGCACGGTCTGCCGGGGCAGAGGTCCTTTGCGGCGGTGCACGGCCTAGCGAGCAGGAATTACAGCAGGGCGCATACTACCTGCCCACCATCATCGCCGGTGTGGCGAACTCAGACCTGATCTGCCAGGAGGAGATTTTCGGTCCGGTGGCAGTCGTCCTTCCTTTTGATGATGAAGCTGATCTGCTCGCGCAGGCCAATGACACTGTTTTTGGTCTGGCCTGCGGCGTATGGACGGCAGACTACCGGCGGGCATGGCGCATTGCTCGTGCCGTTGCTGCCGGCACCGTCTGGATCAACACCTATAAGCAGTTCAGCATCGCTACCCCCTTCAGCGGGATCAAGGAAAGCGGTCTGGGAACCGAAAAGGGCAGGGACGGTATCCGTTCCTATATGCGCCAGAAGAGCATCTACGTGGATCTTTCCGGCGAACCTTTGCCGTGGGCCGGCGCATGAATTCCGCAGCAGTTATCGATCCATCCCCGATGAAAGGCAAGTCAGTGAGTGCTCACCCGTATAGCCCGGCATACCAGGCCGGAGGTTTTGGCTTTGTGTCCGGGGCGTTGTCCGTTGATGAAAACTACACGCCCGTCAGCGGTCGTCTTGAAGCCGTTGAGGCCGCTGCAACCAGGCTCTCGGAGCGGCTGGGAACCATCGGCATGTCTCTGCAGGACATCGTCAAGACCACCTACTTCGTCACGGACCTGTCCTTGCGGGAAGAGGCCAACAGCCACTACGAACAGCTCTTCAGCGAGCCCCGGCCGGCCCGGACCTTCGTAGAGGTTTCTGCTCTGCCGTACGGTGCGACGGTTGAAATCGAAGCAATTGCGCACCGAGGCGAGGAGTGAACAATGACTACCGCCACTTTGAGCACGCGGGAACCGGAAGAATCATCCCAGCCGGTTGCCAACAGTGACCGGGCCGTCAACGGGGAGCCATCCGCACGGACCCTGAGGGTACAACAGAAGACCTGGGAAGCAGACGGGGTCACCAGTGTCACGTTCGCTGATCCGTCCGGGGCCAAATTGCCCCACTGGAAGCCAGGTTCGCACCTGAGTCTTCATCTGCCCAACGGGCTGGTACGCGAGTATTCGCTGTGCTCGAATCCGTTGGATCCGACAAGCTGGACAGTGGCTGTCCTGCGGACGCCTGATTCACGCGGCGGCAGCCAGCTGGTCCACGATGGCCTGCCGGTAGGGTCCTTGCTCAAGGTCGAAGGCCCGCGAAACAACTTCGCGCTGGAAGATGCTGGACGCTACGTACTGGTGGCTGGCGGGATCGGCATCACCCCGATCATCTCCATGGCGCGGGAGCTTCAGGCGGCAGGGGCGGACTGGTCGCTGCTCTACACCGGCCGGTCCCGCGCCACTATGGCCTTTCTGCCTGAGATCGTGGCCCTCCCTCGAGACCGGATTACCATCCACGCTGATGACGAGGCCAACGGCAGTTACCCTGACCTGGCGGCGGCTGTCGGAACCCTGAGCCCCGATGCGCTGGTTTACGTCTGCGGTCCGGAACCATTGTTGAAGGCTGTTGCCGGAGCCATGCAGGACGAAGCCCAGCTCCGGATCGAGCGGTTCAAGGCACCGGAGAAGGCCGTCGTCGCGAAGGAAAACGAATCGGCGTTTGACGTGGTGTGCAACAGCAGCGGCCAACGCATCCCTGTGGGCCCTGATGAATCGGTCCTCGATGCTCTCAACAACGCCGGCATCGACGTCCCCAGCTCATGTACAGAGGGGATCTGTGGTACGTGCGAAACCCGCGTCATCAGCGGCGACGTGGAACACCGCGATTTTCTCCTCAGCCAGGCCGAGCAGGCCGCAAACAAGTCCATGTTCGTCTGCGTCTCGCGTTGCCGTTCGGCCGAACTGGTCCTTGACCTCTAACCCTCGAAAAGTAAGAAGGTAGCCCGATGAATTTCTTTGCAGCAGAGCCCGTCTGTAAATTGCGGTCTCTTCGGTCAGTGTCCTTGAAGGTGCCGGAAACGGCGCGTGCCAAGGATTTCTATCACGAGGTCTGGGGCCTTTCCACTGTCGAAGAGGACAGTGACCGTTTTTGGCTCCGTGGAACCGGCTCGGAGCACCACATTCTGAAGCTGGAAAAGGGCCAGCAGAATGCTCTCGGCGGCGTGGCCTTCGCCCTCACTACGCCCCAGGAGGTGGACCAGGCCGCAGTTAAGCTCACAGCTCTGGGGATTCCGCTCTTCCGCGAGCCGGGACCATTGGATGACGCTGCGGGCGGTTACGGCCTGCAGCTGGTTGACCCCGAGGGAAGACTTGTTGAACTTTCCGCTGATGTCCATGCCGTCCTCAACCAAGAGCCTGCTGGGCGGCGGGCTATCCCGCGCAAGATCGCCCACGTCGTGCTGAACACTATTGACATTGACCGGGCTACGGCCTTCTACACCCAAGTTTTGGGGATGCGGGTCTCGGACTGGTCCGAGCATCAGATGGCATTCCTCCGTTGCAATTCAGAGCACCATGTCATCGCCTTCAATCAGGCCCCTTGGACAGCGGTCAACCACGTGGCGTACGAAATGCAGAGCATCGATCATTTCATGCGCGGCATCGGGTCACTCAAAACCCACGGTATCGCCCCCCAGTGGGGTCCGGGCCGCCACGGTCCCGGGGATAACACCTTCTCCTACTTCACCGACCCCGCAGGCCTTGTTTGTGAATACACCTCTGAAGTGGCGCAAGTTGATGAAGACAGCTGGCTGTGCCGGACCTGGAAGCGGACTGCCGAGCTGTCGGACCAGTGGGGAACTGCCGGGCCACCCACGGTAAAAGTTCGCACCGCTATGGCCGGAATCCCCGATGAAGGCTACCGCTCGCTGGTTGTTCCGGGTAGCGCCGATTACTTCACCGTTCCTTCGGTAAATGCAGCAAACCATGCAGTTGCCCACTGAGGTCGCTATCGCCACCGGAAACCTGGACGGCCGTATTTCCCTTCACGGCGTATCACTGGTGGTCCGCGGTGAAGGACCGCCTGCCTTCCTGCTTCATGGCATTGGGGGAAATGCCTCGTCCTGCGGGGCGTTGGCGCAACTGCTCAGTGAGGCCGGCTACCGCACGTTCTGCTGGGATGCGCCCGGCTACGGGGAATCTGCTGATCCGCGGGGCCCGGTGGACCACTCCGGGCTGGTCCTGCAGATTTTGGCTTCCCTCGCCGTCGGGCCCGCCCACTTGATCGGGACCTCGTGGGGAGGAGTTATCGTCACCAAAGCGGCAGCGCAAGCACCGGATGCTGTCCGCTCTCTGGTTCTCGCGGACAGCACCCGGGGTTCGGCTGTTACCAGGGATTCGGCGGACAGGATGCTGGCGCGAATCCCGGAACTGGCTGAATTGGGGCCGGAAGCCTTTGCCGACCGGCGGGCTCCCCGGCTGCTTTCGCCCGCAGCGGATGCTGTCACGGCCGCGGCGGTCAGGTCCGAAATGGCCGCGGTCCGGCTTCCTGGTTACACGGCCGCGGCAACCATGATGGCAGCCACCGACACATCGGATGTCCTGCCGTCTCTTCAGGTACCGTCGCTGGTCCTGGTCGGCGAAGACGATGTAGTTACCGGCGTGGCTGAATCCCGGATCCTCGCTGAATCCATAACAGACGCTTCTTTCAAAATCATTTCCCGCGCTGGCCATGCCGCAGTGCAGGAGAAGCCCGCAGAGATGGCGTCATCGATTCTAGAGTTTTGGAAGAGGCTTTCATGACACGGTTGATAGTAATCACCGGCTCTGGACGCGGCCTGGGGTTCAGTATCGCTGAACGGCTGGCAGCAGGAGGTGATCGCATCGTCATTGCTGAGAAAAACGCCGAGACCGCGGAACATGCAGCAGTCACGCTGCAGGAACGCGGCTTCGATGCCACGGCAATCATTACCGACATTGCGGACAAGGCCTCTGTTGCCGCCTTAGCCGATGCCGTCCGGAAACTGGGCGGCGCAGATGGTCTTGTCAACAATGCGGCTCTTGCTGACGGGGTTGGCGGGGACACCTTCTGGGACCTTGAAGAAGATTTCTTCCAGCGGGTCATGACTGTGAACGCCTTCGGTACATGGCTGGTGAGCAAATACCTCTATCCACAGCTGGCTCAAAAGCAGGCAGGCGCCATCGTGAACGTCGCTTCCGACGCTGCGCTGTATGGCTCACCGCGCCTGGTCCACTATGTCGGTTCCAAAGGTGCTGTCTTGGCGATGACCCGGACCATGGCCCGTGATGCGGGCGCAGCCGGGGTCCGTGTAAATGCTGTTTCGCCGGGCCTGATCAGGGTCGAGGCAACCGAATCGGTGCCATCCTCCCGCTACCGGCTTTACGGGGAGAACAGGGTGCTGGAAAGGGACCAGGTGCCCGAGGATATCTCCGGGGTTGTCCAGTTCCTGCTCTCGGACGCTGCGGCGTTCATCACTGGTCAGAACATCGTGGTGGATGGCGGCTTTGTCATGGGGCATTAAGACAGCTACCTGAAACATCCCACATCCCACATCCCAAAACCACCCAACGATGCCGGGCTCCGGCTGATGATCAAGGAGACCACCAGATGGATCTGCAACTAAAAGACCGCACCGTCATTGTGACAGGAGCGAGTTCCGGCGTCGGCCTGGCTACCGCGCGTTACCTGCTCGCAGAAGGCGCAAAAGTAGCTGCTTGCGCCCGCGATGCCGGCCGCCTCGCGGCAGCTTTCGATCAGTGTATCTGGACCGACAAGAACTCCATCTACCTGGCTACCTGCGACGTCACGGACCGCAAGGCAACCGACGCATTTGTTGCAGGGACTTTGGAGAGCTTCGGGGCAGTTGACGGGCTGGTGTGCAATGCCGGCCGTTCCCTGATGGCCACGCTGGATGAGACGGCTGACGAACAGTTCCGCGACGAATTCGACCTCAAGATCTTCGGGATGTTGAACATAGTGCGCTCGGCACGGGCTGCCCTGGCGGCGTCACGGCACGGCTCGGTGGTCAACGTCAATGCCATCCTGTCCCGCCAGCCTGAGCTGCGCCTGGCTGCAACTTCAGCCGCGCGTGCCGGGTTGTTGAACCTGAGCCACTCACTGTCCGAGGACCTCGCCGCGGACGGCACCCGGGTCAACTCAGTGCTGCTCGGATTGATCGACACCGGCCAGTGGCGCCGGCGATTCGACCAGTCAGGCAGCGGGCAGGACTTCGCGGACTGGAGTGCCGAGATCACGAAAGACCGGGGGGTAAAACTGGGCCGCTTCGGCACGGCCGAAGAAGTAGCCTTCCACATTCTCACCCTTCTATCGCCGCTAAGCGGCTATACAACAGGAGCAACCATCGACGTCGGCGGCGGTGTTGGCCGCTATGTCTAAGGCGCCTGCCATCGGGCTCAGGCTGAATCGCCTGCCCAGCCTTGATCTACGAAAGAGATGAGACATATCCATGGAACAAGGAACGAAAATGCCCCAAAACCCTACCGGCGGTGACATCCTCGTCCGGGTCATGCGCAGGCACGGCATCGACACCGCTTTCGGTGTGATCAGCATCCACAATCTTCCCCTGATCGAGGCCGTGGACCGGGAACTGAACTTCGTCGCCGTCCGCCATGAAGCTGCGGCAGTGAATGCGGCAGACGCGTACGCGCGCGCTTCGGGCAAGTTCGGAGTGGCCCTGACCAGCACCGGCACAGGTGCCGGCAACGCCGCAGGGTCCATGGTGGAGGCGTTGACTGCAGGCAGCCGCGTACTACACATCACTGGCCAGATTGACAGTGAATTCCTCGGAAGCAATCGGGGAGTGATCCATGAGGTCCCCCGGCAGCTGCAGATGCTTCAGGCGGTATCGGGCTACGCACGGACCATTTTCAACGCCAAAGATGCCGAAGCGGACCTGGAGGAAGCTATTGCGCACCTGCTGTCCGTCCCGCACACTCCGTCCAGCCTGGAATGGCCCATTGACCTTCAGTACCTCGCCCTGCCGGAGGAACAGCGACCAGCGGACCCGCCCAGCCGGCCTGAAGTCTCCATCGACCATGAGGCTGTGGCCGAAGCCGTTGAACTGCTTTCGCAGGCCAAGAGGCCCCTCATCTGGGCAGGTGGTGGGGCTGTAGGTGCAGGTACGGCCCTGGCCGCACTGCTGCACCGCCTCGGCGCCGGGCTGCTGACCAGCAATTCAGGCAGAGGCGTCGTCCCCGAAGACCACGATCAGGTCATCGGAAACTTCGCAACCACACCCGAGGCCCTGGCACTTCTCGAAGACGCGGACGTGTTGCTGAGTGTTGGAACGCATTTCCGTTCCAACGAAACGAAGCACTACTCCATGGCACTGCCCGGCACGCACATCCAGCTTGACATTGATCCCGCCGCCATCGGCCGGGTCTACCCGGCTGATGTCGGTCTGGCGGGGGATTCCCTGATCCTGCTGGAACACATCGTCGGGAAACTCTCCGCCCCCGGCGTCGAAACGGGCTGGACCGAGCGGGTACGCGCCACGCGCCGCGACGTCCGTACCGCCCTGATCGAATACATCGGCGGGTATGCCGAGATCTGCGGAAGCCTTCGCCGGCGGCTTGACCGCGAATCAGTGATCGCCCGGGACGTGACGATCCCCTCCAGCCAATGGGGCAACCGCCTGCTCGAAATCTACTCACGGGAAACGAACATTTTCCCTCTCGGCGGCGGCATCGGTCAGGGACTTGCCATGGGCATCGGCGCCGCCTGCGCCCGGCCCGGGATCCCCACGGCGGTAATCGTCGGTGACGGCGGACTGGCGGTCCACCTCGGTGAGCTTGCCTCCCTAGGAGGTTCGGGTGCCTGGTGCGTAGTGCTGGTCTTCAACGACAGCGGCTACGGAGTCCTTCGGAACATGCAAAAGGCCAACGGCTTCGCCGAAGCCGGGGTGAACCTTTACACGCCGGACTTCGATCTGTTGGCCCAATCACTTCGCCTGCCGTTCTGGCGGGTCCGTGGTTCCGGACAGTTCGACCAGGCCCTGGCGGAAGCGCTGGCAGTTCGGGGACCGGCAGTTATTGAAATTGATGTCACGGCCCTGGACCCGGCCCCGGGAGCGTTTGTGCCGCCGGTGCATATCCCCAGCCGGAACCACTAGAGGGACGAAGAGGAAAAATGGCACCGACAGAACCACTGATTTTGGCCAGTCCACAAGCGGACCCAAGGCAGATCCGGCACCGGGTCGTCTGTCTTCACAACGGCACCGGAGCCGGGGAGTGGTACACACGGCAGGTGGCTGCCTACGATGCCCAAACCTGGGAAAACTTCGATGGCGCCTCTCTGGGCGCCACTGTCTCAGAAGACCAGCTTGAAGCGTGGGTCTCGGCTGCCGCGGCAGCGCTGCGGGACGGCGGGGTCACCCCGGTGCACCTAGTGGCCGCCGGCCGTGCCGTCTACGGCACGATCGTGCTCGCCGGCCGTTATCCCGAGCTGGTCAAAAGCATGATTCTTGGCGACCCGGAGGTTGACACCTCCACCGAGGGATATGCCCGTTCCCTCCAGCTCGTTCAGGCCCCATCGCTGGTTATCGCCGCCGCGCCGCAGGCAAACACCGACATTGCCGAGCCCCAGAGCATCGCCGGCGGCATCGACAATGGCGTCTTCGTCATCATCGAAAATACCGCCGTCCCCGCACACCGAACAAGGGCTGACTCTTTCAACGAGTGGGCCACATCATTCATGAACATCGCCGAAGGCCTGCACACCTTCGCCGAATCAGAGGAGGACTTCCGTGCCTGAACAGTACCTAGAACCGAATCAGGCCCGCACCCGGCCTGTGACTCCCTACGAGAAGAAACTCGCCGGGGCGCTCAGCGAGATCTTCGCGGGCAGCACAAAAGATCTGCCCGGAGTGGTTGCCGGTTTGAACGGCCTCGGTCTAAATGCTCCGGATGGCAGCCCGTGGGACGAAGCCCGTTTCCGCGCCGAAATGCGACGACTGGGAGAATAGGAAATGACAACTACAACACAAACCGAACGCCCCACCGGCGGCAAGGTCAAGAGAAGGAACGTCGTCGGCGTCCGCCACGAAGTCGATGCCAAGGAACTCGCGGCGATGGGCCTGCGGGACCGCTGGTACCCCATTTACCCCTCCCGCTTCGTCGGCGCTGGGGACATGGTCAAGGTCAAGCGCTTTGGCGTGGACTGGCTTCTGTTCCGCGACGCCACCGGACGTATTCGCATGCTCGAGGACCGCTGCCCCCACCGTAGTGCCCCCCTCTCGGTCGGTCAGCACCTCGGAGACCGCGTGGCCTGCAAATATCACGGAGTGCAGGTCGATGGAAACGGCACGGTAATTTCCGTTCCTGGTATGCCCGGATGTGCCCTCGAAGGCCGAACCGTCACAACGTCGCTACCAGTTGCGGAAGCAGCTGACACCATCTTTGCGTTCATGCCACTGACAACTGACTCCGAGGTAACGGAGTTCAAGCTGCCGGACCGCCTGGCCAATCCGGAAATTTCCTGGTTTTCGAACTTCGCGGAATGGAAGGGGCCCTGGCGTTTCTACATGGACAACGTCCTGGATCCGATGCACGGTGCTTTCCTTCACCGCGACTCACACTCAATGTTCGGCGGAGACACCAGCGCCCGGTTCCGCATCCGCGAAACCAACCGTGGCTTCTTCTTTGAGAAAACGGACCAGCGCGGCGTGAACTTCGACTGGGTCGAATATTGCCGCGAAGCAATGGACTACGTTGATCTGGAAATCCCCTATGCCGAGTCGGCAGGACCCGGCGGGACTTTCGGCATCGTCGGCATGGCCACTCCTATAGATGCAAACAACTCGGCAATTTTCCACTGGCGCACGCGCACCGTCTCCGACTGGGAGCGCGACGTCTGGCGGTTCATGTACAAGACGACCCTTGAAGAAAAACACTGGGCAGTCTTGGAACAGGACCGGGAAGTCCTCGAAGCACTCGCCGCCGACGCGGACAAAGACGAACACCTCTACCAGCACGATCTCGGCGTCGCACGGATCAGGCGCGTATACGAAGCCGATGCAGAAAGGCAGGCCGCCATCCTCAGGGGAGAAGGCCTGTAATGACGCCTCCGAAAGTCGGAATGTGATTGCAATCCGACTTTCGGAGGGGCACCAACCTCCTCGGCACTGTGCCTTATGAACCCTCCGTGCGAACGGAACGAACTGCCTACTCTCAAGACTTGAAGGACATTATGAAGTCAGCACGCACCTGCCGGGTCGGCGTTATCGGTTACGGCGCCATCGGAGTACCCGTCGTTGCTGGGATTACTGAGGGACGGGTCGCAGGGGCTGTCTTGGAAGGGGTCATCTCCCGGAGCCTGCCAAGGAGTGCTCCGGTGAAGCAGCTGGCCCTGACGGAGGCTCTGGAATGCTGCGACTTGCTGGTTGAATGTGCAGGTCAGGAGGCACTCGTTGAACACGCCGAGGTTGTCCTCCGGGCGGGTGTCGACCTGCTTGTGACGTCGGTTGGTGCCCTGGCGGATAGAGAATTCTCAAAGCAGCTCAACGCTGCCGGGCCTGGGCGGCTCTTCCTGACATCTGGCGCAGTTGGCGGCCTCGACCTTTTGTCCTCAGGCGCCCGTGGAGCAGGCTATGACAGGGTCACGATTACGACGACGAAACTGCCGGGCTCTCTTGTCCAACCCTGGATGAGCGAGGGTTTGGTTGAGGAAATACGCAATGCTCGTGGCCCACTGGACATTTATGAAGGATCGGCCGCTGAGGCCGCGCTGTTGTTCCCCAAGTCCCTCAACGCTGGCGCCGCAGTGGCCATCGCCGTCAACGACTGGGACGCTGTGACGGTCAAAGTAAGGGCAGACCCCGCAGCGGAACTGACCAGCCACGTCATCGAAGCTTCTGGAGACATGGGGGAATACCGATTCGAAATCCGCAACAAGCCTTCTAAGGGCAATCCGAGGACAAGCGGTGTAGTACCGTTCGCCGTTCTGCGATCTCTGGACTCCATTATCGGTGGCCGGGGTGGGCTGATATGAGTGCAGGAACCGCCTCGAAACTACAGCCTCCCCGCATCGGGCGGTAAGCGTCTAGGAGCCTTGGCCAACCGCTTCCATCGCATTTACATCAAATGCAACCACCGATGCTTCTGCCTTCTTAAGCAGCGCTGCGAGCTGATCGAGTTCCGCTGATGTCAGACCGCTCAACATCTGACGTTGCTTGTCTAAATGCTTTCCGAATGCCTCATCGATAACAGCCTTACCATGTGCAGTCAGCTGCGCGTAGACAACCCGACGGTCTTCGCGGGTCCGTACTCTCTCGATGAGGTTCTGCTCCTCCATCCTGTCCAGCCGAAAAGTAATACCACCGGTGGTGAGCATGGAGGAGGTCGCGAGCTCTCCGGCGGTCTTCCGGTGCGGCGGCCCGGAGCGGCGCAGGTTGGCCAGGACGTCGAAGGACGCAAGTGTCAGCCCGTACTCATCGAAGTAGGAACTTTCGACAGCGCGCACCTGATTGGCCAGCCGCAAGAGCCGCCCGAGGACGCCAATTGAGCTCGCATCCAAGTCCGGCCGTTCACGCAGCCAATCCGCCAGAATGCGGTCAATGGCGTCGGCTTCAGTTGTATCGTCAGGCATGGCCCTGTCCTTTGGATGTAGGTAATGCATCTAAACATTGAGCTTTTCAGCAATCAATTAACCCAGTCTAGTTCCACTCAAGGTCTTGTTACTTAGTTCAATCTACCTTAGTGTTGAGATAGTTAGAGCTGAGGGAGTTGCTTCTGAGCTCTGCTGCCAGTTTTTGGTTTACATCGCCCCAGTCCGAGAGGTTCAACAATGAGCGAAACCGTAAATGCACCGACAACAGATCTTGAAGAGCTCATCGATTCGTCTATCGCGTCCCGTGAGAGCCGTGTCGTTGACTTTGACACTTTGAAGTTCCAGACGAAAATGGGAGACAAATTCCGGCGTGGCCAGGTCCGCTACATCGGCTCCGGAGCTACCGGGGACCACTCGGACGATAACAACATCCTCCAGGCCGAGCACTTCACGTTCTCCAACATGGTCCTGCCGGCCGGGTGCGTAGGGCCGGAGCACACTCACCCTGACGTCGAAGAGGTGTTCTTTGTCCTCGAGGGACAGGTGGAGTTCAGCGTCCACGATGTCGAGGACGGCACAAAGACGGCCAGTCGTGTTTTGGGCTACCGCGATCTGATTCGTGTTCCTGCGGGCGTTCCCCGGAGCCTTCGCACCGTCAGCGAAGGTGATGCGCTGATCTGCGTAATCATCGGTGCGAAAAAGCCGGAGATTCCCTTCTACCCGCCGACCTCCGAGATGCACGGAGTCACTCGCTAGAAATGTTCTCCAAGAAGCGCGGGTACAAGCTAAAACTGTACCCGCGCTTCTCTGGTACAGCTCTGAGTTCTCAAACGGGCTCGACCTGACTGCTCAGCCAGTTCCGGTGAAACTGCCCACTCTTTGCGCGCCGTCAGGGCACCGGATATCATGTGAGACGTGTCACCGAAAGGCGGCACGTGCTTATGATCTGCGGCGGGAGAGCCCTGCCGGTACGTTTCAGCAGGCGCCGTAGGAGCAAATCCTCCCCAGGAATCTCTCAGGCCCATGTACCGCCGCGGCAAGGCAACTCTGGAAAGCAGCCCGGGCAACCGGACTCACCGACGGTGCAAGCGTCCGGCCGCGAAGGCGGGTGGCGCGGAAACTCTCAGGTCCAATACAGAGCGGGGAGGACCCGAATCATCGTGGTGCGTCCGCGCCACCTGAATTATGGAGTTCCTCATGACCCTGGCACCTGAAGGCCGTAAGCTGCTGCGCGTTGAACAGCGCAACAAAGCCGTCCCGGTCGAACGCAAGCCCGAGTGGATCAAGGCCAAGGTCCAGATGGGCCCGGAATTCGTGGGCCTGAAGAACCTCGTGAAAAAGGAAGGCCTGCACACCGTCTGTGAAGAGGCCGGCTGCCCGAACATCTTCGAGTGCTGGGAAGACAAGGAAGCAACCTTCCTGATCGGCGGCTCCGAATGCACCCGCCGCTGCGACTTCTGCCAGATCGACACCGGCAAACCCTCCCCCGTGGACCGGTTCGAACCCACCAAGGTGGCCCGCTCCGTCCAGGCCATGGCCCTGCGCTACGCCACCGTCACCGGCGTCGCCCGGGACGACCTCGCCGACGAGGGCGTCTGGCTCTACGCCGAAACCGTGCGCAAGATCCACGAACTGAACCCCGGCACCGGGGTGGAACTGCTCATCCCGGACTTCTCCGGCAAACCCGAACACATCGCCGCCATCTGCGACTCGAACCCGGAGGTGTTCGCGCACAACGTCGAGACCGTGCCCCGGATCTTCAAGCGCATCCGCCCCGCGTTCCGCTACGACCGCTCCCTGGACGTCATCACCCAGGGCCGGGACGCCGGCATGGTCACCAAGTCCAACCTGATCCTGGGCATGGGCGAAACCCGCGAGGAAATCTCCGAAGCCCTCGCCGACCTGCACGCCGCGGGCTGTGACCTGATCACCATCACCCAGTACCTGCGCCCCTCCGAACGGCACCTGCCCGTGGACCGCTGGGTCAAGCCCCAGGAATTCGTCGAGCTCGCCGCCGAAGCCGAGCAGATCGGCTTCCTCGGCGTCATGTCCGGACCCCTGGTCCGCTCCTCCTACCGCGCCGGACGCCTCTGGGCCACCGCGATGCGCAAAAAAGGCCGCGACATCCCCGCCCACCTGGCCCACATCGCCGACGGCATCCAGGACTCCGGCACCACCCGCCAGGAAGCCAGCACCCTCCTCGCACACCACGCGACGGCCTGATCCGTAAGGACCCCAGCATGTTCCCCACCCGGATTGAAATCATTCCCTCGGACGGAATCGTCGAGAAGGTCCAGGCCACGGTGCCCGTATCCACAACACTCACTGTTACCTGCTTGCCCCATCACGGCATCACTCGAACCATGGAGGCTTCCCTCAAGCTCAGCCTCCTCGGCTACAACGTGATTCCGCACCTGTCGGCACGCGGGCTGGAGGACCGGGGGCAGCTTTCCGGCATCCTCAGGGACTGCGAAGCCGCAGGTATCACCGAGGTTTTCGCCATTGGTGGAGACGGACCGCGGGGTGCTGGCCCTTACGAATCGTGCCTTCACCTCTTAGAGGACATCGCCGAATACTCCGGCGGCAGGATCTCCGCGGGCATCGCCGGCTACCCCGAAGGTCATCCTTCCGTGGGCGGGCTGGACCTCTTGGATGCCCTGTTGGCCAAACAGCATCTGGCCACGCACGTGGTCACGCAGATGTGCTTCTCCGCACCCAAGGTCCTTGATTACACAGCACTCCTGTGTCGCGAAGGCGTCGGACTGCCGGTGTGGGCCGGAGTGGCCGGGGCGGTTCCCCGGACCAAACTGCTGGCTCTGGCAACCCAGATCGGCGTCGGGACTTCCCTGAAGTTCCTCAGCAGCAAGGGAACTCTCGCCCGCCGGCTCCTGAGCGGCGACAAGTACTCACCGGAGAGCCTCGTCTCCGAACTCGTGGCGCACCCGGACAGCGTCGCGGGAATCCATCTCTACAGCTTCAATAGGCTGGACAGGCCCACGTGGGAGCCAATGAACCTGCCCGATCCGGACGTCAGCGAACCGGCGTCCGCCTAGCCGGCGGGCGGCCGTAACTGGTTCCGGGGACCCCTAGCTCCCCGGGACCGAAATCACCGCGACCGTCTTCTGGGCGTCGTCCCGCAGTTCCACGCCCGAGATCCCGGCGAGCTGGACCGGCGTCGCGCCCGTCACCTTGATGTGTCCGCTGGACGTCGCTGTCCAACCGCACGCCAGTTCCTCGTTGCCGTCGCGGCCCTTGACCCACAGGTACATGGTGCCTTGCAGCGGCATGCTGCGGCCTTCCAGCTGCAGCTCGGTGCCCCACGATTTCCTGACGAGCCCCACGGTGAGTTGCAGGCCGTTGTCCGTTTGCAGCGAGTAGCTGGCGTCAGGCTTGGGCGGCTGGTTCAACAGTGGCCCGGCCAGGACTCCCAGCCCGAGGCACGCAGCGGCCACGGCACCCACCAGAGCCGTCCACCGGCGTCGGGACTTCCGGCGTCGCGCTGCCATTTTCAGGAGGATCGGCTGCGGGAGCGTCTCTGAAAAAGCCCCCAAAAGTGAGCGAGCGTCGGAAGTGGACTCGACGGCGGGGCGCCCGGCGGCGAGCGCGACGGCGTCGGGCACGGGGACGGCGTCGAGAAGGGCCGGGAGGCTTTCGAGCTCGCCAAGCTCGCGCCTGCAATCGGCGCAGAATTCCAAGTGCTCTTCAAAGGCCCGGGCCTCGCCAGGCTCCAAGCCGCCAAGCAGGTAGGCGCCCAGCAATTGGTGAAGTCCTGTTTCGTTCACCGCTGCACCCCCATTTCGTCCAAAATCGTGCGAAGCGCCCTGACGGCGTAGAAGGCCCGGGATTTCACGGTTCCGCTGGGGATGTTGAGCCTCAACGCGGCCTCGTTCACCGTGAAACGTTCGTAATGCAGAGCTATCAGGACCTCCCGGTGCTCGGTGCTGAGCCGCAGGAGGGCTTCTTCCATGAGGACCCGGTTGAGGAGCTCGTCCACGCGTTCGGTGGCTTCCGCCGGATCCGCCAGGTCACGTTCGACGGCTTCGGCCGGGCGCCGTTGGGACTTCCGGTAGTTGTCGATGATGACGTTGCGGGCCGTTCTGAACAAGTAGCTGCGGAGGCTCCCGGTGATCTGCGGGGCGTGCTGCCACACGCGCAGGATGGTTTCCTGCACCACGTCCTCTGCCAAGTGCGCGTCTGGCATGCAGCTCAGCACGAAGCGGCGCAGGGCTGTGCCGTGGTCGCGGTAGATCGCGGCCACGACGTCTTCGTCGAGCGGCATCGGCGCCTCCTATTCTGCTGCGGCTTCCCCTTCTCCTGCGATACGACGTGCTCGCCACGAAAAGGGTTCAGCTCTTTGAACCATTCTTCACCCGGCGGCGTCTTACGGATTAGTTTCCGGCACGTCGACGGCCGGTCCAATCGAAGGAGCAATTCATGAAGAAGCAGCTCAGCACCGGTCTCGGCGTCCTTGCGCTGGCCATTGTCCTGAGTGCCTGCGGAGGCAGCCCGGGCACTTCTACAACTTCCTCAAGCCCGGCGAGTTCGGGCGCCGCAGCGCCGAGCCCGACGGCGACGAGTCCGGCACCGTCGTCGAGCGCTTCCGCCGAGGCTTATGACCTGGAGGTCGCAACGTCGAGCGCCGGCAAGATTGTGGTGGGCGCCAACGACAGGAGCGTTTACTTCTTCAGCAAGGACGTCAAGGATTCGGGCAAGAGTGCCTGCACCGGAGGCTGCGCCACTTCGTGGCCTGCCGTGACAACGACGTCGAGCAAGCCGGTGGTTGAGGACGTGACTGGAACCATCGGCACCATCCCCACGGCAGACGGCAAAATGCAGATCACCATCAACGGAATGCCCATTTACTACTTCGGGCAAGACAAGGCCGCCGGTGACATCAAGGGCCAGGGTGTGGGCGGTGTCTGGTCCTTGGTCAGCCCGTCCGGCTCCATGGTGACTGGAAGCGGCTCAAGCTACTGAAACCGTCGCCCACCTTTGCGCACCAAACAGCAAACGCTCCTTCAGATCTGTCCGGCGGGGCCGGCAGATCTGAAGGAGCGTTTGCGTTGGAAGGCTCAAAGGGGAGCGAGCGTTTGCCTCAAAAGCCCCAAAGGGGAGCGAGCGTTTTAGGCGTCTTCGAACTCGACGGCCGCGATGATTTCCTTCGTCTCCGGGTGGATCATGAAGGCTTCGTCGTCCTCTTCGATCATGACGTAGTTTCCGTGGTCCGTGGCGAAGTGCCAAGCAAGGATCGTCTCGCCGTCGTGCTCGTAGTTGGGATCGCCCATGGTGATCTTCTCCAGCTCGTAGCCGGCAACGTCGCACAGTTCACGGATGATGAGCTCGAATTCGGGGGCATTCTCGAGCTCGGCTTCGGCGGCCTCGGCCTGGCGCTCTTCGAGGTTCGGAATGAGAGCGACGCGCTCGGCGATGTGAGCCTTGAGCTGCTCCTCGTCCAGGTAGAGGACGCCATCCTGGCTGCGGAGCCACGCTGCGTTGAGTTCGATGATGTCCTCGGTCTCCAGGAGGGATTCGAATTCGCCGTCGAGGGCTTCGAGCTCGGCCACGGCTTCCGGTGCCTCCTCCGACTCGTCAAGGTCGCCGTCCAGGTAGGCCTCGGCGTCATCCTCGGACAGGGCGTCGAAAGCTGCCGCGGTGCGGTTGAACAGCTCAAGGTGGCCGGTGGCGCCCATGGCTTCGAGGCCTTCGCGGACAAACGTGTCCACGTCTTCGCGTTCCGGGACGGTGAATACGTACTGGGCGAAGCCGCCTGCCAGTGCCTGCGTCAGGTAGTAGTCCACAAAGTAGCTACGCAGCGCGTTGGTGGCGATTTCCTCGTGGTTGAGGAGCTCCTCGTACATCTCGTTGACCACCGTGACGTTCGCGTCCACAACGTCTGCGTTGGCGGCCTCGATGCTGTCCTTCGTCAGAATGACGGGGTTCTCAATGCTGGTCATGGGATTTCCTCACTGCTAGGAAGCTTGTGCTCTCCGGACCCTTTCAACGTACGCGGGGGCGGCAGCCGGGCAGGCTAGGCCGAGGTGAACGTCCGGCAAAGTTTCAGCGCCGCCCGTGGGCCCACGCCGCCCGGGTTCCCTGGCTGAGCGGAGCGAAGTCAGGGAGGAGGCGGGGACTAGGATTCATAGATAGCCTCCTGCCGAAAGTAGCCCCAAAGAATGCCTTCCCACTCAGACGACTCCTGGGAACTGGCGATTCAGACACCCGCCATTAACGACCGCTCCCTGGCGGCCGGCCTCGCCTATGCCATGGGAAGCCGTGTCAGCAGCATCACTTTCGACTCGGCAACGGGTCTGATGATGGGCAAGGTCCGGGGCAGTGGCCCATCAGCGTATTCGACGTCGGCCAAACTGGTCCGCAAGCCCGGCGGCTGGAGCTGCACCGTGGGGGTGTGCAGCTGTCCTGTCCGCAAAGACTGCAAACACGTGGCGGCCCTGCTCTTCGCTGCCGAGGACCATCCTGCCGTGCGGGCTCAGCTGCTCAGCGCCCCGGCATTCGGACAGACGGCCCAGGCCGGCGGAACCGTGCAGCGGCCGGCCTGGGAACAGGCCCTCAGCAAGCTCATCGCCACTCCGGGAACCGCCCCACAAGGCCAAGGCCTCCCCTTGGCGCTGGCGTTCGAGGTGGAAGAGCCAGCCCCGCACTTCTCCTACACAGGCCGGCGCGATCCTCTCCGAAGCGTGCGCCAGCTCAAGGCCCGCCCGGTGATGATGGGAGCCAAGGGCAAGTGGATCCGCGGCGACGTCTCCTGGACCAACTTGAACTACCTCGGCTACAAGCGCGAATTCAACGAAGCCCACATCGACTGGATGCAGAACTTCCTTGCCGCGCATTCCACCACGGACTACCGGCAGCTCACGTCCAGCATGTGGATGTTGCTCAACGAATTCGCCGGCAAGAACCTGTGGAGCCTGCTGGCCGAAGCCGCGAAAGTGGGGGTCGCGCTCATCCACTCCGGCGGGACTGAACCTGTCCGCATTGCTGGGGAGCCCGCCGTCGTCGGGCTTGACCTCAGCCGGCCCGACGACGGGCTGCAGCTGGCGCCATCGGTGACCTTGGGCGGGGACGCCCTTGATCCGGCGACCTTGGGCTTGATCGGCCGCCCGGCGCATGGCTTGTTCTTCACGGGCCCTGGCGAGGGGCATCTGCCCGGCGTTTCGGCCCCCGAGAACCTCATCACCTTGGCCCCGCTGGAGGGCGGCGAGTCGCAGGAACTGCTGGACTTCGTCATGGGCGCGTCCCGGCTCCAGATCCCGGCCAGGGACGAAGAGCGATTCCTCACGGCGTTCTATCCGAAGCTCAAGCAATCCACCCGGGTCACGGCGGCGGACCATTCCGTGGAGCTGCCGGTCCTCGCGGTGCCCACACTGTCCCTGTTGGCAAACTACGGCGCTGACCACCGGGTGCGGCTGCACTGGGAGTGGCACTACAAGGCCGGCAAGCTCGTGACGGCCCAGCCCCTCTGGCGACACCCGGACGATCACGGCTACCGCGACGACGCAGAGGAAGCGCGGATCCTGGAGACCTTGGGCCGGCCTTGGGACACGGTTGGCGCGCTGGGCGAATCCTCGAGCGGCGGATGGGGAGCCCCGCGGCTGGCCGCCTCGGTGGCGCTAGACGGGCTGGACACACTGGCCTTCACCGAAGAGGTACTGCCCCGGCTCCGGGAACTGCCCGACGTCGTCGTGGACACCTCCGGCGAGATCGCCGACTACCGCGAAGCCACCGAGGCTCCCGTTGTCTCCATTTCGACCAAGGCGACGGACAGCCGCGACTGGTTCGATCTCGGCATCGTCATCACGCTCGAGGGCGAACCGGTGTCCTTCGCCGCGGTGTTTTCCGCCCTCGCGGCCGGCCAGAGCCGCATGCTTCTGCCCAGCGGCGCCTACTTCTCGCTTGACCTGCCCGAGCTGCACCAACTCCGTGCTCTCATCGACGAAGCCAGGTCCTTGCAAGACAACCCGGACCGGCACGGCACCCTGCAGATCAGCCGCTTCCAGGCCGGGCTCTGGGATGAACTCGCGCAACTAGGGATTGTCGACGAGCAAGCGGCCGCATGGCGCGAGGCCGTGGGCGGATTGCTCGACGACGGCGTGACCGGGCTGCCGCTGCCCGGCTCGCTTGACGCTGAGCTCCGTCCCTACCAGCTGGAGGGCTTCAACTGGCTGAGTTTCCTGTACCGGCACAGCCTGGGTGGTGTCCTTGCCGACGACAT
The DNA here is from genome assembly GCF_044358315.1 of Arthrobacter sp. FW306-04-A. Classification (GTDB taxonomy): domain Bacteria; phylum Actinomycetota; class Actinomycetes; order Actinomycetales; family Micrococcaceae; genus Arthrobacter. Next base: position 3,948,545 of record NZ_CP084559.1, read on the forward strand.
GGGCCTCGGCAAGACCGTGCAGGCGATTGCCTTGATGTGCGCGGCGAAGGAGGCTGCATCTGCTTCCGGTGGGGTTGGCGGAAGCGCCAGCGGCGCAGGCGCGGGCGCGGCGGGTTCGGGCGGTGCTCCCTTCCTTGTGGTGGCCCCCACCAGCGTCGTGGGAAACTGGGCCGCCGAGGTGCAACGATTCGCGCCCGGGCTGAGCATGAAGACCATCGGCGAGACCTTCGCCAAGAGCGGCACGGATCCGCAGGAAGCCATGGCCGGAACCGACGTCGTCATCACCTCCTACGCGCTGTTCCGGATCGACTACGAGGCCTATGCCGCCAAGGCGTGGGCCGGGCTGATGCTCGACGAAGCCCAGTTCGTGAAGAACCACCAGTCCAAGGCCTACCAATGCGCCCGCAAACTCCCGGCATCGTTCAAGCTGGCCATCACGGGAACACCGCTCGAGAACAACCTCATGGAATTCTGGGCGCTCACTTCCATCGTGGCACCGGGGCTGTTCTCCAGCCCGCGCCGCTTCGCGGAGTACTACCAGAAGCCGGTCGAAAAGAACGGCGACAAAGCCCAGCTCGCCAAGCTCCGCCGTCGGGTCCGTCCGCTCATGATGCGCCGCACCAAAGAGCAGGTCATAAAGGACCTGCCGCCCAAGCAGGAGCAAGTCCTGGAAGTGGTTCTCAACCCGCGGCACCAAAAGGTGTACCAGACCCACTTGCAGCGTGAGCGGCAGAAGATCCTTGGGCTCATTGACGACGTCAACAAGAACCGCTTCACCATTTTCCAGTCGCTCACGCTGCTCCGGCAGTTGAGCCTGGACGTTTCCCTGGTGGATGAGTCCCTGTCCGCAGTGCGCTCGTCCAAGCTGGATGTGCTCTTCGAGCAGCTCGAGGACATCGTCGCCGAAGGGCACAGGGCGCTCATATTCAGCCAGTTCACGGGATTTTTGGGCAAGGTCCGCCAGCGTCTTGAGGGAGAGGGTACGGAGTTCTGCTATCTCGACGGCAGCACCCGGAACCGGGCCGACGTCGTCAGCGAATTCAAGAACGGCACGGCGCCCGTGTTCCTCATTTCCTTGAAGGCCGGAGGGTTCGGACTGAACCTGACAGAGGCCGACTACGTGTTCCTGCTGGATCCGTGGTGGAACCCGGCCTCTGAGGCACAAGCCGTGGACCGCACCCACAGGATCGGGCAGGCCAGGAACGTGATGGTCTACCGCCTGGTGGCAAAGGACACCATCGAGGAAAAGGTCATGGCCCTCAAGGCCAAGAAGTCACAGCTGTTCGCGGATGTCATGGAAGGCGATGCCCTTGCCGGCGGCGCTTTGACGGCAGAGGACCTCGCGGGGCTGTTCGCGGAGTAGGGCTTTCCCCCTGAGAAATGACCACCAGGATCTCCATTACTCACTTTTTTGGCATAAAATGTGAATAACGAGCGACTAACTCACCGTTTCAGGAGACTACATGGCTGCTTGGCCCGCGCACGGAAGCAAGACTGTGCCATGGAAGTCATCCGGACGACCGCCCCGCGAGGATCGGGAGTTCACCGAGGTAGAGGTGTCGCTGCCGCCACTCATAGCGGATCTCTGGTTCGAGCCAGGACGTGAAACCATCGTGGCACTCGAAGAGGCTGCAGTTGCGATCGCATCTTTGGATGTAACTGCCGGTACCCGCATGACGGCCGTCAGCGGATTTCTCCTTCGCAGCGAGGCGGTTTCTTCATCCAAGATCGAGCACGTCGACGCCAACCGAAATGACTACGCCCGCGCCATGATCGGGCTGAAGGCAACGGATCAGGCTAATTCGATGGTGGCTGCCGCCGAAGCCGTCCAGAGCATGATCAACGACGCCGGCACCACAGGCGAGGTCAGGCTGGAGGGCCTACTGGCCGCACATAAGACGCTCATGAAAGACGACCCCATGGACGGCAGGCACGCCGGTTCGTTCCGGGACGTCCAGAACTGGATCGGCGGAAGCGATTACTCACCCCGAGGGGCCATCCATGTGCCGCCGCCTGCAGAGCTCGTCCCCGGATTCATGGACGATCTCGTGGGATTCTGCGCCCGGCGAGACCTCCCGGTGATGGCCCAAGCGGCTATTGCACACGCCCATTTCGAATCCATCCACCCGTTCACCGATGGCAATGGCCGTATTGGCCGGGCCCTGATCGGAGCAATCTCCCGTCGGCGGGGGCTGACCAAAAACACCGTAATACCGATCGCTTCGGCCATGGTTGCAGACGTGGAGACTTACTTTTCCTTGCTCAACAATTACCGCAATGGCGACGCAGATCCGTTCGTGCTGTATCTGGCCAAATCCTCACTCCGCGCGGCGAAAGCGGCCCGCGAGTCAGTGGCGTCGCTCGATGCCCTTCCGGCTGCATGGACGGAGGCGGCCCGGCCCCGAAAGGGCTCCGCAGACGAGAAGATCATTCCTTGGCTCTTGGAGCGGCCGGTGTTCGAAGCACACAGCGCCGCATACATCGCAGGCATAGAAGAGCGATCCATCTACAGGGTCCTGGACAGGCTGACCAACGCCGGGATTCTGACGCAGATCACCCAGTCGCAACGGAATCGTGCATGGGCAGCGACCGAAGTCCTAGATGAAGTGGACAGGCTTAACCGGCGTCTGGCTGGACGCGACGCCTGAGTCCACATAGGTATGCGCCGTCCGGGAATCCTCAGGCCAGCTGCCCGCGTCACGTTCCTTTTGCTGTCTACACAAAGTTCATGGCGGCATCCCCGCCATGAACACATAAGCGGCCTAGTCCGCACCGTTTTTCGGGAAGGAAGCCAAATGCTGTCCCAGAAGAAGATTGGGCACCAAAGGGGCCTGACAACGAAAAAGCTGCTCTCATCTGTTCTGGCCGTGTTGGCCTTGTCAATGGGACTGGCCACTATGGGCACGGCCCCGGCGACCGCATCGACCCCGCAATGCACGAGCCAAAGCCAGATCCCCATGTTCAGCGACGTGGCCGGCAGGAACTACAAAGTGTGGATGCCGGTCTACTCCGGCCAGATCAATTGTTGGTTGGCGCTCCGCAGCAACAGTTCAGCGGTGAAGGCCCTGCAGAGTTCCTTGCGGGCCTGCAACGGCCAGAACATCGCGATCGACGGCTCCTATGGACCGGCGACCCAGCAGGCGGTCCGGAATGTCCAGACCCGATGGAACAGCACTCACTCAACAAAAATCCTGGTCGATGGTATCTACGGATCCCAGACCCGGCACGCAATGATGTGGTACGGATACAACCCCTTGCTTGGCTACCTATGCCAATACGAGCAGGACAAGGGCGGCCTCTGAGCCGAAACCACACAGGCTACCAACCGCGTTACTTACCCTGGACGCCGACCGGGCCACTCTAGAAATCGCCAACCCCGCACAGGTGGAGATGATCGACAGGGTCGAGGCCCGCGGCGGGCCCAGCGCCAGACTCCGGGTGGCATTCGAGGTGGACGACTCCGTGAGCACCGCCGAGGAACTCATCGCATCGGGAGGATCCCTGAACGGAGAGCCCGCGAAACCCCTTGGGGGTCACTGCACTCGAGACTCACAGGCCCGGCTGGATCCATTGTGGAACCCGGCTTCGGAGGCGCAAGCCGTGGACCGCGCCCACAGGATCTGGCAGGCCAGGAACGTGCTGGTCTACCGCCTGGTGGCAAAGGACACCGTCGAGGAAAAGGTCATGGCGCTCAAGGCCAAGAAGTCACAGCTGTTCGCGGATGTCATGGAAGGCGATGCCTTGGCCGGCGGAAGACCTGGCGGGGCTGTTCGCGGAGTAGGTTGCTTAGGTGGCGCGAGTAGATGAATCCGAGGTAGCTTCATCCACGAATGGCACCCTGGCAACATATTGCTGGTAAAGCTGGACGGCATCTTCAAGACGGATATGCCCAAAGGAAAGGGCTGCTTCCAGCCCTGCCAATTCTGCACTGCAAGCCTCCGCAGCGCTGACCCGTGCAGCTACCTCGTGTGAGTTCGCCAGACTCGTCGCCATTGCTGCTGTTAGAGAAAAGAGTACTGCTGCCAGGCATAGGACGCGCCACACATACGAATCATCCTGCAAGGAAAGCAACGCCTGGACTCCCTCCGTGAACTTCGTACCGCCTACCGCGGGTCCAACCGTAAGGGCTGCCGCCACTGAACTGCCGACAACACTCATGTTGGTCAGTCTGTTCCTACGGGGCCGGGCGCGTCGGAGAAAGGACTTGATACTCGATCGGCGCTGTTCGATAAGTTCAGAAAGCTGCTGACGGGTTCCTGGGTCTTCCCTCATGACATCCTCCGCACCGTACCGTTTGGGAATGATGGCCTCATTTTGGCAGTCACTCGGAAATCTGTACATAGGCGCAGCAGGCCCCAGTTAGAGACGTCGCTCCGCTGTCGAATGGCATCGACGATGAACACGACTCCTTCCAGCGCGAGCGGTATCTGACCCTTCAATCGGCCGGGCGCCGGCCATCTATATCAAGTTCCGAACGGCCGTCACTTGATGTATACAATTGAACGCGGCCAGAGCACTACAACGTCCCTGAAAGGGGAACCGTGGAGGGCACCGAAGCGCCGCCAGTGATGCACGCAAGCATCGACGGAACTGTGGAATGGGATCGGGGCTCTGAAACGTGATGGACATGCCCACTCCCCCGGTGCGCCACCAGCAGCTGATCGTCACCATCTACGGGCTCTACGGCCGCAGTTCGGGCGATGCCCTCCCTGTTTCCGTACTGATTTCCATGCTGGGCGACCTCGGCTACGACGCGCCGGGAGTCCGTTCCTCAGTCTCGCGGCTCAAAGCCAAGGGTGTCCTCAAAAGTGTCCGCCAGGACGGCGTCGCCAAATACGAACTGTCCGACACTGTTCTGGATGTTTTCCGCGAGGGCGACCGGAGAATCTTCGCCGCCGATCGCTCCGCCCAGCTGGAGTCCTGGGTCCTCGCGGTGTTCTCCGTCCCCGAGTCCATGCGGAACCGCCGGCACCAACTGCGTTCCGAGCTGTCCGGGCTCGGTTTTGGATCCGTGGCATCAGGGGTCTGGATAGCGCCGGCCCAAGTCCTCGACCAAGCGCGCGAGCGGCTTGCCTCGCGCGGTCTCATCCAGTTTGTGGACTTCTTCCGCGGCGACTACCTTTTTGAGGGCCCCATGCGGCCGAAGGTGGCCGAATGGTGGGATCTGAAGGCTATCGACGAGCAATTCGCCGAGTTCTTGGATCTCTACGAAGGGGCCGGAGATCTTTGGGCCGCACTGGTAGGAGATGATCCCGAGGCCGCCCTGGCCAACTCGACGGCCCAACTGCGCCGGGATGCTTTCCGCTACTACATTCCCATGCTGACCCTGTGGCGCCGCTTCCCGTACCGGGACCCGAACCTGCCGATGGAATACCTCCCGAAGGACTGGCGGGGGCCAGCGGTTCGCGAGACGTTCCAGGCGGTTCATCGCCTTGCCGCGCCCCTCGCGGCAGCACACGCACACGCACTCATCCACGGCAGCATCGACCTGGTGGCGCCTTAGCGCCTGGCGCGCGAGTCCAAGGACACGGGAGGACCGGGCCGCAATGCGGCCGGTCCTCCCCACGCCCAAGGAGGGCGCGCCCCTGCCTAGGAGTGCGCTGCCCCATTCAGGTTCCGCTCGGCGTCGGAGCCGGACCCGACGACGGCGGACCCGGCGGAGGTGCCTTTGTCACCGGTTGCAGAACCGGCGACGTCGGACTCCGCAGTGCCCGAAGGGGCCTCTTGGCGGCCCCTCTTCAGAACGAAGTAGAGGACGACGATGCACATGGCGAACGGGACCCCGAAGATCAATGTCATCTGGAAGGCCTCGACGAAGAGCGTCGTGACCATCACGGCGACCATGAGGATGACTCCAGCCCAGGACGCCGCCGGGTAGAGCCGAAGCTTGTATGACAGGGCTGTCCCGTCACGCTTCGCAGAGCGTCGGAATGCCAAGTGGGTTACGAAGATCATGAGCCACGTGGCCATGGCCCCGAACATCGACAACGCCATCATGAAGGTGAAGCCCGACTCCGGGTTCATGGCGTAGACGCAGGCCGCGACCGCGATTCCACCTGTGCAGAGGATCAGTGCGTTGACCGGGGATCCGTTCTTGTGAAGCCGCCCGAACACGGCGGGCGCCTGCCCTGCCCGGGACAGGCTGAACATCATGCGGGTGGAGATGTAGAGCTGCGAATTCATCGCTGATAGAGCAGCCACAATCACCACGACGTTGATGACAGAGTCTGCGAACGGGATGCCGATGACCTGCATGACGGTGACGAAGGGGCTGTTTCCGGCGAGGATCTGGCTGACGGGCGCAATGGCCAGGATCAGCGCCAGGGTCAGGATGTAGAAGAGAAAGAGACGGAATACCGTGACCTTGAATGCCTTCTTGACCGCCGTTCCCGGATCCTTCGCTTCACCCGCAGCAATCGCGATCATCTCCACCGAGAGGTAGCTGAAGATCGCGACGATCACGGCCACCCACATGCCGGACACCCCGTGGGGGAAGAACCCGCCCTCGGCGGTGTAGTTGTGGAGGCCGTAGCCGGCCTCTTGCTTTCCAAAAACCAGAATGGCGGCAAGCAGGATGAATCCCATGATGGCGAACACCTTGATGCTGGAGAACCAGTACTCCAGGGTTCCGAAGGCCTTGACGTTGAACATGTTGACGGCAATGAGAACCCCGGCAAACAACAGGATCCAAACCAGCGGAGGAATTCCGGGGAACCACAGCTTCATGTAGTCCCCGATCGCAAGGACCTCAGTGCCCACGGCCAGTACGACGCAGGACCAGTAGAGGTACTTCACCAGGAATCCCGCGAGGGGCGAAATGTAGTGCTCGGCGAAAGCCCCGAAGGATCCCGTCGTCGAATGCGCCACGGTCATCTCAGCCAGCGCGCCCATCAGCATTACGGCGATCAGGCCACCGATTGCATAGCTCAGCAAGACGCTGGGCCCTGCGAAGGATATTGCGAACTTGCTTCCGAGGAAAAGCCCGGTGCCGATCGCGCCGCCCAGCGCGATCATGGTCAACTGGGGACTGGTGAGTTCGCGTTTCAGTCCGCGCTCACGGTTCTTAATCAGGTCGAAGCTTTGTGACATCGTTGTCTCCTTTGCTCGAAACTTTCTTGGATGTTGCGCCTCTTGGCTAGCGCTCCGGAATGACGGCGATGCCTTGGATCTCGATGAGGGCTTCCTTCTGCCAAAGCCGCGTGACGCCGATTCCGGCCATGGCGGGATACTCGGATCCGGCCATTTCGCGCCAGATTCGTCCGATCTCGCGGCCGTTGGCCATGTAGTCGTCCACGTCGGTGAGGTAGATGGTCACACTGACCAGGTCCTCGGGTAATCCGCCGGCCTGGCGCAGGGTGGTCAGCACGTTGGAAAAAGCCTGCGTGAACTGTTCTACGATCCCGCCGGGAACGATGTTCATTTCCTTGTCCAGGGCCGTCTGCCCACCCAGGAACAAAGTGTTTCCGGCGAGCATTCCGTGCGCAAAGCCTGACGGCTTCGGGAGCGACCCGGGATTGACGGTCTTGTGGCTCATGTTGTTCCTCCTCTTGATGGCGGCTGCGACATGTTCGAAAAAACCCCTGTGCAGATCATCCCCGCCGTGCTACGTTGAGCATATGTGACGATCGTAAAAAAGTCGACACATCGGGAAAATGTAGGGATTGCTGGGAGACGAAGGGACATCACGTATGAAACTGGCCACTTTGCGGACGGCGGACGGGGGCACGACGGCGGCGCTCGCCACGGGCGGGAACAGTTACGTTCCGCTGCCGGCCAACGACGTCGGAGCCCTCCTTGCAATCCGGGACTGGCGCGCGCTCGTGGAAGCTGGTCTCGTTGCAACCTCCGGAGAGGTCGTTTCTGCACCTGTTGGCGAACTGGCACCTCTGCTTCCGCGGGCCGGAAAGGTCATCTGCTGCGGGCTGAACTACGGAGACCACATCCAGGAGATGGGCCGCGCGTTGCCTCAATACCCCACGCTTTTCGCGAAGTATGCGGACACCCTCACTGGCCCGGCCGACACCATCCATGTCCACGGCAGCGCGAAGGTCGACTGGGAAGCCGAGCTGGCCGTCGTCGTCGGCTCCGAGCTGTTCCGCGCAGATGAAGACGAAGCGCGGAAGGCCATCGCGGGATACACGGTGGCCAACGACATTTCCATGCGCGACTGGCAGAACCGCACGCTGCAGTGGTTCCAGGGCAAGGCGTTCGACGGAACCACCCCCGTGGGGCCGGTCATGGTGACCGCGGACGGGATCGACGCCGATTTCGAGGTCCGCGGCTATGTCAACGGCGAGCTAGTGCAGTCCGGGAACACGGGCACCCTGGTGTTCGGCCCCGCGCGCCTGCTCTCCTACATTTCCCAGTTCACAGTCCTGCGTCCAGGAGACCTCGTCCTCACCGGGACCCCGGGCGGAGTGGGCATGGGCATGACTCCCCCACGGTTCCTGAACGACGGCGATGTCCTCACCACCGAGATCTTTGGCATTGGCCGTTTGGAAAACACCATCCGGATCCACGCCGCCGCCTCATCCAAGACAACCAGGACATCCACAAGCACTTCAAAGGAGTGAGCATCATGAGCGAAACCGCTACCGAGTACCGTACCGAAGGCGACAACTCCATCTACGCCCAGCCGGACGGCAAAGTGATTCCCGTCGTCACCCGCGCCGGCGAAGAGGACACCAACACGGCCCAGTCCGGCGACTGTGTCCGCATCTCCGGCGTCAGCATCCAGCACACGCCAGCCACCAAGATCTGGTTCGGCCAGGTCTCCAACGTTCCCGGCTACCGCTCCCTGCCGCACCACCACGGCGAGGCGGAAACCGGCGGCTACGTGCTCCGCGGCCACGGCCGCATCTACTTCGGCGAGAACTACTCCGAGTTCTTGGACATGAAGACGGGCGACTGGGTATTCGTCCCGCCGTTCATGCCGCACGTCGAGGCGAACATGTCCGTCACCGAAGAACTCGTGTGGCTGACCGCGCGCACCCCGGAGAACCTGGTGGTCAACCTCGAGGACGTTGCCGACGAGACCCTCGCCGGCTTCCGCAGGGCCTGATGGACATATCCACCGGAATCCTGACCTCGGAGACGTTCCTCAAAGCCATCGAGCTGACGGCGGTCCCGGCCCAGATCCACGACGAAGCCTACGAAGCCACCTCGCAGTACGTTCCATGGCCCAAAGCCTACGGGGGAGACATGGTTGCCCAGGCCGCGGCAGCGATGATGCGCTCGGTCGACGCCGACCGCGCGCTGCATTCCATGCACAGCTACTTCATGCGCCCCGTGGAGATAGGGGCCACGGTCCGCTACGAGGTTGAACGCCTCCGCGACGGTCGTGGGTATTCGACCCGCAGCGTCCGTGGACACCAGAACGGCAAGACCGTGTACGCGGCGATGGGTTCTTTCCAGGTACCCGAAGACGGCCCGGACTTCCAGCCCGAGGCGCCATCCGCCGTCGAACCCGAATCCCTCCGCAGCGCCGCCGAGGTGCTGCAGGGGGTCGAAGGACCCGCTGCCGAGTACTGGTCCTCGAAGCGCAGCTTCGATATGCGACACATTCCCGGGCCGGTATATCTGCAGGTGGAAGGGGATTCCGTACCGCATCAGGCCATCTGGGTGAAAGCCTTCGAGCAACTGCCCGACGCCGGTGACGAACAGGCCACCGCCGATCTGCACCGGGCGGCACTGGCCTATGTCTGCGACTACACCATCCTTGAGCCGCTGCTCAGGGTGAACGGGCTCCACTGGTCCAGCCCCGGACTCGCCACCGCCAGCCTGGACCACTCCATGTGGTTCCACCGGGACGGCCGCGCCGACGACTGGGTCTTGTACGCCCAGGAGGCCGTATCCGGGCAAAGCAACAGGGGGCTGGCCACGGGCCGCTTCTTCGACAGGCAAGGGCGCCTGCTGGCGACGGTGGCCCAAGAAGGCATGATCCGCGCCGGCTCCTGAACCCTTTTGACTTATCCGCCGCATTACTGAAAGGAGTGGCCATGACAATGTTGAGATCAGCCCACGTGGACACCTTCACCCGCGACCATCTGCCGCCGGCCGGCACGTGGCCGACCCTAGAATTCACCCTGCCGGAACTCCAGTACCCGGCGACGCTCAACGCAGCAGCGGTACTCATTGACGACGCCGTCGCAAACCACGGTTCAGAGCGGACCGCCCTGCGAACCCCCGACGGCGCGGTCTGGACTTACGGTGAACTGCAGCAACGCGCTAACCAAGTCGCGCAGGTCCTCGCCGAGGACTTCGGCGTGGTGCCCGGAAACCGCGTCATGCTGCGCGGGCCGAACAATCCCTGGATTGTCGCGGCCTGGCTTGGCGTGCTCAAAGCCGGGGCCGTCGTTGTCACCACCATGCCGATGCTGCGTTCCAGCGAGGTCGGCACGCTCATTAGCCTCACACGTCCTACCGTGGCCATCTCGGACCACCGGTTCATGGACGAACTGCTCGCGGCGGCAGGAGAGGACACCGCTGTCCTCTCCTACGGATCCGACGACGCCGGCGACCTCACGTCCCGCGCCGCCGCCAAGAGCGGCGAGTTCACGGCCGTGCCCACCTCGGCCGACGACGTCGCGCTGCTCGGCCCGACGTCGGGCACAACGGGAACGCCCAAGATCACCATGCATTTCCACCGTGACATCCTCGCGAACGCCGACACGTTCGCCCGCCACATCCTGCAGCCAACCGCCGACGACGTGTTTGCCGGTTCACCGCCCCTCGCCTTCACGTTCGGCCTCGGCGGGCTGGTGGTCTTCCCCCTGCGCTTCGGCGCGGCCTCGCTGTTGACCGAACGGGCCACCCCGGTGGAACTTGCCGAGAGTGCTGCCGCTGCCGGGGCCACCATCCTGTTCACCGCACCCACCGCTTACCGGGCCATCCTCAAGGAGGGCCGCGGATCGTTGCTCCGCGGGCTCCGGGTGGCGGTCTCGGCGGGCGAACACTTGCCCAAGGAAACATGGGAGGCCGTCCGGGAGGCCACAGGCCTCCGGCTCGTCAACGGCATCGGGGCCACCGAGCTGTTGCACGTGTTCATTTCCGCGTCCGGGGACGATATCCGGCCCGGCACCACCGGCCGGGCCGTTCCCGGGTTCAGGGCAGCCATCCTCGACGACGAAGGCCTGGAACTAGGACCCGGGGCCGTTGGCCGGCTCGCCGTCATCGGCCCCACCGGATGCCGCTACTTGGACGACCCACGGCAATCGAACTATGTGGTCAACGGCTGGAACGTCACCGGCGACACCTTCACGAAAGACGAGGACGGGTACTTCACCTATCAGGCCCGATCGGACAACATGATCGTCTCCTCCGGCTACAACATCGGTGCCCCAGAGGTGGAAACCGCCATCGACCTGCACCCGGATGTAGTGGAGAACGCCGTTATCGGCCGGCCCGACGAGGCACGCGGCAGCGTGGTCTGCGCCTTTATCGTCCTGCGCGAAGGCGTCAGGGGCGATGACGCCAAGCGCAAAGAAATCCAGGACTTCGTCAAACGGACGATCGCCCCGTACAAGTACCCGCGGGACATCCGGTTCGTTGACGAACTTCCCCGCAATCCAAGCGGCAAGCTGCAGCATTTCAAGCTGCGTGACCGCATCAACAACGACCCCGAACAGCTTGCCGGCGCAGGCCTGGGCCAGGCCTGAGAAGGAGCAAAAGCATGAAAATCGCAATCGTAGGAGGCGGTCCCGGCGGCCTGTACTTCGCAGCATTGATGAAGCAACTCGACCCGTCGCATCACATCACCCTCTGGGAACGCAACGCCGCCAGCGACACTTTCGGTTTCGGCGTCGTATTTTCCGATGAGACGCTCGGCGGCATTGGCAACGCCGACGCGGTCGTGGCCGAGTACATGAGCCGGCGCTTCGCCCGCTGGTCCGACATCGACATCCACTTCGGCGGGGAAACGGTGACTGTGGGAGGCCAGGGCTTCGCGGCCATGAGTCGCAAGGAACTGCTGGAACTGCTTCAGCGCCGGTGCGCGGAGCTCGGCGTCGACCTGCGTTTCCAGACCGTCGCGCCGCCCGTTGAGGAGCTTGAGGCCGGCTATGACCTGGTCCTCGCCGCGGACGGCATCAACTCCCAGATCCGCGCCAAATACGCGGACTCCTTCATTCCAAGCCTGGACCTGCGGCCCAACAAGTTCATGTGGCTGGGCACAGACCAGGTTTTCGAGGCGTTCAAGTTCTTCGTCAAGGAGACCCAATGGGGAGTCATGCAGATCCATGGCTACCCTTACTCGGACGAAGGATCCACATTCATTGTCGAAATGCACGAGGACGTGTGGCGCGCTGCCGGTTTCGACGAGACCGCGGCCGACGTCTTCCCGCCAGGCGTGTCCGACGAGAAGGCGATCAGCAAGATCCGTTCCATCTTCGCCGAGGAACTCGATGGCTACGAGGTCCTGTCCAACAACTCCAAATGGCTCAACTTCACCACCGTGCGCAATCAAAGCTGGCGCCACGGCAACGTGGTGTTGCTCGGCGATGCGGCACACACCGCACACTTCTCCATCGGCTCCGGAACCAAACTGGCCATGGAGGACTCCCTCGCCCTGGCCGCGTGCCTGCACGAGCACCCGGATGTGGAATCCGCGTTGTCCGCCTACGAAACCGAGCGTCGTCCGGTGGTGGCCTCCACCCAGCGCGCTGCCCAGGCTTCACTGGAATGGTTCGAGCGGATCGCCCAATACAAGGAGCAGGACCCGACCCAGTTCGCCTTCAACCTCCTCACGCGCAGCCGCCGCATCACCCAGGAGAACCTGCGCCTGCGCGACCCGGAATTCGCCGACGCCGTGGACCGCAACTTCGCCCAATCCCAAGGACTGGCAGAAACTGCCCCGGCCATGTTCCAGCCGTTCCGGATCGGCGGACTGGAGCTGAAGAACCGCATTGTGGTCTCCCCCATGGACATGTACTCCGCGGTGGATGGCGTCCCGGGCGACTTCCACAAAGTCCACCTAGGGTCGAAGGCACTTGGCGGCGCCGGACTGGTTATGACCGAAATGGTGTGTGTTTCCGAGACCGGGCGAATCACCCCCGGCTGCACCGGCCTGTACACGGACGGCCAACGCGACAGCTGGAAGGAAATCGTGGACTTCGTCCATGCCAACTCAACGGCGAAGATCGGTGCGCAACTTGGGCACTCCGGCCGCAAAGGCTCCACGCGGCTGATGTGGGAAGGCATCGACGAGCCGCTCGAATCCGGCAACTGGGACGTCGTCGGACCGTCGGCGCTGCCTTACGGTCCCGGCAACCAGACGCCTGTTGAACTCGACCGCGCAGGCATGGAAACCATCAAAGCCCATTTCGTGGATGCTGCCCGTCGGGCGGATGAAGCAGGTTTCGACCTTCTGGAGCTCCATGCCGCGCACGGCTACCTGCTTTCCTCATTCCTTTCGCCGGTGTCCAACCGCCGCACGGACGAATATGGTGGCAGCTTGGAGAACCGCCTGCGGTTCCCCTTGGAAGTGTTCGACGCCGTCCGCGAGGCTTGGCCTGTCAGCAAGCCCGTGACGGTGCGCATTTCGGCCACCGACTGGATCGAAGGCGGCAACACCTCGGATGACTCGCTCGACATCGCGCGGGCATTCGTGGCCCACGGCGCAGCGGGCATCGACGTCTCAACCGGCCAGGTCGCCAAGGAAGAACAACCGGCTTTCGGCCGCAGCTACCAGACCCCTTTCGCCGACCGCATCCGGCAGGAAGTCGCCGCACCGGCGGGAGCGGCCGTTATCGCCGTCGGCGCCATCTCCAGCTACGACGATGTCAATTCCATCCTCCTTGCGGGACGGGCAGACCTCGTGGCACTTGGCCGCACTCATCTGTTCGACCCCCAGTGGACGCTCCACGCCGCGGCCGAGCAGGAATACCAGGGCCCCGGAGCGCAATGGGTGCCGCAGTTCCGCGCGGGCCGACGCAAACCGCCGAGCTCCGGCACGGATGCCGTGAGGCCTAGGCTTTCGCTCTTGAAAGAGCCTGATTCCGACGCCGACAACACGCACCTGCGCTGGACTCCGAGATCAGTCTCCGCGCCCGCACTGGCGACATAGGCTGGACCGCATGGCTATCATCCACAGAGCAACCCTGCGACCCAGCAAAGTGGAACACCCGGTAGCGCAGTCCCCGCGCTGAGCCCGGCAGCCCCGATCAGCCAGGACACCATCACAAGCATCGACGCCGGTGAGCTCACACTGCTGGTGAACCGTGTCCTGGATCCGGGGACACAGGGTTCGGAAGATTCTGCTGCCCTGAGGGGTACTTGGGCCGGTCAAAGCAGCCCTGTGCTGCTGGCGTCCCTGTCGCAGGCCTAAAGGGTTACTCCCCCGGACGCGGTCGCCACACCACAACTGCCTGGGACCGCGCCCGGGGGCGCTGCCCGCGGGCCAGGCTGACGACGTCGCCCGCTGCTCCTGCCGCGAAAATACGGGCCTCCATCGGGCCCCGCCGGCGTTGCAATTCCTCGCTCAGCTCGGCTACGCGGTACTGCAGCGCGGCCACTTGGTTTTCGAGATCGAGGATGCGCTTGATGCCCTCGAGCGAGACACCTTCGTGGGAGAGCCGCTGGACTTCACGCAAGCGGTCGATATCCCGCTGGGAGTAGCGCCGGGACTTGCCCGGTGCACGGCTCGGTGACACGATGCCGAGGCGGTCGTACTGGCGCAGGGTTTGCGGGTGCATGTCAGCCAGTTCGGCCGCGACGGAGATGACGAAGATCGGCTGGTTGATGTCGATGCCCATGACTACGTCCCTCCTGTGTGTCACTGCCGCTACAAGCGGGCCTTGGCGGCCAGGTCGTGGCGCGGATCGGCGTCGGCGGTGGCCGCTGCGAATGCCTTGACGGCTTCCTCGGCCTCTTTGTTGAGGTTCTGCGGGACGGCGACGTCGATGGTCACGAGCAGGTCGCCGGTGCCCTTCGTCGTCTTGACGCCGCGGCCCTTGACCCGGAGGGTGCGCCCGGAAGGCGTGCCGGCCGGGACGCGGACGGTGACACTGTCACCGTCGAGCGTTGGCACGTGGATGTTGGCACCCAAGGCGGCTTCGCCGAAGGTCACCGGCACGTGGATGCGGATGTTGTCAGCATCGCGGATGAAGAAATCGTGGGGCTTGACGTTCACCGTGATGATGAGGTCCCCATTGCCTGCCGCACCCGGATTGCCCTTGCCGCGCTGGCGGACTTTCTGGCCGTCCCTGATGCCCGCGGGAATCTTGACGTCGATGACGTTGCCGTTACTTTCGCGCAGGCTCACCGTGGTGCCGTGGATGGAGCCGGCGAAGGAAATGGAGGTGGATGCCGTGCGGTCGCTGCCTTTTTGCGGGGCGCGCTGGAAACCGGTCTGTCCACCACCGAAACCGCCGCCAAACAGGTCGGCGAACTCGGGAGGGATACCGCCGGCACCGGCAGGCTGACGTGCGCCGCCGCCGAAAAGTCCGCCGAACAGGTCCTCGAACCCACCGTTGGCCGGCCCTCCGCGTCCTGCTGCCCCCGGAGCGAATCGTGCCCCGCCCATGGCACGGATGGCATCGTACTGCTGACGCTCCTCGGCATCCGAGAGCACCGAATAGGCCTCCGAGATGTCCTTGAACTTCTTCTCGGCAGCAGCATCCCCGGAATTGGTATCCGGATGATACTTCCGCGCAAGCTTGCGGTACGCCTTCTTAATGTCAGCGTCAGAGGCGTCCTTGGCGACACCAAGGATGGCGTAAAAATCCTTCTCAACCCAGTCCTGGCTGGCCAAGGGCATTTCCTTTCAAATCAACAAAAGCGTTACGGCGAGATTACCGCTGAGCCGTAGCGGATGAGGGGGCCCGGGAGTGGCATCGGGCCTGCCTGCCGAAGCCGGGTGGCCAAGGATCGCAGATCCTAGGCCACCCGGCGAAGGGGCGGGGCCCTCATCCGCGAAGGCGCGGTGAGTACAACTAGGGCGGAACCCTAAGCAGGCACAGCCACAATTACCTGAGCAGCACGCAGCACTCGGTCGCCGGAGCGGTAGCCGGAGCGCAGCACTTGGCTGACTGTGTCGACTTCGATGTCCTCGCCCGGCTGCTGGATGAGGGCTTCGTGGATCGTGGGGTCGAAATCGACACCAGTTTCCGCGATGCGCTCGAGGCCGTACGTTTTCAGCGCGGTCTCCAGCTTGGCGGCGATCGCGGCGAACGGGCCGTCCACGAGGTCACCGTGCTGGCGGGCAGCGTCGACGTCGTCGAGCACCGGCAGCAGGGAGTTCAGGACGCCGATGACGGCCATTTCCCCTGCGACGGCGCGGTCGCGTTCCACGCGCTTGCGGTAGTTGACGTACTCAGCCTGCAGGCGCAGGAGGTCGTTGCGGAGTTCCGCGGCCTCTGCTTCTGCCGCGGCACCGGGGGCTACCGACTCTTCAGCCGGAACCTCGATGCCGTTGAGGATTTCCTCAGCCTGGGACAGGGCGTCGCCCTCGGCGGCAGCGGCGTTGGAATCAGCTGCCGATCCCTGAGGATGGCGGGCGGCCCCGGTCTCCGGGTCAACCTTGCGGTTGTCGCGGATGACCGGCTTGTGCTGCTCGTTGCCCTCGTTGTTGGAAGGTGAGTGCTCTGCTTCGTTGCCGTGGTGGGGCATGGTTACTTCTTCTTTTCGTCTTCGTCGATGATCTCGGCGTCGACGATGTCCTCATCGGCAGCCTTGGCACCGGCGTGAGCGCCCTCAGCACCGGCGGCGCTGCTTGCACCATCCGGGGAACCGGCGTGCGAGTAGATCGCTTCGCCGAGCTTCGACTGCGAGTGCTGCAGCTTCTCGAAAGCGGTCTTCACTGCGGTGTCGTCGGTGCCTTCGAGGGCCTTCTTGAGGGCGTCGACGTCGGCCTTGACCTCGGTCTTGACCTCTTCGGGCAGCTTGTCGTCGTTTTCGGCGATGAGCTTATCCACGGAGTAGGCGAGCTGCTCGGCAGTGTTGCGGGTGTCGGTAGCCTCACGGCGTGCCTTGTCCTCGGCTGCGTGCTCCTCGGCTTCACGGACCATGCGGTCGATGTCTTCCTTGGAAAGCGCGGTGCCGCCGGTGATGGTCATCGACTGCTCCTTGCCGGTGCCCTTGTCCTTGGCGGAGACGTGGACGATGCCGTTGGCGTCGATGTCGAAAGTGACCTCGACCTGGGGAACGCCGCGCGGTGCGGGGGCGATGCCGGTCAGTTCGAACGTGCCCAGCGGCTTGTTGTCGCGGGTGAATTCACGCTCGCCCTGGAAGACCTGGATGGCCACGGACGGCTGGTTGTCGTCAGCGGTGGTGAAGGTCTCGGAACGCTTGGTTGGGATGGCCGTGTTGCGCTCGATCAGGTGCGTCATGACGCCACCCTTGGTTTCGATGCCCAGGGACAGCGGGGTGACGTCGATCAGCAGGACGTCCTTGCGCTCGCCCTTCAGCACGCCGGCCTGCAGTGCTGCACCAACGGCAACAACTTCGTCCGGGTTAACGCCCTTGTTGGGCTCCTTGCCGCCGGCGAGTTCCTTGACGAGGTCGTAGACGGCGGGCATGCGGGTGGAGCCGCCCACCAGCACGATGTGGTCGATCTCGGAGAGCTTGATGCCGGTCTCGGCGATGACGTCGTGGAACGGCTTTTTGGTGCGCTCCAGCAGGTCCTTGGTGAGGTCCTGGAACTTGGCGCGGGTCAGCTGCTCGTCCAGGTGGACCGGGCCGTCGGGGGTGACGGAGAGGTACTGGAGGGAAACGTTGGTGCTGGTGGAGGAAGAGAGTTCCTTCTTGGCCTGCTCCGAAGCCTCGCGCAGACGCTGCAGGGCGATCTTGTCCTTGGAGAGGTCGATGCCCTTGACCTTGAGCTGGTTCAGCAGGTAGTCAACAACGCGCTGGTCCCAGTCGTCGCCGCCAAGGCGGTTGTCGCCGGCAGTGGCGCGGACCTGGATCGTGGAGAAGCCGTCTTCGTCCTTGCCGACTTCCAGCAGGGAGACGTCGAACGTTCCGCCGCCGAGGTCGAAGACCAGGATGAGCTCGTCTTCCTTGCCCTTGTCCAGGCCGTAGGCGAGTGCAGCCGCGGTGGGCTCGTTGACGATGCGCAGGACGTTGAGGCCAGCAATTTCGCCGGCTTCCTTGGTGGCCTGGCGCTCGGCGTCGTTGAAGTAGGCCGGGACGGTGATGACAGCGTCGGTGACCTTTTCGCCCAGGTAGGACTCAGCGTCGTTCTTCAACTTCATGAGGATACGCGCGGAGATTTCCTGCGGCGTGTACTTCTTGTCGTCAATAGCAACGCTCCAGTCGGTGCCCATATGGCGCTTGACGGAGGCGATGGTCCGGTCGATGTTGTTGACGGCCTGGCGCTTGGCGATTTCGCCAACCAGGACTTCACCGGACTTGGAGAATGCAACGACCGACGGCGTGGTGCGGCCACCCTCGGCGTTGGCAATGACGGTGGGCTCGCCACCTTCGAGAACAGAAACGACGGAGTTAGTGGTTCCGAGGTCGATACCTACAGCGCGTGACATATGTTGGTTCCTTTCAATGGCCGACGATCGAGATTTCACCCGCTTCCTCAACCGTGAAGGATTTGGAGCCGGGGAGCACTCAACGTTCGGCTAGTTGAGCGTTCTGCACTCAACTGTACTCAGGCCGCACTCAAAGTCAATCCAAAGTTGAGTCAACTACGCTCAACTCAGCATTCGCGGGGCCGAAGAACCCCGGAAACACAGTGATCTTGGGCCCATTTCGCCGTGGGAGAACACCCGACGTCGGGGGCTTGGGGTGAGGGCCGACGTCGAACTCGCGGGAACAGTGCCGGTTCGCGTGAGCGCTCCGGCGACTCCGCAGCGTTCCGGCGATGTCGACGGCGGGGGTTCCGTCAGGCGGAGGCAGACCCGTCCACCTCAGGCGGCGTCGGCTTGTAGACCCATGCCACCAGCACCACGGAGATGATCATCAGGAGGAACCATGAGACAAGCTTGTCCGGGGACACCAAGTGCCAGCCATCCAACTGGCTGGGATACAGCCAGGCATGCGACCACGTTGCGATATTTTCGGCAATCCAGATGAAGAGCGCCACCAGCAGGAATGCCAGGGCCAGGGGCATCCGGAACCGGCGCCGAAACACCCGGAAGTGCATGACGCACCGTCCATAGGTCACGACGACGGCGGCCAGCAGGACCCAGCGGGCATCAACGACGTAGTGGTGCGAAAAGAAGTTCACGTAGATGGCGGCGGCCAGGATCGCTGTGATCCAACGCCTCGGGTATCGGGAGAAGCGCAGGTCAAAAACCCGGTAGACCCGCACCATGTACGAGCCGACCGCAGCGTACATGAAGCCACTGAAGAGCGGGACAGCGCCGACCCGGAGGACCCCATCGACTTCATAGGACCACGAGCCGACATCGGTCTTGAACAGCTCCATGACCGTCCCCACCAGGTGGAAGAGCACGATCACTCTCAGCTCGCGGAGAGTCTCAAGCCTCGTGGCGACCATGAGTATCTGGATGACGACGGCGGCGATCGTCAGGAAATCGTTCCGGGCCAGGCCGGCGTCGGCCGGGTACCAGAGGTGCGCCCCGAAGATGACGGCGAGAAGCGAAGCGCCAAAGATGCATGCCCATGCCTGTTTGAGGCCGAACACGGTGAACTCAGTGAGCTTGGTCCGAAGGCCCCGGGCAGGGGCGCGGCCCAGGAAGCGGCTTGCACTCCCATCAATAAGTTCCTCTACCGCGGTGAGTTCACGCATCGGCGCGCTGCTGGCCCGTCCGCGCTTGGTCCGTCCGATTCCCGGCCGGGCCGAGTTGGCCAAGATAGTAGTTCTTCGGCCAATGCCTGACCTTCTCCGGCAGCTTGGGATAGGCCACGGCCAAGAGGCGCATGGTGCCATCAAAACTGCGCCGATACCACGCATTCCAAGGCAGCCCGAAACCCTCCCGAAGCTGCTCGGGCAGCAGGCCCGCCGTAAGCAAACGGGCCAATGGCATGGTCAGGCGCAACAAGAGCGGCCCACTCGCGGGATACAGGAGTTCGCGGGCAACCCTCAAAGCCGCCGCGTCCAGTTCCAGGTTCCCCAACGATTCTTGCCAGTACCTGGCGAAGGCCGAACGGTCCTCGGGCCAGAGTTCGGGGGGAAGCTGGAGGGCTGTCCCAATCTGCGCGTACTCGCGATAGATACGATCGGCGGTGTCGTCGTCGAGCGTTCCGTGGACTTTTTCGTACACGGTGACGGCGGTGTCGTAGAGGGTCGCCACCACCCACAATTGGGATTGCGCGTCGAAGGCGTTGTACCCCTTGGTGGAATCGTCCGCCGCCCGCCGAACGGGTGCGTGCGCACGGTTCACAGCCCGGCGCACCGCGGCCAATTGCTCCTCGGTGCCATAGACCACGGCATAGACGTACGTCATGGTGGCGCGGAGCCGGTCCAGCGGCCGTTGTGCGAAATTGCTGTGCTCAGCGACGCCGTGACCGACCGCCGGATCGGCGATCTGCATCAGGATGGCGCGGCCCGCCCCGGCGAGCAAAACGCCCTCCGCGCCGATGTCAGCAAGTCCGCGAGCCATTTAGATACTCTACCGTCGGCGTCTACAACCCCACGATCCCCAGCAGGACCTCCAGTTGGTGATCAAACAGTTCGTCCCGGGCCGCGAAGGTATCCGCCCCGTATTGGCCGAACACCTCGAAGCTGACCGCGCCGAAGACCGAGGTCCACACCAGCACGCCCCGGGCCAACGCCGGCTCAGGAACGGCAAGGCCCAGTTCGGCCCGGATGGCCGCGAGGTTTGCGGCAAGAGCAGGAGGAACGACGACGGCGGGCGCCACATCTGCGGCCAGCGCACCTGCGCGGTGGGCGGCGTCGAAGATCCCCACCATCCGGTAAATCACGCGCGTTCCCGGTTCGGTGGTGCGCTCGGCCGGCGCCTGGTATCCGGGCACCGGGCTGCCGAACAGAAGGGCATAACTGGCGGGTTCGCGCAGCGCCCACTGGCGAACGGCCCGCCCGAGGGCCAGGAACCTTTCGCGATAGTGGTCGTCGGGGAGGGAGTCGACGGCGGCATCCACTTCGTCGCCCAGCTCGCCGTAGGCGTCAATCAGGAGAAGAGTCAGCAGCTCGTCGCGGCTCTCGACATACCGGTACACGGCGGAGGACACCACGCCGAGATCCCGTGCCACAGCCCTCAGGGACAGACCCGCGGCCCCATGCAGAGCAAGGTGCTGGCGGCCCAGCCGGATGATGTCCGCCACGGTCCGGGCCCGGGCGCGCGCGCGGGGCGTCGATTGCTTGGCTGCTGCGGCGGGAACGGGGTTCATGCATCCAGCATGCCACAAATGAGAGCACTGACAACAAATGTGAGCAGTGCTCTTGACATGCAACCAGGAAGGGCTCATTCTGAATTCAGAGAGCACTGCTCTCCAATCCATTTCCATCAGAAAGTGAGCACCACCATGTACGTCGTCACTGGAGCAGGCCCCGTCGGATGGACCATTGCCGAGCAGCTCGCAGAGCACGGAGAGCAGGTTCGCGTCCTGACGCGCTCCGGCAGCGGCCCGGACCACCCGCTGATCGAAAAGCTCCGCGTGGACGTCTCGGACGCGGCCAAGTTGGCGGAAGCGTTCGACGGCGCCACGGTCGTCTTTCACTGCATCCACGGCTCTGCCTACCGGGCCAAAGCCTGGGCAGCCGAACTTCCTGGAGCGGAGAAAGTGGTGATGGACGCCGCAGCGGCGGCAGGCGCCGTCGTCGTCTTCCCGGAAAGTCTCTACTCGTACAGCGAACCGGACAAGACCATCACTGAAAACAGCGCGCGTGAGGCGGCTGGTGGTAAGCGAGGGATCCGCACCGCCCTGCTGAAGGCCCGGCAAGCCCACCCGGCCAACACGGTCAGCGTAGTGGCAGGCGATTTCTTCGGGCCGCGGGCCCGCATGGCACATGCCGGTGAGCGCATGGTCCCACTGGTCCTCAAAGGCAAGACGGTCCAGGTCCTCGGAAGCGCCGATCAGCCCCACGCCTTTACCTACGTTCCGGACCTTGCCTCGGCCATGATCGCCGCCGCCCAAGAGCCCGAACTCTGGAATTCGGTGCTGCACGCCCCGACAGGCCCCGCCATGACAATGCGGGAAATCGCGGGAAACTTCGCACGCTCGGCCGGCGTTCCGGAACCGAAGGTAAGCGTGGTTCCCGGTTGGCTGCTCCGGACCCTTGGCTTGTTTTCCACGGACATGCGGGAGCTGGCCGAAATGTTGTACCAGTTCGAGCGGCCGTTCGTCATGGACTCCACCGCGAGCCAGGCCAAGCTCGGACTCGAGCCGACGCCGATTGCGGACGCGATGGCGGCAACAGTGGCTTGGTGGCGGGATCAGGAAGTTGCGGTTACCCGCTGAGTCCCGTTCATCGCGCGAGCCCGGCCCAAACGCCCCGGCCACCAAATCCGCCTACCGATGTCATAGGAAAGCGCAGGCACCAGGAGCGATCTCACGATAGTGGTGTCGAGCAAGACGCCGAACGCCACAATGAAGGAGATTTGTGCGAGGAAGAGGATCGGTATGACGCCGAGGGCGGCAAAGGTTGCGGCAAGGACGACCCCGGCAGAGGTAATCACCCCGCCGGTGGCACCGAGCCCTTTCAAGATACCGGCCCGGGTTCCCGCCCCCGGCGACTCTTCCCGGACGCGGGTCATGAGGAAGATGTTGTAGTCGACGCCGAGGGCTACGAGGAACACAAAACCGAAAAGGGGAACCGAGGCATCTGCTCCGCGAAATCCAAACACATGGTTGAATACCCAAGCGGAGACACCCAACGCTGCCGCGTAGGACAGCACGACCGTACCTATCAGCAGCAGTGGCGCCAGAACGGCCCGCAGCAACGCCATGAGCACCAAGAGGATCACGGCCAGGACGATCGGGATGATTCGCCGGAGATCGGCCTGCGCGCTGGCGTTGGTGTCCGCAGCGGTGGCCGTAGTTCCTCCCACCAACGTCCCGGGCGCCTTGTCATGCAGCTTCTGCCGGAGCGTGGCGACGGTCTGTTCAGCCTTCGCCGAATCTGCCTCGGCCGACAGGGTGGCATTGATCAGCACCCGCCCGTCCCGCACCAAAGGTGCGGCGTTCGTCCGGGGTTCGGCCAGCGGACTTCCGCCGGAGCCGGTTTGAGCGACAACCATGGCCGCATCTGAGATGCCGCCCTGCGCTTTGACTTCCGCAAGTACCGCGGTTGCAGCGATCTCGTCGGCAACAATGACCACGGGGCTTCCTGCACCGGCGGGATAGTGCCGGCCCAACGCCGCTTGACCGTCCACTGCCTCCGATTTGCTCAGGATGAGGGCGGACTGCGGAACCCCGCTGGCTTGGAGCTGCAACAGCCCGGAGGCGCAGACCACCAAGACGGCAGCGGCGCCCAGCCACACAGCTCTGGGCCGTTTGGCTATCATGCCGGCCAAGAGCCTCCAGATCCGGGGAATGTCGGCATTGGCCGAATCAGCCTTGACCGGGCCGGCGATGCCAGGAGCCCCGGCGGCGCTAGCCGCACCGCGCCTGGCGGCCGGGCTCTTCTTCGGGGTGCGTGGCCAAAATGCGG
Source organism: Arthrobacter sp. FW306-04-A (assembly GCF_044358315.1). Lineage (GTDB taxonomy): Bacteria > Actinomycetota > Actinomycetes > Actinomycetales > Micrococcaceae > Arthrobacter. Next base: position 3,972,069 of record NZ_CP084559.1, read on the forward strand.
TCCTGCCAAGCAAGCCAAGGGCCGCAGGAAGAAGCGTCAGGCTGGCCAACATCGAAAAACCGATCCCGATTGCGCCGATAGGTCCGAGTCCGCGGTTTGAATTCAATTCGGAGAAAAGCAGGCAAAGCAATGCCAAGGCGACCGTAGTCCCGGATGCCAGGATGGCCTCAAAGCTGCCCTTGTAGGCACGCAGGAGCGCTGACCATTTGTTCGACACATGGCCCAAAGCTTCGCGGTAGCGGGCCACAAAGAGGAGGGCATAGTCGGTGGCAGAGCCGACCACCAGGATGGACAGGATGCCCTGGCTCTGCCCCGTCAATTGGACTGCGCCCGCCTTCGCCAAGGCAAAGATCACCAAAATGGAGCCGCAAAGTGCGAAGACTGACGTAAGGAGCACCACAAAGGGCAGCACCACGGATCGGTAGACGGCCAGCAGGATCACCAGGACGGCACCCAAGGCAGCGAAAAGGAGGATCCCGTCGATACCGCCGAAGGCATTGACCAAATCAGCGAGGAAGCCCGCCGGCCCAGTCACGTATGTGGCGGTTCCGGGGGGAAGCCCGGCATCGGCTACATAGCCGGTCGCCTTCGCACGAAGCGATTGGATGCTTTCCTTGACCCCGTTCCCTTGCTTCATTGGGACAAGGAATTGCGCGGCCTTGCCGTCCGCGGAGGGAATCGGCCCGACCATCGACGCCGAATGGCTGACCCCTTCGACGGCAGCCAGCTGGTTGCCAAGGGACCCCAGCCCAACCAGTTGGGCGGGCGAGAGCTTCTCCGGCGACTCGACCAGCACCACCGCTGGAACGCTGCTGGCGGACGTGAACTTGTTTTGCCATTCCCGGGCTTCGGTGGATTCAGCGCTGGCCGGAAGGAAGGAAGCTTGGTCATTGCTGGACACCTCGCTGAGCTTCCCGAAGGTAGGCCCGCCGATTCCGCCGACCACCATCCACGCGATCAGCGAAAGCGCAGCAACCGCCACCCACCACCGCGAACTGCCGCGGTTACCGGTTCCTAGCCTTTTGCCCACAGACCCCACGCCCCTGCCAATTATTTCCATGATGAAATATATCTATCATGGAGATAATTGGTCAACGATAACCCGGTGGGATAATTTGAGGCTGAAGGAGGCCTCATGGATGACAATCAGCACGTTCCGTCCGCAGCGGCACTCCTCGGGCTCCTGCAACAGTTCACGGTCGAAACTGAGCGCTACGTGGAGGCGGTCAGCAGCCAACACCACCTCCATCGCACCGATCTGAATGCCTTGGCGGCCATGGTCACCGCCGCCCGCGAGGGCAAGACCATGACTCCTGGCGCGCTCGGAGCAGCGCTCAACCTGAGCTCGCCGGCAACAACCGCACTGGTGGATCGGCTGGACCGGGCAGGTCATCTGGCGCGTCGCCGCAGCGAGAAGGACCGCCGCCAGGTTCATCTGGAGATGACCGATTCCGCGCGCGCCACTGGCAGCGAACTGTTTTCTCCCCTGGCGGGCGCCATCGCCCCGGTAATTGGCACACTTTCGCCGGAAGAACTCCGAACGGTCGTGACCTTCATGCAGGGAGTCATTGAGGCAACCGTAACTGCCCGCAGTGACGTCACCCCGCGCGGTGAACCATCGAATGGAGTTATTCCTGAGGTCCCAGTGACTCGCAGGCCACTGCGGGAGTAACGTAGTGCACATCGGCTGTGCTGGCCACTTTCGTGGACTGGGGTGTCACCGTGGGTGTTGTGCGATCATCGTTGACCGAGCTCCTCGGGGTACTTTCCGACGCCATTTCGCCCGAGCGTGTCCGCTTCGATGACGGCTCCGAACCACCTACCGGCCAATCCACCGACGCACCTGTCACTGTCCACGCCGTCGCCATGAACAGGGTGGGCCGCTCCCGGCGGGACGGCCCCCTACTGGACCTCGAACTCAAAGTAGCCGTGGAATGCCACGGTCCCACGCAACTGGACAACATGGAGAAGCTCCTGGTTGCCATCGAGCAAAACACCCAGTACTCGGTGGTCTCCAGCGGCGAATTCCAGCCCGACGAATACGATGCAGGTATCCGCCAAGGCCTCGGTTTCCTGGTCCGCATCCCCGTGGGGATACGTCTCGACGAGCCTCTCGGCCCGCCTGTCACTGAACCCCTCATCGCCTCCACCTCAGTGGCCCGCCGGATCCACGGCCGGCTGGTGGACGTCCACAACAAAGGCATCCCAGATGCCTATATCCGCCCGCATTCGTCCGCCGCCGCCGTCGTGAGCGATCCCACCGGCCATTTCGAGGTCCTGGCCTCGGCGGACGAACTCCAGCACTTTGTCGTGGCAGTCCGCGGCACTGAACGTGAAGTCTCAGCAGACACGAGCAGCCTGCCGGTCATCATCCGGTGGGAGTGAAAGGGAGCACACCATGGCGAATTACCAGGCGCCGGGAGTGTATGTACAGGAAGTGCCCAGCGGTGCACGCTCGATCGGTCAGGTCAGCACCAGCATTGCCGGTTTTGTAGGAGTTTCCCCGGACCCTTTGGCGTATCCGGACGAAGCAAGGGTTCTGGATAACTGGACCCAGTTCGTGGACCAATACGTCGGCAAGTCCACGCAGGGGACACCCCTGTCCAACGCGGTCTTCGGATTCTTCGCCAACGGCGGCAGCCGCTGCTACGTGGTCAACATCGGTACCGGCGGCAGCCTCACCGGCACCGCAGCAAAGCCCGGCGGAGTGACCCTGTTCGAAGCGATCGACGACATCTCCATGGTGGCCGCCCCCGGATACGCCGACGCCGAAGCGTACGCGGCGCTGCAGGCGCACGTGGAGCATCCCTTGCGGCAGGATCGCATGGCGATCATGGACACTCCGGAGAAAGTGGACGACGTCGGAGCCCTCACCCGGGCGGCGACTTCCGGTGTGCCGGACGCGCCGAAGTCCGCCGGCGCGAAAACGGACGACGAAGGCGACCCGGACAAGTCTGACGACCCCAAGACCGGCACCGACAAGCCGAACGCCGAGCGGGCAACCGGCGAAGACGCGATCGGCGCGCCCCAATCCCCCGGCGGCTACACAGCCCTGTACTTCCCCTGGATTGTCATGATCGATCCGGTATCCGGCAAGAAGGTGACCCAACCGCCGTCGGGCCATGTTGCCGGGGTCTGGGCACGCGTCGACGCGACCCGCGGCGTCCACAAGGCTCCCGCCAACGAACCCATCCAAGGGGCGCTGGACCTGGTCCGGCGGGTCAGCCGCGGCGAACAGGAAGTACTGAACCCGGCCGGGGTGAACTGCATCCGCTATTTCCCAGGCGAGGGAATCCGCATCTGGGGCGCCCGGACCAAGGCACCCGAGGCCAGCGAATACCGGTACGTCAACGTCCGCAGGCTGACCAACATGATCAAGGAATCCGTGGCCGACGGTACGCGCTGGGTGGTCTTTGAACCCAACGACCACACGTTGTGGAAGTCCATCCGCCGCGACATCGGCGCATTCCTGACCAATGTGTGGCGGGACGGGGCGCTGTTGGGCACTACTCCCCAACAGGCCTTCTTTGTGAAATGCGATGAAGAAACCAACCCGCCGGAAGTCCGCGATGCCGGGCAGGTTGTCACCCTGATCGGCATCGCACCCGTCAAACCTGCCGAATTCGTGATCTTCAAGCTCATGCAATCGGCCGACAACACCAGCGAGACAGAGAGCGCAGGAGCCTGAAATGAGCACGCAGCCAAGCACCCCGGCACCTGCTGCCCAACCCGGGAACGTGGTGGACCCGTACCGCGCCTACAACTTCAAACTCGTCATCCAAGGCGTGGTCCAAGGACACTTCACCAAAGTTGAAGGGCTCGGGCTGAAAATCGACCGCATCTTGTACCGCTCCGGTGGCGAGAACAGCACCGTCCGCGTGATCCCCGGCCAAGTCGAGTACACCCCGGTGACCCTCCGCTACGGACTCACCGACTCCACCGAAATGCTCCAATGGCTGTTCAAGGCCGTCGACGGGCATGTGGAGCGGCGCAACGTCTCCATCGCCATGCTCAACGACGCAGGCTCGATGGAGGTCCGCCGCTGGAACTTGCTGGGCGCCTGGCCGTGCGACTGGTTCGGAGCCCCGTTGGATGCCCTCGGCAAGGACCTGGCCATCGAATCCCTCAGCATCGCGTACGACCGCTTGGAGCTCGACGATGCCCGCGCTCCCGTGGCTTGATGGGAGGTGGCCCCGGAACCCGTGGCGTCGTTCCGTGGCGCGGCGGCTCCGGGAACTCGCGGAAAGGCTGGAACCGCCACCGTACCCTGGAACCGCGCGCGGCGGTAAGACCGGAGTTGTGCCTGCTGGAGTTGTTGGAATGCAGCGCGGGGTTGGAACCGAGGTCCCGACTCCGGTACGGAGACTGGACACGTCCGGCGCGCCGGAGCATTGGGTCCGGTTGTTGCACGACGCCGGCCTCGTCCCGCCCCCTCCCAACCCTCCTGCAGATATACCCCCCTCTAGCCCCAACGCTCGCTCACATACACCCCCCTCTAGCCCCAACGCTCGCTCACATCAAGACGAATACCTCCCGGGTATCGTCAGAGAAAGCGGGAGTCCATCCTCGATCCGGAACCCTGTCCCTGAGCCCGCACCCCAGCGGTTCACCCCGGAAAATCCAATCCTCGAAAAACCAGTCTCCGACGACGGCCCGGTGCTTGGCGCTCCCTCTCCCGCTGACGCGCCGAACACCACCGAAGCCCCAACCGCCGTGCCAAGGCCGGCTTTCCTCCCCCGGCTGACGTTGGGCAAACACTTCCAGAGCGCTCACGCCGCTGGTTCGCCGCCTGTCTTCGCCCCTGAACGGCCGGCAGCATCCTCCCCGTCCAAGCGAACGCCCCCGGGTAAGGATTCGGTCGAAGCCCTGGCCATCCCCTCCTCGGAAGCCGCATCCCTGGATGCCGCGCAACCACGCCCCGTGCTGAGACTCCGCGGGACACTTCCAGCCAACGCGACAACCGCGACTGCCCCCGGTCAAGCAAAACAACATCAAGAACCCCCACACACGGCCATCGAAACCAGCCCGCGAAACGCAGTCACGGCCCAGCCGCCCGCAACACCACTGCACCGGACACCGGAAGCGGCTCCCGCCGTCGTCGGCTTGAAGAACGCAGAGCACCAGGGCCACCCGAGCACGACGCCGGACCGCACCCCCGCCGCACCAATAACCGCAAACTGGCCGGAATTGGCGCCGCGCCCCGCACCCCAGCCCACGGCGGAAACAGCAACAGCAGCGATGGCCCGCGCCGCCCGGCTCAGCGACGAACAGCTGGCGGTCTGACATGGAACGCGTCGCTTTCCTGATCGAGGACACCGGGGAGCACCTTGGCTGCCTGCTCAATCCAGAGACGGTCGTGATGTCACGGACGGCCGGTGTGGAGCCGCGGCGTTCGGCGGGCGGCAAGCTGACGGGAACGGGCCTGGCGGACGATCCCTTGCTCTTCACGGGAGGCGGACACACCGAGCTTCGCCTGGATCTCCTGTTCGACGTCGACCTCGCGCCGGCGTCGCTCCATGTCCAGGACGTTCGCCAGATGACGCGGCCCATCTGGGCGCTCGCGGAGAACTCGGCCGAGGTGGAGAGGCAACGCCGGCCGCCGTCGGTCCGGTTCGTGTGGGGGCGCGCATGGAACGTGCCCGGGATCGTGACCGAGGTGGCGGAGCGCTTCGACCGTTTTTCCCCGGATGGCTCCCCGCTGCGTTCGTGGATGCGCATGGTGTTCGTACGGGTCGGGCAAAGCGCTGACGAAGAAGGAGGCGAGAACTACGAGCTCGCCCAGCGGCTGCCGGCGGTGGATCTGACGGCGCCGCCCGTGGATACGCTCGCGGTGGGCGGCGACGGCAGCACGGACAGGGACGCAACAGCGCCCGACGGCGGCGAACTCCTTCCGGGGGTTCCGCCGGGTGAGTTGGGGCGCCTCAGCCTGGCCGCCTTTGGCACGCCGCTGCTGTGGAAGTTGCTCCTGGAGTACAACAACATCGACGATCCCGCGCACTTCAACGGCCCGCTCGCCGTTCCCCCGGTTGGCGAGGCACCATGATGCACCCCATGACTGGATCAGCCCGATGAGGCAGCTCCAGGGCCTCCCGGAACTCATCGTCACCCTCGGGCGGCGCCGCCTCTCCGCGGCCGAAACGGCGGCGATCGTCTCCGTGCAGGTCCTCAGCTCGCTCGCCAGGCCGGCTCAGTGCCTCATCAGCTGGCGCCCAGGCCCGGGACGCTCGGCGACGATGCGCGGCGGGGTGGACCCCGCACCTGGGGACGCGCTGCGCGTGGAATTGGGGGGCCAACGCACTCCGCTTTTCGTGGGCGAAGTGACGGTGGTGGAGCACAGCTACGGGGCGGATCTTTCGCAGGAAGTCCGGGTCCGCGCCTACGATGCCCTGCACCGGTTGAGGAAACGCCAGTTCACCCGGCTGCACAGCGACGTCGATCTCGCCGGGCTGGCCCGCACGCTCACGGAGGGCACGGGCCTGCAAGTGGTGGGCGGCGCAACGCGGCTTGGTGAGGTGTACCAATGTGCCCGCTCGGACTTGAGCCTCTTGGTGGAACAGAGCGCCCGGGTGGGTGCGTATCCGGTGGTGGATGGCGATGCGCTGAGGCTGACGGACTTGTCCGGCGAAGGCGAACCGATTGAGCTGGAATTGGGCAGCAGCCTGCATTCGGCAGAGGTGGAGTTGAGCCAGGAGCCGGCGTATCTCGGTGCCAAAACCACGGGCTGGCGGTCCGACGACGCCTCGGCGCAGCAGGCCTCCGCGGGAACCAGCGACGCGAAAGCCAACGTCTCCGCAGACCCTGCGCTGGCCAGTGTTGGCGCTGGCGGCGACCTCCTGCGCGACAACGAGTCCTTCGCCTCCGAAACCCTGGCCCATGGCCTGGCCCAGGCGGAACTGGACGTTCGGATGGCGGGGCAAGTCACCGCAGTCTTCGTGGCCGACGGCGATCCCCGCCTCCGCGCAGGGCGCCGGGTTCGCGTGCGCGGACTCGCGACGTCGCTCGAAGGCACCTACGCGATTGCCACCGCCGCTCACAAGCTGGACGGCACGGGCTACGAAACCACCATCACCACACGTCCCCCGGAAGCCCCGACCGCCCGGCGTCCCGACGTCTTCACACTCGGCACCGTGCTGGACGTCGAGGATCCGGAAGGACGCAGCCGGGCAAGGGTCCGGCTCCCCGCATATCCGCCGCTCGAATCGGCCTGGGCACCCGTCCTCACAATGGGAGCGGGAGCAGGGAAGGGTCTGGTGGTGCCGCCCGCCCCGGAGGACACCGTGCTGGTCCTCCTTCCCGCCACGGATCCGGCGCAGGCCATCATTCTGGGCGGGCTCTATGGCCGGGAACAGACGCCGGACAACAGCGTGAACACGCCGCGGGACAGCCGCTTCACCTTCCGGAACTCTGACGGCCAGCAGATAGTGCTCGACGGCGGCAGCCGCACCATCAATTTCACGGACGGGCACGGCTCCACGGTGGAACTCGGGCCTGAGAAGCTGCGGATCACAGCGGCCACGGACCTGCTCCTGGAGGCACCGGGCAAGGCCATGAAGATCCGCGCCAAGACTGTCGATTTCGAGGAGGCCTGATGCTGAAATTCCTGGTCAAAGAGGCCATCCTGCGCTGCGGGCACGACGGCAAAGTGGAAAACGTGCCTTCCCAGCAGTGGGTCCGTGTTGCCGGTTCGCCGGTTTTGGTCGACAACGATCCCCAAGGACGCGATATCAGCATGTGCCCCAACGTCGGCCTCAATATCAAACCCTGCAACAAGACGCTGCCGGTGATCAAGGGCTATTCGGGTTTTGTCCGGATCGGCGGCAAGAAGGTCTGCCTGGACACTGTGGAGGGCTACACGGACGGCACTCCGCCCGGTGCCGTGAAGTACACGGTCCGGCGGCCCGGCCAGGAATTCGTGGCGGCGGGGTCATGAGAGACGGCCAGCCGTGAGCATCCCCAGATACAAGTCGGTGGCCTTCGTCCACCCGGATTTCGACGCCGCCACCGGCCTTCCCGGCCTGCGGCTGACGCCCGACGGACGGCTCGCCACCGTCACGGATGCAGCTTCGGTCCGCCAGGCGCTCCTCCTGCTGCTGAGCACCAGGCCCGGCGAGCGCGTCAACCGACCCACCTACGGCTGCCATCTGTTCCGGCTCGCCTTCGCGCCTGCGGATGACACCACCGCAGGCTTGGCCATCCACTATGTGGCCCGGGCCGTGGAGCAATGGGAGCCGCGGATCACGGTCCTGTCCTTGGATTCCTCCCGCTCGCCCGAAAGCCCTGAAGTGCTGGAGGTCCGGTTGCGATACCGGGTCCGTTCCACCCAGCTCGAGGACCAGCTCGTCATCGCCCTGCCTGTCGATTCCGGAGGTGCAGCATGAGTATCCCCGTGCCGAATCTTGACGATCGCAGCTTCGCGGACCTGGTGGCCGGTGCCCGCGAGCGCATCCAGCAGATCGCCCCGGATTGGACGGACCTCTCCGTCCATGATCCCGGCATCACCATCCTCGAGGCTTTCGCTTACCTCACGGACACCCTGATGTACCGGCTCAACCGGGTGCCGGAAAAGCTGTATGCGGTCTACTTGAACCTTCTCGGCACCAGCCTGTACCCGCCCAGCACCGCCGAAACCGTCCTCGAGTTCACCCGATCGTCGGCGGGAAGCAGTACGGACAGCCAGGACATCCGCATCCCCCGCGGGACCCAGGTCAGCTGCCCGCCCGGCGTGCCCGGCGCCCCCCAACCGGTATTCACGACGACGACGGCGTCCGTGCTGGCGGCGGGCCAGTCCAGTGTGCAGGTCCCGGCAGCCGATGTCACCTTGTACGACGCCGTCCCCATCGGCGTCGGAACCGGACGCCCGGGCCAAAGCTTCGTCATTCCCAACGCACCCATCGTCTCCGGGGCGGGCCTGTCCATCGCCATAGAAGTCCCCGCGGGCACCCAACTGAGCAGCGGCGAAGCGGTCCTGGTAGATGGCAAGCCTTTCCGGTTTTGCCGCGAAGTTGAGGCCTTCGCAGACGCCGGCCCGGATGAGGCGCCGGTCCGGATCGACCGGAGTGCCGGCGTCGCGATGTTCGCATGGTGGGACGAAGAGTCCGTAGCGCGGACAGCAGTTGTTCCCGGTCCGGGAGCCGAGGTGCGCGCTTGGTACCGCGGCGGCGGAGGCCTGCGCGGCAACGTCGGCGCCGGCCAGTTGACGGTCATGCGCACCCCGATCCCGGGGCTGAAGGTCAGCAACCAGGAACCCGCGACCGGAGGCCGCGACGGCGAATCGCTGGAGAATGCGCTCCGCCGGGCACCGCAGGATTTCCAGGCCCGGGACAGGGCTGTCACTGTGCGCGACTACGAGGTCCTGGCCATGCGTCATGGTGGCGTCGCCAGGGCGCGTGCGTTCACGCGGCGGGACATCTGGGCTTTCGCCAGACCCGGTGAGGTGGAGGTAGTGCTGGTGCCGTTCGTGCCGGGTGCTCCGGCTTCCGAGGACGCTGGCGCCGGGTCCAACAGCGGTCCGGCAAATCCCGGCTCCCCCGCTGCCGCACCGGTTCCTGTGCGCGCCGCCGAGCTGAATGCCCAGGCACGTGAAAGCGTCCGGCTCGAGGTTGAACAGTACTTGCGCCGCCGCTCCACCGTGGGGGCAGAGCCCGTGGTCCGATGGGGCCTCTATAAACAAGTGCTGGTAGACGCCAGGATCGTGGTCCGGCCCGATGAGGACGCCGAGGCCGTGAAGTCAAGGATCGTGGGCCGGCTCGCAGAAGGGATCAGTCCCCTCAGCTCGAGCTCTTCCAACTACGGTTCGGGCTTCGGCAAGCCGTTGCGCGTCTCCAACCTCTACCGCGCCATGGAGGAAGCCGAACCCGGAGTCCAGTACGTGGACCGGGTGCGGCTCGAAGTGGACAAGGTTCCGGACACCGATGCCCTGGCGCTGGTGCAGGCCGAGGGACAGGACAACACCTGGTTCGTCGCCCGGGACAGCACCCTCTTCCGCACTACCAACGCGGGCGATGGCTGGGAGGCCTGCGCCGAATTCGGCCCGGGGACGGCAAGCGAAGCGGTGAGGTCCATCGCCCCTTTCCGTTCCCCGGCCCCGGGCCGCTTCGGCGCCGGTGGCTTTGGCCCTAGCGGTTTCGGTCCCGGACAGCATCCCGGCATGGTGGCAGTCAGCACCGTGACCCCCACGGGCTCGCGCATCTACGTCAGCGAGGACCTCGGCGAATCCTGGCGGCGGGCCGCGGAACTGGGCTTCGTCGTCGCGGACTTGTGTTGGGTGGACCGGCAGGGAGTCCCGGTACTTCTGCTCGCTGGCGAGCACGGACTCTATGAGTTGCCGATGGGTGAGGGCGCCATCCCGGTCCAAAACGTTGTGGACGCGAGCCAGCCGGACCGCGGCTTCTACGCGGTGGACGCACTCGTGGACGTGCGCGGACGCACCGGTGTGGTGGTGGCGGCTGAAGCCTCCGCCGGCATTTGGCTTTCCCCCGACGCCGGGGCGGCCGGCAGCTTCCATCAGATCAAATCTGCGGGCGAGGACATCCGTTGCATGACGATTCAGTACGACGGCGGCGCAAGCTATGTCTGGCTCGGCCGTTCCGTGCCGGAGGGTACAGGGACGGGCTGCCTTCGCCTGAAGATCGACGAACTCGCCCGCACCCAGTTCGACCCCGCCCTCATGGCTTCCTGGGAACAGTTCAACGCGGGCTGGACCGGTGGCAGTTGCTGGGGTGTCCATGTGATGGGCAATGCCGCCTATGCTGCCACCCAGAGCGGCGGCGTGCTGCGCCTCCGGCTCGGCCAGGCTTCCGCGCAGTGGAGCGTGCCCGACGTGAACTGCAATTTGCCCTTGCGGGACAGGACGCGTTTCGAGCCTGTCCGCGCGGTGTCCGGCGTAGTGCGCGACGACGGTACGCAGCTTGTGCTCGCAGCCGGCCCAAAGGGGATCTACCGGAGTACGGATAACGCAGTGTCTTGGGCGAGCTGCACGCGGCGCATGGTTGACGACGTCGTGACCCTCCCGAACACGTGGCTGTTCTGCTCGGGCGACCACCGGATCGAAGTGGTGCATGGCAATGGTTGAACCCGTGCTGCGTAACTCCCCAATGCTGAAGGTCCTGCCCGAGATCTACCAAGTGGCGGCTGAAACCAGCACGCCGCTGCAGGCCCTCATCGCCGTGGCGGAGGACATGCAACAGCCGGTCCGGGACGTCTTGGACCGCATCCACACCGTTCCTGATCCCGGCCGCTCGCCGTCGTTGTTCATTCCCTTCCTGTCGCGCTGGGTGGACCTGGACTGGCTGACCCTACCAGGCCCGGAATCCATGGACTCCGCGGCGGCGGGAGTCCCGGTGGCCCGGCAACGGGACCTGATTGCGTGCGCAGCCTCGTTGTCCGCGCGCCGGGGCACCGTGGACGGCCTTACCCGCTTCCTGCAGCTGGCCACCGGGGTCCCGGGGTTCGGCGTCGAATCCGTCCCGGGCGAGTTCCACATCAAGGTTCTGGTCCCCGCGGCTGCCGCTGGGCAAGTGGAGCTGATTCGCAAAATCGTCAAGGGCATCAAGCCTGCCCACGTCACGGACGAGATCGCGGTGATGGACGCGTGAACGATGAGAACCGGAAGCCCATCATCGCGGTGGTCGTATGCGGTGTCATCGCCGTGCTCGTGCTGGTTTTCGGCGTCAGTTGCGGCGGCGGGAACAACAACGCGGCGGCCAGCTGGCAAGCGGGGTTCTCGCAGGCTGCTGCAGGGGGGACACTCAAAGCCTCCGATCTTGTTGCCCCGGGCGGCCAATGCTCCGCGGCCGCAACACAGCTGCTGGTGGCGGGAAGCTGCGTCTTCGAGGTCAGGAAATTCGGGGGCCTGTTCGATCTGGGCAACCCCACCAAGCGTGCCCGGCTGGCTCCCCAGCAGGCAGTCACCGTGACCCTCGTCGTGGAAGGCACGCGAACAGAGCAGGACGTCTCCGCAGGCGACACTGTCAGCCTGACCTTCGGCACCTCCGGAGGCCAGCTCGGAATCACCTGCCGCGTGGTTGGCGCGTGTGCGCTGAAGCTCCTGGAAGCAGGCGGATGACGTGGCTATCACCTTTTCCATTGCCCTTGCCCGAAAGGCGGTTGTCGCATGAGCACCATCACCATGACGCTGAGTTCTCCCACGGTGGAGCTCAAGGACGGCAAAGGCTCCCTCACGGCGTCTGTGACCAACGGAGCTCCCGGCCCTGAACGCGTGGTGCTCGGGGCCTTTCCTGGTATGGAGAGCACGCCGCCGTCGCCGAGCTACACCACCATCCCCACTCCGTTGCGGACCATCGCCGCCGGAGCCACGGAGCAATACCTGGTCAATTTCGACACTACCGGTGCCGCACCCGGCTCATATCCCGTGAAACTGATCGCGTACTCCGCCGACGACGCCCCTGAGGACTATGCCGACCAGGCCCACGTGGTCACGCTGACCGTCACCAAGCCCGTCGAAACGCCCAAGCCGAGGCCCGGATTCCCGTGGCTGTGGGTGATCATCGGCGGCGTCGTGCTGTTGGCGGCGATTGGTGGGGTGATTTGGTTCCTTCTCAAGGACGCAACGGTTCCCTCGGTCGAAAGCAGGCCGCAGGCGGAAGCGGTAAAAATGCTCGAGGACGCCGGCTTCAAGGTGAGCACCACGGAAACAGAGAGCGCGCAGACAGCAGGCACGGTGGTGAAGCAAACGCCCGACGGCGGCAAGTCCGCCGGGCGCGGTTCCACGGTCAACTTGGAGATCGCGACGCCGGTGAAATCGGTGGTGCCTGCGGTCCTGGGCTCGCGGATCGAAAATGCCCGGACAGCCTTCCAGACCGCGAAAATCCAGCTGGATTTCACCCAGGGCTCCATGTGCCAGGCCTCGCCCGCAGGATTCCTGCAAAGCTGCGTTGTGGTGGGCGTCAACCCCGATGTCGGAAGCAAAGTGAACCAAAACGCCCTGGTATTGGTCCGCACAGAAATCCGGGGCATCATCATCGAACCAAATCCGATCAACATTTGCATCGTCCAGCCGCAGATCTGCGCGATCAAGCAGTAGTGCTGTCTGGGTGCCGGGTGTAATCCGGTGCCGAAAACAGTGCCGCCCATGAAAAGATCAACCATGCGTCCGATGCAGCACTCCAGCAAACTAAAGAACGTCCGCTACGAACTCCGTGGCCCCATCCTCCAGGCGGCCAAGACCATGGAGGCCGAAGGGCACCGCATCCTCAAGATGAACCTTGGAGACACCGCGCCGTTCGGACTGGAAGCGCCGGAGTCCGTTGTGGTGGACATGATCCACCACCTGCGAGGCGCCCAGGGGTACAGCGATTCCAAGGGCATCTTCACCGCGCGGACCGCGATTTCGCAGTACTACCAGACCCAGAACCTGATGAATATCGGCGTCGAGGACATCTTCATTGGTAACGGCGTCAGCGAACTGATCTCCATGACGCTTCAAGCCTTCTTGGAGAACGGCGACGAGGTCCTCATCCCTGCGCCGGACTATCCGCTATGGACAGCCACGGTGACGCTCACTGGCGGTAATCCGGTGCACTATCTCTGCGATGAGGGCCAAAACTGGTGGCCGGACATGTCCGATGTCGAGGCCAAGATCACCAAGCGCACCAAGGCAATCGTCATCATCAACCCGAACAACCCCACGGGCGCGGTATACCCCCGCCACATCCTGGAGCAGTTCGCGGCACTGGCACGCAAACACGATCTGGTCCTGTTCTCCGACGAGATCTACGAAAAGATCCGCTACGAGGACGCCCAACACATCCACACCGCTTCCGTGGCAGACGATATCTGCGTCCTGACTTTCAGCGGCCTCTCCAAGGCCTATCGGATGCCCGGCTACCGTGCGGGGTGGGTCGCAGTGACCGGTCCGCACGCTGCCACCGCCGAATACCGTGAGGCGTTGGAGCTCCTGGCTTCGCTCCGGTTGTGCTCAAACGTTCCAGCGCAGCACGCCATCCAAACCTGCTTGGGCGGCTACCAGAGCATCGAAGAACTCATCAGGCCGGGCGGGCGGCTCCGGGAACAACGGGATCTGGCGTTGAAGCTCTTGACCGCCATCCCGGGGGTGAGTTGCGTTCCGGCGGCCGGGGCCATGTATTTGTTCCCGCGGCTGGATCCTGTGATCTACCCGATCGAGAGCGACGAGAAATTCGTCCTGGACCTCCTGCAGGACCAGAAGATCCTGGTCTCCCACGGCTCGGCCTTCAACTGGCCAACCCCGGACCACTTCCGTTTCGTCATCCTGCCCTCCGTCCGGGAGATCGAGGAGGCCGTGCGCAGGATCGCCACGTTCCTGGCCGCCTATCGGAACCGGCCGCAGGAGTAAACCCTCTCGCCACGCTCACTCACCTATGGTCGCGTTTCCCGCGACGCTCACTCACCTGATGCGAGCGTCCAGGATGTCAGTCACCTGCCGAGCCGCTGACCCGCAGCGCGTTGATGATGGCCGGGATGGATCCGATGAGCATGATGAGCGCCCACACCAAGGCCACCACCACCGTGATGAGCGCCCAGAACTGATCCCCGATAGACACGAGCGGGCCTGGGAGGAATCCGTGGATGAGGCCAAGAATAAGCTGCAGGATCACCGATACCAGAAGCAGCACCACGAGCCCGGTGACCTTCAGGAATTTCGGCTGGCCCAGGACGAGCAGCACCGCGAAGAGGATCTTGAGCAGCAGCAGGAGGGCAAGGATGGCCGCGGCCTGGCTCGTGGGAAAACTCCCCCATAACGCCAGGTAGGCAATGGTCCCGAAGGGTGCGGCCACGAACAGGCCGAACATCAGGAACAGCTTTGCCAAGGCCAGGAGGGCTGTGAAGAACGCGCCCACCACCCAGATAAACGTGACAATCAAGGTGACGATGCCTTGAACCCGTCCGTAAACCCTGAGGTCCATGATCAGGCTGAGCCCGAGCATCACCACGGTGAACAGCAACAGCCCGTCCAGGAACGCCAGGAAACCGATTCCCGCGCCCGGCGGCGCAGCTGACGCGCGTTGGGTCTTGAGGAAGACATCGATAGGAACGCCGAGCTTGTCCGCTTGGTCAGGGGAAACGGGCTCGATGGCGGTCCCGCCGAGGAGGATCGAAAGGCCGATTTCAGCCAGGACGACGACGGCGAAAACGGCCACTGCCGCGATGAAGAACGGGCGACGCAAGGCGTCCGGGGATGGTCCGTCACGCAGCCCGCCGAGGCCCGATCCGCGCCCCAACTGCGACCCCTGACCCCACCTCGCTGCGGCCATGGGTCCATTGTGGCAGGTCAGGGATCGAAAACAAGCGCTGGAGAGAACTAGTCCCCACCGCCCCCCCGCATTAGATGCCACTTGGAGCCCGGAACGACAACAATCGTGAGCTAATTGGGGAGTTCCGCTCGCTTTCGACTCCATCGGGGTAGCGTTTCCCTATGAAGCCTGAAGACGTCTACACCCACGGCCACCACGAGTCGGTAGTACGCGCCCATGCCTCCCGGACAGCCGAGAACTCCGCCGCGTTTGTCATCCCGCATCTCACCCCCGGGACATCAGTGCTCGACGTCGGATGCGGACCTGGGAGCATCACCTGCGACTTCGCGGAGCTGGTGGCTCCCGCGAAGGTAGTCGGGCTGGACCGTTCCGCCGAGATCGTGGCCCAGGCTGCCTCGCTCGCGTCCGGCCGCGGTGTGGAAAACGTGGAATTCGTGACCGGCAATATCTACGATCTCGACTTCGAGGACGAGACCTTCGACCTCGTCCACGCGCACCAAGTCCTGCAACACCTGACCGACCCCGTGGCCGCGTTGCGCGAAATGCGGCGGGTCGCAAAGCCCGGCGCCATCGTGGCGGTGCGCGACGCCGATTTCCACGGCATGAGCTGGTACCCCGAGGTCCGCGAGCTCGACGATTGGATGGAGCTTTACCAGAAGATCGCCCGACGGAACGGAGCAGAGCCCGACGCCGGGCGGCGACTCGTCTCCTGGGCGCAGCAGGCGGGCTTCACCGACGTCGCTCCCTCAAGCAGCAACTGGCTTTACGCCACCGCGCAGCAGCGCCGCTGGCAGTCGCGGGTGTGGAGCGAGCGCGTCCTGCACTCGGCATTTGCCGAGCAAGCGCTGGAATACGGGCTGGCCAACGAGGCCGATCTGGCCCGGATTGCTGCCGGTTGGCACCGTTGGGGCTCCACTGATGATGGCTTCTTCCTGATCCCGAACGGGGAAGTCATCGCACGCGCGTAGCGGGACGATGGCGCGGTTGCGGGCGTCACTCCGCGCATCTTTTCGTCGCTGCCCACGACGTTCTGCCGCGTGTTTCCGGGCTTTGCGGCCGGGGGCGGCACCAAAACTGTGCTTGGAGTGACGCTATTCTTGGGAAATTACACCACCCCATGTCGAAAACCAGCCAGCGGTTCCGACCCATGGATGAAAGCACCCAAACGGGGCGCCCTTCTTAAGGAGTTCGAGATGAAATACATGATCATGATGTTTGGTTCCGCCGAGGGCATGATGGAGACTGCCGATCCCGAATGGATCAAGGAAATGATCGGGTTCATGATCCAGATCGACAAGGATCTCCGTGATTCAGGCGAGATGGTCTTCAACGCCGGATTGGCCGATGCCAGCACTGCCAAACTGGTCAAGAATACGGATAACGGGGTCATCACCACCGACGGGCCTTTCGCAGAGGCCAAGGAATCACTGATCGGCTACTGGGTGGTGGATGTGGCCAGCGAGGAACGGGCCGTGGAAATCTGCTCCAGCATCGTGAAGTACGCGCCGGTCGTGGAACTCCGCCGGGTCCAGGACCAGCCGCCGGAGGTCTAGCGTTTGGCCGATCCATCCAGGAAACCGGTGCTTGAGGACCTGCTGCGCACGCTCGCGCCGCAGGTCCTCGGCGTGCTCGTGCGCAGGCACGGCCAATTCGCCGAATGCGAGGACGCCGTCCAGGAGGCTCTGCTGGAAGCGGCATTACAGTGGCCCACTTCCAACGTGCCGGACAACCCCAGGGCGTGGCTACTCACCGTCGCCACACGTCGCTTGGTGGACCACTGGCGCAGCGAGAGTGCCCGGCAGGCTCGCGAAGAACGCGCCGCAGCCTTGGAACCGCCGCCCAGCGAGGAGCCTTCGTCAGTTGGTGACGCGGACGGGTTTGCAGAAGATACCCTCACCCTCCTTTTCCTCTGCTGCCACCCCGCTCTCTCGGCACCCTCGCAGCTGGCACTGACATTGAGGGCAGTTGGAGGGCTCACGACGGCGGAAATCGCCAGCGCGTTCCTCGTCCCGGACAGCACGATGGGCCAGAGGATCAGCAGGGCGAAGCAGGGCATCAAGAAGGCGGGGGCTCATTTCGAGCCCCCTGAAGCCGCGGAGCGCGGGGCACGGCTCGGCGTCGTACTCCACGTCCTGTACTTGATTTTCAACGAAGGGTACGCGGCGAGTTCCGGCCCATCCATGCAGCGCGAAGACCTCACCGCGGAGGCCATCCGACTTACCCGCCTCCTGCGGGGGCTGCTCCCGGGCGAGCTCGAGGTGGGCGGACTGCTTGCCCTCATGCTACTCACCGATGCGCGACGCCGGGCGAGGTCGCTGCCTGACGGCATGCTCGTATCGCTCGCTGAGCAGGACCGCGGGCTGTGGGACACGGCGCAGATCGCCGAGGGTCTTGAACTCTTGTCAACGGTGCTGGGCCTTGGTCGTCCGGGGCCCTACCAGTTGCAGGCCGCAATCGCCGCGGTCCATGCCGAGGCGGCCTCCGCGGACCAGACCGATTGGCCGCAGATCCTCGCCTTGTATACGGTTCTCGAAGCCATGGCCCCAAGTCCGGTGGTCTCGCTCAACCGGGCCGTGGCGGTGGCAATGGTGGAAGGGCCACGAGTGGCCCTTGAGCTATTGGATGGGCTTGATGTGGAGTTGAAAAGCTGGCACAGGCTCGACGCCGTTCGCGGGCACCTGCTCGAAATGTCCGGAGAGCTTGTGGGGGCTCGCGAGTGCTTTCTTACCGCGGCGAAGAAGACCGGAAGCCTTCAGGAGCGGCAGTATCTCCTGGTGAAGGCGGCTAAACTCGGGCAGTTGTCCACATAGCCAAAGTAGCCCCTGTCGCTGTTCCACAGCCGCGAATAGCCTCGAAACATGATTATTCAAGCAGGCTTTGACCTTGAGCTCCTCGCCCGTCCGCTCATTGTTCAAGAAGGAAAACTGTTCCCAAGGCTCGTGGTGATCGGCCTCGACGCCGAGCTTCAGCTGGAGAGCATCAGAGTTGTCACTGAATCCTTTGAAGGCACCTTGAAACCCTTCCAGGACGCCATCCTCGAACATCTGGATCTCGAGGGCACCAGGTACTTTGCGATTGCCCACGCCGGGATTTGGGCTGAGAACGACTTCTACGATGAGCAGCCAATCTTCATCGAGGCGAAGCAGTTGGAAAAGGTGGCCGCAGAGCGTGGGCTCCACATGATCGGCCATTTTGGGATCGACGAAACCGGTTACATGTCCGCGGGGCCGCACTCCTACTTTGACCAATATGCATCGGGAGACGATCTCCCAAGCACCATGACTCACTGGGTGCATTCGAAGTTCGGCAAGTGTGGCTAGGCGTCGGAGCGGAGCGGCCAGGAACGTCCACCGCGGTTCTGAACCTTACACCGGACGGGTTGACCAACTACACTTGGTCAACATGGCACAGTACAACGTCCAGGAAGCAAAAACCCGCCTTTCTGAACTCCTCAACATGGTTGAACGGGGTGAAGATGTGGTTATCGCCAAGGCGGGCAAGCCCGTTGCCCGGATCGTGAAGATCGAGCGACCCACCAAACGCCGCCTTGGATTCGTCAAAGGACAACTTCCGGACAATTTCCTGGAGCCTATGGATGAGGAGGAACTTGCGCTGTGGGAAGCACCCCTTACCTCCTCGACACGCATGCCCTGATCTGGGCCCTCACGGAACCCCGGAAGCTCTCACCCAAGGCGAGACGTGCAATCCAGTCCTTCGACAACCGTCTCGTGGCATCATCCGCCAGCGCTTACGAGCTCGGCTACAAGCACAAGCTGGGAAAGCTCCCGGGCTTGGATGGACTCCTTCTGGGCTATGGGCGTCACGTCGCCGAATTGTGCAACGAGGAACTGTCCATCAAGAGCGTGCATGCACTCGCGGCCGGGCATCTCGATTGGGAGCATCGGGACCCCTTCGACAGGCTGATCGCGGCGCAAGCCATCGTGGAATCCATGGTGGTCATCACGGCCGATCAGGAATTCCATAGGTTCCCGCTGGTCGAGACGCTCTGGTAGCCACGCGTTCGGGCACCGCGTCCTGCGGGCATAAGCTGGATTGGTGCAAATTTCGCTTTGGCTGGCCCTGGTGGGCGCCGGCACCCTGATCAGCTTCACTCCCGGCGCGGGCGCCATCTCCACTATGAGCAATTCGCTCAACTCGGGATTCCGCCGCTCCATCTGGGGAGTGTTGGGGCAACAAGCGGCACTGATCATCCACATCCTGATCGTGGCCCTCGGTGTGGGGGTTTTGGTCTCGAGCTCGCCCGTGGTCTTCAACGTGATCCGCTACACCGGGGCGGCCTATCTGGTGTACATGGGCATCCGGCAGTTCCTGCATCGTCCGGACCTGGACAAGGAAAAAGTGGAGGCCCGGCGGAACGAGCCGGCATGGTCCATGTTCCAGCGGGGCGTTTGGGTCAACTTGCTCAACCCCAAGGCGATCGTTTTCTTCCTGGCCTTCATGCCGCAGTTCATCCGTCCCGAGCAGCCACTGATTCCGCAATACCTGATCCTCAGCACCACGATCGTTTTCATCGACATCTGCGTCATGTGGTTCTTCTTCGCTTTGGCGGCCCGTTCATTCCAACGGTTCACGCACAATGAGCATGGGCAGAAAGTCCTCAACCGCACCTTCGGCGTGTTGTTCATGTCGGTGGGCGTGCTGCTCGCCGTCATCCACTAAGGCACGTTACGCCGTGGAGCCTCGCACCACCAGCGAGCTTTCCAGTGTCAACTGCGGCAGCTCCAGCACACGGCCTTCCATGAGCCCGCGGAGCTGTTCGCCGGCCTTGAGCCCAAGCGCCGTCGCCGGCAAATGCACGCTGGTCAGGCTCGGGTTGCTCGTGGCCGAATACGGCAGATCGTCGAAGCCGGCAACGGCCAGTTCCTCCGGGATCCGGACACCAGCCACACGGGCTTCCTGCAGCACACCATAGGCGTGCGTGTCCGTTCCGCAGACGACGGCGGTGACCCCGGCCTGCTGCCATTCCGGCCAGGCGCCTGCAAAAGCAGCGGCGGCAGCGCCGACGTCGATGGTTGTACTGGTGATATGCGCGTCCGCCACGGAAATACCGCGAGCGCTTGCCTCATCCAAAAACGCCGCCCGGCGCACCTCAAACGTTGCCGTTCCTGTCACGCTGTCCACGTAGGCCGCGCGCTGGTGCCCCGAGGCAGCAAGATGTGCGGCCAACTCACGGGCGCCATGGGCAACATCGAGGTTCACCGACGGGGCGTACGTTTCAAGGCCCGGGGCATCGAGAAGGACAAGCGGCCCCGCAACGGACAGCTCCTCCAGGAATGCCGCGTTGGGTGCATCTACCAGCAGGCCCGCAGGGCGAAGGGCAAGGAGCTTCCGGACGTCGTCAGCGCGCGGGAATTCACCGGCGTCGGTCACTGAGAGCAGCAGTTGGTAATCGGAACCAAGCGATTCCCGGACCCCGGCAATGACCTTCGCGAAAAAGGGGTTGGAAATGTCCGGCGCCACAAGGATCACAATCGAGCTCACGCCCTTGGCCAAGGAACTGCCGATGCCGTCCACCACGTAGCCAAGCTCGTCGATGGCCTGGCGGACGCGCGAAATGTTCTCTTCGGACACCCTGCCCTGGGTTTTCCCGTTGGCAACCAGGGACACCGTGGCCGTGGAAACCCCTGCCAGCGAGGCCACCATCGCCGCAGTCACGCGCTGCGTACGGACTAGGGCTCGTTGCACTCGTTCCGCCGATTCCATACATCGATCGTAGCCGGGAACCAGCCGTTCCCACCCCACAAGGCATCAAGCGCTTGACGCGATTTGCGTTAAGCGCTTGACGCGACACTGGAACAATGCCAGAATTCCCCTGAATGCTTTAGCGCCCTGCCTTATGCAGGCCCCAATGACGTGGAGATGAACATGGACCCCAACACCATGACCCATGAACGCAAAAAGATCATCCTGGACTGCGACCCCGGGCATGACGACGCCGTGGCCCTACTGCTGGCCCACGGCAACCCGGACATCGAACTGCTCGCCGTCACCACGGTGGTTGGCAACCAGACCCTCGAAAAGGTCACCCGCAACGCCCTTTCGGTAGGCACCATCGCCGGCATCACTGGTGTTCCCTTTGCCGCCGGCTGTGACCGCCCGCTGGTTCGCTCCATCGAAACCGCACCGGACATCCACGGCGAAACCGGCATGGACGGCCCAGAGCAGCCACAATCCACCATCGAACTGGACTCCCGCCACGCCGTCGACCTCATCATCGAGACGATCATGGCGCACGAGCCGGGCACCGTAACCCTGGTTCCCACCGCGGGACTCACCAACATCGCCATGGCCGCCCGCAAGGAGCCGCGCATCGTAGAACGCGTCAAGGAAGTTGTCCTCATGGGCGGCGGCTGCCACGTGGGCAACTGGAGCGCAGTGGCAGAATTCAACATCATCATCGACCCCGAGGCCGCACACATCGTGTTCAACGAAAAATGGCCCGTGGTCATGGTCGGCCTGGACCTCACACACCAGGCCCTGGCCACCCCGGAGGTTGTCGAGAAGATCGCCGCCGTGGGTACCAGGCCGGCCAAGTTCGTCATGGAACTGATGGAGTTCTTCACCAAGACCTACAAAGACGCCCAAGGTTTCGACTATCCACCGGTCCACGATCCGTGCGCGGTAGCCTACGTCATCGATCCCACCGTGATGACCACCCGCAAGGTCCCCGTGGACATCGAACTGCAGGGCAAGCTCACCCTTGGCATGACCGTGGCGGATTTCCGTGCCCCCGCACCGGCTGATTGCAATACCTCCGTTGCGGTCGACCTCGACCATGAGAAGTTCTGGAACCTCGTTACGGACGCGATCGTCCGGATCGGAGAGCCGAGCATCGGAGAGCCCCACGCCGGCGCTCCCGCCACCATCGGCGGCGCCACCACCGCCGTCGCCGTCGAAGTAGCCGCTGCAGCAAGCGGAGAGGCCAAGTAAATGACCACCCTGATCAACGAAACCAAGACCACCCGCGGTAACGTCACTGCCCTTGTGGTCGCCCTGCTGGCCGCGTGCGTAGCCTTCCAGCTCAACGCTTCCATGCTCAGCCCCGCCCTGGTAACCATGGGCAACGAGCTCCACACGGACCAGGCAGTCATCGGCCTCTCCCAGACCTGGTTCTTCACCGCCGCAGCCCTGTTCTCGCTCTTCCTGCCGCGCCTGAGCGACATTGTGGGGCGCAAGAAGATCCTCCTCGGCATGATGCTGATGATGGCCGTTGGCTCGGTCATCGCAGCCATGGCCCCCGACGTTACGTGGCTCTTCGTGGGCCGCATCATCCAGGGAGTCAGTGGCCCCACCGTGCCGCTGTGCCTCATCATGCTGCGCTCCGCGGTCAACAACCCGCGCAAGTATGGAGCCCTTATGGGCCTCATCACGGCAGTCAACGGCGGCGTTGCCGGCGTCGACTCCTTCGTGGGCGGCTACTTCGCCGAGCACTTCGGATTCCGCAGCATCTTCTGGCTCATGGTCGGCCTCGCAATCGTGGCCACGGCCTTGATCGCCATCCTTGCCGGCGAGAGCAAGCCTGCCGCTGGTACGGGCATGGACTGGCTCGGCGTGTTCTTCATTGTCATCGCGGTGGGCGCACTCCTGACGGCCCTCAATGAGGGCTCCAAGCTAGTCGGTACTTTCTCCTCCGGGACGCTAGTGATGGCCATCGGGCTGATCGTCGTTGCTGTTGGCGCGTTCGCCGCCTTCTGGACGGTGGAGAAGCGCTCCAAGGAGCCGATGGTGGAAACCGTCCACCTTCGCCAGCGTTCCACCTGGGCACCACTGCTCACCACCACCCTCGCCATGACCGGCATCTTCGCAGTCATCAACGGCATCGTCCCCGCTTATGTCCAGGCAGCTGCACCCGGCTTCGGCGTCGGCCCCACCGAGATGTCGCTCATGATCCTCACTCCGTACGCCCTCCTCGGCTGGGTATTCGGACCTATCAGTGGCCGACTCGCCCCAGTGCTCGGCTACACCAAAGTCCTGCGCATCGGCATGCTTGGCAGTATCGCTGCCCTGGCCATCATCGCGTTCTTTGGCCTCGGCAGCCTGCCCCTCATGATCGTGGGAACGGCCTTGCTCGGCATCATGTACGCCGGTACGGTCAACATCATGCTCAACGGACTCGGAGTTGTCCTCTCCCCGGCCGGTAACCCCGGCTTCCTGCCCGGCATGAACGCCGGCGCCTTCAACCTCGGCGCGGGCCTGAGCTTCCTGGTCCTGCCGGCCGTGCTGGTGGCAACGGCGGCCCTCGGCGATGCCAAGGCCTCTTACTTGACGGTCGTCGTCGTCGGCCTGGCCATCACGGTTGCCGCCTTCGCGGCATCGCTACTCATTCCCAAGCCCCTCGAAGCCGAGGTGGAAAAGTGACCCCGAGGATCGTCGTCGTCGGGTCCTTGAACGCTGACCTGACCATCTATTGCGAGCGGCTACCGCTCCCGGGTGAAACCGTCCATGGCAACGGTTTCGCGGTCAATCCCGGCGGCAAGAGCGCCAATCAGGCCGTCGCGGCGAGCAGGCTGGGCGGCACGGTGAGCCTGATCGGCGCCGTCGGCAATGACTCCAACGGCGCCATGCTCCTCGCCTCCACGGAAGGCGCAGGCGTGGACGTGTCGCGCGTCCGCCGTTCCGCGGATGTGGCCACTGGCGTCGCGGTGATCGCGGTGGACGCGAACGGCGAGAACAACATCATCATTTCGGCCGGCGCCAACGGAACGCTTGCCCCTGCGGATGTGTCCGCCGACGCCTTCGACGACGCCGCGGTGCTCTGCCTCTGCCTGGAGGTCAGCCTTGAGACTGTGGAGGCTGCCGCCAAAACAGCGCACGACGCCGGGGCAGCAGTTCTGTTGAATCTCTCGCCGTACGCCGAGATCCCGCAAAGCCTGGCCGCTTTGAGCGATGTGCTGCTGGTCAACGCCCATGAAGCCTCGATGTTCCTGGGCGACGCCGAGATGCCCCATCCAGGCGCGCACGCAAGCGCCTGGGAGTCGGTCCGAAGCCAATTCGCCGAGCGGGGATTGCAGCGGGTTCTGGTTACCCTCGGCTCCCACGGCTCGGTGGTCCTGGATTCAATCGCAGCGCCTGGAGAACAGATCTCCCGGATCGCGCCCACAAAGGTCAATGCGGTCGATACGACCGGCGCAGGGGACGCCTTCACCGGTGCCGTGGCTGCCCGCCTCGCCGCAGGTGAGACCCTGGCGGAAGCCGCAGCGTTCGCATCGGTTGCCGCGGCGCTTGCCACCACCAAGAAGGGCACCCAGGCCGCCTACCCCGGGGCCGAGGAAGTCCTGGGGCACTTGCGGATTTCCTGACTCAGCCCACCTCAACTTCCTACCAGTTTTCCGGTTCCGAACCCCCGGAAAATCCCATCGGTGGCGTCAACGGCGGTCAAAATCGGTAGGAAGTTGAGGCGTCGGCGGGCCGTCCGAAGGAATGCGCGGACAGATGCAGCTGACGACCTCCGCTGCACCTGTCCGCGCTCTCAACGCAGGAGTAAGCTCACTCCATGACTGCCGCGGTCAGCATTTCGGGGCTCGTGAAATCGTTCGGGCGGTTCAGGGCCCTGGACGGACTGGATCTCGGGGTCCGCGAAGGCGAAGTCCACGGCTTTCTGGGGCCGAACGGCGCAGGCAAATCGACAACGCTCCGTATTCTCCTTGGACTCCTCAGGTCCGACTCAGGCACTGTCAAGGTTCTTGGCGCTGACCCGTGGCGAGACGTGGTCCCATTGCACAAGCGCATTGCCTATGTCCCCGGGGATGTCAGCATCTGGCCGAGCCTGACCGGAGGCGAGGCCATCGATCTTCTCGGCAGACTGCGGGGCGGTTTGGACGAAAAGCGCCGCG
This sequence comes from Arthrobacter sp. FW306-04-A, assembly GCF_044358315.1. GTDB lineage: Bacteria > Actinomycetota > Actinomycetes > Actinomycetales > Micrococcaceae > Arthrobacter. The sequence continues at coordinate 3,997,174 of NZ_CP084559.1, forward strand.
AGGATCTCCTGGAAGCCCTTGAGTTGGATCCTTCCAAGCGCGGGCACACGTATTCGAAAGGCAACCGGCAAAAAGTGGCCATCGTGGCTGCTTTGTCTTCCAACGCCGAGCTGTTGATCCTGGACGAGCCGACTGCCGGCTTGGATCCACTCATGGAAGCTACCTTCCGGGAGGAAATCCTCCGGGAACGGACCTTGGGGCGCACCGTGCTGCTCTCCAGCCATATCCTCGCCGAGGTGGAAGCCCTGGCCGACCGCATCAGTATCATCCGCAAAGGCAAGGTCGTGGAGACGAACAGCCTTGAAGAGATGCGCAGCCGGACCCGCACCAACGTCTCGGCGACGCTCGATGATGGCCCCGGGGCGTTGACCGCGTTGCCTGGAATCGCGGATATGCGGATCGAGGGGAACCGCGTGCATTTCAGCGTGGACGCACAAACCCTTGGTGACGCGATGAGCGTGCTTGCCCGCCACGGGATGTCCGCGCTGACTGTCACACCGCCGAGCCTTGAGGACCTGTTCCTCCAGCACTACGGCGAGCAACATGAACCTTCCCGGAACGAGGACGACCGACGGCTGAACCCTTCGTTCTTCGCCAGGCGCGGCCGCAGGCAGGCCCCATGAACCACGCGTTCACGGGGACCCTGCCCCTGCTGCGCCACGCGATCCGCTTGGACCGTTGGAAGTTGCTGCCTTGGTTGCTGGCCTTCGGGATCATTCCGGTAGTTGTCTACGCGGTGTACGGATCTCTCTTCCCCACGCCGTTGGACGCCTTGGTCCTCCAATCGAGCCTTTCCACCAACCCGGCCTTCTCTTTGCTCCTGGGCCCCGCAACGGATCTCAGCAACGCAATCGGCTTCACGACGTGGCGGATCCAGATGTTCGGCATGTTCTTCGCCGCGCTCATGGCGATTCTCGCAGTAACCCGGCATACCCGGGCAAGCGAAGACTCAGGACAAGCCGAGCTTTTGGACTCGGGAGTCGTGGGCAGGCTCGCGAGGCTGATGTCCGCCGTCCTGTTCGCGTGGTTGGCCTCTGCCGCGCTGGCCTTGTTGGTGGGGGCAGTGTTGACGATGGCTGGCGCGCCGGCCATGTCGGCCTATGCGCTGGGGGGCGTCATGGGGGGCACCGGAGTGGCCTTCACTGGCGTCGGAGCCGTGACCGCGCAATTAGGCTCTGTAGCGCGGACAGCCAACACCCTTGCGGGTACGGTGCTCGGCATCAGCTACCTTGTGCGGGGACTAGGTGACACCCTCCAAGACTCCAACTGGATGCTCTGGGCCAGTCCGCTGGGCTGGGCAGAGCACATCCGTCCGGCGTCGGAAAACAACGCCGGGCCGTTGTTGCTCTTGGTAGGCGCCGGCGGAATGCTGGTGATGCTTGCCGCTTGGTTGTCTTCGCGGCGGGATTTTGGTCTCGGACTGATCCCCACCACGCCCGGTCCGGCTCGGGGACGGGCGGGAATCTGGGGCCTGACCTCGCGGCTGAACCGCCTGCCGCTGTGGACGTGGGGGGTGAACCTGCTGATTCTGGGCACGGTGTTCGGCCTGGTGACGGGGACCCTGAGCAGCGCCTTTGCCGGCAACCCCTTCGTCAGGCAATTGATCGCCTTCCGGGTCGCCACGGAAGAACAACTGACGTACGCGTTCGTTGAGGTCCTGGTGCTCATCCTGGGGATCATCGGCGCGGTGATGGGCATCCAGCTCGCCCTGCGTTTCTACGCGGAAGAAGAGGAGCGCAGGGCGGAGTGGATATTGTCCGCACCGCTGTCACGGTTGCGCCACGTCATACCTACGGCGGCGCTTTCCACTCTTGCTCCGGCGGTGGGGATGGGCATTTGCTCCCTTGCTTTGGCCACCGCGTCCAACGTCTCCGGTTCTCCACTCGACGTAGGCAAGGTGGTCCTGCAGGGCGCTGCCGAGCTTCCCGCGATATGGCTCGCGGTGGGGGTGGCCCTTGCCCTCATCGGGCTTGCCCCGCAACTGCGCTCGCTGGCCTGGCTGCTCCTGGTTTACTGGCTGCTGCTCACGTTCTTGGGGCCGATATTGAAGGCCCCGGAGTGGCTGCTGGATACGAGTCCTTTCCATGTGGTTCCCGACGTTTTCTCGGCCGGAACGGACTGGACTTCAGCCTGGTGGACCCTGGCGATCGCCGCCATCCTTGTCGTCGCCGGGCTGGCGGGCTACCGTCGTCGGGATCTGGTGTGCACTTAGGGGCCGGCCGCCTCAACTTCTTACCGGTTTTCGGGTTCCAAACCCGCCTGAAACCGCCATCAGCGGCGTCGATGACAGTCAAAAGAGGTAAGAAATTGAGGCCACTGAGCACCCGCTTTTACGCCCCAACCAGCGACTTTACAAATTCTGTAATCTCCCCACTTTTTGACTAGCCAAGACGGGGTGGCATCCCCCATGCTTGCTGCATGTACTCAGCGTCGAGCCCATACCGCATCATCACCGTCTGCACGGGAAACATCTGCCGCTCGCCCATGGCCGAGCTGATGTTGACCGAAGCGTTCGACGCCGGAGGGCTGGGTGGGGCGGTTGTCGTGGACTCCGCGGGGACCACGTCATACGAGGCCGGGCACCCCATCGATCCGCGCGCCGCCCGTGTCCTTTCGGCGCACCGCATCCGCTCTGAGAAGCACGTGGCCAGGAGTTGGCGGCAGGAATGGTTCCGGGAACGCGACTTGATCCTGGCTCTCGATGTGGACCACTACGGCTGGCTGCACGAGGCCGCCCCGGACTCACAAACCCTCGCCAAAATCCGGATGCTGCGCAGCTTCGACCCCGCGGTTGCTGGCCGGAGCACCCTGGATCTGGGCATCGAGGATCCTTGGTATGGCGGCCACCACGATTTTGACGTCACGTGGAACCTCATCCGCGCGGCCGTCCCCGGGATCGTCGCCCACACGCGGGCCGCCCTCGCCGCTGGGCATCAGGGCGCAGGGCATCAGGGCGCAGGGCATCCGGCACAGCACCTCGACCCACAGCAGGTACGCTCTATTTCATGACCCCAGCACCCGTGATCATCGCCGTCGATGGCCGCTCCGGCGCCGGAAAGACCATCCTCGCCGTCGAACTGGCCGCCCGTCTCCGCATGCATCACAAGGTGTCGCTGTTCCATCTTGAGGACATTTATCCGGGCTGGAACGGCCTCGCCGCGGGCATCGAGCGGTACGTCACCACCGTCCTGGCACCACTGCACAACGGCGATGCGGCCGAATGGGTCAGCTGGGACTGGGAGAAACACTACGACGGCCGCAGCCACGTGACCCTGCCTGCCGAGATCGTCATTGTCGAGGGCGTCGGGGCGGCCGCCAGCGCCGCCCGGCCCATGCTGGACGCCGTGGTTTGGGTAGACGCTCCCGACGACGAACGCAAACACCGTGCATTGGCCCGGGACGGCAGCAGCTACGAACAGTTCTGGGACAGCTGGGCATCCCAGGAAGACGAGTGGCTGGAGACCGACGACGTCCTCGAACACCTTGACGTCAGGGTCCGGAACCGGGCGGACGGCAATGCCCCGGAGGACGTGCTGCAAGCGCTGAACTACCTCCCCTCGCTCTCCCCCGTGCTGGCTCCCGAGCTCTCGGCGCGCCGCGGTTTGAGTTTGAACTATGAGCGCCATGAGGGTGTGCTCCCGGATCCGGCGGCCTTGTTTTCCGGGCTCTATGGCGATTCGCCACGGGCAGTTTGGCTGGATTCCTCCAATGCTTCCGGCAACAGCACCGCTCCGGGCGCGGATCGCCGCCGCTTCAGCATCATGGCCGACGATTCGGGAACCTACGGACAATGGGCTAGGCACGCCGGTGGAGTCACCACGATTACGGCCGGCCAGGCGTCCGTGGCCGCCGAGGGGCTGTTCTTCCGTTGGCTCGACTCGGTATGGGGTCGCCGAACGCTCAAGGGCCCCGATGGCTACGAATGCGGCTTCACCCTCGGCTGGCTCGGCTACCTGGGGTACGAGCTGAAGCGCGAGACCGGCGGGTCGAACGTGCGCTCGCACACCCCGGACGCCCAACTGATCTTCGCCGGCCGCGCGGTGGTCCTCGACCACCAGAGCGGCCACGTCTGGGCCCTCACCCTTGACCCCGACGACGGCGAGTGGCTCGCCCGGGTGCGTCACGCCGTCGGGCGCTCCTCGGGGAAGCCGCTGCCCGCGCCGGGAACACCGCCGGTTCCGAGCTTTTCCAGCCGCGATACCGAGGACGACTACAAAGGCAAAATCACCGACGCCCAGCACCAGATCGCCGAGGGCAACACGTACGAGGTCTGCCTGACCACCACCGTGAGCGCCAAGGATCCGGGACTGGACCCGTGGGAGACTTACCTAGCGCTGCGTAACCGCAACCCCGCGCCTTTCGCGAGCTACTTGCGGTTCGGCGAGCTGACGGTAGCCAGCACGTCGCCGGAGCGCTTCCTGCGGATAACCTCCGACGGCGGCATGCGGGCCGAGCCGATCAAGGGCACCAGGGCCCGGGCGAACGATCCCGTCATCGACGACGCGCTCCGGCGTGGCCTCGAATCTTCCCTCAAGGACCGTGCCGAGAACATCATGATCGTGGACCTGCTCCGCAACGATTTGAGTCATTTTGCCGTACCCGGATCGGTGACTGTCAGCCGGCTGTGCGCGGTGGAAAGCTACGCCACGGTGCACCAGATGGTGAGCACCATCGACGCTCAGTTGCGGCCGGGAGCCCCCCGCGCCGAGGCCGTGGCCGCCGCATTCCCCGCTGGGTCCATGACGGGCGCCCCGAAGGTCAGCACCATGGACATCCTGGACCAGCTGGAGTCCGGCCCTCGCGGGATCTACTCCGGCGCCATCGGCTACTTCTCGCTCAACGCGGCGACGGACCTCGCCGTCGTGATCCGGACTTTGGTGATGGGTCCGGACGGCGACGCCGGACGCATGCTCAGTCTCGGCGTCGGTGGAGCCATCACGGCGGACTCCACGCCCCTGGACGAATACGAAGAAATCCGGACCAAGGCATTCGGCGTGCTCTCGGCGCTGGGCGCGGAGTTCCCCGAGGGCTGAGTCAGTCGTGCTCTTCCGTGCGGGCGCGGACCGTTCTGGGGTCGTTGCGGGTAATCGTGTAGTAGATGAGGCTGGCGAGGATGGCCCCCACGAACCATGAATACGGCCCCAGGCCCGAGCCTCCCGGGAGGAAGGTCTGCAGTGCCGGGACCAGCGCCATGACGCCGGCGACGACGGCGGCCGGAACCAGCGCGGCAATGGCCTTGAGGTTCCAGCCCTTGGTGTAGAAGTAAAGGCCTTTCTCGTCCTCGTGGTACAGGTCCGACACCTTGCAGCGCTGGTGCCGGATACGGAAGAAGTCCGTGAAGATGACCCCGAACAGCGGGCCAAGCAACGCGCCCAGCCCGCCCAGGAAGTACACGATCACCACCGGGCTGCTGAAGAGGTTCCACGGCAGGATCACGATTGCCAGGACCGCACTGATGAGGCCGCCGCGGCGGAAGTCGATCCGGTGCGGGGCCACGTTGGCGAGGTCGTAGGAGGCAGAGACGAAGTTTGCCACTACGTTGATGCCGATTGTAGCCACCACAAATGTGACGGCGGCGATGATGGTGATCCACGGATTCTTGATGGCCTGAACGATCGCGACGGGATCGGTGATGACCTTGAACATGTCCTGGCCGCGGTACTGGTCTGCGGTGAAGTAGGACGCCGCCCCGGCGGTGACCACAACCGTGACCAGGGCGAAGGCGATGAAGTTCACGGGCAGGCCCCAGAAGTTTCCGCGCAGGATGGTCCTGCGATCCGGGGAGAACCGGGAGAAATCGCAGAAGTTCAGGAGCAGTGCCGAGAAGTAGGTGACCGTCAGGGCGATGGCAGAGAAGAACTGTGACAACGCCGCGGGGCCGTCCAGGGGCGCGACGCCTGGAATCGACAGGCTGAACTTGTCGCCCGCTTGCGTCAGGATGTAGACGGCGAGCGCGAACATGGCCACCCAAATGGCTGGACCGGCCCAATCCTGGAATTTCCGGACCGTCTCCATGCCCCGGCGGATGACAAGCAGCTGGACCGCCCAGAGGACCAGGAAAGCAGCCCATCCGAGCGGCGTCAGGCCAAGGATGCGCGGCACGTCGGGGCCGTCGAGCGAGGTCAGTTGGGGCCACACCGAGAACAACAGCACCAGCACTGCTTCCGAGGCGAGCCACGTCTGGATGCCATACCAGGCAATGGCAATGAGCGCCCGGATCAGGGCCGCCAGGTTGGCGCCAAACAGGCCGAAGGACATCCGTGCCAGGACCGGATACGGGACGCCGGTCTTCTGCCCCGCGGTCCCCGCGAAGTTCATGAGGAAGTAGACCAGCGTGATGCCAAGGACGAGTGCCAGGAAGACTTGCCAGCCTACCAATCCGGTGATGAAGAGGCCGGCGGCGAAGGTGTAACCGGCGATACTGTGGACGTCGCACATCCACAGGGCGAAGAGGCTGCGGACCCTCCAGTTGCGTTGCCGGGCCGGCGCGAGGTCCGCGTTCCACAGCCGGTCGCTGACCAATCGGCCCTCGGCCAGGATTCGAACTTTCTCTGGGTATTCGTCGCCGGGCTCGGGCGGTGCCTGCACAGCCGGGGTCTCGTTTTTCCGCGCCATGGTGCCTCCGAAGAACGCTTCTAAAACATGCTTGGAATTACAGAATCGCCCCAACGCGGCTGGAAGGAAAGCCCCCGGCGGTGGCCGCGCGAAGCCATGCCAGGGCAACTTGTTCGTCGGAGAAGTACTGGGTCGGGCATTGCGGTGTAGGCAGCCCGCGCCGGCCGTGGGCTACGACGCGGTCCACGGGGGTGCTGCCCAGGATCGCGAAGGCCGTGATGGTGACGGCTTCGCTGAAGAACCGGACGGCGTCGCGGCTGACGGACTCAACTCCTGTAATCTGGAGCGACACCGCACCGCCCGTGCCGCCTGTCAGGGCGATATACCGCTCCCGGACCAGGGTTCCATCCTCTGCCGTGATCCGGCTTTCCGGGCGCAATGTGATCCGGAGGATACCGTCACCGGCGTCTTCCATCGTGACGTTCGCACTATCCGCACCTGACGGCGCCGGGCCATCAGTACCGACAGCCACGGTAACGGCGTCCACGTCTGTCTGAAGGTGCGATTCGTCCTCGGTTTGGACCAGTGTTGTCATCAAATCCCCCCAGGAAGTGATTGAACTGACATCCCCATCGACGCAGTTACAAACCCGGATCACCCAGAGCCGGGTACTGGCCAGCGTACTCCTGAGCATGCCCGACGTCCATGAACTTGCTTGTGGACTCAGGTCCTGACTGGTCAAACTCGCTAACGCCGTCCTCGGCTAACTCCCGACGGCGGCGGTCAGCTCAGGCGGTCAGGTTCAGCATCTCCGCATAACGGTCAATCATCATGTGTTGGCCTTTGATCTTGGAGATCAGCTCCGGGCTTGCGATCTCGCCGTCGGGAAGTTGTCCCGAACCGCCCGCGGGCCCCAACGGGAGGATGATGACAGGCCGCGACGGCGGATAAGCGGCCAGCTCGGCTGAGCCGTCAATCTGGGCCTGGATGTTTTTGGCAACCACCGCGGCCTCGCGTCCGGCGACGCCGGCTTTGTTCACGTCGATCGCCGAGATATCGCCTAACGCATAGACGTTCTCGAAGCCCACCACGCGCAGTTCTGGGGTGACTTCGAGGTAGCCCTCCGCTGTCCGTGCGGCAAGAATGTCTCCCGCAGCATAGTCCGTTTGTGGGGCGATCCCGTAGCAGCGGAACCAGATGTCCGCCTCGATGTCCGTGCCGTCCGTGGTGTTGACCGTGAAAGTGCCGAACTCCCCGGCGGGAACCGGGGGCAGCTGCACCAACGCGCTGCCCATGATTCGCCGCACGCCGAGATCATCCAGCTGCCGGTTGACCTCCACCCGCAGCCGCGGATCGTACGGTCCGGGAAGGATGTCCGGCGCTAGATCCACCAGCATAATGTCTTTGTCCGGCCACGCCGCGGCGATCTCGCCAGCAAATTCAAGGCCCACTGCGCCGGCACCGAGGAGCATCACCCTACTGGCCCGTTTGAGGTCATTATGTGCGGCTTGATAGCGGGCGATGGCATCGGTGGTGACCGCCCGATCACTTTTGGCCGGGAAGGGGTAGCTGGAACCGCTGGCGAGAACAATGTAGTCCGGCATCAAGCTGGCTCCCGAAGCCAACTCGACCGTGCGGCCGTCCACCCTGACCGCCCGATCGCGCAACACCTCGCCGTGCACCAGCAGCCGGTCATACGGCAGGAACATGCGCGGCAGGAAGTCGGGCTGGACCACGGAACGTAACGCCGCGATGTTGTGGACGAAGGCGTCCTTGGGCTCCACCAAGGTAACCGTCGCATGTTCATCGAGCGCCTTGGCTACGGCGATGCCACCGTAGCCTCCGCCGATAACCACCACAGTGGGGTGCTGGGCCTGGTCATTCATGGCAACTCCTTAGCTAAGAAGCTCACGCTGCTCGGCTGGTGCCGCTCAGATCGTTCATGAATGACAACGATTTCAAATGATCAATAATTTCCTAAGTGATAAGATTTTCCCGATGAGTCCTTCAGCAGCAGGCAAACAACTGGGGTTTCTCTTGGCGCGCCACGGGCGCATCATGAACACTCGTCTTCGCCAAGCGCTGGACTTCTCCGGGCTTGGCCCGCGGCATGCGGTCCTCCTGTGCCGGCTTGCCGAGTCCGGGCCCATGAGCCAGCAAGGCCTCATCGATGTCCTCTCGATCGACGCCAGCGCGCTCGTGGCCGTGTTGAACGATCTTGAACGCGAAGGGCTGGTGGAACGCCGCCGCGATCCGGCGGACCGCCGTCGCCATATCGTGGACATCACCGCGGAAGGCAAACGCGCGGTGGGTTCGATCGAAGTTGCCGTGGCCGACGTCGAACGCGAGGCTTTTGCCGGGTTCTCCGCGAATGAACTCTTCCAACTCCATGGGCTGCTGTCGCGGATCCATGCCGAACCCGCAGACGAAGCCTGCGCCGAGGACTGACCCTTACTGCAGCGTCGCCGTCAATCGCGCCACGTTGTCCACGTACTTGGCGAGCATCGGCCGGTCCAGCCAATCGTCCAAGGTCAGTTCGCGGCACATTTCCCGGTACGAAGACTCCACCGAGCGCATACTGTCCACGGCCTCGGCACCCAGGAGCATCACGGAGACCTCCATATTGAGGGAGAAGGAGCGCATGTCCATGTTGCTTGAACCGAGGACGGCAACTTCGTCGTCGATCGTGAAGTGCTTGGCGTGCAGCACGTACGGTGCCCGGTACAGGTAGATCCGCACTCCGGCTTCCAAGAGCGCTTCGTAGTAGGACCGCTGCGCATGATGCACCAGGAACTGGTCGCCCTTCTCGGAGACAAAAAGTTCCACATCCACGCCACGCTGGGCCGCCGTCGTGATGGCATACAGCAGCGAATCGTCAGGCACGAAGTAAGGGCTGCAAATCGAGACGCGGTGCTGGGCCGAGTAGATCAGCGTGTTGAAGAGGCGCAGGTTGTTTTCGGTGACAAATCCCGGGCCGCTAGGGACCACCTGGGCGGTCATCCTGCCGGGTGTCGCCCGGACCGAGACCTGCAATTGGTTTTCGAGGGATTCATCCGTTTCGCTGAGCCAGTCGGTGGCGAAGACGACGTTGAGGGTGGCAACGATCGGCCCCTCCATGCGGGCCATGAGCTCCACCCATTTTCGGCCGGCGCGTCGGTGCTTGGGATTGTTATAGGAGGGCTCGATCAGATTCTGGGAGCCGGTGAAGGCAATTTCGCCGTCGATGACCAGGATTTTCCGGTGGTTCCGCAAATCGGGACGGCGCCACTGACCGAGGACCGGCAACAACGGCAGCATGCGGCGCCACTGGATCTGGCCACCCCTGAGCCTGCGGACCAGACGTCGGTACCCCGGTATCCGCAGCGTTCCGATGTGGTCGAACAGGAGCCGCACGTTGACGCCGCGCGCGGCCGCGTTTTCCAACTCGGTAAGGAGTTCGTCCGTGACGGAGTCGCTGCTCATGATGTAGAACTCCGCATTGACGAACTTTTTGGCCCCCCGCACGGCTTCAGCCATGGCCTTGAGCGATTCCTCGTAGCCGGGGATCAGCTCCACGGAGTTGCCGTCCACCATCGGCAGCGAGCCGAGGCGCCGGTTCAGTTCACCCGCCGACGTCACCCATTCGGGTCCGGAGTATGTGCTGACGACGGCGGCGATCGCCGAGGTGCCGGCACGCACCCTTTCGTTGACCTCCTCTTGCTGCTCACGACGACGGCGGGACAGCCGGAAATTGCCGAACAACAGGAAGAGGACGAAACCGACGGAAGGGACGAGGAAGACGGCCAGGAGCCAGGCCATGGCCGTGGTGGGACGGCGGTTTCCCGGAATGACGCCAAGCAGCACGATGCGCAGGATGATTTCAGCGATCACCCATGCGCCAAGGAGCCAAGTCCACTCCATCCCGAACTGAAAAGGAAACAGCACTCGACAACTCCCGCGGTCAAAAGAACTAGCAGTCAGCACAGCCTATCTGGCGCACCGCCGCTGACCTCACGTCCTGCGGGCCAGCACTAAGCTGGAAGCATGACTTTTCCTGCCTCGACGGTCCTCGTTTTCCTGGATCCCGCGTTCGAAAACGGCCGCATCGCCGATTCCAGCCAGCCGCAGCTCATGGCCACGGACCTGGGCGCCACCCGAGGTGACGGCGTCTTCGAATCGCTGCTCGCCCTCGAGGGCCGGGCACGGAAGGTGCAGGCCCACTTGAACAGGCTTGAGAGCTCAGCCCGCGCGCTGGACTTGAACATTCCCGATCAGGAGGTGTGGCGCAAGGCGATCAACACTGCGATCACCGAATTCCGCGACGCGTTCCCCGCGCCGAGCCCGGCCGAGGACGAAGTCGTCGTCAAGCTTCTGGTGACACGCGGCGTCGAAGGCGCTTCGACTCCCACATGCTGGATCCAGGCTTCGCCGTCCCCCGCGGGCAGTCGCCGGCAGCGCGAGACGGGCATCGACGTCGTACTTCTTGACCGCGGCTTCGACACAGAGGCGGGTGAGCGTGCCCCCTGGCTGCTGCTCGGTGCCAAGACTTTGTCCTATGCCGTGAACATGGCCGCGCTGCGCTACGCGCACAAGCAAGGCGCGGACGACGCCATCTTCACCTCAACAGACGGCCGTGTCCTGGAGGGTCCGACCTCCACGGTATTGCTGGCTCACGTCGAAACAGTCGACGACGGCGCTGGCTCGGTGCGCACGGTCAAGCGCCTCATCACTCCGCAACTGGACAGCGGGATCCTCCCGGGCACGTCCCAGGACGCGCTTTTCACCAAGGCGAAAGCCGCGGGCTGGGAGCTTGGCTACGGCCCGCTGGTCCCGGAGGACCTGTTCGATGCCGACGCGGTGTGGCTGATCTCGAGCATCCGGCTCATCGCGCCCGTCAATCATGTGGACGGCAGGGAGATCGGCACCCCGGCAATGCGCAAACAGCTGACGGCCGAGCTCAATGAGCTGTTCGCGGGAATCGAGTAGGGTTTTCGCTGCTGCTACTGGCTGAGGATCTGCTCCCGGAGGATGTCTGCGTGCCCGCAATGTTGAGCGAGCTCGCGCAGCAGGTGAAGGTACACCCAGCGCAACGGCAGCGGGCCGCGGCGGTTGCCGTTCAGCACGCTGTCGAGTTCCAAGGACGAGGTCGCAAGACGCGACGCCTCGCATGCCTTGAGGTGTGCTTGCTGGACCCTGGCGATCGTGTCGTCGTCGTCGAGGATAAACGACTCGTCCGGCGTCGCGGGGATACCGATCTCGGCGCGTGGACGGCAGGTGATGGCCTCGTCGAACCAGACCTTCTCGACGAAGGTCGCGTGCTTCACGAGACCCAGCAGCGTGGTCCGGGACGGCACCAATGACCGGCGGGCCTGTTCCTCGGTCAACCCGTTCAAGCACGCATTGAGCGCACGGCGGTGCTCGTCAATGAATGCCTCGAACTGGGTCCTGATTGGCCGGTTGATGACGTCCTCGGCAAACGTCAGGGGAAGAGAAGACATGCGTGGAGTATCCCAAGTCCGGCGCCCCGGGGCAATCGAAGGCAGCCTCGGGACAACCCAGTGATCAGCCTCGCCGCTCAGCCGTTGGCCGTTATCCTCACCGCGGCGACTTCTCCAGCTCCGGCAGAGGCGGAGGCGCCCGAATTGGCCCGCGCCACGTGAACCTGGACGTTGACCGGCCCCGGCTGCAGCTGAATAACACCCGTGTAAGGGGCGGAGCAATCGAACGTCTGGTCCTGCGGGGCGAGACCGGTCCGCGGATCCTGGCCGATAACCATCTGGGCCTCCGGAGCACCAACGCAGGCCGCCATCACGGTGTACGAGCCGGCGGTCTCCACCCTGGCGCTCTTGTTGACGCCGCTGACCGCGCCACCCACTGTGCCGGAGTCCTCCAGGATCACTGCCCCGGATGCTTGCCCGAGCAGGTGTTTAGCCGTAACCAGGTTGTTGGCTTCGAGGGCGGCCGTGGCCTGATCCTTGGTGGGCACCACGAGCCGCGGAGGGGAAGTTCGCGTGGGCGGGGCAACAGGCCGCGGATCATCGGCGTCGGTATATTCACAGCCGGACATCCCGGCGGCGAGCAGCAGCCCCGTCAGTAGTACCGCCACAGTTCTGGTTCCCCCATGACCCGACATGAATCCGAGTGTAGCGGGCCGAGTGATTTAGCTTGCCTAAGTCTATTGTGCCGCAATTGCCGCGGTAGTTAACTAGTTTCGTGAACCCGGCTGGGGAAGGGCGATCTAACTCTAGGGCCAGCGGCACCCAGCCGGATAAGAACGTCTGATGCGCCGGTTCTGGGGCCGGCGCATCAGGCTTCGTGCCCAAGTGACTCGCAGTTGGGTTGGTGATGAAAACGTTTCCGCCCATTCCAGAAGTGGGCTTGAGTCCGTAGGGTATCGACATGAGCATTTACATCAGCCCCGACTCCGCAGCATGGTCGCTGACCGCCATGGCGACTGCCGCGTCAGCGGGATCAATCGACGATGCGAATGGCATGTCCAACTTGATACAGGAAATCTACGAGACAGAAGGTTTCGAGGCCTTGTCAGGGGTGGTCTTTGCCTTGGCTCATCACAACAGCCTCTCGCTGCATGCCTTGGCCACGGCCACCGGGATATCCGTCCACGAGTTGCTCGAAATCCGGAAGCATCAAGGCTCCACGTTCCATCATTCACCGTCGTTTTTGGTGCAAGAATCCAAACAATTGCCACGCCGGATCCAAGCAAGCCTGGAGCCGCTCCCGAGGGAAACCGAGGCCTAGCCCAGCCAGTTGGTTCCGGCGTCGGAGACCATCGCCACCACCACGGAACCCTGCGGGCCCGGATCCGCTGGGCCACCGCCCCGGTTACGGAACATGACGACGGCCGGTGGTGCAGGCCGCCGTCGTGGATGTTATTTTTCTTCTTGAGTAATGAGCACCAGCGCGAAGCCCTGACTTGCTGGTCGGCAACCCTCTCTCCGGCGGGGTGCCTCAGGTGACTACTCGGCGTATCGACACTTTCGAACTGCAAGCGTGACTGAGGAGCACCAATGCCTGAACCCACCGAAGAAAAACTCTCCTACCGTCTCATCACGGGTCCCGACACCAAGGAATTCTGCGAGCGGATCTCCACCGCCCTCTCGGAAGGCTACGTACTCCACGGTAGCCCGGCTGCCACCTTCAACGGCACGGACGTGATCGTGGCGCAGGCCATCATCCTGCCCGCGGCGATCGCCAGCGCTGACGCGGCAGTCGCATCTGCAGTGGATGCGCTCGATGAAGAGTTCGACGGCGAGGGCCACGCATGAGCTACGCAGGCGACCTGAGCCCGCACGACGCCTGGGCCAAACTGGAGCAGGGCGCCATCTTGGTGGACGTCCGCACCGAAGGCGAGTGGGCACACATCGGCATTCCGGACACCAAGGCCACCGAAAACGATCCCCTGTTCATCCAGTGGAACCTTGCCGGCGGGATCCCCAATACCCGCTTCATCGAAGAGCTGACGCAGCAGGCCCCGGAGGCTGATGGCACCGAACTGATCTTCCTCTGCCGCTCCGGCCAGCGTTCCATCGCCGCCGCTATCGCCGCAACCCAAGCCGGCTACACCGCCTTCAACGTCCTGGAAGGCTTTGAAGGCGAGCCTGACCGCTACGGCGAGCGAACCGTGAATGGCTGGAAAAACCGTGGACTTCCGACGAACCTGGGGAAAATCTAAGTGACTTTCAATCCTGACGCCGCCGGCTGGAGCCCCGACACCCAGGCAGTCCGCGGCGGCCTTGACCGCACCAATTTCCAAGAAACCTCCGAGGCTGTCTTCCTCAATTCCGGCTTCGTCTACGAATCCGCGGCAGCCGCCGAGCGCGCGTTCACCGGAGAGGACGAACGCTTCGTCTACTCCCGTTACGGCAACCCGTCCGTGGCCACCTTCCAGGAGCGCCTCCGGCTGCTCGAAGGCACAGAGGCGTGCTTCGCGACGGCGTCGGGCATGTCCGCTGTCTTCACCGCCCTGGGTGCGTTGCTGGCGGCCGGTGACCGGGTGGTTGCCGCGCGCTCACTGTTCGGTTCCTGCTTCGTCATCCTCAACGAAATCCTGCCGCGCTGGGGAGTCGAGACCGTCTTCGTCGATGGCCCGGACCTGGACCAGTGGCGCACAGCGTTGTCCGAGCCGACAACGGCGGTGTTCTTCGAGTCGCCGTCGAACCCGATGCAGGAAATCGTGGACATCGCGGCGGTGAGCGAGCTCGCCCACGCGGCGGGCGCCACCGTCGTCGTCGACAACGTCTTTGCCACTCCCCTGCTCCAGCGCTGCGGCGATCTGGGCGCAGACGTGATTGTCTACTCGGGTACAAAGCACATCGACGGCCAAGGCCGGGTCCTGGGCGGTGCCATCCTGGGCACCAAGGAGTTCATCGACGGTCCCGTCAAGCAGCTGATGCGGCACACCGGGCCATCCCTCTCCGCGTTCAACGCCTGGGTCCTGACCAAGGGCCTCGAAACGATGGGGCTGCGCGTGAACCACTCCTCGGCGTCGGCGCTGCGGATCGCGGAATGGCTTGAGCAACAGCCGGCCATAAGCTGGGTCAAGTACCCGCTCTTGAAGTCGCACCCCCAGTACGAGCTCGCCGCGAAGCAAATGAAAGCCGGCGGCACCGTGCTGACATTCGAATTGCTCCCCTCCGCGGGGCGCTCGGCGAAAGAGTCCGCCTTCGCGCTGCTGGACGGGCTCTCCGTCATCGACATCTCGAACAACCTGGGCGACTCCAAGTCCCTCATCACCCACCCCGCCACCACCACGCACCGCGCCATGGGTCCGGAAGGCCGCGCGGCCATTGGCCTGGCTGACGGCGTCGTACGGCTTTCAGTGGGACTTGAGGATGTGGACGACCTCATCCGGGACCTGGAACAGGCACTCAAGCAGGTCTAGCCGGGTGCGGGTTGCCCGGCGTGGTTAGCCGGGCGCCTCGCGCCAGTCCTGGCGCACCCAGGTGAGGACGGGCTGCGGCTTGGTGTCGCTCTCGTCCCTCTCTGAGCGCATCGTGATGTGAACGGCGTGCTCGACGACGGCGGCCAGCCCCGCGGCGTCGGGCGCCCCGCCGTTGTTCTCGCTCCAGCGCTCAGCAACACCACGCTGTTCGATGGCGCCGTTGCCACGGCTCAGGATGGCTGCCACGCCGGCCTTCGCCAAGTCGAATTCACCCTGCTCGGCAAGCACCGGTTCCAGATATTCCACCAGCGACCAAACCACGTCGGCGGCAGGCTCGGGCCGAAGGGTTCCAAAGTCCAGGAGTTCGCCGCGGAGTCCAAAGTTGCTTGCCTGCCACGACGCCATCCGCAAAAGCACCGTGGGCACGGCCGCAGCCTCTATGCCGGCATGGTACTCACGCACAGAGGTCTCCACCAAGGCCCTGACGAGCACTGCGATCAACGCGGCGTCCTCGGCCCGGAGGCAGACGTCGGCGACCCGAACCTCCACTGTGGGAACGTGCCGGGATAGCCGGGCATCGAAGTAGACCATGCCTTCGTCCAGCAGGACACCCGTTTCGATGAGCCTTTGGACCACCCGCCGGTAGGAGGCCAAGGAACCGAAGACGGCCGACGGACCCGAGGACGGCCAACGGTTCCATGCCTGCGTCCGGTAGCTCTCAAAGCCCGTCGCCAGCCCCCGCCAAAAGGGCGAATTGGCGCTGATCGCGGTGAGGACTGCGAGCTTGTCCCGGATGTGGTCCAGGACCACCACGCCTTCCTCCGGGGACTCGATCGACGTGTGTACGTGGAATCCGCAGGTGAGCTGTTCGTGTGCCGTGATGCCGAAGCGTTCGAGCATGACGGCATACCGGGGATCCGGAGTGGTGTGCAAAGCGGCGTCCAGAGGTGACGTGGCCAACGCGGCGATCCTTGCACCGTGGCGCCGTGCCGCGTGGCTCGCGAGGCCCCGCCCCTTGCGGATCTGGTGCAACAGCTCAGCGTAGCTACGGCATGGCCGGGTCTGCGTCTCGATCTGCTCAAGCTTGAGCTCATGGCTGAGGGCGGTGTCGGGGTCGTCCATGTCCTCAGGGTTGAAGCTGGCTTCGGGGGCGTCCAGGGTGGGGTCGTCTTGAGTGACGCCGTCCTGGGCGGGGCCGCGCTGGTGTGCGCCATCCTGGTGTGCGCCGTTCTGGGGTGCGCCGTTCTGGGCCATGCCCGAAAGGAGCGCGTCGGCAAGGGCAAGCGGCTCGCCGGTCACGGGATCGACGATCAGCAACTCCTCTTCCACACCAAAAGTGCGCACGGATCAATTGTGC
The DNA here is from genome assembly GCF_044358315.1 of Arthrobacter sp. FW306-04-A. Classification (GTDB taxonomy): domain Bacteria; phylum Actinomycetota; class Actinomycetes; order Actinomycetales; family Micrococcaceae; genus Arthrobacter. The sequence continues at coordinate 4,013,967 of NZ_CP084559.1, forward strand.
GCCATGGCAGCCTTTTGGAAACAGGGGCAGGGCTGGGGCGGGCTGGCTGGCTGGGGCGGGCTGGCTGGCTGGCTGGCTCCCGACGGATTCTGCTGGATCGCTCCAGTCGTGCGGAACGAGTGTCCCCATATTCCGGGCATTAGCGGAAGCCACCCCCGGGATGATCCAGCAGAATGTCGGCCAACTCATCCACATACGCCACATTCCTTGGGGCGTCAGCTGCAATTCCATGGCTAGCTGGATCCATGGATGCCCTGGAGTACCTTTCCTCAGTGGGGGGCGTCGCCCGGGTAGGTCTGCTTCGCGCCAACGGCTATACGCCCTCAGGGATCCACAAGCTGGCTTCCGCTGGGGCGCACCAACCACGTAAGGGCGTGTGGGCCCTCCCGTCGGCGGATCCGGAATACCTCACGGCGATCCTCAACAACGGGCAGCTCACTTGTGCAAGTGCTGCCTTACGCTACGGCCTGTGGATCAAGGACAAACCGAGGCATGTGCACCTGGCCACGCGCCACTGCCGGGGCAAGGGCTTCGTCCGGCATGGCGGGCTTCGCCTCTCTCCGGAGAATGCCGTCCCCGTGGCATCCGTAGAAGACACCGTCATTCATGCTCTGACCTGCTTGCCGGACGTGGATGCTATTTCCATTGCGCAGTCGGCCATGCAGCAGTTCGGCATCCCGAAGGCCATGATCGAAAGTGAGATCTCCGCCGACTACTACGGAAACGCCAGAAGGCTACTGGCAAAGGCAGACGGACTGTCCGAATCCGTACCCGAGATCAGCGCTCGTCTGCTGTTCGAATCGGAAGGCCTGCCATTCCGCCGTCAAGTCCACATCCGCGGTGTCGGACGAGTCGACTTTTTGATTGGCAGGCGCTTGATTGTTGAGATTAATGGCTATGCCTTCCACAGTTCCCGGGAGGCGTGGAGGAAAGACATGGCACGCCTGAACGCCGCGCAGGTACGTGGCTTTGACGTCCTGAGCTTCGCTCCCGAGCGGATCTGGAACAACCCGGAGCAGGTGATGAAGGAAATCCGCGCCGTACTGGCCCTGGACAACGAACAGAAATGATCGCAACGATCGATTCTGCTGGATCACCGCCTCTGGTAGAAGGCACACCCCGCGGGTCTCCGGGCCTGGGCGAAAGCACGCTCTGAGTGATCCAGCAGAACGCTCCGCCCAAGTACGGGCCGAGCTCAGCACGGCAATCCGACGCCGTCAGTCCTGGAAGTACTCGATCTTCGCGCCGATGGTGTTGAGCCGCTCGGCCAGGTCCTCGTATCCGCGTTCAATCACGTAGATATTGCGCAACTCGGACGTGCCACGGGCCGCCAGCATGGCCAACAGCAGGCAAGCGGCAGGACGGAGGGCCGGCGGGCATCCCACTTCCGCCCCACGCCACTTGGTGGGGCCATTGACGTAGATGCGGTGCGGATCGAGGAGCTGTACCTGGGCTCCTAGCTTGTTGAGCTCGGTCAGGTAGATGGCCCGGTTTTCGTAGACCCAGTCGTGGATCATGGTCTGGCCCTCAGCATTGCCAGCGATGACCGCGAAAAAAGGCAGGTTGTCGATGTTCAGCCCGGGGAACGGCATCGGGTGGATCTTGTCCTCGGGCGCGCGCAGCCGGGATGGCTTGGTGGTGACATCCACCAGACGTGTCCGTCCGTTGCGCGCAAAGTACTCGCCGGAGATGTCCAATTGCTGGCCCATCTGCTCAAGCGTGGCCAGTTCGATCTCCATGAACTCGATCGGAACCCGGCAGATGGTGACTTCAGAGTTGGTCACGATGCCTGCCGTGATGAGGCTCATGGCTTCGATCGGGTCTTCAGACGGGAAGTACTCAATATCGACGTCGATCGCCGGGCGGCCCGTGATCTTCAGGGTGGTGGTCCCGATACCGTCAATCACCACGCCCAGCCCCTGCAGGTAGAAACACAGATCCTGCACCATGTAGTTGGGACTGGCGTTGCGGATCACCGTGGTTCCACTGCGGTGTGAAGCGGCCATGATGGCATTCTCCGTTACCGTGTCACCACGCTCCGTGAGGACGAAGGTGCGGTGATCGCCGTCGGCCGGTGGGGCCTGCACTGAATAGAAGCCGGACTTGGCCTCCACAGTGAGCCCGAACTGCCGAAGCGCCTGCATGTGCGGTTCCACAGTTCGAGTCCCGAGGTCGCAACCGCCAGCGTAAGGCAACTGGTAGGAGGCCGCCTCATCGAGGAGGGGGCCAAGCAGCATGATGACGCTGCGGGTGCGGCGTGCGGCCTCCACGTCCATGGAGGCGAGGTCCAGGGTCTCCGGGCGGCGGATGCGCAGATCGTTGCCGTTGAGCCAAGTGCACTCGACACCGATGGAGGTCAGAACCTCGACGATCCGGTTGACTTCTTCGATCCGGGCAAGCCTGCGCAAGGTGGTGGTGCCGCGGTTGATGAGGCTCGCGCAGAGCAGTGCGACGCCGGCATTCTTGCTACTGTTGACGTCCACCGAGCCGGAGAGCGTGCGTCCGCCCTCAACGCGCAGGTGGGTCATCTGTCGCTTGCCGACTTTGACGATGGTGCGACCGAAGATGGATTCAAGGCGTTCGATCATCCGCAGGCTGAGGTTCTGCTTGCCCTGTTCCATACGGGCAATGGCGCTTTGGCTGGTGCCCAGTTCCGAAGCGAGCTGCCCCTGTGTCCAGCCCTTTTCGCCGCGGGCGTCGCGAAGGAGGAGACCTACATGTTCGGCAGTCGGTTGCGTCATACCAAATAAATATCATAGATGGTCTACGGGGGACAATTTTATGGTGCAACACGCCGAATTTTCGACAGAATAGTCGTTTCGTGCGATACCCATTGACACCATCGCAGCTGGGAGGGAGGCTCAGTCGAATGAGCACCGACGGCTTTTCCACCTGTGTGCCCCCTGAGCTGCGCGCGGAAATCCGCCCGGCCAAAAACAGTGACATCGCCCGCATTCTCGACATACAGGCCAAAGCCGGCCTCGCCCTTCCCGGCGCGAACAGTTTGGAAAAAGCGATCGACGACGACACCCGCCTCGTGGTGGTCGCTATTGTGCGCGGAGCGTCCGGCGTCGGAGAGCTTGTCGGTTGGGGAAAGACCCACTTTTGGGACTATGACGACGGCCTCGCGCCCAACGGCCATTATCTGGGCGGGATCACGGTGCGGGCGCACTCATGCGGGCCTACCGCGCCGGAACACTCCCGTAGGCAAGCCGGGCCCCGCCCTAGCCCTGCTTCAGCCAGACGAAGTGCCAGGTCCCTGCCCATTGGGCAGCCAGCACGGCCGCAGCTGCGATGAGCACCCCACCCAGCAGGACCCAGGCATCCAGCCGGCTGTAGGTGGATTCGCGCGCCCAGGTTCGCCGGCCACCGCCGAATCCACGTGCCTCCATGGTCACGGCCAAGCGGGATGCCCGGCGTATCGCCTGGACCAGCAGGCCGAAGCTCTGGCCGAGCATGGCCCTAAACCGTTGCAACGGGCTCCCATGCGAGCCGACACCTCGCGCGCGCCGAGCCATGCCGATGGTCTGCCACTCCTCCGCCATGAGCCCGACGAGCCGCAGCGCGGCCAAGGTACCCAGGACAAAGCGGTGCGGTAGTTTCGCCTTCTGCGCCAGGGCATCGGCGAGATCGGTAGGGTCGGTGCAACTCATCAGGAGAATGGCCGGCAACGCGATCGCCAAGCCTCGCAGCATGAATCCGAGTCCCAGCTGTAGCGAGCCTTCGCTGATAGACCAGATCCCGACGTCGAGCAGTATCTTCCCGCTGTCAGCCGACAGGATCGCGGTGCTCCAGCCGCCAAGCGCCGCAGCGATGATCAGAGGCCAGCCCCGCTGCCAGAGCAAGCGCACGGTCAGCCCCGCGAGGGGGAACAACGCCAGTTCGCCGAGGATCGCTGTCGAGGCGGACACCACGTCAATGGACAACGCCAGCACCAAGGTAATCAGGAAGACTGACACGAACTTGGCCAGCGGATTCGCGCGTGTCAGGACCGCATTGTTGCCGCGCAGGCTCAACGCTTCCCTCATGCCGCACCCGCTTCCTGCCGGGCGCCGCCTTGGAACGCAGGCGCGAGCCGCATCTCGGTGCCGCCCAGAACGGAGCTGAATTCCTGGTCGTGGGTCACCGAAACCACGGATGTTCCGGCATCGAGCAGTTCGGACAAGAACGACGCAAGCTCAGCCCAGGTGTTGGCGTCCTGGCCGAAGGTGGGTTCGTCCAGCACCAGGACCCGCGGGTGCGCGGCAAGCACGGTGGCCACGGACAGCCGGCGCTTTTCCCCGCCGGAGAGCGTGTACGGGTTGGCGTCCACCAAGTGCCTCAGCCGCAGCCGTTCCAGCAATTCGTCCACGCGCTCCTCGCCGTGTCCAAGGTGCTTGGGTCCGAACATGAGCTCGTCGAGCACCCGGCCGGTGACGAACTGGTGTTCTGGTTCCTGGAACACGGTCCCGATCCGCGAGATCAGCTGCTGGGCCTTCCATTTGAAAGGATCGGCGCCGGCGCCGGCGCTGAGCCCGACGGCGGCAGCCACCGTACCGGACACGGGAGCCAGCAGGCCGGCGAGGGTCAAAGCGAAGGTGGATTTTCCGGCACCATTTGGGCCAGTGATAGTCAGCGCGTGGCCGGCGAGCACCTGGGCGTCGAGTCCGGTTTGCACAGGATGAGGCGGGATGGTTGCGAACCCTCGGCGGCGTGCCCGTTCACGCGACACCGCAAGCTCCTGGGTGGCGAGCAGCAACTCTCCACCGCCCGTCGCGACGGAGCCGGCTGCTGTTCCGGAACGTGGCCGGGTGGCCGGTACGTAACCGGGAACCCAGACGCCCGCCGCAGTGAGCATGTCCCTTGCTTGCGCCAACACTGTGTCCGGATCGCCGTCCAGGAGCACCGCCGGCGTTGAGCCTCCCTCGGAGGAACTGCCCGGCTGGAGCACCACAATCCGGTCCACCAGGTCTTTCCAAACGGAGACCCGATGCTCCACCACCACCAACGTGGCCCCGGTCTTGTCCAGGCAACGGCCCACGGCATCGCGGACCTCCAGCACGCCGGCAGGGTCCAGGTTGGCGGTGGGCTCGTCCAAGAGGATCAAGCCCGGCCGCATCGCCAGGATGCCAGCCAGCGCAAGGCGCTGCTTCTGGCCACCGGAGAGGGCCGACGTCGGGTGGTCCAGCGCAAAGCTGCCGCTGGCACTATTCCGCAGCCCGACGTCGTCGAGCGCTTCATGGACCCGCTTCCAGATCTCTTCCCCCGGCACGCAGAGATTCTCGGCACCAAAGGCGACGTCGTCGCCCAGGCGTGAAAGCACCACCTGGGTTTCGGGGTCCTGTTGCATGAGTCCGGCACGTCCCCGCTGGGCCCTCGGCGAAACGCCGTCCACCAGCAACGAGCCGGTCTCGTCGGCGTCGTCGCCCTCCTCACCCAGCACGCCCGCGAGGGCATGCAGGAGCGTCGACTTTCCTGCGCCCGACGGGCCAAGCAGCAACACACGCTCACCCGGACGGATGTCCAGGTCCAGGGCGTGGATGGCCGGTGTGGTGCGGCCCGCGTGCCGCCAGCCCCAACCTTGTGCGGAAATGGCGGCGGGTCGCACCACAGCAGGGGTGCCGGAATCAGGACTGGGCATCAGGAAAAGACGGGCTCCGAGGCGGCCTTGCGGGACGCGAACGCACTCAGCACACCGGTCTTGGCCAGGCCGCGGGTGGCGATCCAGGCCAGCGCGCCGGCAATAACGGCACCGGAAACCGTGCAGAAAGCGATGTACGCGAGCTTGTCGACCGCTTCGTAGGCGATGTTCCAGCCCCACGGCAGGAAGGAATCATTCAACCCGCAGAACAGGCCTGCACCGGCTCCGGCCAACAGGGATACCGGCAGGTTGAACTTCTTGTACATGAATGCCAAGAAGATGAGTTCTGCACCGAGTCCCTGAAGCAGGCCGGAGATCAACACAGTGGTGCCGTACTGGGAACCCATGATGAGCTCACTGGTGGCAGCAACGGTCTCACAGAAAATTGCAGCGCCGGGCTTGCGGATGATGAGCATACCCAGCACGGCCGGAATCATCCAGCCGCCGGCGATGATGCCGGTCACGGGCGGGTAAGCGGCGTTCATCGGCGTCGAAACCAAAGCAGCCATCTGGTCCCAAGCCCAGAAGATCACGCCGCCGGCGATAGAGATCAGTGCCGCCACGACGATATCCACGACGCGCCAGTTGTAACCGGGCTTGGTGATGCCCGGCCTTGCAGAAATACCAGTCATTTTGTCCTCCTGAGGAACAGGAGGGGAAAGTGTTCCGGTTTGCCTGCGAGCGGCTTCCGCCGCCGGTTCCGGACACTATGAGAACTCGACTCCCTTGCGCCGGTACTAGCCGGATCAGGTTCGAGGGTCTGCGGCTGTCCGCACTCTCAGCGCCCGTCCTCCGTGCCGCATTGCTGCGAGCCCGACGACGGCGCTCCCCTGTCGTTGTCAATCCACCCTTTCGGGCGTGGTTCAGTTTACACCTTGGCGGGGTTGCGGAACGGAAAGCGACGGATTCTGCTGGATCATTCGCCGGGCGGGCGCAGGCGGGCCCGACATGGCGCAGGCGGGCGCCGAAACTGAGAGAATGATCCAGCAGAATCCGACGCAGCAAGCAGGGCAAAGGAGCGGTCTTGACAGGCATAGGCGAAGCGAACAGCACCATATTGGCCGAACCGAGGCTCGCCGCGAGCGTGATCCTGGTCCGCGATGCTCCCCTTCCCGCGAGCTCTGGAGCTTCAGCCGGTCCTGAAGGTGCCGACGGTGCGGCGATTTCCGAAGGTGCCGTGAGCGATCTGGAAGTGTTTGTCCAGCACCGGGTGTCCACGATGGATTTCGCCGCGGGCATGGTCGTCTTCCCCGGGGGCCGGGTGGATCATGCGGACAGTACCGGCTGGAAGTTCACGGACGACGTCGTCGAGCAGCATGCCGCCGCATGGCATCGGAGCAGCATCGCCGTCGAACCTGCATCGGCTCGGCACAACGCCGGCCGGGTGCTGGCGGCCGCGCAACGCGAGGTGTTCGAGGAGGCCGGGCTGAAGCTCGACGCAACCACCCTCCGCCCGTGGGCCAACTGGGTCACTCCGGAAGACCAGCCCAAGCGCTTCGACACGTACTTCTACGTTGCTTGCCCGTCAGTTGGGGCTGAGCCACAGCACCAGACTACGGAGGCATCGTCCTCCCTGTGGATGCCAGTCCGGGGAATCCTTGCGGCCGAGGCCGCGGGAACCCTCAAGCTCATGCCGCCCACTTTGGTCCTGCTCGATGAACTGCTCGCTCTCGGCACGGTGGCGGCCGTGTTGGCTGAAGAGCGTGACATCGTGCCCGTGCGGCCGCAGCCTGGTGCCCTGCAGGAGTTCTTCCGGCTCAGGCGCCAACCCCCATCCGTTGCGCCGTGACTGTCCTGAAGTGGGGATAGGCTGGGGATGATCCTGTTTCCTCCCGCAAGGAGTCCCGGAATGAACCTGCTCTTCAAACTGCTCGGCACCGGTGTGAGCATCGGCGCAGGAATCGTCGGCAGCAAGGTCGTCAACGCATTGTGGGAAAAGGCCACAGGCAACAAGCCGCCCAAAGGCCACGACGACATGGAAACCAGCCTGCGCTCAGCGCTGACCTTCGCCCTGATTTCGGCCGCTGTCAGCACTATCATCCAGGTTGTAGCCGGCCGCAGTACCCAGCGCGCCATCTCACGCTTCTCGAAGACGCCGGACATCGTCTAGGACGACGCGCCGCCATTCCCTTTGGGCCCGCTATCCCCTGAGATGCCACCCGGGTGCCCACCGTTCCGGCTATGGGGCCCGTCCGGACCTGCTTCTTGAGCTTTCTCGGCTGCCCGCTCACCAGCAGCACGCAACACCACGGCCTCGAGTTCGTCTGCGCTGAGCAGCTCGGGGTGGAGGTGCTTCGTCCTGTAGCCTGCACGGCCCACCATGTGTGCGGACACCGGCACTGTCAGCAGTTGGAAAATCCAGGCGATCAGCAGGACCGGCCATACCCACCATTCGCGCAGCTGCAGCCCGATGGCCGCCAAGACCAGGAACAGCCCCAATACTTGCGGCTTGGTGGCTGCGTGCATGCGGCTCATGAGGTCCGGGAAGCGCAACAAGCCGATTGCCGCGCCCAATGACATCAGCGCACCAACAATCAGCAGCACTGCAGTCACTGCATCGATCACTGCATCCACTCCGGTGGCGTCAGGAGTCATTGACCTGTCCCCTCCGGTCGGCCACGAAGCGGGCCACGGTCACCGAACCAATAAACCCAATCAACGTCAGCGCCACGAGCAGCACGAGGTTATTGAGGTGCCGGTTAACGGCCATGTCGATCGCCAGCGCCGCACCCAGGATGGCCAGGAGAACGTCTGAGGCGAGCACGCGGTCCAGCAGCGACGGCCCGACGGCGATCCTGTAGATCGCGCCGGCCGCCGCGAGGCTGAGAATGACCGCCGTAACGATTAGCACGATGTCTTTCATGAATTGGCTCCCCTCGTTCCAGGCCAGCCTTCTGCCTGGAGTGCGTCCACTTCCGCCCGTGTGCCCATGATCCGTATCAAAGAGGCCTCGGTGTCCTGGACTTCCCGGCGCAGCTTGGCGGTGTCTGAATCGTTGCGGACATTGAGCCCGTGGATGTAAAGAGTGGACGTAGAACGGTCCACCTCAACCACCAGCGAACCCGGGATCAGCGAAATCACGTGTCCCGTGGCCGTGACCATGAGGTCGGAATGGCTACGTAACGGAACAGCGACGACAGCGTTGGTCACCGAGGGCCCGCGGAAGATCGCCAAGTACATGACCTGGAAGCTCGCGGCCACCACTTTGCCAAGGAACACCACGACGAAAGGAATGGCACGAAGCACGTTGAAGCGTCCGCTGAGGTCCACGGGAGGCAAGTAGAAGATCCTGGCCACTACCACCGCAATCAAGGCACCGAAGACGAGGTTGCCCGGGCTGAAGTCCCGCCAGAGAGCACCCCAGACGACTACCAGCCAGACCAGCAGGGGCAACTCGGTGCGGAATGATATCCGTCTGCGGCTCACTTGCCCCCTCCTTGCACTGGCGCGGGCGAGCCCGAGGAAGCCCCGCCGGCTGGCGAGCCCGGGGGCGTGTCACCCTGTGGCGCGGCGATTCCCGGGATCGGGGCATGCTCGCCAAGTACGGAGCGGATATATGCCGTGCGGTCCAGCATCTGTTCCGCGGAGTTGCCGGCCAATTGGAACAGCGGACCTGCAAAGACGGTCAGCGCAACGCCAAACACCACTAGCGCGGCGGTTGGCCCCACCATGGTCCGCGGAAGCAATCCGACGCCGGTTCTGTCCTTCAGAACCGGGTCCGGGTACTCCGCATCCTCGGGTTTCCGCCAGAATGCGCGGTTCCAGACGCGGGCAAGGGCCAGCAAGGTCAAGAGGCTGGTGACCACCCCGCCCACCACCAAGGTGATAGCCAAAGGCGTGCCCAGTGCAATGCCGGCCTGCATGAGCCCGAGTTTCCCCAGGAACCCCGAGAACGGTGGAATTCCGGCGAGGTTCATGGCCGGAATGAAGAACAAGAGCGCAAGGAGCGGGGAAAGTTTGGCGAGCCCACCGAGCCTGTCCATGGACGAACTGCCTCCGCGGCGCTCGATCAGGCCCGTCACCAGGAACAGGCTCGTTTGGACGGTGATGTGGTGGGCCACGTAGAAGACGGCAGCAGCAAGCCCCGCAATCGAGGACATGGCCAGGCCGAACACCATGTAACCGATATGGCTGACCAAGGTGAAGGAGAGCAAACGTTTTATGTCGCTCTGGGCTAGGGCGCCGAGGATACCTACCAGCATGGTCAGTAGCGCCACAACCATCAACGGGGTGTTCAATGTGTCGCCTGGAAACAGAAGCGTCTCCGTACGGACCATCGCGTAGACGCCTACTTTGGTGAGCAAGCCGGCGAACACGGCGGTGACCGGTGCGGGGGCTGTCGGATACGAGTCAGGGAGCCAGAAGGACAGCGGGAACACCGCGGCCTTGATGCCGAACGCCACCAGCAGCATGACGTGGAGCAAGTTCCTGGTACCCGGGTCCAATTCGGCAAGCTTGATGGCGAGGTCCGCCATGTTGATGGTTCCGGTGGCGCCGTAAATCATCGCAATGGCGATCAGGAACAACACCGAGGACACTACGGACACCACCACATAGGTGACCCCTGCGCGGATACGCGGACCGGTTCCGCCAAGTGTCATAAGCACATAGCTCGCTGTGAGCAGGATTTCGAAACCGACGTACAGGTTGAAGAGGTCACCCGTGAGGAAGGCGTTGGAAACACCGGCCACCAGGATCAAGTAGGTCGGGTGGAAGATCGACACCGGTGCTTCGCGGTCGCCGTCGGCCATGCCTTGACCCGTGGCGTAGATCAGCACGGCGAGGCTGATGACGGAGGAAACCACCAGCATGAGAGAAGAGAACTGGTCCACCACCATCACCACGCCCCAGGGCGGTTGCCAGCCGCCCAGTGTGACAGATGCCGTGCCGGTGGTCCACACCGAGGCAAGGAGCAAGCATTCCAGGAGCAGGGTAAGGGACAACAGGCCGATGCTGACCACGCGCTGCCCCAGCGGGTTCCTGTTCAGGGCGAATGTCAGTGCGGCACCGAGGATGGGAAGGACGACGGCGAGCGGCGCCAGGCTGGCGATGTTCACTCGGAGCCTCCTTCCTTGGCTGCTTCGGTGACTGCCGTAACTGGGAACTCCGACGTTTCTTCGGGGACCACGGAATCGTCCTCGGCGTCAAAGCTGGGCGTCTTGGCGACTCGGCGGTCTTCAGCGTCATCCTGGATATCGTCTTGGCGTGCCAAAGCCCAGGTCCGGTAGATGATGCCAAGCATGAAGGCCGTCACCGCGAAGGAAATCACGATCGATGTCAGGATCAAGGCTTGCGGCAAAGGATCGTTGTAGTCGCGCGGATCCGTCGATTTGTTGAAGAGCGGAGCAAGTCCGGCATAGCCACCGGTGGACAGGAGCAGCAGGTTGGTAGCGTTGGCCAGAAGCATGAGCCCCAGCAGCACGCGGGTCAGGCTGCGTTCCAGGATCAGATAGATTCCGCAGGCATACAGCAAGCCCATGACAATCAACAAGGTCAGGTTGACGCTCATGGTCTCCTCTTCCCGTATGCCGTGGACGCCGTGGCCCGGGCTTCCCCGGGACCACCTGCGTCCCCGCTGGCGGTCTCTTCGAAGTGTTCGTCGATCTCGGCTCCCAAGCTGCGCAACACGTCGAGCGCAAGGCCCACCACCACGAGGTAAACGCCAATGTCGAAGATCGTGGAGGTGACGAATTTGATGTCGCCGAACAGCGGCAGCCAGAACCCGATGATGGCGCTTTGGAACACTTGGCCGCCCAGAACCAGCGGAACGAAGCCCGCAGCGGCCGCCGTCGCGAGACCCGTTCCCAGCAGCATGCCGGCGCTGATCGGTGCGGCTTCCCGCAACTCGAAGCGTCCGCCAGCCAAATAGCGGATGGTCAAGGCGAGTCCCGCCGTGAGTCCGCCTGCGAAGCCGCCGCCCGGAAGATTGTGTCCTGCCAGCAGCAGATATACGGAGAAGACGATCAGCGAGTGGAAAATCAGCCGAGTAACCACCTCGAAGATGATGGAACGGCGTTCGGGTGCCAAGGTTCGGCCAGCCACAAGCCAGGGGTCCGTCAGGGAGCCGGCGAACTTGCGCACGAGTGCCAGCGAAGCGTCCTCGCGCGAACTGCCCCCGACGGCGGCGCGCCTTCCCACCGTGCCTTCGGGCACCGTGGCCGCCTTGTTGAGGCGCTCACCCCGGCTGCGGACAAAGATCAAGCTCGCGACGCCGGTAGCCGCAACCGCGAGCACCGAAATCTCACCGAAGGTATCCCACGCCCGGATGTCCACGAGCGTCACGTTGACGACGTTGAGGCCGCCGCCGCCTTCGTAAGCCAGCCGGGGGAAGGAGAGCGACACGGGCTCCGCGATCCGGGCTCCCATGGCGTAGATGGCCACGAAGATCATGGTGACGCCGAACGCCACACCGATAATGACGCGCACCACCCGGTACTTGCCGCCGGTGCGGTCCCGGAGCTCCGGGGGGAGGCTGCGCATCGCCAGGACGAAAGCCACCAGGATGATGGTCTCCACGAGCATTTGGGTCAGGGCGAGGTCCGGGGCTCCCTGCAACGCGAACATCAGGGCGATGCCGTAGCCGGTGACGGAGACCATGAGCACAGCGAGGAAGCGCTTGTTGGCACGAACAGCGGCCAGCGCGCCAACAACGATTCCCGCCGCGGCGATGAGCTGGAGCGGCGAGTTCGGGTCGATCAGGTAGAGACCACCCGGAAGTGGTTTGTTGGCCATGATGAGGGCCGTCAGCGGGACGGCGAAAGCCACCGTGAGTATGACTGCCAAGTAGAAGTACAGGGAACCGCGCTGCGTGCGCCCCGTGACCCACACGGCGACGTCGTCCAGGGCGCCGATGGTGCGCTGGTAGGCGCGATCGCCGTCCACCCAGTCCGGGATACGGCTCTGCGCCCGGGACACAAGGTTCCGGCCGTAGAACATCGCGACGCCGGCCGCGAACGTCACGGCGGTGAGGCCCAAGGCGGGAGTCAGGCCGTGCCACAGCGCCAGGTGGCTGGCAACGGCGGTGTCTGCTCCGGCGTCGTGCCCTGCAAAAAGGGCCGCATACGGCTGGATCCACCCGTCAACGGGATCCGGCCACAGGCCGTACACGATGGTGAGGAAACTCAGAATGGCGGGTGCGGCCAGGAACGATGGCTGGACGGCCTTGAACGGCGTCGGGTCCACGCCCGGCTTGGTGGCGAACGCGCCCCACATGAAGCGGGCGCTGTAGGCGAAGGTGAGGACGGATCCCAAGACCAAGCCCACCAGGAGGATTAGTCCCCACGGCTGCGACGCGGCGCCCGCGCCAGAGGGACCGGCGCCGTAGTGGACGAACGCCTCGAACACGGATTCCTTGGCCACGAAGCCCGCCAGCGGCGGTATTCCGGCCATGGACGCGGCGGCGATCCCAGCTACGATGGCGAGGGCCCGCGAGGACTTGTACACCCCGGAGAGTTTGCGGATATCGCGTGTGCCGGATTGGTGGTCGATGATGCCCACCACCAGGAACAACGAAGCCTTGAAGAGGCCGTGTGCCAGCAGGAGCGCGAGTCCGGCGAGCGCGGCGTCTGGCCGGCCGAGGCCCACCACCATGGTCAGGAACCCGAGTTGGCTGACTGTGCCGTAGGCGAGGATGAGCTTGATATCGGTCTGCCGGAGCGCCCGATACCCGCCAACCAGCATCGTCGACAGGCCAAGTCCGAGCACCAGCGGCAACCAGTAGGGGCTTTCGCTGAACCCCGGCGCCATGCGCGCCACGATATAGATACCGGCCTTCACCATGGCGGCTGCGTGCAGGTAGGCGCTCACCGGGGTGGGGGCGGCCATGGCACCCGGGAGCCAAAAGTGGAACGGGACAAGCGCCGATTTGGTAATCGCACCTATCAGGATGAGTACGACGGCGGCAGCGACAGCTCCCTGCGCCGGTCCCGTGACGAAGGTGGCTGCTTGAGCCATGACCGCCGAAATCCGGTACGTTCCGGCCACCTGGCCCAGAATGATCAGGCCGACGAGCATGGCGAGGCCACCGGCGGTGGTCACCATGAGGGCCTGCAACGCCGAGCGCCGGGCGGCGAGGCGGGTGCGCGCGTACCCGATCAGCAGATAGGACAAGACTGTGGTGAGTTCCCAGAAGATGAACATCATCAGGAGGTCGTCGGCCGTCACCAGGCCGAACATCGCCCCGGCAAAAGCAAGCAGTTGGGCCCCGAACCCGCCCAGATCGGCGTCTTTGTTCTTGAAGTAACGGGCGCAATAGACCAAGACGAGCGCGCCGACACCCAGGACCAGCAAGGACATCACCCAGGCCAAAGGGTCCATGCGGAAGGCAAACTCAAGCTTGAGGTTTGGAATCCAGGGGAGGGTCTCTTCGATGAAGCCGCCCGAAGTGCCTGCTCCGGAGCCAGTAAGGTTCTGGCCGGGATAGATCTGGCCATATTGCAAAAGCAGCCAGACGAAGGCTCCGGCGGGAACCGCCGCGAGGACGTAGAAGGCATTCCGCTGGAGTTTCCGGAAGATCCAGGGCGCCACAGTTGCCGCTGCAAAGGTCACGGCAAGAACTGTGATCACTGGTATCTCCGCAAAGTCAGGAATGAATTGTCAAAAGTTGGAGCAGGCGGTCAATCGTTGGGTTCGGTGCGGGTAGTTTATCAACCGGATGTGACAAGCAATGTCCGCTTCCACGGTGTATAGGGGGCGGTTCGATGCCGGCCGGCTTCACGTCCCAAAACTGTCGCTTCAGGCGGTTACCATTCAGTCCATGAACATGGCAACTGCGCCTGAGGCCCCGCACCCGGCATCCGAGCTTGCTTCCGGGCCTGCCCTGTCCAACAAGGGCCAGATTCTTGCGTGGGCCTCCTGGGACTGGGGTTCCGCAGCATTCAACGCCGTCATGACCACCTTCGTGTTCACTGTCTACCTGACGTCCAAAGCCTTCGGCGGAGGAGACTCCGCATCTGCGGCACTGGGGGCCGCGTTGGCGATTGCCGGCGTCGCGATTGCGCTCCTGGCGCCCATCACGGGCCAACGATCCGATTCCGGTGGCCGCCGCAAACTATGGCTCGGGGTCAACACGGCGATTGTCGCAGTCCTCACGGGCATGTGCTTCTTCGTCTTCCCCAAGCCCGAGTTCCTGCTCCTTGGCGTATCACTTATAGCGCTTGGCCATGTGTTCTTCGAGTTCGCGGGCGTCAACTACAACGCCATGCTGGCGCAGATCTCCACCCCTGCCAACATCGGCAAAGTGAGTGGCTTCGGTTGGGGAATGGGGTACCTGGGCGGGATCGTAGCGCTGCTCGTGGTGCTGCAGCTTTTCGTCCAGCCGTCGTTTGAGTGGTTCGGAGCTTCCACTCAGGACAGCCTGAATATCAGGCTCGTGGCTGTTTTCTCTGCGCTTTGGTTCTTCATCTTCGCGCTACCCGTCCTCTTTGCGGTGCCGGAGCTTTCCGTCAAGAAACCGGAGTCCCGGCTCGGGTTCCTGGCCTCGTACGGCTTGTTGGGCCGCCGGATCACGGCCATCTATCGAACCAGCCCGCACACTATCTATTTCCTCCTCGCGAGTGCCATCTTCCGCGACGGCCTCGCTGCGGTCTTCACCTTTGGTGGAGTCATTGCTGCCGGGACCTTTGGATTCGAGCTCAAGCAAGTCATTTTCTTCGCCATTTTCGGAAACGTGGTGGCCGCCGTCGGTGCCATGATCGGCGGATTCCTGGACGACAGAATCGGACCCAAGGCTGTCATCATCATTTCCCTGATAGGGCTCCTGGCGGCCGGCACCGTGATTCTTGTGCTCGGCAATGGAGACTACGTATTCTTCGGGACTCACTGGGCAGGCAGTGCCACTTTCTGGGTGTTCGGCCTGTTCCTTTGCCTCTTCGTCGGACCTGCCCAGTCGTCCTCCCGCGCCTACCTCGCGAGGCTTGCGCCGGATGGCGAATCCGGCGAATTGTTCGGACTCTACGCCACCACCGGCCGGGCGGTGAGCTTCCTGGCACCGGCGCTCTTCAGCTTGTGCATTACCGTGGCGACGCCCCTGGTGGCGCCGGGCGGAGCCCAACGCTGGGGCATTCTGGGCATCATGGTGGTGCTCCTGGCCGGCCTGTTGGTGATCCTGCCCGTCAAATCACCCAGCAAGACGGAAATCGCCACAGTCCCGCTGCGCTGAGGACCGCTTCGCCACAGTCCCGCTGCCCGCTGAGGACCGCTGCTCTAAAAGACAGCTGCGCTGCAGTGAAGGCCGTCCCGGACGGGCGGCCCGCTCGGGACGGCAAAAATATGACGAGGAAAACTCTTGATCTTTGATTGTTAGTAGAGTTTACTAACTCACATGGAAGCCCTTCGTGACCGCCCCCGGACCGACCGCCACCGCACCGATCGAACAGGCGCCGCGACACTGCCCTCCGATGGGCGTGCCCACAACCTCTCCTTGGTGCGCCAGACGCTGCACTCGGCAGGTGCGATGAGCCGCGCGGAACTCTCCAGGACGCTGGGCCTGACCCGGGTCACCGTATCAGACCTCGTCTCGGACCTACTCGAACGCGGCCACGTGGTGGAACTGGGGCAATCGGATGAAGTCCGCCCCGGGAAGCCGGCCATCCTGGTGGACATCAACCGCCAAGGCCTCCAGGTGATCGGCATGGATCTGGCCGAAAACTCCGTGCTGCGCGCCGCCGTCCTGGACCTTGACGGCAACATCCTCGAACGCGTCGAGCGCACCATTGCTTCGGAAACCGGGCGGGACGTGGTCAACCAGGTCCTCGAACTCGCTTCGGAGGCCATCGCGCGCGCCACCGCCACGTTGCTGGGCATCGGAGTCGGGACCCCCGGCATCGTCAACGCGGACGGCGTGGTCACCACGGCCCCCAACTTCGAATGGAAGGATGTTGCGCTGCGCGATCTCCTCCAGGAACACACCGGCCTGCCGACCCTCGTATCCAACGACGCCGATGCCGCAGTCCACGCGGACCACACCTTCGGCGGCGGCAGTGACGACATGGTCCTCGTGAAAATCGGCCGCGGCGTCGGCTCCGGACTCATCGTGGGCGGACGGCGTGCCCGCGGCGCCCACTCCGCGGCAGGCGAAATCGGCCACGTTACCGTCGGCACCGACGGCGGAACCATGTGCAAGTGCGGGAAGACCGGTTGCCTCGAAACGTGGATGTCCGTTCCCAGCCTCGAACGCGCACTGGCCGAAGCGGCGGCGAGCTCCGAACCTGAGGCCGCGGCCGACGTCGTACTCCAGGAAGCAGGCGAGCGGCTCGCCATCGCCCTCGCGCCCGTGGTGGGCGCGCTCGACTTGGCGGAAGTGGTCCTCAGCGGACCCCGGGAGCTCTTGGAGGGCCCCCTTCTCGACGCCGTCCAGCAGACCCTGTTGGAACGGCTGCTACACCAGGACCCCTCACCGGTGTCCGTCCGTCTCGCGGCAGACGCACAGGACATTGTCCTGCGCGGAGCCGCTGTGATGGTCCTGTGGAACCAGCTCGGTGTGGCCTGAGCGCCGCGCCTGCGCCGTTTCCAGCCCTGACTACCCAATAAGCATCCCTCCAAAGGAGCCGGACATGGACACGATTCAGTCCCCCGCTACCCAGTCCTTTGCCACCGGGCCCGCCCGCGCGCACCTCCGCCGATTGGCGGCAGGCACCCTCATGCCCGGGTTCACCGGCATCGCCGTCCCCGTCTGGATCCTGGACGCGTACGACGCCGGGCTCGCGGCTGTGTGCCTCTACGGCACCAACGTGGCGTCCCCTGTGCAGTTGCGCGAGCTCTGCGCCGGGCTCCGCGCCCATTCCCCGAACACGCTCATCGCCGTCGATGAAGAGGGAGGCGACGTCACGCGCCTGCACTACCTCACCGGATCAACGCAGCCCGGCAACGCAGTGCTTGGGCGTTTGGACGACGTCGAACTGACCGCCGCCAGCGCCAGCGCCATCGGCTACGAACTCGCAGGCCTGGGCATCAACCTCAACCTGGCCCCGGATGCCGACGTCAATTCGGCTCCGGACAATCCCGTGATCGGCGTGCGCAGCTTCGGGGCCGAACCGGACCTGGTGGCCCGGCATACTGCCGCCTGGATCCGTGGACTCGAAGACGCCGGTGTGGCATCCTGCGCCAAGCACTTCCCGGGCCACGGCGACACCACCGCCGATTCGCACCTGGCACTCCCGCGGGTCACGGCCGACGCCGCAACGCTGGATGTCCGCGAACTGGTCCCGTTCCGCGCGCTCGTCGCGGCTGGCGGTGCCACCGTCATGACCAGCCACATCCTGGTTGAGGCCTTGGACCCGGACCACCCCGCCACGTTCTCGTCGAGCATCCTGCAAGACCTGCTGCGCCGCGACATGGGATTCGAAGGCGTCATCATCACGGATGCCCTGGACATGGCCGGGGCATCCGCCGAGACAGGCGTTCCGGAAGCGGCCGTCCGTGCACTGGTGGCCGGGGCGGACCTGCTGTGCCTCGGCTCGGAAACAGGCCCGGCCCTCTTCGAACAGACGCTCAACGCGATCGCCGACGCCGTTGAGGAAGGACGCCTACCCCTCGAGCGGCTGGCGGATGCCGCTGCCCGCACCGCGGCGCTGTCCTCACGCTTCCCCGCTGCGGGCGCCGCGGAAATCCAAGAGGCAGCCATCAGGGGCCAGCTAGGGCTCCAAACCGGCCAGCCACAGCCTTCCGGCACGATTGCCGGCGCCAAGGAGCTCGACGGCGAGCGCATCGCCGAGGCCTTCGAGGTGTCCGATGCAGCCGAAAAGTGGCTCGCCCGGCAGGAGCCCGTGGCCATCGTGCAGGTTGAAACCGGAGCCAATTTCGCCGTCGGTCACGTGCCCTGGGGTCCCGCTTCCACCACTCAAGCGGTGGTCGGCGAAGGCGAGGTGCCCGACGGCGCCCGGGTCGCCGTCGTCGGGCGCGGCCTGGATGCCGAGCACCCGCTCTGGACCGTTTTCGCGAGGTTGAGGGCGGAAGGACACGCGGTGATCGCCGTCGAGTGCGGCTGGCCGCGCGGTGGGGCGGACATCGTCACCTATGGTGCGTCCCTCACGGTCTCCCGGGCCCTGACGTCCCTGCTGTTGGACGGCACTGTCAAAGCCTGACTGCCGAAGCCCGCCAGCGCCAGCACACCACCCATCGACAGAAAGTTGCCATGGAAGTCATTGTCACGCCCACCCCGGAATCGGCCGCCTCGGCAGCTGCCCGTGCCGTCCTCTCGGGGCTTCCCGCGGGCAACGGACCAGTCCTGGGCCTGGCCACGGGCTCGTCCCCGCTGGGATTGTACGCAGAGCTTGCGGCCGCCGCCGCAGCTGGCCGCGTGGATTTTTCGGCCGCCACGGGCTTCGCCTTGGACGAATACGTGGGCCTCCCGGCTGGACATGTCCAGTCCTATCGGCAGGTGTTGATCCGTGAGGTGTGCGATGTGATCGGGCTTCCCTTGGCCGGGCTGAATGTCCCTGACGGCACCGGTGCCACGCAGGCGGAACTCGAGGCGGGAGCGGCAGCCTACGATGCTGCGATCCGCGCTGCCGGCGGCGTCGACGTGCAGATCCTGGGAATCGGCGCCAACGGTCACGTGGGCTTCAACGAGCCCGGATCCTCGTTGTCGTCCCGGACCCGGCTGAAGCGGCTGACGTCCCGCACGCGGCGGGACAACGCCCGGTTCTTCGACAACGACGCCGATGTTCCGACGCACTGCATCACCCAGGGATTGGGAACCGTCCTGGATGCGCGCCGGCTGGTGCTCATCGCCACCGGTGCTGCCAAAGCGGCCGCGATCGCTGCCGCCGTCGAGGGCCCGCTCGCGGCGTCGTGCCCGGGTTCGATCCTCCAATGGCATGCCGACGCCGTGGTGGTTCTCGATGAGGCAGCCGCCGCCGGGCTCTCCAACCGGGAATACTACGACGACGCCGCGCGCGGACTCGAGCTGACCCCCTGGCAAGGGGCGGATCGCTTCGTTCGGCGGCTGTGAGTGGCGTCATTCCACCGCCAGCCCAAGAGGGCTAGGGTGGACTTATGAACGTGGATGAGACAGAACTTCCAGGCCTTGGAGTCCGTAAGGATTTCATCACGGCCTCGGGACGCCGGATCGGTGTTGTCGAGATGCGCGAAGGCGAAACCGAGCTTTTCGTCTCTACCTGGGACGATCCCGATACCTGCCAGGCGTCCATCCCGTTGACCGCCGACGAAGCAGCCGCTCTGGGCAACCTCTTGGGTGGGCAGCACATCGCCATGCGCCTCGCCGAGGCCCACAAGGAAATCCCCGGCATTGCCACGCGGCAGTTCTCCATCACCGCGGACTCCCCTTTTAGCAACCAGCCCATGGGCAAAGCCCAGATCCGCACCCGCAGCGGTGTCTCGATCGTGGCGATCATGCGAGAAGGCGAAGTGGTTCCGTCACCGGCACCTGACCTCGTTCTTCACACGGGTGATCTGCTGGTGGCTGTCGGTACGCAGGAAGGTCTTGACTCTGCGGCTGCCATTCTGCGCAACGGCTGAAGTTCATGGACCCCCTGGCCCTGACCCTCATTGAGCTGGGCGCAGTCGTCTTCTGCCTAGGCCTCTTGGCTCGATTGGCCGGCAGGATCGGCATGTCCCCTATTCCGCTCTATCTGGTGGGGGGACTGGCCTTCGGGGCGGGCGGGCTGATCAAGCTCGATGGCATGCACGAGTTCGCGCATCTTTCCGGCGAAATCGGTGTCATCCTGCTCCTGTTGATGCTCGGATTGGAATATACAGCGGCCGAACTCGTCACGGGGTTGCGGCGGTCCTGGCAAGCGGGCGTGCTGGACCTGATACTGAATTTCCTTCCCGGTGCGGGTATCGCCGTGTTGCTCGGCTGGGGACTTGTGGGCGCGATCGTCATGGGCGGTGTCACCTATATTTCGTCCTCGGGGATCGCCGCAAAAGTGATCACGGACCTCGGCCGGATCGGTAACCGTGAGACTCCGGTGGTGCTCGCCATCCTGGTGTTCGAAGACCTCACCATGGCCATCTATCTCCCGATCCTCACGGCGATCCTCGCGGGCGTGGGCTTCCTGGGCGGACTCCAGACCGTGGGTATTGCATTGGCCGTGGTCACCTTGGTGCTGGTGGTGGCCCTCAAACATGGCCACCGGGTATCCCAGGCAGTGCACAGCGAAAACTCTGAAGTCTTCCTGCTCAATCTCCTCGGTGCCGCACTATTGGTAGCGGGCATCGCGTCCGCCCTCCAGGTCTCCGCGGCCGTGGGCGCGTTCATGCTGGGCATTGCGATTTCCGGGGCAACCGCCCACAACGCGACGCGAATTCTCGAGCCTCTGCGGGATCTTTTTGCCGCTATCTTTTTCGTGGCCTTCGGACTCAACACGGACCCGTCCACCATCCCGCCGGTGCTCGGCTGGGCGCTGCTCTTGGCCTTCGCGACCGCTGTTACCAAGCTGCTGACCGGATTCTGGGCCGCCAAGCGGGCAGGCATTGCCGTACCTGGCCGGTTCCGCGCGGGAGCCGCCCTTATAGCCCGCGGCGAGTTCTCGATTGTCATTGCCGGGTTGGCCGTAACCTCGGGAGCAGTCCCGCGCGATCTCGCAGCCCTCGCTACGGCGTATGTCCTGCTCATGGCCATCGTCGGACCGCTCGCAGCCCGTTTCGTGGAGCCTGTGGTCAAGGTTTTCCGCAAGTCTCCACGCAAGCCGGAGACATCCGAACCCGTTGCCTCCTTCGAGACGTGAGATCTCGGCCTTTTCACACGCCCAAAGAGGCGAGATCTCACGCCTCGATCTGTAGGCGGGCCGTCACTGCTCCTCCCCACTGTGGATAACCGGCTAGTGGCGCGTGTGCTGTGCCAAGAATTGGTGCATGCGCAATCCCCCTCCTGTTCCCGACACCCTCAAAGGCCGCTCGTTCACGCTGTCCGAGCAACGCGCCGCCGGAGTTTCGGATAGCCGGGCACGGAACAAGGATTTGCGCGTGGCCAGCCGTGGAGTCCGTGTTCCTTGGGGTGCCACACAGGAACTTGCCCACACTGCACGCCTGCTGACCAGCATCTCGCCGGGAACAGTTTGTTGCGGCCCGACGGCGGCAATCCTGTGGCGCTGTCCCCTCCCTTTTGACCTCGAACGCCAGCCGTTGGTGCACTTGCTGCGGTGGGATGGTGGAGATCGGCCTGTGCGTAAAGGGGTTGCTGGACGCCGCGTGCCCTTGAAAGCCGCCGACCGGCGGACCATTGACGGCATTCCCATCACGAGTCCTGCCCGGACATGGTTGGAATTGGCTGCCTTGCTTCCCTTAGACGATCTCGTAGCGGCGGCCGATTACTTCATCTGCTCCCAGTCGCGCAGTTTCGGGCACAACCGTGCGGCGCTGTGTTCGCTCGGGGATCTGCGTGCGCAAGTGGAAGGAAACCCAGGCATCCGCGGACGCAGGAACGCCCGGCTGGCGCTTGAATTGGCCAGGGTAGGAGCCGACTCAGTGCCGGAAACCCAGCTCCGGTTGGCCATCTTCAGGCAGGGTTTGCCAGAACCTGAATTGCGGTATGTGGTGCAGGATTCAACGGGTTGGGAACTCGCCTGGCCAGATGTGGCGTTCCCACGGTACAAAATAGCCGTTAATTACGACGGCGGCCACCACCTGACTGCCGTGCAGAGGGAATCGGACATTCGCCGTGACGAATCCATTGCCGCGATCGGCTGGACCTCGGTGACCATTACGGCGCGGCACGTGAAAGCGTGGGGATTCGACGGCGTCGTACACCGCGTGCGCGACGCCCTTGCCCGCGCAGGGTGGGTCGGCGAGACGTGAGATCTCGGCCTTTTCGAGCGCCGAAAGAGGCGAGATCTCCCGCCTCGGCGCGCGCAGGGGAAGTCCTTAGACAGACGTCCTGTGGAAGTTCAAGTGGCTGCGGCTCGCGGTGGGGCCGCGCTGGCCTTGGTAGCGGCTGCCGGATCCACCGGAACCATAGGGATGTTCAGCGGCAGATGAGAGACGGAAGAAGCACAGTTGGCCGATTTTCATGCCCGGCCATAGCTTGATGGGAAGCGTGGCAACGTTGGACAACTCCAAAGTCACGTGGCCGGAGAATCCGGGGTCGATGAAGCCGGCGGTGGAGTGCGTCAGCAAACCGAGGCGTCCCAGCGAAGACTTGCCCTCCAGGCGTGCGGCGACGTCGTCCGGCAGGCTCACAGTCTCATACGTTGAACCGAGCACGAACTCCCCCGGGTGCAGAATGAAAGGCTCGTCGCCTTCGACCTCAACCAAGCGGGTCAGCTCAGGCTGCTCCTCGGAGGGGTCGATGTGCGCGTATTTGTGATTGTCGAACAGCCGGAAGAAGCGGTCAATCCTCACATCCACTGAGGACGGCTGAACCATCGCGGGGTCGTAGGGCTCCAGGACAATACGTCGGGAGTCGATTTCGGCACGTATGTCGCGGTCAGAGATCAGCACAGGATCAAAAATACCGCATGCACCAAAGACCATGGTGCGGGAGTGGCGGATGAGACTATAGTGCACCACATAGACTACCGTTACCGCTGTTGTGTTTGGGAACGGTGGCACGACGCGAATCTGGGGAAACATTGAGACGAATTGCGGTGCCCGTTGCCGTACTAGTGGCGTGCCTTCTCACGGTGATGGCCCCTGCCTCGGCCCCCCTCGTTGCTTCTGCCCCCCTCGTCGCCTCTACGGCGCCCGCTACGCCTCCCACCCCAGGCTCCACCCCGCGCACTGAAAGTACGACGACGACGTCCGCCCCGCCGTCGGGATCCGGCCTCCCGCAGGCCGGACCTGCGCCCGAGTCACCGGCGGCAGCCCCGGCCGCTTACGCCACCGCTCCCAATGAAGAAAGTAACGGGGCACCCGCCTCCGTCCCCAAGGATCCGGCGACGTCGCCCGCGAACGCCGGCACCGCCGTCGAGCCTGGCAACGGGAAATCGCCCCAGGCGGTGGACGGACCGCCCCCGGTGCCCTCCATCCCGCCGGCATCCGGCCCGGACCCACTCCCCGGCGGCCCGGCGGTGGACGTCCCGCCTCTGGCCCCGGCCCCAACGAAGAATTCCCCAGCAGCGGTGCCAGGAGTTTCCATCCAGGCATTGGTCAATGACGACAACTCCGCCCAGGTGCTGGCCGTTTTCAACGCCATCAATGCCTACCGGACCTCTCTCGGCCTGAATCCGGTGAAATACAACCCCACCGTGGCGTCCCTCTCGCAGGATTGGTCCAACAACATCGCGAGCCGCCAGGTGATCGAACACCGCAGCAACTTCTGGACCGATCCCAGGGCCTTGAACCCCAACAACGGCGCGGGCGAGGTGATTGCGGTCCGATGGGATCGGAATGCCGCCCAGCTTGTCGAATGGTGGAAAAGCTCACCCGCCCACGATGCACTGCTTCGTGATCCCCGTTTCAACGTGATTGGCGTCGGAATCACCTTCACGGACGGTAACTACCAGACCACCCCCAATAGCTACACCATGTGGGGCGTGGTCAATCTCTTCGGCTATACGACTCTCCCGGCCGGCACCGTCAACAGCCCCGGCGCCGGCACCGCCCCGCCGCAGCCACCGGCCCCGAGCGTCTGCGACCCCATCGCCAAGCATCAGCCGCCCACGCTGGACCTCAATGCGGCGGCCATCCGCAGCGCCGGTGACCTGGTCGCCGTCGACCCCTCCGGATTCCTCAAGGACTATCCGGCACTCGGCGACGGCACATTCGGTCCTGCCCGGACCGTCGGGTCCGGTTTCGCGGGGTCGAAAGAGGTCATGACCACGGATTGGGACCGCGACGGCGTGATCGATGTCCTGGTCCAAATGCTGGACGGCAGGCTCCTGCTCTACCCCGGAGTGGTGAGCGGCGGATTCAAACCGCCCGTGTTGTTGGGATCAGGGGGTTGGCAGGTGATGACTATGACCGTGGGCACTTGGTGCGGTAACAACCGGCTCCCGCAGATCCTCGCCACTGATTCCAGCGGCGCGCTTTACCTGTACCGGAACCTGGGGCTCACCGGCATGGTGGGACGAACCCAAGTGGGCTCGGGCGTCAGCGCGGTCCGCCTCAGCATGGTGGACTACGACGCCGACGGCTTCCAGGACCTGCTGGCGGTGGAATCAAACGGGAACCTGCGACTCTACCGTGGTTCCGGGCTCACTACGCCGAAGTCTGAGGCCCGGCTGGTAGTAGGAACCGGATGGACGGACTACTCCGGTTTGCGCTCACTCAAGGGTGTCACCGGCCTCAACTCCACGGGCGTCGCGGGACTGCTGAGCAACGGAGCGGTTGAATACTGGGACCTGAATGGCGGACGCCTCGCCACCCCAAGCACTCCAATAACTGGTTTGGGCGGCCTCAAGCTGGCGCAGTAGGCGCTACGCTTTCGAAGTCTGCTCCTCGATGACCGCCTTGAGCTGCTCCAGCTGGACCACCTCGTCTTCCATGGTCTTCTGGATCATGGTGTTCATGAGTTTCTGCAAGCCCTTGGGATGTAACTCCAGCGCGAACCGCAGGCGGGTGTTTGGGCCCTCAGTGCTGAGATAGTACCCACCGGTGGGGCGCGCAGGACCGGCGACGACGGCGAAACGCACTTCCGCGCCGGGCCGGGCCTCGGTGATCTGGAAGTCAGCCGCAATCGGCCGCCCGCCAGGGCCTGTCAAGGTCTGCTGATAGACCGCGCCTTTTTCGCCAGCGTGTCCGGAGCGGAGGGAAATGCTGCGGATTCCGCTGCGCCAGAGGGGATTGTTCAAGCCGTCCACAAGGAACCGGTAGACGGTCATGGCGTCGCGACCAATGAGTACTTCATGCTCTGCAAATGCCACGGAATCCTCTTTCGGCGTACGGCTCATAGACGTAGCCGGGTTCCCCATGACACAGCAGCTAACTGCTACAGAATAGTCAGGCGCGACTCAGGGCAACACACCCGCGTCGAGCCTTAACCGAATCTTTACGAGCTCCGCACCAAACTTGATGCGACCGTGATAGCGGCGGAAGAAAACGCGCCAGCCGCCGGTGAGTCTGTGTCCGGATCACCGCGTTATCTGCGCTAAGCTGGGATCTGCTCCGGCTGGATTGCCGGGCATTGCGGGCGTAGCTCAATGGTAGAGCGCTAGCTTCCCAAGCTCGATACGCGGGTTCGATTCCCGTCGCCCGCTCCGATTTTCCCTAGCAGGGCATCCTTGTCCTGCCCGTCGGCGGCCGTCCGGATACAAGGCGCCCAACCCTGAAGGGTGTATCGTCAGGAGCTAGGAGCCATTTCGGCTCTGCTCTAGGGAGCAATCATGGCTGACAAATCACCTCGCCAAGCTGCATCGAAAAAATCCGGCAAATCCATCAAAGAAAAGCGTGCGGATAAGAGGGCTTCAGAGTCCTCCGCAACCACGGTGGCCAAGCCGGCAACCGGCAACAAGAAGTGAGCGGCCATATAGGCGCCATGAACCTTGGAATACTTTCCTCCTCGCGGAAGCCGGACGAGCGCCGGCTTCCAGTCCATCCCCTGCATCTGGAGCGTATTGCTCCGGAACTCAGGCAGCACATCCGGCTGGAGCGCGGCTACGGCGAGCGCTTCGGCTTTTCGGACAGCCAGCTGGAGCCCTTGGTGGGCGGCATGGCAAGCCGTGAACAACTGATCTCCGAGTCAGATGTGATCCTCCTGCCCAAACCGCAGCCGGAAGACCTTTCCGATCTCCGTGACGGGCAGGTCCTCTGGGGCTGGCCGCACTGCGTCCAGGACCGGGCGATCACCCAGCTCGCCATCGACAAGAAGCTGACCTTGATCGCGTTCGAGGCGATGAACCACTGGGCCAGCGACGGCGGCTTTGGCCTCCACGTGTTCCACAAAAACAACGAACTCGCAGGCTACTGTTCTGTCATCCATGCCCTTGCCCTGACTGGCTCGACCGGTGATTACGGAAGGCGCCTAAGCGCCGTCGTGATTGGTTTCGGAGCGACAGCGCGTGGCGCGGTCACCGCCCTGAACGCCCATGGCATCCATGACGTCCAGGTCCTGACAAACCGCGGTGTCGCGGCGGTCGGCTCCCCCATCCACTCGGTGCGGATCGTGCAGTTCGACCACGACCAGAACGCCCCGTTCCTGAGTGAGGTCATTACTGATCGTGGCCGTCTGCCGTTGGCGCCGTTCCTCGCCGCGAGCGACATCGTGGTCAATTGCACCCTGCAGGACCCGAACTCGCCGCTGACATACCTGCGCACTGAAGACTTGGACGCGTTCCAGCCGGGAAGCTTGATTGTCGACGTCTCCTGCGACGAAGGCATGGGCTTCAGTTGGGCGCGCACCACCACCTTCGCCGAACCCATGTTCACCGTGGGCGACCACATCAACTACTACGCGGTGGACCACAGCCCGTCCTACTTGTGGAACTCGTCCAGCTGGGAGATCAGCGAAGCGCTCCTGCCGTTCGTCGAGACCGTCATTTCGGGCCCGGAGGCCTGGGACGCCAACGAGACAATCTCCCGTGCCATCGAGATCCGGGACGGCATCATCCGCAACCCGGACGTGCTGCAATTCCAAGGGCGCATGGCGGACTACCCGCACCTTGCTGCGTAGGCGACCCGTAGTCTAAGCACGCGGACGGCCGGGCGCCTGGCAGGCGTCCGGCCGGGCCAGCGGGCAGCGCTACGCCGACTGCGGGACGATCCGCACCATCCGGCGTCGGTCCCGGACGTTCACTTTGAGCCGCAACTCAGACTTCCGCGCGAGCACGACGGCGACCGTCGCCGCTGCGAGCGCCGGCACCCCGCCGGACACCAAGAGCGCTGCGTGCGGGTTCAGGTGCTCGGCAAGCCAGCCCATCATGGGTCCACCGATGGCTTGGCCACCGATGAGCACCATGATGTAGAGGCTCATGACGCGTCCGCGGATGCTCATGTTGGCGCTGACTTGGACCAGTTGGTTGGCGGCGGTCAGGAACATCAGGCACCAGAACCCGGAGAGAACCATGGCAACGGCGAGCCACACCATGGACGGCGCCAACGCGGCCAGGCACAGCATCAAGCCGTACATCCCGGCGGACAAGACCACTGAGCGCAGACGCAATTGGCGGCGGCGGGCCGAAGTGATTGCTCCGGCAAGCGCGCCAAGGGCAACCATGGCGTTGAGCAAGCCGTAGCCGCCGGCGCCCGCATGGTAGATGTGGTCCGCGAAGGCGGCCAACAGAACGGGCAGGCTCATCGCAAACACTGCGACGAAGCCGGCCATGAGCCACGGCCAGTAGATGGTGGGCTTGCTCAGCGCGTAGCGCAGGCCTTCCTGCAGCATCCCCTTGCGTTTTGGCACAGGCGTGCTGACAAAGAGTTCGTTCTTGCGGAGCATGAGGAGCATGGCGACCGTGGAACAGCACGCGACGGCGTTTGCCGCGAAGGCCCAACCCGCGCCGACCGCAGTCAGCAGTACGCCAGCCAGAGCCGGACCAATCAGGCCGCCCAGTTGGAACGTGGTGGAGTTGACGCTGATGGCGTTCCGCAGGTACTTCGGCCCCACAAGCTCATTGACGAAGACCTGCCGCGCGGGCTGGTCCAGGACGGTCACGAGGCCCAGGACCAACGCGATCACATAGACGTGCCACACCTCAATGCGATGGCTCAACGCCGACGCGGCAAGAATGGCGGCGAGGCCGGCCGCCACGCTCTGGCACAGGATCAAGATGCGCCGCTTGGGAAAGCGGTCCGCCATCATGCCGCCCCAGGGGCCCAGGAAAAGCGACGGCATGAACTGCAGCGCCACGGTTATTCCGACGGCGGTGACGGAGCCGGAGAGCTGGAGTACCAGCCAGTCCTGGGCGATCCGCTGCATCCAAAGCGCAATCACGGCCACGAAGTGGCCAATGGCGAAGATCCTGAAGTTGGGTACTTTGAGGGAAATGAATGTGTGCCGCCAAGGTAGCCGTTCGCTCACGACGGCGATCGGCTGGGTGATTGTGTCCGAGTAGTCAGCAGGGCCTGAATTTCCGCTGCTTGCGACGAGTGAATCGATGGAGGATTGGCTGACATGTGCCGCTGAGGGCGGTGGGGGTGCCAAAAGAAGTCCTTGGATAGACGTTTCGCTGGGATGAACTTAACGCTAGGGTGGGCAGCCACAATTATGGAAGTGAATTGGCTGTATAACTAGCATTGCGAATTGCAATACACTACCCTGAACAGCGGTAACCCCACCTTTCAAGGAGTCCCGTGTTCGAGCCAGTGCAGCTGCGGTCCTTCTTGGCCGTCGCCGAGACCCTGAGTTTCACCAAGGCAGCCGAGCGCCTCGGCCTGGCCCAGCCCACAGTGAGCCAGCACGTGAGAAAGCTGGAAACGGCGGCAAAGCGGGCGCTCGTGGCACGCGACACCAGGGATGTGCGGCTCACGGACAATGGCGACGCAATGGCGGGTTTTGCGCGGAACATCCTGGCGGCCCACGATTCCGCGGCGCGGTATTTCTCCGGTTCCGCCATGCGCGGCCGGCTGCGCTTCGGAACTGCCGACGATCTTGCCATTACGGGCCTGCCGCGAATCCTTCGCGAATTCCGGCAACTGTATCCCCAGATCAACCTCGAACTCACGGTGAGCCAGAGCGACCAGCTCTACAAACGGCTCAACGCCGGCCAACTGGACCTGGTGTTCGTGAAGTGGGTGGGCGAGGCCAAGGACGGCACTGTGGTCCGGCACGACAACTTTGCCTGGGTCGGCGTCGAACAGACTGTGTTGGATCCCGCGAGCCCCGTGCCGCTGATCTGCTATCCGGCACCGAGCGTCAGCCGCAAACTGGCCATCGATGCCCTTGAGGCCATGGGCAGGACGTGGCGGGTCACCTGCTCCACCAAGCAGATCGCGGGCGTCCTGGCAGCGGTACGTGCCGGCATCGGCGTCGCCGTCATGCCGTCGTCGCTGGTTCCCGAGGACCTCACAGTGATCACCCGGCGCTTCGGCCTCCCGCCCGTGGGCGAAGTTGACTTCACCCTCATCCGCAACCCGCTCGCGAACGCAGAGGTCGTGGAGGCGCTCACGCAGGCTATCATCGGCAGGACGCTCAACAAGCAGGCCTAGTTCCCGCGGATCCGGGAACTAGGAAGGCGTCGAACTGGACTGCGCTGGGTTAGACGTTGCTGCGCTGGTTAGACGTTGCTCCGCTTCGGAACCAATGCCCGCGCAGCCAGGAGGACGGTCTGGACGATCGCGTTGCGGCGCCGCTCCGCCCTGCTTGATCCCTTGCCAGCCATGAGGCCATCCAGCTCAGGCAGTACCGGCCAGGCATCACACAGCGCAATGATGGTGAGCATCAGATCGGCCGCGTCTTCCCTGGAAGCGCCCGGTATGGCCCGGATGACACCATCAACCTTGTTGCGGCAGTTCGCGGCCCGGTCAGGGCGGTTCACCACGTAGTCACCCCGCTCCAACCCCTCCCAGAACAGCAGCCTCGGCAGGGTGGCGTCTTGATGGTGGTGGTCGAACAGGCGTCCGGCATAGTCGGCCAAGGCTTCGGCACCATTGCCCTCGATGCGGACCTCGTCCACCACCTTGCTGAGCTGGGACGCGATCACGGCGTCGAAGAGGAGATCTTTCTTGCCGAAGTACTGATAGATGCGTTCTTTGTTGACTCCGGCCGCGGCTGCGATGCGGTCTACCCTGGCGCCGGCGAGTCCGAATTGGCAAAACTCGGCGGTGGCCGCCTCAAGGAGGAGGCGTTTGGTCCGCTCAGTATCCCATGCCATGCACCCATCTTAACAGATTCCAACCAAGTAGTTGCAGTTTCCGGGAGCGGCGTCTAGTCTGAACTCACCCCGAAAACAACTAATTAGTTGGAGAGTTTCATGAGCACCCAATCCCCAGTTACCGCAGCCGCTGACAGCGCCGCGCCTGCGCCGGTTTCCGCGCCTGTGCCGGCGTCCACCCAGGTCCCTTCCGTGCACGTGCGCGCAGTCATCACTTGGCTGGCTATCTTCCCCCTCGTAGCGATCGGCCTGACGATCCTTGGTCCGCTCACCGAATCCTGGCACCCCGCCCTGCGCGCCCTCGTCCTGACTCTCGTGGTGGTTCCGACGGCCGTCTACTTCGCTGTTCCCAAGCTGCTCGCTGGCTACGGTTCCCTGAAGAGGCGGCAGGCAGGGAAGGCCGCGGCCAGGGCCTAGCCTGTGTCAGGCATCACCCGGCGATTAAGCGGCCACGCGCTAAACTTGTCACGTTATGAACCGCACAATGTTTAAGTCCAAGATCCACCGCGCCACGGTGACCCATGCCGACCTGCACTATGTAGGTTCAGTGACGGTCGACCTGGATCTGCTGGATGCCGCGGACATTCTGCCCGGGGAGCTCGTCTCGATTGTTGACGTCACCAATGGGGCGCGCCTGGAGACGTACACCATCGCCGGCGAGCGCGGCTCCGGCGTCATCGGCATCAACGGTGCCGCGGCGCACCTGGTGCACGTGGGCGACGTCGTCATCCTCATCACTTATGCGCAGATGACCACCGAAGAGGCCAAGGCCTTCCAGCCCAAGGTTGTCCATGTGGACAGATCCAACAAGATCGTCCAGCTCGGCAGCGACCCCGCCGAGGGCCTCACTCCCGGTCTTATGCGCCCGCCTCACGCCCTCAACAACGCCGATCTGAACTAGGCTCCTCTTCGCCCCGGGGCGCCCCCTTGACGCCGTCCACATGGCGGAACATTCCGCCGTCGAGCCTCACGGCCGAATAAAGCTGATTTAGGCTGGGACTGTGAACCCACGCCGCCCCGAGCCCATCCCCCTCCGGATGCCGTAGTGCTGGGCGTCCTTTCCGGGTTCTTCGTCGTGTGGGCCATCATTCTTGTTGGCATGTTCGTCGGCAAGCGCGGGATCCTGGGCGACAACGCGCGTTCGGTCCTCAGCGGCCTGACTTTCTTCGTCGCGAGCCCTGCGCTCCTCTTTGAAACCTTGGGCAAGGCCCGTCTTCACGATGTCTTCGCGGCGCCACTCCTGGTCACGGCCGTGGGCGCGGTCGCCACAGGCAGCCTATTCTTCGTCATCGTGAAGTTCTGGCTCAAACGTTCCTTGCCCGAATCGCTCATGTCCTCCATGAGCGCTTCCTTGGCCAACTCCGCGAACCTCGGCATCCCTATCGCGGTGTTCGTCCTGGGCGACGCAAGCTATGTGGCCCCGCTGCTGATCTTCCAGCTCGCGTTCTTCACGCCCATGTACCTGATGGCGCTCGATGCGAGCACCAGCAGCCACCGCACCACTCCCCTGCGATTTGCCTTGATGATCGTGCGGAACCCGATGATCGTGGGATCGGCCCTCGGCTTGGTGGTGGCCGGCACGGGCTGGCAAGTGCCCTCACTCATCATGGAGCCGATCCATCTGATCGGCGGAGCCGCCATTCCCGCCATGCTGATGGCGTTCGGCATGAGCCTGAACGGCTCGCCGCCCTTGCAAAAGGACACGGGCCGCCGTCTGGACACCCTGCTGGCCAGCGGCTTCAAGCTATTCGTCCACCCCTTGATGGCCTACCTGTTTGCCCGCTTCGCGTTGGGTTTGGAGGGACACGCTTTGTTCGCCGTGGTGGTCACTTCGGCACTGCCCACGGCGCAGAACGTCTTCGTCGCAGCGAGCCGCTACAACACCGGAATCACCGTTGCCAAGGACACCGTCCTGATCACCACGGTGGTGGCCGTCCCCGCAATGATCGCAGTGGCCCTGCTGCTCACCTAAATAATTTCGCAAGCAAGGACGCCAGTTATCCGGAAGCGTGCGTCTAAGCTGGGCCCACGCCGTCAGGGTTCCCTGACCGAGCTTGCGAGGTTAGGGGGACGGTAGGGAGGGACGAGCGGGCACGCGGAGGATGGCTCGTGTCCTTGCGCCTACTCCTCGTCCACCGAGTCCAGGTACCGGTCCAGGAGCTGCGCGCAGCGGATGAAACCCAAATGCGAGTAGGCCTGCGGGTGGTTGCCCAGGTGGGTCTCGGTGCCGGGGTCGAACTCCTCGGGAAGCAAACCCGTAGGCCCGAAGAGCGCCACGAGCTGGTTGAACAACTCCAGAGCATCGTCCAGCCGGCCCACGGCAAGGTACGCCTCAATCAGCCAGGTGGTGCAGATGTGGAACCCGCCCTCCAAACCCGGCAGGCCGTCGTCGTACCTGTACCGAAAGACGGTGGGGCCCACCCGAAGCTCCCGCTCGACGGCGGTGACGGTGTCCAGGAAGCGCTGGTCGCGGACATCCAGGAGGCCCGAGAGTCCGATGTGGAGCACAGCCGCGTCCAGGTCCGGGCTGTCGTAAGCCACGGTGTAGGAGCTCGCCGAATCGTCCCAGCCTTCGTGGAGGACCTCGGAGCGGATGATGTTGGCCGTCTCCTCCCACGCGCCTCCAATAGGGCGACGGAACCGGACCGCCGTCTGCATGGCGCGGTCCAGCGTCACCCAGCACATCACCTTCGTATAGATATGGTGCCTCGGTGCACGCCTGGCTTCCCAGATGCCGTGGTCGGGTTCGTGCCAGCGGGCCAGGACGGCCGAGGCCATTTGCTCCATGAGTTTCCAGTGCTCGTCCGGCAGGGTGCCGCGACGCTTGCTGAGCCCGCGGATGAGCTCGGCGATCGGTCCGAAAACGTCGAGTTGCACCTGGTGGTCCGCCGCGTTCCCGATCCGCACGGGCCGTGAGCCAGCATAACCGGGCAGGCTCTCGATGATGGCCTCCGTGGATAGCGGAGAGCCGGTCACGGAGTACAGGGGGTGCAGCCATTCCGGCCCGGGCGCGTTGTCGAGGATGCGGCCCAGCCAGCGAAGGAAACCGTCCGCTTCCACGGTGGAACCGAGATCCACCAGCGCGTTCACCGTCATGGAACCGTCGCGGAGCCAGCAGTAGCGGTAGTCCCAGTTGCGGGTACCACCGATTCCTTCCGGCAGCGACGTGGTTGGCGCGGCGAGGACCGCCCCTGTGGGTTCGTGCACCAGCGCCTTGAGGACCAGCGCCGAGCGACGCACCAGCGATGGTTTCATGTCGGGCAGTTCCAGCCCCCGGACCCACTGCCGGGATTGGTGCGCGACGGCGGCCCGCCGGGCGAGCTCTCCGGCGGGGTCCGGCGTCGTCGGCTCAGTGTCTCCGCACCTGAGGTTCATGACCACCGGACCGTACGCGAGGCTGACTTCCGCGGTGGCGGTGCCGTGCTTGCCGTCGCTCGTGACGGTGAAGGACACCCCGGGAGCGAAGAGGACGATGGGGTCCGAGGTGCCCACGACGTGCAGTTCCTCGCCCCGCACCTCCATGTTGAACGGGGCGTTGGCGTAATCCGGGCGTGGTGCGAAAACAATCCGCGCACTGCCGGTTCCGGACAGGACACGGACCAGGCTGGTGATGCCGTCCGGTGCTGGCTCGAGGTAGTCGGTGACTGTGACGTCGGCCCAGCGGGTCTCGACGATCATGGTGTTGTCCACGTAGCGCTGGCCCAGAACCTTCGAGGTCTTGACCGGTTCCACGCTGAAGTGGCCGGCGGGATCGCCACCGAGGATGTGGGCAAACAAGGAGCCGGAATCCGGGAGGGGATGGCTCATCCAACAGATCTTGGCCTCCGGGGTGAGCAGCGCCGTTGAGGTCCCGTTGCCGATCATCGAATGCCTCTCCAACCCCACCGCGTCCTCGCCGAACAGCCACGCGCGGCGGAGTTCGAACAGGATGGCGAGTACCTTGGCGAAGGATTCCGGGTCCGGCAGACGGTGGCGCGCCGAGGTTTCCCCGTCGCCCACGTGCAGCCCAAGATCCGGGCCACGTAGGGTGGCGATGGCGAGTTCATCGCTGTCCGCGTCCCCGGCAAACAGGGCCGCGCTTGCCCCCAACTGTGTTCGCAGATGCTCCAGCGCGGCATCCTTGGCGGGCTCCACGATCGAGAGGTCCAGCACTGACCCGTCAACAATGAAGAACAGGCCCAATTCCCGGGCGATCTGGTGCGCCTCGCGCGTCACCCGTGCCACGACGGCAGGCGTCGCCGGCCTGGTGTGGATCGCGACGGCCACGGGCTTGCGCTCGATGCTGACGCCCTTTTCGAAGCCAATGGATTCGTTGAGGGCGGTGGCTGCCTGCTGAAGAACGGCCTCCGTGGCCATGGAGACGCTGTACGCGTAGGTCATGTCGAACTCCGCGCCGTGCGAACCCACCAAATGAACCTCTGCCGGGAGCCTGGAAACAGCGGCCAAGTCCCGCAGGGACCTACCAGAGATGACGGCCGTGTGCGTGTTCGGCAGCGCGGCCAGTGCCCGGAGCGCGACGGCGGCACTCCCCAGCGGGAGCGTCTCAGTAGATACGCCTTCAGCAGTGCAGAGGGTTCCACCGTAATTGCAAGCCACCAGGAGTCCTGGAGTTCGGGCGAGCATCCTCAGCTCGGCGAGGAGTTCCGGGGTGATACCGTCGTGGGCGGCCTCGGACTGGGCGAAAGTCCGCAGGAGGCCGAGCGGAAGAGATTTTGTCAGCAACGCCGAGTCGGCCACGGACTGGTTGAGCGGAGTAGCCATGGGGACGATCCTTCCGGAGTGGATTCGTCCAGTTTCCGCCCGCGGAGTTTCGCCCTTGTGCCTGCTTCATTGCCGGGGTGTAACGCTTCCGAGTTTCCTCGTCAGGGTGCGTCACACCAGGCGTTCTTTTGGTCCGGCGCAGCGGTGCGTTCCGCGCAATTCCGCGGTAGGCCGTCGTCGGGCGCTTCAAAAGTTTGCTCGGCGTGACGCGAGCCGGGCGTCAGCTACACCCGGGTCAGCCCCACGGCTTCCGCCACAAGCTCCACGGAACGCAGGCGCTGCTCCGTGCCGGTGCTTTGGTGGGCCACGATCAGTTCGTCGGCGTCGGCGTGGCGGGCAAACTCATCGAGGTAATCACGCACCACCTCCGGCGTGCCGACTGCCGAGTACTTCACCATTTGGGCGATGTGCTGGCCTTGGGGAGCGTCGAGGATCAGGTCCGCTTCGGCGTCGGTGAACTCGCGGCCGCCGCCGAGGAAACGGGAGACGCGGTCCCGTTTGACCTCAAGGAACAGCTCTTGGGCGTCGCCGGCCGAATCCGCGGCCACCACGTTCACTCCCGCAATCACGTACGGCTCCTGCAGTTGCTCAGACGGCTTGAACTCGCGGCGGTAGACGGCGACGGCGTCTTGCAGCGCGTTGGGCGCGAAGTGGGAGGCGAAGGCGTAGGGCAGCCCGAGTTGCGCGGCGAGGTGTGCCCCGAACAGGGACGAACCGAGGATGTAGAGCGGCACATCGGTGCCCTTGCCCGGCGTCGCTTCGACCCCTTGGATGCGTGTGGGTCCCGTGAGGTAACCCTGCAACTCCAACACATCCTGCGGGAAGGTATCGGCGGCCATGGGGTCGCGGCGGAGTGCGCGCATGGTGTTTTGGTCGCTGCCGGGTGCCCGTCCCAGGCCGAGGTCAATGCGGCCCGGGTGCAGCGTCTCCAGCGTGCCGAACTGCTCAGCGATGGTGAGCGGTGAGTGGTTGGGCAGCATGACCCCGCCGGCGCCGAGCCGGATGGTCCTCGTGTTGGCAGCGATATGGGCAATCAGCACGCTCGTGGCCGAGGATGCGATCGAGCCCATGTTGTGGTGCTCGGCGTACCAAATCCGACGGTACCCGAGCCGCTCGGCCAGTTGCGCCATGGCGACGCTCCCGGCGAAACTCTCCGCCGCCGTCTGGCCTTTGCCAATGATTGCCAGGTCGAGGATGGAGAGGGGAACAGTCACGTTGGTGCCGGCCTTTCGAAGGTGGTTTCATTCAAGCGGCCGGTTTCCCGGCCACTCTTGCGACAACGACGGCGGCGCCCGGGTTATTTCTGTTGCTTGCGTGGGTTCCGTCTCAGCTTGTGAAGATGCCCTTGCCGGTCTCCATGTCGATGGGCAGGGAAGAGTGCTCGTGGGCGATCTTCCAGCCGTCGTCCTCCTTCCGAAGGCAAATGGTGAAGCGGTTGGTCATCGCCCGCAACCGTTCGCCTTCCGCCGAGATCCCGGCGAAGGTCACGGCAGCATGCCCGAAAGCTACGTCCTCCCCCGCGACGGACTGCACATCGTTGAATTCGACCTGCACGCGCTCGTCGCCGAGTGAGGAGAACCATTCGCCCGCCATCGACCGCCAGGCATCGATTCCCGTGTATTGCCATTGCCCCCAGGAATCGTAGATGTGGACGTTGTCGTCGTAGAGCGCTGTGAAAGCATCCACGTCTTTCGCGTGGACGGCGGCGGCGTAGGAATCCAGTGCCTGTGCAACCGGGGTTTGCTCGTTGCTCACGAAAAATCTCCTCTGGTGTGGGCGGTTGTGTGGGAAGCCTACACCGTGCTCGAGTGTGACCTCTCGGGGCCCCGAATGAACCCGGGTTAACCGGTCGGGCTAGCATCGACTGCTCCGTAACTGTCGTTTTGGGGGTCGAAACAACAGTTACGGAGCAATCGATAGCCTTGGCGGTTTAACTTTCCACATGGCCATGCAGGAACGGACTGCTTTCGACGCCGAGCACTTGCGGCAACTGTCGAAGCTGAAGCTCCTGGTCAACACCGGGATGGCCAACGCAGCTATCGACCTGCGCGCAGGGAACTGGCAGAGCACCGTGAAGCACTGTTCCGGGAGGCCGACGTCGTCTCCGGGCACGTGCGGTTGTCCGGAAGGAAGCCGACGCCGCATCGTTGCCCGATGACGGACTCCACGGCCATCTCATGATCCCTTGTGCATGCTGCGCGTGGGCTGGCATGAGCAAGGTGGAAGGCAAGTGGCCCATCACCTATCGGTTGCGAGACTCCGTCGCGGCAGCGTGCGTCGGAGACTTTGGGTATGGCTGTCCGGAATCCGAGCTTCCGGGTTAGGCTCGCGGAATGAAGCTCCGGGGGCTACTTCTGATCATGCTTGGGGTGCTGGCCGTTGTCCTGGCCCTGGCTGTGTTTATCCGTGGGGGCGTCAGCACCATCTGCCCCGCGGTCGGGTACCCCTACACAGGCGATGTGGAGTTGGTGTTTGCACACGAGCCGAGGTCGGTTTCGGCATGCTTCGGCGAGGGCTGCACTCCGGCCCCGGTAACCAGGAGCCCGGGCGGCAGGTGGCTGGTGCCCCAGTCTGCGCCTAACCTTATGCCGCCCGTGAGTGTCACCGTTGTCTTTGTGGACGCGGTGGACTCTTCAGGTGTCCGTGTTGCGCGCGTGCTGCCGATCGAAACGGAGCCGACTGGGGAGCACCCTGACGGCCCCGAATGCGGCGGGCCCATGCGGTTCAGGCCAGTACAGGTTCCGCCTAGTTGAGAACAAGGGGCCCAACCGCTCCGACCTCAAGGCCTCCGGGTTCCGCAACGCGTTCTTCAGCAGGCGGGTCTCGTCGAGCGTGGACAGAACACCGCACTCGCTGCTCCGGGCCGTCCGATGCCTCACAGGACGGGGCAACTTCCGCTCGGATTCGCAACATTCACCGGCGACCCCGCGGGCCGGGGTCGGTCTTGATCCCGGCAGTCCAACTTGTCGTCCGCCCCTTGGCCGCGTGACGGATGGATATCAGCTGGCCCGACAGACAGGAGAATCCGGCGCGTGGGACAATCCGAGGGGGCATCGGTGCCGAATCACTGTCATGAACTACTACAGCATGGCGGCACAGGAACGGGTTAAGGATGCCGCGTACGATGCGCTTGAGAAGGTTTTGAACGGCATGTTCGAGCCGCTCAACAGACACGCGCTCACCGCGCGGTGGAACCAGGCCTGTGAGGCCATGGCGAAACACCTTGAAGCCCAAGACAATGGCGAGGAATGAAGACCCAAAGGGCCGAGATCTCACTTCTGACGCTACCCCACGGCCAGGCGCGCTGCGGCTTCAATCCGAGCCCGGTGTGCGGCCCATTCTTCGGTGCTTCGCTGGGACAAATTCAGGTCCGTGGGGCCTTTCCCGGCCGAGCCGTCGATGAGTTCGCGAAGGATGTCGGCGTGCCCTAAATGCTGGCCCGTCTCGACGCACATGTGGACCAGGATCTGGTGGAGCGTCACGCGTCGCCGTTCTTCGGACCACCACGGCACTTCCCCTGGAGCATCGAGGGGAAGTGCCTCTATGGTTGCATCGCTGTGCTCGGCAGAGAAGTGGTGCAGTTCGATGATCTCCTCCCGAGTCTCTTCTGGCGGAACCCACAGGTCCGCGTCGGCTTCGGCCTCGTCGGCAAGCCATGGCAGGTCTCGGCCACTGGGCCGGCCAAAGACCTCTCCGAAGTACTCGAGCTCCACACTGGCCACATGCTTGACGAGTCCCAGAAGGTTGGTTCCGGTAGGAGTCATGGGCCGGCGGACGTTGTATTCGTCGAGTCCGTCGAGCTTGGCGAGGAGCTCGCTCCGACGGGAACGCAGGTATCTGAGTAGAACCTCTTTATCATCCATGCCGGGCACTATACCGTTGCGGTCGCGCGTGTGTACCGTCGGTTCATGGCCAAACTGATCTACGCAGGGATCATGTCCCTGGACGGCTACACGGCCGATGCCAATGGAAAGTTCGATTGGAGCATGCCCGACGAGGAAGTGCACAGCTTCGTCAATGACCTGGAGCGGCCGATCGGCACCTATCTGTACGGAAGGCGAATGTACGAGGTCATGTCCGCATGGGAGGACATGTCCCTTTCCGGGGAGCCGCCCGCCGTGCGCGACTATGCCGAGATTTGGCGCTCCACGGACAAGATTGTGTACTCCACCAGCTTGGAGAGTCCGTCCACCGCCAGGACGCGTATTGAACGGGAGTTCGACGCCGGAGCCGTCCAGTCCCTAAAGGAGTCGTCAGAGCAGGACATGTCCATTGGTGGCACCGTTCTCGCGGCCCAGGCCATTAAAGCCGGCCTGGTGGACGAGTTCTGTCTCTTCCTCACGCCGGTGGTCGTCGGAGGCGGAAAACAGTTCCTCCCCGACCGCGTAGGGATGACCCTAGAGCTACTGGACGAGCGTCGCTTTGGCAACGGCGTCGTCTACCTCCGGTACGCCAAGCGGGCATAAACTCAAAGGTTAATATTTTCAGCCAATGCGTCCTCGCACCACTAGGCTATGCGCGTGGCCAAGAAAACCACAGCTGAAAAACTCGCCGCGATCCAGCAGGGATACACCCTGGCGGGCGCTACGATCGAGCTCGGCGCCGCCATCGTCGACGGCGAAGTCCACGAAGAAGCACAAGTCCGGTTGCCGCTGTCGATGATGAACCGGCATGGCTTGGTGGCCGGCGCACGGGAACCGGCAAGACCGTCACCTTGCACATGATGGCAGAACAACTGTCCACGGCCGGAGTCCCGGTATTCCTGGCGGACATCAAGGGAGACCTTGCAGGACTCGCCAACGCGGCGACGGCCAGCGAAAAACTAACGGGCCGGCATCGGTGAAGCGGTCATCACGGTCATGAACGAAAAGGGCGCGCCCACGCCCGTGGCGCTGACGAAGCTGCGCGCACCGGAATCCGTGATGGGCCCATGTGCGGACGATCTGATCCGCAGCACGCAGCTCGGCCGTGAATTGCTCCGCGGAGTATTCGGAACCTCATCGCGTCGGCGCCGCTAAACGGAGCTGCCACCCGCCGTCGGGCCCTCCTCCCAGCATGTCCTTACGTCACGTGAGGGGAAGGATGCCTAAGTATTGCGGACCCTGCAGGTAACGTAAAGGGCGTGCAGTTGAGTCAAGCGTTGGTCAAGACCGCGGCCGGGTGGCTGCTCGGTCTGATGCTTGCTGTGGCCGCTGCGATCGTGTCCATCAACCTCGTGAGCAACTCCCTAGCCAGTCCGCAGCAGCAGGTTCGCGAATACCTGGGAGCCCTCCAGAAGGGGCATGGCGGGGAAGCCCTCGGGCTTCTGCACGCATCCGTACCCAACGCCAACGCCGCCATGTTGGACGGTACCGCCCTTCAGACGGCAGCGTCGAAGATTACCGATGTCAAGCTCGGCAACGCCGAATCCCGCGGTGGCAACCGAGTGTCGGTCCCCATGGACTACCAGATGGACGGCAAGGCCCTGCACTCGGATTTCCTTCTTGAGCGTACTGGCACCGAATGGCTGTTCTTCGGCAAATGGTCCTTCGTGCCGTCATCCCTGCCGACTATCGAGGTGACCGTAGTCAACGCCAGCGAGGCGACCCTGAACGGTGTCCCGGTGAACTTGCCCAATGGACGCAATAGCTTTGCCGTCTTTTTCCCTGGCCAATACGAGGCAAGCCTTGCAGGCAAGTACTTCTCGGCACCGCCCGCCAGTACTTCGGTGACCACCGGCACTTCGCCACAGGCACCCCTCAACCTACTGACGAAGCCCACGGACGCCATGACCAAGGTGGTCAGCGACAAGGTCAAGGAATTCCTGGACAACTGCGCCGCCGAAGCCACCAAGCAGCAAAAGCTCCAGCCCGACTGCCCGTTCTACCACGTCACCAACAGCCGAGTGGTGGACGGCACCATCAAGTGGCAAATCACGGAGTACCCCAAAGTCAGCATCGATCCCTTTGACGGCCAATGGGTGGTGGCGCCCCTCAACGGCAAGGCCCGGGTAACCGCCCGCGAAATCGACCTCTTCAGTGGATTGGTCGGCGACCTCAACGCGGTCCACGATTTCAGCTTCACCACGCGGTTGGACATCGGCACCGACACCATCACGGTCACGCCGTTGGTGAGCTTCTAGGTTCGGCGCCGGGCGGAGACGCGTCGTCACGCGGGCCAGCGTCACATGGCGCAGGTTTTTGGCCGTGACCGACTCCCGAACCCCTGAGTTTCCGGGGTTGTCCCCGACGCTGGGCGCCAAAAAGTTGCTCGGCGTGACACCGTCGAGGCTCGGTCCACCGACTTTCCGC
Organism: Arthrobacter sp. FW306-04-A; assembly: GCF_044358315.1. Lineage (GTDB taxonomy): Bacteria > Actinomycetota > Actinomycetes > Actinomycetales > Micrococcaceae > Arthrobacter. The sequence continues at coordinate 4,055,285 of NZ_CP084559.1, forward strand.
ACCCCAGAACTGCCAGCACCCCCGCTGCTAGGCGAACCAGCCAGCCCCGGTCAACCCCGCCTAGTCCATCCCGCGCAGGTCAAGCACCAACTCGGAATCGCCGTCTGGCTGCAAAACCACCGGGATCCCCCAGTCTTGCTGGTACAGGTGGCACGCGGCGTGGTCCGGGATTTCGCCGTCCTCAGTCTCGGGTCCATCACACGCGGCCGCGCGGGCCGTGATGTGGAGTATCCCCTCCGGCACATCCGCGGACAATTCCAAGGTCCGAAGCAGCCCCACGGATGTGCCGCCGCCCGAAAGCAGCAGCTCAGGCGGGGTCGAGGAGATCTTCAGCTGCGTGGGGTCGCCCCAGCGGTCGTCGAGCTTCTGGCCGGTAGGGGCCGTGAAGCGCACGGTAAGCTCCAGGTTTCCCGGTACCACCGGGCTCTTTGGCCGCTGCGTCTGGGAAGCACCCTCGTCCACCTGCTGGGCTTCCTTAGGGATGGGGACCAAAACCAGTTGGTGCTTGTTGGATTCGACCACCACCAGCAGCGGTTCGCCGCTTTCCGGGTAGACCACGACGACGTCGCTCGGCTCGGCAAGTCCCCTCGCCAAGGTGGACACCGTCTTAGTCGCGGGGTCGTAGCGCCTCACGGCGCCGTTGTAGGTGTCTGCGATGGCCACGGAACCATCAGGGAGCACTGTGACGCCCAAGGGGTGCTGCAGGCGCGCCTCGGGGGCTTTGCCGTCCCGGAAGCCGAAATCGAACAGGCCCTTACCGACGGCCGACTCAACAGTTACACCGGTTTCGCCAAGAACCAGTCGACGAAGAGCCGAAGTCTCGGAGTCGGCCACCCAGATGTTGTGGTCCGCATCCACGGCCAGCCCGGAAGGCTGGGCGAACCAGGCCTCCTCGGCAGCACCGTCAAGCAAGCCTTCAAGGCCCGAGCCAGCCAAGATGGACACCTCGCCGCTCAAAGGCTCGAAAGTGAAGATCTGGTGGGTGCCGGCCATGGCGATGACAACGCGCTGCAGCTTCTCGCTCCACACCACGTCCCACGGCGAGGATAGGGACACTCCGGTCCCGATACCCAGCACCCCGACGTCGATCGCGTCGGCCGCGAAATCAGCCGGACCGGCGTCGTGGTGTTCAGCCCAAACTCCGGCGCCGGATTCCGTCACGCGGGCCGGACCGGCGTCGAGTAGGCGCTGTACGCCGTTGCCGGCGACAGTCTGGACATAACCCGAGCTGAGCGTGACGCCGCGGAGGCGGTGGTTCACCGTGTCCGCGACCACTGCTTCGTAGCCAAGCTGCCAAGCCAGCGACGACGGAAGTACCGCCACGCCCTGCGGCTCGTTGAACTGGGCGATTTCCGCGGCGCCGTCCAGGTAGCCCTTGGTGCCCGAGCCGATGACGCGCTCCACGGTCTCAAGGTCCGGGCGCAGTTCCACAAGGCGATGGTGGCCGGAATCGACCACCAGGTAGTTGCCGTTAGCCAGCTGGGTCGCCTTGCCGGGGAAGCGCAGGGTGCCCGACGTCGGGACGGGAGCCACGTACGGACCGTCACCGCGGTGGAGCGTCCCCTTGGCTTCGTGCTCGGCTACGAGCTCCTCAAGGAGCACTGCGAGGCCGTCTGCGTGGCCCTCACCGGAGAGGTGCGCCACGATGTAGCCCTCGGGATCGACTACCACCAGGGTGGGCCAAGCGCGGGCCGTGTAGGCCTTCCACGTGGCGAGCTCGGGATCGTCCAGGACAGGGTGGTGGATTTCGTAGCGCTCCACGGCAGAGGCCAGGGCCACGGGATCGGCTTCGTGCTCGAACTTGGGAGAGTGCACGCCGACCGTCACCAGAACGTCAGAGTATTTCTCCTCAAGCGGACGCAACTCGTCCAGGACATGGAGGCAGTTGATGCAGCAGAAGGTCCAGAAGTCCAACAGCACGATTTTGCCGCGAAGAGCTTCCAGGTCCAGGGACTTCCCGCCGGTGTTGAGCCAGCCACGGCCCACGAGTTCAGAGGCGCGGACTCGCAGTTGGGTGCGTACGGTATCGCTCATCAGCGTCCTTCCAGATTGGATTTGCTTTCGGGGGGCTTGGAGCCCCGGTCAGGCAGTTTGGCATCGCGGTCTGCAAGCCGCGCAAACATATCGTTGTAAGCATTGAGATCGGCGTCATTATTCCTGTCGGCAGCACGGTCGGTGCGTTTGGTCTCACGCTCGTCCGAACGCGACCACATGACCGCGACGCCGATCGCCACCAGCAGCGTGGGGACTTCACCAATTCCCCACGCAACGGCACCGCCCATCTGCTGGTCCGCCAGGGCCGAAAGCCCCCACGTCCGGCCGAGGTTGCCGAAGTAGTCGGCAGCGAGGAGCCCGGTACCACCCATGATCGACACACCGAAGAAGGCGTGGAAGGCCATGGTGGCCAGCAGGAGAAGCAGCCTCATGGGGTACGGCGCCCGGCGCGGCAGGGGGTCCGTGCCGAGCATCGTGAGGACAAAGATGTAGCCGGTCAGCAAGAAGTGCAGGTTCATGAGCTCATGGCCCACGTGCTCGCGCATCGCCCAGCCGAACGCGTCCGAGAAGTAGAACAGGACGATCGAGCCGGCAAAGTTCGCGGCGGCAAACAGGGGGTGGGTGACAACTTGGGAAAACCTCGAGTGCACAAACACCAGCAGCCACTCACGAAGTCCACGGGAGCCATCCCCGCGCGAGCCTTCGCCGCGGGACGGCAGTGCACGCAGCGCCAAAGTCACTGGCGAGCCGAGGACCAGGAACAGCGGCGCCACCATGGTGAGTGCCATGTGGTCCACCATGTGTGCGGAGAACAGCACGCGCCCATAGACCGACGGCGGTCCGGACGTGATGAACGTCAGCACGGCCAGGCCGATGATCCAGTTGACGGTCCGGAACCAGGACCAGGAATCTCCGCGCCGGCGGACCTTCACCACGCCCAGGATGTAGCTCACCGCACCGAAGAGGGCAACGGCTACCCAGAGCCAGTCGAGCCGCCATTCCGTCAGCCAGCGGGCGGGGGTCAGCTCGGGCGGCAACTCGTAGCCGGACAAGATGAACGACGGCGAGGCATCGGGTGCGTACGTGGTGGGCTGCGGCGGCGCCGAACTGGCCAGCGCGACGGCGAGTCCCGACGTCGCGCCCATCACCAGCAGTTCCACCAAGACAAGCTGCCAAAGCACTCGGCGGGTAGTCATGGACTTTCGGCCCAGCTGCGGAATCACCCACTGGCGGTGCATGAAGCCAATGCCACCGAGCACAACCGTGGCGAGGGACTTCGCAAGGATGATCTGCCCGTAGGCGGAACCTACCAAGGCTGAGAAGCTGGTAACCCTGATGCTCGCGTTGACAACCCCCGAGGCGAAGACCAGTACGAAGGCAAAGCCTGCCAGGGCGGAAAACCGGCGGAGGGTCTGCTCCGTGATGTCCTTAGTACCCGACGCCTTGGAGCCCTGCAGAATGCCCGAGAGGACCGCGAGCATAATGATGCCGCCCACCCAGGTGGACACACCCACCAAATGGAGTCCAAGGGAGTTGATGGCGCCTTCGTGGTCGCTGGAACTCGCGGAGTGCCCGATCAATGCGCTCGGCACCAAGCCGCCCAAGGCCAAGACAAGAGTCAACGCGAGTCCTGCCAACGAGCGGACGCCGAACAGCGCCGTCGTGACAATCGCGGCGATGATGGTCACGGCGAGCCATGCCTGGCCCGTCTGGATGTCGGTCATGAAGTAGACCAGGGAGGCGGTGAATTCCGGGGTGCTGGAAAGGCTCTGGCCGGCGACGTCGGCGTACGTGAGGACAAGGACCGCGACGGCGGAAAGCGTCCATGCGGCTCCCGCCGCTGCTGCGACGGCCAAGGCACGGGTGAACGCGGGGTGCTCAGCGGCGTCGTCGCCTTTAGCTCGGGACGCGTGTTTGGGAAGGATGCCGATGGCGAAGATCAGCCCGCCGATCACGGTCGCCAAGGACACGTTGTGGACGGCTTTGGCCACCGGCAGTCCCCAGCGGACGAGCGCGCCGGGATCAGAGACCTGCCGGCCGGCCGCGGCGCCGGAGAAGATCAGTGCGGCCGCGAGGGCCAGAAAGAGGGCAGCGAAGCCGGCCAACTGCCACGGCAACCCGATCCCTTCCACGGCAGCGCCGGCCTTGGTTCCCGGCTTGGACGCGGGTGAAGGGGCGGTGGCGGGAGTTTTGGCAGATGGCACCTATCCATTGTCCGCTAACGTAGGCGGCGCGGCGAATCGACCGGGTTAAAGCAGAAAGGCGGCAACCCGGAGGTTGCCGCCTTTCCGAGGCGTTCGCCGAAGTGTCTTACTTCTTGGCGACAGCTGCCTTCAGCTTGGAGCCAGCGGTCAGCTTGACGCTGTGGCCAGCGGCAATCTGGATGGTCTCGCCGGTCTGCGGGTTGCGGCCCGTGCGGGCTGCGCGGTCGGTGCGCTCGATTGCGAGCCAGCCCGGAATGGTGATCTTTTCGCCAGCGGCGACGGAAGTCTCGAAAACTTCGAACAGTGCATCGAGCACGGAGTTGACTGCGGCCTGGCTGGTGCCAGCCTTGCCAGCTACCTCGGAAACCAGTTCGCTACGGTTCTTAGCCATTTGTGTCCTCCTGGACTTTACGATTTTGGAGCTCACACACGGCATGCGCGCGAGCCACTGTTCGAAAACTTACCAGCTTGGAGGGACGAGGCCAGCAAATTCCGCGTGTTTCCGCGCTTTTTTGACCAAATTCACCCGATTTCGGGCGCTTTTGGGGGGCAATTCCGCCGCGGGCGAACTCCCCGACCCCCGACGCTCGCTCACTTTTGGCGCCTTCCGGCCGGTCCCTCCTGCGGTTTTGGGGCCTTCCGGCCGGTCCCTCCTGCGGTTTTGGGGGCGGGGGTGCCGCTCGGTGCAGGGGCCCGCCCGTATGTGAAGGAGGGTCCGGGGCTTCCGGCGTTGATGTGAAGGAGCGTTGGTGGTGACCGGTGCGTATGTGAAGGAGGGTGCGGGGTTTCCGGCGTTGATGTGAGGGGGGTCCGGTGGTGTGGGTGTTTAAATGCGGGAGACCCCCCGACCGTGTGGTTGGGGGGTCTCGACCTGAATGGTTGTCCGGCGGTGTCCTACTCTCCCACACCCTCCCGGGTGCAGTACCATCGGCGCTGTGGGTCTTAGCTTCCGGGTTCGGAATGGGACCGGGCGTTTCCCCCACGCTATGACCGCCGTAACCCTGTTGCCCGTCCCCGCACGGGTGCGGGGTGGGAAGACTGGTTACAACATTGTGGTGTTGTTATTCAGTTGTGTCGGTTCCTGGGACAACATGGGTTTGTTGTTCGGGAACCACATAGTGGACGCAAGCAGCTGGTGTTTGTGTGGTGTAAGTTGTCGGCCTATTAGTACCGGTCAGCTTCAACAGTCTTTGGTCCTGTCTTCCACATCCGGCCTATCAACCCAGTGGTCTGGCTGGGGGCCTCTCACACACGAGGTGCATGGAAATCTCATCTTGAAGCGAGCTTCCCGCTTAGATGCTTTCAGCGGTTATCCCATCCGAACGTAGCTAATCAGCGGTGCACTTGGCAGTACAACTGACACACCAGAGGTTCGTCCGTCCCGGTCCTCTCGTACTAAGGACAGCCCTTCTCAAATTTCCTGCGCGCGCAGCGGATAGGGACCGAACTGTCTCACGACGTTCTAAACCCAGCTCGCGTACCGCTTTAATGGGCGAACAGCCCAACCCTTGGGACCTACTCCAGCCCCAGGATGCGACGAGCCGACATCGAGGTGCCAAACCATGCCGTCGATATGGACTCTTGGGCAAGATCAGCCTGTTATCCCCGAGGTACCTTTTATCCGTTGAGCGACGGCCATTCCACAATGTACCGCCGGATCACTAGTCCCGACTTTCGTCCCTGCTTGAGATGTCTCTCTCACAGTCAAGCTCCCTTGTGCACTTACACTCGACACCTGATTGCCAACCAGGCTGAGGGAACCTTTGGGCGCCTCCGTTACTTTTTAGGAGGCAACCGCCCCAGTTAAACTACCCATCAGGCACTGTCCCTGACCCGGATCACGGGCCGAAGTTAGATGTCCAAAGTGACCAGAGTGGTATTTCAACGATGACTCCACCCGAACTGGCGTCCGGGCTTCAACGTCTCCCACCTATCCTACACAAGCCACTCCGAACACCAATACCAAACTATAGTAAAGGTCTCGGGGTCTTTCCGTCCTGCTGCGCGTAACGAGCATCTTTACTCGTACTGCAATTTCGCCGAGTTTATGGTTGAGACAGCGGGGAAGTCGTTACTCCATTCGTGCAGGTCGGAACTTACCCGACAAGGAATTTCGCTACCTTAGGATGGTTATAGTTACCACCGCCGTTTACTGGGGCTTGAATTCTCAGCTTCGCCTTGCGGCTAACCGGTCCTCTTAACCTTCCAGCACCGGGCAGGAGTCAGTCCGTATACATCGTCTTGCGACTTCGCACGGACCTGTGTTTTTAGTAAACAGTCGCTTCCCCCTGGTCTCTGCGGCCCCGATCCCCTCCCACCAGCAAGTGGTGTTCAAGGTTGGGGCCCCCCTTCTCCCGAAGTTACGGGGGCATTTTGCCGAGTTCCTTAACCATAATTCTCTCGATCGCCTTGGTATTCTCTACCTGATCACCTGTGTCGGTTTGGGGTACGGGCGGCTGGGACCTCGCGTCGATGCTTTTCTAGGCAGCATAGGATCACCGGATCCCCCCTCGCGGGGGTCCCGTCAGATCTCAGGAACGTCATCAAAGACACAGCGACGGATTTGCCTATCGCTGACCCTACATCCTTAGACCGGGGCAACCATCGCCCGGCCCGGCTACCTTCCTGCGTCACACCTGTTAATACGCTTACCTCCCGGGATCAGGTCCCGCGCTCGGCCAAAACCCGCACACCACAAGGGTGCTTGGGCAGGCTCCGGGCGGTTAGTATCCCCCGCTTGGCATGGGCGGTCCTTCGCCGGTACGGGAATATCAACCCGTTGTCCATCGACTACGCCTGTCGGCCTCGCCTTAGGTCCCGACTTACCCAGGGCAGATTAGCTTGACCCTGGAACCCTTGATCATTCGGCGGACGGGTTTCTCACCCGTCTTTCGCTACTCATGCCTGCATTCTCACTCGTGTAGGCTCCACCGCTGGTTTACACCGCGACTTCACCGCCCACACGACGCTCCCCTACCACTCCAGACGACTGAACCACGAAGGCTTGTCTACTATCTGAAATCCACAACTTCGGCGGTGTACTTGAGCCCCGCTACATTGTCGGCGCGGAATCACTTGACCAGTGAGCTATTACGCACTCTTTCAAGGATGGCTGCTTCTAAGCCAACCTCCTGGTTGTCTTCGCAACTCCACATCCTTTCCCACTTAGCACACGCTTAGGGGCCTTAGTTGGTGGTCTGGGCTGTTTCCCTCTCGACTATGAAGCTTATCCCCCACAGTCTCACTGCTGCGCTCTCACTTACCGGCATTCGGAGTTTGGCTGACGTCAGTAACCTTGTAGGGCCCATCGGCCATCCAGTAGCTCTACCTCCGGCAAGAAACACGCAACGCTGCACCTAAATGCATTTCGGGGAGAACCAGCTATCACGGAGTTTGATTGGCCTTTCACCCCTACCCACAGCTCATCCCCTCCATTTTCAACTGAAGTGGGTTCGGTCCTCCACGACGTCTTACCGTCGCTTCAACCTGGCCATGGGTAGATCACTCCGCTTCGGGTCTAGATCACGCCACTACACTCGCCCTGTTCAGACTCGCTTTCGCTACGGCTACCCCACACGGGTTAACCTCGCGACGTAACACTAACTCGCAGGCTCATTCTTCAAAAGGCACGCCGTCACAACTACTAAGGCTGCTCCGACGGATTGTAAGCACACGGTTTCAGGTACTGTTTCACTCCCCTCCCGGGGTACTTTTCACCTTTCCCTCACGGTACTGGTCCGCTATCGGTCATTAGGAAGTATTTAGGCTTATCAGGTGGTCCTGACAGATTCGCACGGGGTTTCTCGGGCCCCGTGCTACTTGGGATCCTCTCCAGGCGGCACACAACATTACGGTTACGGGGCTCCCACCCTCTACGGCCGGCCTTTCAAGACCGTTCACCTATGTCCATGCTCTCACCCCACCGGTCCGGCAGAACCAGTACGGAAAGTCCCACAACCCCGCCCATGCAACGCCCGCCGGCTATCACACATGGAACGGTTTAGCCTCATCCGCGTTCGCTCGCCACTACTAACGGAATCACTCTTGTTTTCTCTTCCTGCGGGTACTGAGATGTTTCACTTCCCCGCGTTCCCCCCACGCACCCTATGTGTTCAGATGCGGGTCACCAGGCCACGCAAACGCGCCTGGCGGGGTTTCCCCATTCGGACATCCTGGGATCAACGTCCGGTTATCGACTCCCCCAGGCTTATCGCAGATTCCTACGTCCTTCTTCGGCTCCTAATGCCAAGGCATCCACCGTGTGCCCTTAAAAACTTGACCACACAAAGATCAAAAACATTCCGAGAGAACCACGGAAACCAACCACGCCGAAGCACGGCCGGATCCAGGTCCATCAAAAAGAAATTGCTGTAGACACAAACAAGCACAAAGGCCTGCCCGTGTCAGATGCTCGCGTCCACTATGTAGTTCTCAAACAACAACCCCGTACCACACCCCCCGCACCAGCCACCCCCGCAAAGGGACAACCACCACGCACAGGCAAATGCAGCCAGGAAACCGGAAACACCAAAACCCACACCCCGCACCACCCCCCGACAAAGGAGGGCCCGCGGACCATGGCCCTGTTGCCTCAGGACCCAACAGTGTGCCAAACACGGAAAACCGGGACCCCCGCCCCGCACCGTTCCAGAACACCCCTCCCGCGAAGGGAAGAACATCCGTACTAAGGGCGGAAAAGAAACCACCGGCCGCTATCTGCTGATATTCCACCCATGAGCACCCACCGCAGAACAGACGCCTGCGCAATGGGCTTTGCTTCCACCCACCCCCGGACCATCCATGCGGACAGCACAAGGGGCGATGATGGTGCTCCTTAGAAAGGAGGTGATCCAGCCGCACCTTCCGGTACGGCTACCTTGTTACGACTTAGTCCCAATCGCCGGTCCCACCTTCGACGGCTCCCCCCACAAGGGTTAGGCCACCGGCTTCGGGTGTTACCAACTTTCGTGACTTGACGGGCGGTGTGTACAAGGCCCGGGAACGTATTCACCGCAGCGTTGCTGATCTGCGATTACTAGCGACTCCGACTTCATGGGGTCGAGTTGCAGACCCCAATCCGAACTGAGACCGGCTTTTTGGGATTAGCTCCACCTCACAGTATCGCAACCCTTTGTACCGGCCATTGTAGCATGCGTGAAGCCCAAGACATAAGGGGCATGATGATTTGACGTCGTCCCCACCTTCCTCCGAGTTGACCCCGGCAGTCTCCCATGAGTCCCCACCACGACGTGCTGGCAACATGGAACGAGGGTTGCGCTCGTTGCGGGACTTAACCCAACATCTCACGACACGAGCTGACGACAACCATGCACCACCTGTAAACCGACCGCAAGCGGGGCACCTGTTTCCAGGCGTTACCGGTTCATGTCAAGCCTTGGTAAGGTTCTTCGCGTTGCATCGAATTAATCCGCATGCTCCGCCGCTTGTGCGGGCCCCCGTCAATTCCTTTGAGTTTTAGCCTTGCGGCCGTACTCCCCAGGCGGGGCACTTAATGCGTTAGCTACGGCGCGGAAAACGTGGAATGTCCCCCACACCTAGTGCCCAACGTTTACGGCATGGACTACCAGGGTATCTAATCCTGTTCGCTCCCCATGCTTTCGCTCCTCAGCGTCAGTTAATGCCCAGAGACCTGCCTTCGCCATCGGTGTTCCTCCTGATATCTGCGCATTTCACCGCTACACCAGGAATTCCAGTCTCCCCTACATCACTCTAGTCTGCCCGTACCCACTGCAGAACCGGAGTTGAGCCCCGGTCTTTCACAGCAGACGCGACAAACCGCCTACGAGCTCTTTACGCCCAATAATTCCGGATAACGCTTGCGCCCTACGTATTACCGCGGCTGCTGGCACGTAGTTAGCCGGCGCTTCTTCTGCAGGTACCGTCACCCGAAAGCTTCTTCCCTACTGAAAGAGGTTTACAACCCGAAGGCCGTCATCCCTCACGCGGCGTCGCTGCATCAGGCTTCCGCCCATTGTGCAATATTCCCCACTGCTGCCTCCCGTAGGAGTCTGGGCCGTGTCTCAGTCCCAGTGTGGCCGGTCACCCTCTCAGGCCGGCTACCCGTCGTCGCCTTGGTAGGCCATTACCCCACCAACAAGCTGATAGGCCGCGAGTCCATCCAAAACCGCAAAAGCTTTCCACCACCACCGCATGCGCGGCACGGTCATATCCGGTATTAGACCCAGTTTCCCAGGCTTATCCCAGAGTCAAGGGCAGGTTACTCACGTGTTACTCACCCGTTCGCCACTAATCCCCCCGGCAAGCCAGGGATCATCGTTCGACTTGCATGTGTTAAGCACGCCGCCAGCGTTCATCCTGAGCCAGGATCAAACTCTCCGTTGAAGTAAAACAAAAACAGACACAACCACAACCACCGGAAATAACGGCGGAACGGCTGCACAAAATTTGAAACCAGCTGTAAAAAACCAGCCCCGCACCACGAAGGTGACACGGAACCAGCCAAAACAACCAATTCATATAAAATAAATCGGTATCAACAAACTTGGCACACTATTGAGTTCTCAAACAACAGACACACCCGACACCACCCACACCCACAAAGGGCCCGGGATCGCTCCGGAGCAACTTCCCAAACTTACCAGACCTGCCCTCTCCGCACAACCCCCGAAACCGGGAACCGCCGGACAAAAACACCATCCACGACCCCCCGAAACCACACCGGAACGCAAGAAAGCGAACCAAAAAATTGGTTTCCATTTGGAAGGGAGTCTGTCGCAATTTTTCCGCATCAGCGGCGGCGACTCGAATTACTCTACACACCCCGAAGACCACAGGCAAATCCACGCCCAGAGGATCAAAAACCGCGGCAATCCGCGGCAAAAGGGACGATTCCGCGCAAAAAGAAGCCGTCGGCGTCGTCATCCGGGCCTGTGTGCTGCACCACTTAAACGGAAGCAACAGTTAAACGCAAGAAGGGCCGGCAACCAAACGGTTGCCGACCCCTCTAGTGCTTCTGGATTACCAGGAAGACTTAGTGATGCCCGGAAGCTCACCACGGTGAGCCATGTCGCGGAAGCGAACACGGGAGATACCGAACTTCTGGAAGGTACCGCGCGGGCGGCCGTCGATGATGTCGCGGTTACGCAGACGGACCGGGGAGGCGTTGCGGGGCAGCTTCTGCAGGCCGAGGCGAGCAGCTTCGCGGGCTTCGTCGGTCGAGTTGGGATCAACCAGAGCCTTCTTCAGCTCGAGGCGCTTTGCAGCATAGCGCTCAACGATGATTTTACGCTGTTCGTTCTTAGCGATCATTGACTTCTTAGCCATGTGTTTAGCGCTCCTCTCGGAATTCGACGTGCTGGCGGATTTTGGGGTCGTACTTCTTCAGGACCAGACGGTCCGGGTCGTTACGACGGTTCTTGCGAGTCACGTAGGTGTAGCCCGTGCCCGCGGTCGACTTGAGCTTGATGATCGGACGTACGTCCTTGTCCTTTGCCATTAGAGCTTCACTCCTCGTGCCAGGATTGCGGCGACGACTACGTCGATGCCACGTACGTCGATGGTCTTGATGCCACGTGCAGAGACCTGCAGGGTGACATTACGGCGCAGGGACGGAACCCAGTAGCGCTTCTTCTGGATGTTGGGGTCGAACCGACGCTTGTTGCGACGGTGCGAGTGCGAAATGCTGTGTCCAAAGCCCGGCTCGGCTCCGGTCACCTGGCAGTGTGCTGCCATGACGACTCTCCTAAAAAATAATCTGAAACGGCGAGCAGAGTTCCTGCTTCCCGTGCGACAGGCGACGTCCGCAACCAGTCCACACCGTTTTCGGTAGTTCCCGTACGCTGGACCGGCTGACTGGAATCAGTCAATGGTCACCGTTGCGGCGAAGGTAGTGGGTTCCCGGACAACAGGCCGGGATACTGGGCGAATACTGGAATGCACGTAACTTGAGCCCCTAACTACCGGCCCGCGGATGTCCCGTTGTTGCCAACAGTCACCGCCAACCGGAGCAATTGCGCACGCTCCGCGCCACCTAGCGCCTAATAAGTCTAGGGTCTAGGGCAAATTAAGGCCAATCGGGTGTATATAGAGTCCCCCACAATACGGCCACTCAAATCATAAGTAGCGGCCAGTCCCTTCACAGGAGAACGAAAGGTTGAGAGTTCAATCTTGAGTCATGAAGTCACAACTCCTCGCCTCTCCAGGCCAACGTGTGGGCACGCCCCAGGGTCAGCCTCCGGCGCCCACGCGGCGCAATCCCACAGCGGGAAGGTTTGCCGCGCAGCATCGCCGACGCATGTTCCGAACGGACATGCTCACGGTAGCGCTGTGGGCTTCCCTCGCGGCAGCGCTGGCTTTGTGGCTCGCCGACGGCGGGACGTCATCCGTCGGGAATGTCACCCAAGCGGTTACCGCCGTCGGGATCCTGGCGGGGCTTGCCGGTATGGATCTGGTCTTCCTCATGCTTCTGCTCGCGGCGCGATTGCCTTTTGTGGACGGCGCAGTCGGGCATGACAGGGCGCTGGAATTCCATCGGAAACTGGGTAAACCGGCCCTCTATCTCCTCTTGGCACACGGACTTCTTCTGGCGATTGGCTATGGGATGGCCGAGGGTTTGGACCCCGTCAGTGAGGCCATTGCGCTCTGGGTCCTGGTGCCCGACATGTGGCTGGCGTTCGTATCCATGGCACTGTTCGTTGCCGTTGTTGTCACCTCGCTTGTGGCTGTACGGCGCCGCTTTCCCTATGAATTCTGGTACATCGTTCATCTGCTCACGTATCTGGCGGTGGCAACGGCATTGCCGCACCAATTCAGTGTGGGCGGCCTGTTTGCTGAAGGCACTTGGCAACGCTGGTACTGGCTGCTCTTATGCATCGCCACGGGTTCGGCGTTGGCTTGGTTCCGCGTCGCCCAGCCCGTGATGGCCACATTCCGGCATCAGCTGACCGTGCGCCGCGTGGTGCGTCTTGCGCCGGGCGTCTTCAGTGTCGAAATGAGCGGTCTGCGATTGAACGAATTGTCGGGTAGCGGCGGCCGGTTCTTCGTGTGGCGCTTCTTGGCTCCCGGCATGTGGTGGCAGGCACACCCGTTCAGCTTGTCGGCGGAACCGCAGGTCGCGCCGCCGTCGACCGGACCGTCGTCGGGCTTCCTGCCGCGGCAAGGAAGCTTGCGTATCACCGTCCGGAATCTGGGTGCGGGTTCGGCCCGCTTGGCCTCGCTCAGGCCGGGGACGAAAGTGTCCATCGAAGGTCCGTACGGAGTCTTCAGTACGGCAGCCCGAAGCCGGGAACGCGTGGTGATGATCGGGGCAGGAATCGGGATCACGCCTCTCCGGGCGCTTCTGGAGTCCACTCCTTTTTCGCCGGGCCAAGCGACAGTCCTGTTGCGCGGCAGCAGTGCGGATGAGCTATTCCTCGGCGACGAGATCCTGGACTTGTGCAGAAAGCGCGGTGCCACGCTCTTCCACCTAATCGGCCCGAGGTCCGAGAATCCTCAGCGCACATGGTTGCCGGCCTCGGCGGGTGCCACCAGGCTGCGGGACTACGTCCCGGACATCGCCGACGCCGATGTCTACATCTGCGGCCCGTCCGCTTGGGCCCGCAACGTCCTGGCAGAGGCAAAAAGCGCCGGCGTGCGGGAGGAACAACTCCACTACGAAAGGTTCGACTGGTGAGGCTCAGGGCAGGAATATCAGCGGCGCTGGCGTCGGCGGCGATCCTCCTGGTCGGTTGGCAGGCAGGTTCACACGTGACGGACTCCAACGCCTCGGCGGTCACGACGTCCGCCACGGGCGGGACCGGCAGCACGGGCGGGACCGGCGCCGCCGCCAGCACGGGCTCGACGACGAACGGAACCACCGGGACCGGCGCTTCCGGATCGTCCTCGGGAACCGCAGCCGGCTCCAGTTCCAGCTCCAGTTCGAGCACCGGTGCGAGCGCCAAGGCCGGCGCAGCCTCCAAGGCCGTCGGCACCTACGCGGGAACCTCGGTGCAAACCCGTTTTGGAACAGTACAGGTACAGATAACGGTCAAGGCCGGCGTGATCACGGATGTCACCGCCCTGCATCTGACCAACAATGAGCAACGGTCGGTCCAGATCAGCAATAGGGCGGCGCCCCTGCTCCGATCCGAGGTCCTCAGCGCACAGTCGGCGAACGTCCAGACCATCGGCGGCGCCACCGTGACCAGCGATGCGTATTTGACGTCGCTGCAGGCAGCCCTCGATGCAGCCCATCTCTAGGCCTAGTGGGCCTCGGCAGGGCAATAAAGAGCCGCGACTTCGTTCCCGCACGTTCACGAGCATGGGTACCGTGGTGAGCCTGGCCGTCCCCGCTGGTCCGGCGACGGCTCCCCAAGCTGCGGTGGACGAGCTCGAGGCGGCCATCGCCGTCGTCGAGCAGTTGTTCAACCGGCTGGATCGGACGTTCAGTCTCTACCGTCCCGACTCGGAGGCGAGCGCGATGGCCCGGGCCGAGCTGGCCCTCCCGGACGCCTCAGCGGACATGCGCCGGCTGTATGTCGAGGCCTCGGAGTGGCGCACTCTCACGGAAGGTACGTTCACGGCAGAACGGCCCGACGGCGTCGTGGACTTGGCGGGGATCGTCAAGGGACATGCGATACGGGAAGCCGGAACGTCGCTGCTCGCACTGGGCCTGACGGACTGGTGCCTCAATGCGGGTGGGGATGTGCTGGTGGACGGTTCGCCGACACCGGGCGGCGCGCGGCCGTGGCTGGCGGGGATTGTTGACCCGGCGGATCGGACGACGCTCCTGGCCGCGTTTCCGCTCGGCAGCAAGCGGGCGCTGGCGACCTCCGGAACCACCGAACGCGGCCACCACATTTGGTCAGCAGGCCTTCAAACCGAACGCGCCGAGGGGTTCCGGCAAGTTTCCGTCGCGGCAGCCGATATCGTCACAGCCGACGTCCTGGCCACCGCCATCATGGCCGGCGGCGCCCGGACCCTCGCGCTGGCCACCGACCGCTGGGACGTGGACGTGCTTGCCGTGAAGAACGACGGCGGACTGCTCGCCACGCCGGGATTCAGGAATCCCGCTGCTAGGGCCGGGTGAGTTGCGGGTATTTCGGGCTCAAGCCGTCGCCCGACGATTTGCCCGTAACGCGGCGCACGACCCATGGGGCGGCGTGCTCGCGGGCCCAGCGCGCGTTGGCACGCAAGGCTTCCACCCTGGCAAGCTGAGGTTGAGGGACAGGTGGTGGCACCTCCAAGGAACCCTCGTGTTCCAGGACTGCCAAGACGCGGTTGGCCATGTTGATATGGCCAGCAGTGGACATGTGCATTCGGTCCTGCGCCCACATGTGCCAGTCGTGGTATTCGCTGAAGCGCCAATAGTCCACCAGCAGGGCACCATGGTTTTCGGCGATTTCCCGCAGCAATTCGTTGTAGATCGCGGTGCGTCCACGCATGGTGCCGAAAACCTTGGAACTGCGGGCGTCAAAGCCGGTAAAGAGGAGCAGGGTGGCACCGGTGGCGCTTAGCTTCTCGATGCCGGCTTCGTAGTCGGCCATGAGCCTGTCGATGTCCACTTTGGGGCGGAAGATGTCGTTCGCCCCGGCGTACAGAGTCACCAGCGTCGGTTGAAGCGCGACGGCGGCGTCCACCTGTTCTGCCATGACTTGCCGGAGCTTCTTGCCGCGGATTGCCAGGTTGGCGTAGCCGAAATTGTCGTTGCTTTGGGCCAGCTGCTGGGCAACGAGGTCCGCCCATCCCCTGACTCCGTTGGGCCGCGAGGGGTCGGCGTCGCCAAGCCCTTCGGTGAACGAGTCTCCCAACGCCACATACCGGGCAGAAAAATCCATGGCGCCAGTCTTTCATTACCGCAGGGCGGCCGTCACGCAGCGACCATCACGCAGCGGCTCGCAGCTAGCGTTCGCGCAGGATCCAATGATCGTCGTCCAGCCGCGCCACGATCTTCTCGCCGATCCGCGCGAGGTCCGCGACGTCGTCGTCGGTCATGGCATCCAACATCAACGAGCGGACGGCATCCACATGCCCCGGAGCGAGGGACACGATAGTGTCCATGCCGGCGTCCGTCAGGTGCGCCACGGTAACGCGGGCATCGCCCGGGTGCGCTTCGCGCTCCACCCAGCCGCGTCTCTGCAGCTTGGTGACGACGTGCGACAGCCTGGAGAGCGACGCGCTGGTGCGTGCCGCGAGCTCACTCATCGGGAGGAACCGCCCGTCCGCTTCGGACAGCATGGCGAGCACGTTGTAATCGAACAGCGACAATTTGCCGGCCGCTTGCAGCTGGGTGTCCAGGGCTGCGGGCAGCAGGGTATTGATACTCAGGAGGGCCAGCCAGGCACGGCGTTCGTCGGCATTGAGCCAGCGCGGTTCGGTCATGGATTCATCTTAGAAGGAAATTAATGCTTGACACTTCAACTTAAGGCCATTATGGTTTTAGTTGAAGCTTCAAGTAAGCGAATGCGGACCAATCCGCAGGACCATGAGCATCCAAGCAAAGGAACAACAATGGCTGACATCACCATCATCGGCACTGGCAACATGGCGTCCGGAATCGCGGCCCGCGCCGCCACCGCAGGCAAGAGCGTCCAGGTCCTCAGCCGCGACGAAGGCTCCGCTGCTGCGCTGGCCGCATCGGTCAACGGGACCTCCGGCACCACGGGATCACCCGTGGAAGGCAGCATCGTGGTACTGGCCACTCCGTTCGAGGCCTCCAAGGCAGTGCTTTCTTCCTATGGCTCCGCGCTCAACGGGAAGACGATCGTGGACATCTCCAACCCCGTGAACTTCGAAACCTTCGATTCCCTCACCGTCCCCGCCGGAACCTCGGCCGCCGAAGAACTCCAGACCTTGGTCCCGGGCGCATCGGTAGTCAAGGCGTTCAACACTGTCTTCGCAGCCACGCTCGCGGAGGGCGAAGTGAACGGTCAGACCCTCGATGTGCTCGTGGCGGGCGACGACGCCGAGGCGACAGCCGCCGTCGTCGACTTCGTCAAGGGTGCCGGGCTGCGCCCGGTGAACGTGGGGCCGTTGCGCCGATCCCGTGAGCTCGAAGCCTTCCAGTTGCTCGTCATGACGCTGCAGATCAGCGAAGCCCACCCGGACTACAACTGGAACTCCGCGGTCAAGCTGCTGCCGTAGGGCGCTGCGGTTTCGGAGGGCGGCCCCCTTTTGGCCGCCCTCCGCATTGTAGGCTGGCGGCATGTTCGTCGTTTCACTGACATACAAGGTCCCCGACGAGATCGTCGATTTCCACCGCCCCGCACATATGGATTGGGTCAAAGAAGCGTTCGACGCCGGCACTTTCCTTGCGTCCGGACGCCGCGTTCCGGCGATCGGCGGTGTGCTGTTGTCCAACGTTGACCGTGCAACGCTGGACGCCTCCTTGGCGACGGATCCGTTCTACGTCAACGGAGTAGCCGACTTCGAGATCGTCGAATTCACGGTGACCACGGCGTCCACAGGTTACGAAAACCTGCTCGACTAATCTGGTTGCGGTTCCGGGGCGTCACGCTGAGCACATTTTTGGCGCCTCGCCTCCGCCAGAAGCCCGGAAACTCGCGGCTTCGGTGCCCGCCCACCGCCAAAAAGGTGTCAGGCGTGACGCCGCCGCACGTCAAAGCAGGGCTGGTTGAGGGGACATACCTAGCCGCTCCGGCAGGACTACCGGCATGAGTGCGGGCCAGCGGGCGCTGAGGTGGTCACCGCTCGAAACTCCCCTGAAACGGCGCGAAAGCCACGGTGCCACATCGCGCCTGAGCCACGCGGCGTCCTCGGCCACGATCTCGGCGCGGCTCCGCGGTTGCAGTGGCCCGAGCACCGGTGAGCCCAGCGAATGCGTGGCACCCAACACCTCCAAGACCTTCTTCGCCATGTATTCGTGTCCGATTCCGGACATGTGCAGCCGGTCCGGAGCCCACATACGGCGGTCCTGGTACTTTTCGAAGCACCAATGGTCCACCAGGAGCGTTCCGTAAGCCGCGGCGATGCGCCGGATGTGCTTGTTGAAAACGGCCGTGCGGAGCTTGAGCGGTTCCAACACGGGCGAGAGCGGCACGTTGTACTCAGTGAAAAGCAGGATCTGGGCACCGCTCTCCGCGATCTTGGCAACGGCGTCCTCGAATCCACCGATCAGGGCGCGCATGTCCAGCCGTGCACCGAGGAGATCGTTGCCGCCGGCGTGGAAACTGACCAGTGTGGGAGCCATGCCAAGTGCCGGCTTGAGTTGTTCCTCGACGATCTGTTTGAGCCGCCGCCCGCGGAGGGCCAAATTGGCGTACCGCGTCCGCGGCTGGTGCCTGGCCATTTCCTCGGCGACGCGATCGGCCCACCCGCGGCAATCGTTGGGAAGGCGAAGGTCGGTATCGCCGACGCCCTCGGTGAAGGAATCACCGACGGCGACGAATCGCAGCGGCATATGCGTGGTCATAGTCCTGTCCCCCCGTTGTCTTGAGCGTTGCCTTGTGCGTTGTTTGGCGCCTTGCTTCCGGCAGCGGCTGAGCCCGCCGCGGCGGCTTGGCGCTCCGCGAGTTTCCGCAGCCCTGCCTTCCGTGGAACCTTCACAAGCTCCGGCCAACGTGGGCTTAGCATGTCCCCGAGCGTGACGCCGCGGAGCTTCCGGCCGAACAGCGGCAGGACCCACTCGTTTACCCAGCGGCGCTGACGACGTTCCCAATCGCGCAGCTTGAGGCGCTGCGGCGGTTCCCAATCCTTGGGAGAGAACTTATGCGGCACGCCGAGGTGATCCAGGACCTGCGCCGCCATGTATTTGTGTCCTGCTTTGGACATGTGGAGGCGGTCCGAGGCCCACATTCGGCGGTCGTGGTAGGCGTCAAGGCACCAATAGTCCACCAGCACGGCCCCGTACTTGGCCGCCAATTCGCGGACGCGTTCGTTGTAGAGGGCGTTGCGCTTCTTGAAGGGTTCCAGCACGGCCGAGACCTTGACGTCGTACCCCGTGAACAGGACCAAAGTGGCTCCTGTCGCTGCGAGGCGAGCCACGAGTTCTTCGTATTCGGCCATGAGTTGGTCCATGTCCGTGCCGAAGTCCAGGATGTCGTTGCCGCCGGCATAGAGAGTGATGAGCGTGGGCTCCATGGCCAAGGCCCGGCCCAACTGTTCCTCAACGATATGGCGGAGTCGCTTGCTCCGAACGGCAAGGTTGGCGTACTCCCAGCCAGGTTCAGCCTTGGCCAGTTTCTCGGCGACGCGGTCGGCCCAGCCCCGGACGCCGTTCGGGAGCGTCTTGTTCCGGTCCCCCACGCCCTCGGTGAAGGAATCGCCCAAGGCAACAAACCGCCGTCGTCCGTTCTGGTCAGCATGAAACACGTTCCCAGCCACCACGCCAGCGTAACCCCGCCCGGTTGCCCGCCGGCAAAGCCCAGGTTAATTCGACGCTCGTTCACCTATAGGGCCGTTTGGCCGAACGGTCGCTCACTTGATGTGAGCGTGCGTCCGCCGGAAACACCACAAAAGTGAGCGAGCGTGGGCTAGCGGAGCACTATGTCCACGGGGTTGGCCTCGGAACGCCATTCACCCGGAACCCCCGGGCCGCCGATCACGGGAGCGGTGAGCACTCCGGAGCGGTTGGTTCGTTTGTCGCGCAGGATTTCGGTGACCGAGCCAAGGTGCCGGGAAAGGTCGATCACGTTCTCGGGCGCGGCCAGCAACAACTGGAAGCCGAACTCGTGAAGCGCCTTGATCCCCGCGCCGGCGAATTCCTCCGAGGCCAGAACGAACGCCTCATCCATCATCACCGTTCCATAGGTGGTGAATCCTTGCTCAGCGATACCCAGCTGGTAGCTCAGCGCAGCGGCCATGATGAACGCCGTGAAACGCTGCCGCTCGCCACCGGACATCGAGCCGGTGTCAGCATGCATGTACACCTCGGTCTTCTTGCCGCCCCGCGGGCCCTGGACGGAGCGGTGCTCCTTGCACTGGATGAAAAGATGCCCACGGACATCCAGCACGTCGGCGCGCCAACGCCGGTCCTCCGGGGTTTGCGATCCGAGACGCTTGACCAGCGTTTCGAGCGACTTGTAGCGGTTGGTGAGTTCGACGTCGTCGTCCGCCTCGGGCGAGGCCCCGGTCCCCGAAGCGGCACCCGCCGCACGGGACGGCCGCGTATGACGCGTCTTCAACGCATTGTGGATGGCGTCCTTGAACTGCTTCGCGGTGGCGGGCAGCGTCTGTTTGATGTCGAGTTCCAGGAAGCTTCCCTCATGGAAATTGACCTCGGACAGGATGCCGTTGAGGGGCAGGATGCGGCTGGTGATGGCGCGGCGTTCCTCGTCGAGCAGGTGCAGCAGCGTACTGAACGATTCGTGCGTGCGCTGGTTGAAGAACTGCCGGAATTCAGCTTCCTGCGCGGGCAAGCCTTCGCTGACGATCTGGTGATAACGGGACTCAAACTCCCCCGCCGCGCCAATGGAGGTGCCGTGGTCCGCGGAAATCGCGGTGCCCCATTCGCGCACGAATCCTTCGAACATGCGCGTCAGCCGCTCGGCCAACGCCTGCCCGCGAGACTCTGCGGCGTGCAGCTCTGCCAAGAGCTTGCTCCGGACTTCGGCAGCCAGGGTGTCGAGTTCGTGGAGCTCGCTCACCTCGGCGAATGCGCTGAAGTACGGTTCGAGGGCAGTCACGGTAGTGCCCGACGGCGGCGCCTGGTCCAGGCGGTTGCGCGCAGCATCCAGGAGGGCGTCAGCCGTGGTCATCTGCTGGTCGAGCGTCTTGTATTCGCTCTGGAGCACCGCTGCCGACCCTGTGGAGGACTGGTGCTTTTCGCGTACAGCCTCGATATTTGCACGCAAGGGCTCCAAGTCGGCCTGCGCGGCCAAGGCATCTTTGAGCCGCTGTTCGATCTTCGCGAGTTCCTCAGCGGCAACTGCCGCAGAGACCTGTTCCCAACCACGCTCGTCGTCGGCGATGCGGCGCAGCGCCTCGAGTTGGCGCGTCATGCCCTGGTGGGAATCCTCGCGGCTCTGGGCGAGTTCGGCGGCCTTTGCAAGCTCATTTTCGAACTCGCCGACTTTAGCAGCCACGAGTTCCAGCTTGGAAGCATTGTCGAAGCCGAGAACGTAGTCCTGCCGGCTCGTAAAACGGTCGTCCTTCTCCACGGTGTGCTTGTTGCGTTTGACCACACCGCCCAGGCTCAGGCCTTTGTCCAGCTTTGCGAGTTCGTCCGGGTCTTCCACGCATGGGTAGGCGAAATCGAGGGCGATCCGCTCGCGGATCCACTCTCCGGCGTCGGCGTTCGCCCCCAAGGTGAGGATGTTCAGCTTCGTCAGCAAGTCGCCGTCGGACACGTCCTCCACAGCCAAAGCGCCGCCCGCGAGCGGTTTGGAGACGTCCACTGCGCGCAGCGCGCCGCGGACGGTGTTGTCGTTGAGGTAGCGCGTAACGGCCGCGAAATGCTCCCCCGGAACCAGCAGCGTCGTAGCGAGGTTCCGCAAAGCACGCTCGGCCGCGGGCCGCCACTGTTCCTCCCCTTCCGCGAGGTCTATCAGCTCGCCGCCGAAGGGCATGCGGTCCTCGGGGATGCCGGTGGCCGCGGCGAGAGCGGCACGGTTTTCAATGCTCGACGGCGGCAGAAGGGACTTGCGCGTCTTCAGCGAGACGAGCTCCTGCTGGGCTGCGGCGAGCTCACGTTTCTTGGTGGCGTGGCCGTCGAAGGCTTCGAACCGGAGCTCCCGCAGCGCTTCGGAATCGTCCTTGAGCTCGGCGGAGCGGCTCGCGGCTTGCTCGTGGGCCCGCTCCCAACCCGCAGCCGTCCACTGAAGGTTCAGCCCGGCGTCGGCCAATGCCTGGCGGGCCGCTTCCTCCACTTGCTGGCGGAGCTTGAGGCCGACACGGGCATTTTCCAGCGACTGCTCGATCGCCGAAATCGCGTTGCCGCCCTGATTGTTGTAATCCGATTCGAGCTGGCGCAGTTCCTTGGCCAGGGCGTCCCTGACGCCCCGCTCGGCGCTGAGTTCCTTGGCCTTCGCCTGGGCGAGGTCCTTGAAACGGGCCAAAGTCTTGGCGTGGACAGTGACGGAAAGCTGCTGCTTGTAGGCGTCGAATTCCTCGCCACTGAGGTCCCGGAGCCGGTTGGCTTCCAGCAACGACTGGGCATACTCCTTGTTCATTCCCGGCACGGGGGCGAGCTGATCGCGCTGCTGGCGTACGTCCTCCAGCCGCTGCCTGATGGACATGAGGTTGCTGAACTCCTCGACGACGTCGTCTGCGGCAGTCAGCGTCGCGGGTGCGTCGAGCACCTGGTCGCGGAAGAACGTGTTGACGCTGCCGCCGAGCCCCTTGCCCGCCTGGATCACCCGCAGGAGCGGGAGCGCCTGGTCCGAGTTGATACCCAGAAGCCTGCGGAAACGCTCCGCAAAGGCTTTGTGCACATCGAATATCTGGCCATCCGGGAAAATGGTCTCCAGCGCGCCTTTTGTGAACCGCTTCTCTGCGATGCCCTCGATCGCGCCCAAATCCAGGGGCTTGTTGTCAATCACGTAGAACCGGCCGACGCTGGACTCCGTGCCGTTCTTAGGCAGGTCGAACAGGGCCGAGACGGTGATCTTGGTGCCGGCCGCGTTGTCGAACGTCAGCGCGACGGCGGACCAGGTGGCACCAGGGCGCTGGAAGGCACTCGCCGAGCCCTCGCCCACGGCCTTGTCGCCCACCTTTCCACGCATGTACGTGAACGTGGTCCTCTTGTCCTCCACAGCCCCGCCAGCCCGCTGCGCTGCCGCCTCGTTGGAGCGCGGCCGGGCATCGAAGACGCGGAGCATGGCATCGAACAACGTCGACTTCCCGACGCCCGAATTGCCCGTGAGCAGCGTGCCGTTGCGGTCCACGTGCATGGTGTGGGCGCCATGGAAGGTGCCCCAATTGACCACCTGGACCAAGGCAAGGCGCATCTGGCCCGGGTTGGTGAGTTCGCCGATCGGAAGCATGGTTGCGATAGTCAATTGGCTGCCTCCTCTAGCGAGATTCCGTCGGAGCTGTGGTCCCCAGTCACCGGATCATCGCCTTCCTCGTCGTCGGGCAGCTCGGGTGACTCGCCGTCGTCGTCCGTTTGTGTTAGTTCGATCAGCGGTTCGGTGCCTGATTCGTCGGCTGCTACTGCGATCAGTGCTTCGATTTGGGCCGGGATGTCGCCGATGTTTTCGAAGGGGAGGGCTAGGGGGAGGGCCTTGGAGATCGCGAAGGTGTCCTCGATGCCCGTGGCCAGGAGGAGTTGGCGGGCTAGTAGCTTCGTGACGGTGCGGTTGACGACATCGGTGTCGCGGAGGGCGTCTTGTTGGCCGGATGGCTGGTAGTGCGCAACGAGCTCGGCGATTTCTTCGCGGGTGATGACGGGATCGGTCTGTGCCGTGGCGTGGCGGTCAAGGAGGAGCCTTAGTCGCAGCAGCACGATTGTCTCGACACGGCTCAACGCGCGCTGTTGGCGAAGGATGCTCGAGCGGGCGCTGCCGCCGATGGCTTCCGGATCAACGGGCCGGAGCACCGCGATCTTCCGTTCGTGGTCCAACTGCAGGTTCAGGAAGAGCTCCGAGAGCCTGCTGCGGAGAATCACCTGATTGTCCAGAAGGGTGGTCCAGAGCTTTTCGTCGCGGCCGCCGTCGATGTACGGACCCTTAAGCAGCCGCACGAGGGCCTGGCGGACCTTCATGGGCAGCACGCCGGTATCGCCCGGGAACAGCGCCGCGCCGTCAACAAACGTGTCGCGAGGCGTGACACGGAACGGGTCCGAGTGGACATGTCCATCCTGCGCCGCCGTCGAAGAATGCGCATGTCCATCCTGTGAAGGTCCGGATTGGACATGCTGCGTTATGTCCAATCCTTGCTCCGAAGAGGGGGCATGCTCGGTGGGGTGGGCGTCAGTCATCGGAATCCTTAGTCAGCGTCACGAGGGGCAGGTACGCGGTGCGCGTGCTGCCGTCGATTTGTTTGAAGTCGATGTCTTCCCACGCAGCCCGGTCAAACGACGCACCCCCGTGCAGCGCTTCGGACAGGAGGGCCCGGACAGTGTTGATGTGCCGTTCTTCCTCCGGGAGATTGGTCCAAGCCTCCGCCAGCGTGGCTGCGCCTGCCATGGCGGCGCGGACGACGGCGGGCCTCGCTTTCGCGGAGCGCAGCGACCTGACGCGGTCCGAATCGCTGAACGCAATGGGATCGGCGAGCTTGGGAGGCGCTGCGAACTCATCCGGATCGAAGAGCTTAACCATGGCGAGTGATTCGAATCCGGCGTTGAACAGCACCGGTCCGCGGACCAGGCCGGGGCGGTCGCGTTCGTAGGGCATGGAGCGGATCGCTTGCTCGGCCTCGCGCAAGACCTGCCGGAGCCGGACCGACTGTCGGATGTCATCGCTTTGGATGTAGTTGTTCAGGCTCTCCGAAAGCCGGCCGTAGATGCGCTGGATCTGGCTGTGCTGGGTGCGAAGTTCCGCCACAAGGTTCTTGAGGGTTTCCCGATCCTCATGGCTGAGGTCGTCGGCAAACTGACGGCTCAACACGTCACCGATCGCCGATCGGAAGCGCAATTGTTGCTGCGGATCCTCAAGGAACGCAGTGAAGGAGCGGAAGGTGCGGCCTTCGGGACTCTGCCGCAAGCGTTTGTCCGCTTCCAGGACCTGCGCCATGGTGGCACCTTTGCTGAGGGATTCCTCGATGATCTGGTTGCGAAGCTCACCGACCAGTTCCTCGATGCGGTCGCGCATTTTTTTGTAGTCCGCCGGCAGGCTCGCCGCCAGGTCCAGGATGTTCCCTGCCGCTTCGATGGCTTCTTCGTCATCCAGGAGACCGTCGAAGTCGCCGGAGCTAATGTCTTCGATCAGCTGCTGACGCTCTTGAATCTCCTCCGAGAGGGACTCCAGGCGGGCGCTTTGGTCCGGATTGGTCTCGTTGGCGAGCTTTTCGACGTCGCCCAACAGCGTTCCGAGCCGGGAACCGTTGAGGGTGGAGCGTTCGCTGGAGAGACTATCGAGGAAAGCAAGGACGCGCGCGGCAGCTTCGGTGATTTCGTAGACGATCTGGCCGGACTGGCTGCGACGGGTCAGGAACTGCTTGCGGGTCCATTCGTCGGCAAACGCCTTGCCGCTCGCCTGCCCTCCCAGCCCGGGATCCTGCCTCCGGAGTTGCTCAAGGAAGGCGTCGACGTCGGCGTGGAACTCCTCAAGCGGAAGTTGCGGTCTTGTGCGGGTGAAGGACGCTTGGAGCACCGCGATGACCCAGGGGGCCGAGCGCGTGAGGACCCATGCGGGGCCCTTGGTGAGAAGCTCGAGGTCCCTGAGCCGTGCGCTAATGGCATCGGCTGAGGACGTTGCTGAGCGGGACACTTACTCTCCTTCAGCTGCCGCGGAACCTTCTGGCAGCGGAAATCCCGAAAACTGCCCCGTACAAGGTTAACGCAGGGTGCGCCGCAACCCTTCCGTGATCTACCTAGCGGTAGGGTTTCGATCGCGTATCGACACGCATGGCGGCCGGTGTTGTTGCTAGCTGAACTGCCGATATCGCCCCTAGTGTCGTCTCCAACGACATCGACATTCCGACGTCGGCTTTGGCAGCGTTGCGGAGGGGACCCAATGCAGTTCGACCTTACGACTATGGACACCAGCACTTACGTATTCGGCGGAACACTGGTCCTAGGCCTGGTTCTGGCGGCCTTCATTGCCGTAGCCGCCATGGCCATTCTTGCCCTGGTCGGAGTGGCGAGCCTGGCATGGTTCACCGTGAAGAACGTACTGGGTGGCCTGGTCCACGGCATCAATTTCGCGTGGGATCAACTGGTCCACCAGGCCGGCAAGGTCGAGTTGCCAGTGGAATTCCCGTCGCAAACCTCCCCTAGCACAGGTACCTACCCGCGGGTAGCATTGAGGGACAGCTGAAGGGTCCCCCACCCGAGGCGGATCCTGGGCTCGAACCGGCACAACCGGCAAGAGGAGCCTTCCTATGACCTCCGCCACTGACAACAAGAGCACCGACGTCACAGCGGCAGAAGCCCGCGCCGTCGCCGAAGCCGCCCGCGAAACCGAATGGGTCCGCCCAAGTTTTGCCAAAGGGCTGTATCTGGGCGATTTCGATCTTGGACTAATCCACCCTTGGCCGCGAGCAAGAGCCGAAGACATCGAGCGCGGCGAAGAGTTCATGGCGAAGTTGACGGAGTTCTGCGGCACAATGTCCGGCCGCATGATCGAGCGCGATGCCAAGATCCCGGACGAATATCTCGCTGGCCTCACCGAGCTGGGCGTCTTCGGCATGAAGATTCCGCGCGAGTACGGCGGCTTGGGCCTGTCGTTGGTTTACTACGGAAGAGCTTTGGCTCTCCTGGGATCGGTCCACCCGAGCCTCGGAGCGCTACTTTCGGCCCACCAATCCATCGGCGCCCCGGAGCCGGTCAAGGTCTTCGGCACCCCCGAGCAAAAGCAGGAGTACCTGCCGCGTTGCGCCGCCGGCGCCATCACGGCTTTCCTGCTAACTGAGCCCGACGTCGGCAGCGACCCCGCCCGGATGGGCTGCACCGCAGTGCCAAGCGACGACGGCGAGTCCTACCTTTTGGACGGCGTGAAACTTTGGACGACCAACGGCGTCATTGCCGAGCTGGTGGTGGTCATGGCGGTTGTTCCGGCCCGTACAGGCCCGGACGGCACGGTCCTGAAGGGCGGCATCACCGCGTTCGTGGTGGAAATGGACTCCCCCGGCATCACCGTCGAGAACCGCAATTCCTTCATGGGCCTGCGCGGCATCGAGAACGGGGTGACCCGCTTCCACCAAGTTCGTGTACCTGCAGCCAACAGGCTCGGCCGTGAGGGCCAAGGGCTCAAGATCGCGCTCACGACCCTCAACACGGGCCGTCTCTCCATCCCCGGACTATGCGTGGCCGCGGGCAAGTGGTCGCTGAAGATCGCCCGTGAATGGTCCAACGCGCGCACCCAATGGGGACGTCCGGTTGGAAAACATGAGGCCGTCGGCAAGAAGATCGCCTTTATCGCCGCGACCACTTTTGCCCTCGAAGCCGTCTTTGAGCTCTCTGCCGAAATGGCCGACGCCGGGCAGAAGGATGTGCGGATCGAGGCCGCCCTGGCCAAGCTTTGGTCCACTGAGCTGAGCTACACGGTGGCTGACGAGCTGGTACAGATCCGTGGAGGTCGTGGCTTCGAAACGGCTGATTCCTTGGAAGCCCGCGGAGAACGCGCGGTGGCGGCTGAGCAATTGCTGCGGGACATGCGCATCAACCGGATCTTTGAAGGCTCGTCCGAGATCATGCGCCTGCTCATCGCCCGCGAAGCCGTCGACGCCCACCTTTCGGCAGCGGGCGAGCTCGCTTCCGCGGACGCGACCCTGCAGGAGAAGGCGCGTGCCGCCGTCGGCGCCTCAGGTTTTTACGCAAGGTGGCTCCCGAAGCTCGTGGCCGGAGCCGGAATGGACCCCCGCTCCTATGGTGAGTTTGGGCGCTTGGCCAAACAATTGCGGTATGTGGAGCGGGCTTCCCGAAAGCTCGCCCGGCAGACGTTCTACGGGATGGGCCGCTGGCAGGCGAGGCTCGAGTACAAACAAGCCTTCCTCGGCAGGATTGTGGATATCGGAGCAGAGTTGTTTGCCATGGCGGCGTGCTGCTCACGGGCCGAAATGCTGTTGCAGACGGCACCGGAACAGGGTGCGGCGGCCTACGAACTTGCCGAGGCCTTTTGCGAGCAGGCCCGGATACGCGTGGACGGATACTTCGAGCAATTGTGGCGCAACACCGACGATGTCGATCACGAGCTGTCATCGAACGTCCTTGCGGGCGACTACGCCTGGCTCGAGGCCGGAATCCTGGACCAGTCCGAAGGCACGGGTCCGTGGATTGCCGATGCCTCCCCTGGAGCATCATTGAAGGAGAGCCTGCACCGTAAGTACCGCTGAGTCCCGCTGCTGACCGAGGCAGCGCGGAAAGAGCTAGCCGACGTTGCCGTCGAGGTAGTACCAGCGGCGGTCAATCCGGACGAAACGGCTGTTTTCGCGCTGGACCCCGCGTTCGCCGTCGGAACGGTAGTGCGCCGCGAACTCGACCGATCCTTCAAGGTCCAAGGGTCCGCCGTGGCGGGTTGCCAGGATGTCCAGCCGCCGCCACTCAATATCCGGGTCCAAGTCAAGTGCCGCCGGGCGTGTGTCCGGGTGCCAGGTGCGCAGAAGGTAGTCCCTGTCAAGGACCACGAAGGCCGAGTAGCGGGCGCGCATGAGCTGCTCAGCCGTTGGCGCGTCGGCGTCCCCGCGATGGAAACGTCCACAGCACTCGGTGTACTGCTCCCCCGACAGGCAAGGGCAGGCGCCTTGGCGGAGGCGAGCGGAATCGAGTGGCATTGACGCCCTGTCTGGACTGAATGGTGAGAGCTACGCAACAAATTTTGTCACACCAGATAACAGCTTCGACACAACCTATGCAAGGCGGAGTTTGGCGGATGATTCATCCAGATTTCGCCCGTAGGCTAGAAGACATGCCCGCGGACCGACGGTTGCGGCATCCACCTCACAACTCTGGCTCGGGGAGGCTACGTGGAGGATCCAACAACACTGGCCCTCAATCTGACCTTTTTCGGCACGCTCGGACTCGCCTCGATCATGTTCCTTGCTTTGGCCTTCCTGATGGTTATCACCTTGGTGCTGGCCGGCGTCGTGAAGTTGCTCTCGATCGTCCTTCTTGCCATGGTGGGAATTTTTCCGAAGCGCGACACGGTCCCGGTTGTGCATTTGCCGCCGAGGCCTCGGCGCGTCCCCGCCCTGGCGGAGGTCGGGGAATCTACGACGGCGGAAGCCGGCTCCCTGGGGAGGGGTGCGGTTGCTCCCGAGAAACCGCGCCTTGGAGTCCTGAGGACCACCAGGTTGCTGTGGTCCGCGGGGTGGAGGGCTTTCCAGAGCTTCCCTTGGAAGTCGCTCGTGAATCCACGGACGTGGCCCAAGCCCGCGCAGGTCAAGGCCGGAATCGCAGCCACTGCCACGGCCGTGGCCACAACCCAGGCCAAGGAACATCCCTTCGTGGTTGCGGTAAAGCCGGATCCGCCGGTCCTGAACAGTCGGTGGGCTGCTGCCGTTGCCGAGGCTGATGCCCGGGCCGCGGCTCGGGAGGCTGAACGGGCACAAGAAGCCCCAACCCATGAAGAACCGCCGACCCCTGGTAAGGAACCCGCTGAAGGGTACCTCGCGGAGCCGGCCGAGAATGCCACGCCGATCCGGCAACGTCAGGGAGGCCCTCATGGCGGCAAGCCGGTCTCGTCCGGCCGCGTCACAGCCTCCGCAGGAGCCCGCCCCCGGGCATAGCATCCAGCTTCAGGCGACCAGTTGCCTGAAGCCGGCCCCGTGGTAGATGAGGGGCTCGGCCTCGTGGTTGATCTCCGCGGTCTTCACCTCGAGGACGACGATCGCGTGGTCGCCGGCAGGGGTCTCGGAGACCACCTCGCATTCAAGCAGCAGTGCCGCGCCGTCGATCAGCACCGCACCGGCGTCGCTCGTTGACATTGCAAGGCCCGCGAAACGGTCCTGTGTCCGGGAGGAAAGCTGCAGGCACGCGGCCTCCTGGCCTTGGGCCAGGACGGAAACGCCCAGCCGCGGGGCTCTCCGGAGCTTGGGCCACGTAGTGGAGGAGTTCCGCACCGCGAACATGACCAGCGGCGGTTCCAGCGAGACACCCACAGTGAAGCTGGATGCCACCAGTGCCTCCGGTGCGAAACCGACCATGGCACTGAACGCTGCCACGCCTGATGGAAATTGGGCGAACGCCTGCTTGATCGAAGCGGCTTCATCCACCGTAGCCTGGGTCATGGCGGTTTCCTTTCTCTGTAGTTTCGTGCCTGCCTTTCTACTAATTCACTCGACGCCGATAACGGCAATATTTGTGTATTCGCATGTCGATTCAAGTCAATTCACAATTCGTCACGCGCTGCTTTCATTACCCCGCAATACGAAAAGCGAAGAATTTGTACGCTTTTCGAGTGCCTCGGGCGCGACATGTGTAGCGTCGTGTCAATCCATTGCACAGCCTTGATTCTTCACGGAGGAAGCCGGAGATGAGCCTCAGCGAGCTTCGAACCCTGGGACGTACAGGCGCCCTGATCAGCCCCCTTACCTTGGGCACCCTTAACCTTGGGACAGGCTCGGCGCCCGCGGGCGCCGAAGAAAGCCTCCGTATTGTCCATGCGGCCCTCGACGCCGGTATCACCAGCATCGACACCGCGGACATCTACTCGCAGGGCGAGGCCGAGGCCATTGTGGGCCGGGCCCTCCATGGCCGGCGGGATGACGTTTTCCTTTCCACCAAATTCCATGGACAAATGGGACCGAATCCCACGCACGCTGGGAATTCCAGACGCTGGATCATGAAAGCGGTGGAGGGCAGCCTGAACCGCTTGCAAACGGACAGGATCGACCTCTACCAAGCGCATCGTCCGGACTACAACACGGACGTCCTGGAAACCATCGCGGCACTCAACGACCTCATCCGGCAGGGCAAGATCCTCTACTACGGAACGTCAGTATTCACTCCGTCCCAGCTTGTGGAGGCACAGTGGATCGCCACAACGAACCACCTCATACCGCCGGTTGTGGATCAGATCCCCTATTCTTTGCTGGTTCGCGCGAATGAACGCGACGTCTTCGCGATCACGCAGCAGTACAACCTCGGCGTGCTTAGTTACGGACCGCTCGACGGCGGCTGGCTCTCCGGGAACTACCGCGTAGGAGCTCCCCAGCCGGCCAGCTCCCGCGCTTCGGCAGTTCCCGGGCGTTTCGACGTCTCGGCACCATTCAACAGAAATAAACTCCTGGCAGCAGATGCCTTGGCCCGCGTCGCCGAACGGCATGGACTCACCCTTATCCAGCTAGCCGTCGGCTTCGCGTTGAACCATCCCGCAGTCAGCAGCGTCATTATTGGTCCACGCACGGAGGACCACCTGACCG
This sequence comes from Arthrobacter sp. FW306-04-A, assembly GCF_044358315.1. GTDB lineage: Bacteria > Actinomycetota > Actinomycetes > Actinomycetales > Micrococcaceae > Arthrobacter. The sequence goes on from NZ_CP084559.1 coordinate 4,086,361, forward strand.
ATTACCTCAAGGCCGCGGACACTGTCCTCAACGAAGCCGTCCTGGATGCCATTGACGACATCGTGGCGCCAGGCACCAACTTCCTGGAGCGGGACGCGGGGACCGTTGTCCCGCACCTTGAATACGCGGAACTACGACGCCGGTAGTCAGCCCTCCGTCGGCGCCCCCAGCTCGCGCCAGCCCAGCTCTTGGGAGATGGCGTGGGTGGTCTCAAGCAGTTGGGGCAACAGCAGCTTGAGGGCATCCAAATCGGCACGTTCTTTGAAAGCAGTAATCGAGATAGCACCCGCAACCGCCCCGGTATGGCTGTGTACAGGGGCGGCAATGCAATTGGAAAAGGACTCATACTCTCCCCGGTCCGCTGCCCAGCCATTTTTCCGCACGTCCTCAAGCACTCGGAGGAATTCTTCCCTGGACGTGATGGTTGTGGCGGTGAATTGCTCGAACGAGGCGTGATCTAATATCTGGTCTCTTTGGCGGGCTTGCAGGAACGCAAGGATGGCTTTGCTGACTCCGGCCGTGTGCACCACCACCAATCCGCCAATCTTGGTGTTGAGGGTAATGGAGTTAGGCGGTTCAATTTTGTCCACGTAGACAAGGTGGGCCGCTTCCGGAACGGCAAACTGGACGGTGTGCCCCACCCGCTTGCTAAGTTGCAGGATATGAGGGTGAACCAGCGAACGCAGGTCGAACTGTTCAAGGGCGGACTGGGCTAACCCAGCAAGTCGGAATCCCACACCGAAGCGCCCGGAATCGTCCTTACGGAGAAATCCAGCTCCAATCAGGGTATTGACCAACCTCATCGCCGTAGTCCGGTGGACTCCCAACCAATCCGCAATGTCCTTGATTTCACGAGGCTGGTCACTGCAGTACTCAAGAATGTCTATGGCCCGCCCTACTGTCTGGGACACGTCGTGGCACCTTTCTGTTCGGGCGGGCCGATAGAAGCTCGTCAGGTCTGGGGAAGCACTCCCAGGGTCAGAAGCACATTGGCGAATCGCCGTGAATCGCCCGTGACGATGCACAGCGCAAGATCAGCGGACCTTGCAAGGTCATAAAACCGGAAGCGATCGACGAATTCATCCTTAGTGCCCTCGGGCATCAGTGTATCTATTTCACTGTGCACCAAGCATGGCCTAGCGTCCTCGGACGGTAGGATGCGTGTCAGCTTCTCGACCGTAACCATCTGCAGAATCACGTCGAGTACCTGAGGAACAGTTGGAGTGCCTGCCTGCAGGTTGAGGAAGATGGTGACTGCGTTTGGCCCCACGGCCGTCGCCGCGGAATAGTGCCCATCCGAAATCAGGACAGTCGCCCCGTGTCCGGCAGCCGCCAGCGCAGAGATGATCTGCGGATGGGTAAGTTTGCCCTGGATCACGCGAAGTACTGCCCGCCGTTGATGTCTACAACGGTTCCTGTGACAAAGCGCGAATGTTCCGAAGCCAGCCACAAGGCAGCCCCCGCAACATCTTCCGGAACTCCAGCCCTCCCCAAAGGGATAGCTGCAACGGTGGCGGCCTTTGATTCGGATGTGGTGAATGTATCGTGAAACGGCGTTGCCTCGATGAAGCCCGGCGCAAGAGCGTTGACTGTTATCCCGGATTCCGCTACTTCTTTGGCAAGTCCGCGAGTGAAGCCGAAAATGGCAGCCTTTGAGGTGGCATAGGCGGTTGCTCCGGCATGCCCGCCGTTCCGCCCCGCAAGGGAGGCCACGTTGATGATCCGGCCATTGCGGTGAAGGTGGGGCAAGACTGCACGGGTCATGAGGAATGTCGCGTCCAGGTTGACACCCATCACCTGCCGCCAGAGGCTGTACTCCATGTCCAGGATGGTTGATCTCTGGACGAGGCCTCCGACGTTGTTGACCAAGATGTCCAGCCCGCCGAAGTCACTGGCGATCTCCTCGACGGCTTCGCCAACAAGCTCCTCACTGGTGGCGTCTACCTGAAGTGCTTTCAGTGGTTTACCAGAGCCGCTCTCCACCCGCCGGGCGAAGGCAGCATCGGGCTGGTGGCTGTTGTAGGTTATGGCCACTCTTGCCCCTGCGTCGGCGAGCGCCAGGGCCACACCTTGTCCTATGCCTGTCCCGCCTCCAGTCACAAGCGCTGTTTTTCCTCGGAGTGTAGATTCATGCACGGTACACGGTCCTTTCTTTCGACTCTCCAGCCGTGGAGGGTCAGTTGGTTTCGGCTAGTTCTGCGGCCGCGATGGAACTGGGCACCGTGGTGCCTTCGGGTCGGTTGCGGGCATAGAGGTAAGTGGCCAAGGCGGTGATGACAAGGCAAACCGAGAGGAAGAGCAGCCCGGCGAGGTTGCTGTGGGTGGCGTCATTGAGCAATCCGACTGCGAACGGAGCTACAAACCCTCCAACGTTTCCGATGGAATTGACCAAAGCCAGCCCGGCTGCTGCCGCGGCGCCCCCCAAGGCGGCCGACGGCATTGACAGAAGCGGGGCCGTTGCCGAGAAGACTCCCATGGCGGCGATGGTGAGGAAGGCGAGGGCTGCCAATGCGTTGACCGGTAAAAGGAACGCCGCCCCTGCGAGACCGGCGGCCGCAATCAGCATGCTGATGCTGGCGTGCGCGGCGCGTTTTCCGGTCCGGTCAGACCTGCGGCTCCAGTAATAGAGGAATGCGGCCGCCGCTCCATAGGGGATGACCACGATGAAGCCAACTTGGACAGGACTAAGTTTGCCAAGGCCAGAGACAACTGTGGGAAGCCACAAACCAAAGCCGTAAATGCCGCACACCATGCCGAAGTTGAGGAAGGCGTAAACAAGGGCTCTGCGATCCTTGAGCCCGCCCAGAAAGGTGTGCGGACCGGACTTCTGCTTGTCGGCGAGTTCCCGGGCCATCGTGTTGCTCAGCCAGTCTCGCTCCTCAGCCAACAGCCAATGAGCCTGTTCAGGCCTGTCCGTCAGCAACCGCGGAGCAAGAATCCCAAGCACGACGGCGGGGATGCCCTCAACAATGTAGAGCCACTGCCATCCATGAAGGCCCGCGACCCCTTCAAGGTTCAGCAGGAGGCCCGAAACCGGAGCGCCAATGGCGTTGGAGATCGGCTGAGCCAAAACGAATAGCCCAAGAACGGTGACCCGCTGGGCGGCAGGGAACCACAGAGTGAGATAGAAGACGACCGCGGGGAAGAACCCCGCCTCGGCTGCTCCGAGCAGGAAGCGGATGACGTTGAACGTCGCTTCACCATTAACAAGGGCCATCGCGGCGGCGCAAACGCCCCAACTGATAAGGATGCGGGCAATCCATTTCCTCGCTCCGAAGCGGTACATTCCTCCATTGCTCGGAATCTCAAACAGGGCGTAGCCAATGAAGAAGATGCCAGCACCGAGCCCGTACGCGGATGCGCTCAACCCGATGTCCTCACTCATGGTGAGTTTGGCAAAACCGACATTGTTCCGATCCAAGAAGGCAATGAAGTACAGCAAGCAGATGACGGGAATGACCTTGCGTCGAACTTTCGCCAGAGTCCGGTCCCCCAGCTCACCGAACGACTGCCGTGTCGCAATTTGGGTAGGTAAAACACTTTTCATCAAGGCTCCTTTGACTCAATCAACGTATGTTGCAGGCCCGATCAATGAGCGGGCAATTGCTTCTTTGCTTCGAGCAATCCTTGCACATGCTGTGCAACATGTGCACCACTATAGTCTCGGGTGCATTTCTTTCGTCGTCAAGGGTTTCGTGGAACGGAGCCGACAACGGATCGGGCCGCGCGCCGACTATACTCGTTCGCAATCATGACTAGCCTTCCGTCTTCCCCTAGCAATGTGCGCATTGACGCCTGGCTCTGGGCTATCCGCGCCTACAAGACCCGGTCCGCGGCCACAACCGCCTGCCGGGCAGGGCACGTACGAATCAACGGGAACCCGGTCAAGGCCTCGCAATCAGTGATTGTCGGCGACACCATCCGGGTCCGCCAGTCCGGCTTCGAGCGCATCCTTGAGGTCCGCCGGCTCATTGCCAAAAGGGTAGGTGCCGAAGCAGCGTCCCATTGCTTCACTGACCACACTCCGGAGCGTCCCGCGGCGCCGGCGCTAGGACTTCCCCAGCGCGACCGCGGCGCAGGACGGCCAACCAAGAAGGACCGGCGCGATATGCAGAAGCTGAAGGGGCAGTAGCTCCGCCGAACATGGCGGTTCAGATGCCCGCTGCGCGGTCCGGCGTCGGGCGGTTTGGCCCCTCGGCTCAGCAGGAGCGTGAGCGGCGCGTAAAGCGACCGCGTAAAGTGGCAAGGGACGCCGATTCTGGACGCCGCGCTGCCGAAGGAGAGAACGTGACCATTGACTGGGACGAAAAAAGGGCCTTGCTACAGGAGCCCAATATTGCTGCGGTGACGCAGCTGTGCGACGAACTGATGGCCAAAAGGCCAGGTTCTTCCGTGCCTTACATCGATCCTGTGCATGACGAAGATGAGTGCCGGATTGTCACGCTCCATACGAGCCCGGGCAAAGGCACTGCCTCGGGATTCGTTTCGCACCTCAACGACGACGATGCCGCCCGCCGTGCTCAGCTGATCTATGACTCGGCAGAATTGGACGTGCGTTATGTCATGCCGTGGAACTCCTACCCGTGGGTCCGCGACCCCGACCTGCCGCCAGCACTGAGCGCGCAGGAGAAGACCGACGGACTCCGCCCGTTCCGCCAGTTCCTCAAGATCAACAAGAGGGTCTCAGCGATCGTCGCGCATGGCGCAGAAGCTGCGGCCTTCCTGGCCCTCTACGAGAAGACCTATCATTCGCCGCTCCGGCAGCACGGAATCAAGGTCTACAAGGCAAGCGCGCTTGGCGGACGGGCGTTTGCCCTGTCCGAGGCGAAGCAGCAGGAACTCCTGGCCAAGAACATCGAGATCTACCGGGACGCCATGCAGCGGGCGGGGATCCAGCACCTATAGGACCGGACTGGGCGTTGACTCCGTGTAAGACGACGACGGCGGCCGGGTTCCGTCGTCGTGCTTATTTCTTGGTGCCGGTCCGAACTAGGTTCGCGAATGGCAATCGGCCATAGTTGCCGACATACTCAGCGTGGTAGCTGGCCTCGGCCGGGTTGACCTCGGCAGCAGGAAGCTCCTTCCATGCGATGACCAGGTCCATGGCGTCCCTGAGTTGCCAAACTAGCCGGGCGTCCCAGACTATGGTCGGGCGGCCGCGGCCGTAGTCCATGAACTCCTGGATCTGCTTGCGGAGCCCACGATTTCCTTGGCTGCCAGCGCTGGCTTTGCCCAAGTAGAGGATTCTGGATTCAGGAACCCACTCGGCGTCCAGAGCAGCCTTCTTGAGCGACGGATCCTTCTTCTTGAAGGTACCGGCCGTGCTCTTGGCGAGGAAGATCGGTTCGAAGCCTTCGGGCTGGAGGATGGCGAAAATCCCAGGGCCTTGGGGGACGCGCATGATCTCGAGCTCATCGAGCACTCTGAAACCGGTGAAGCCATCCTGGATGAGCGTCTTCTTGGTGATAGGCATGGTGTTCCCACCTTAGAGGGTCGACAGCCAGCCGGACTCTGTGCTGCTTCATCTGGCGTCGATGGCCGGGAGGAGGTGGCGGTTCCTGATCCGCGATTCGCCAAAGTCGACCCGCAACGGGGCGATCTCCCAGGACCCGCCGCCCCTGGGCCTGCCGACGGCAACATGGGGTGTCCAGCGCGGCGATCTGAAGCCTAGCGCGTGTGAGCTCAGAATGAAGTCATCAATGTTGTCCACGGACAGTTCATCGAGGAGCTCATGGAGGGCATGGATGAGAGAAACCTGGAATTCATGCACCTCGCTCGGTACGTCCAATTCAAGCCCGCTCACACCGCCACGACCGAGCACGGTCAGCCTTTCAGCGCTGCCGGAAAAAGCGCCCAGGACCGGCAGATCTTGTAGCCAGGCAACCGTGTTGCGGGTGGCCCTCTCTATGTCTGTGATGCCTCGGGTCCAATCGGCGATGTCCCGGGCCAACTCTTCCAGGACGCCGAGGTGAAGCATGGTCAGGTGCAGGCCCTGCGGCCTGCGCAGGGCATCGACGTAGCGGCCCAGGCGCTCGTAGTCAGCGGGGTCGGATCCTATAAGGAGTACCGGAGCCTCCACCGTGATGGGCGGGGCTGTGTGCGTCCGGGTGTCCCTTCGCCCGTGCGGACGGTTGGCCATGGATGCAATTATGCTCCGGCTGCCGTCCGCTTGTCTTTGGCACGTCGGTTCGACCGAGTGATCTATTGAGTGTCTCTCAGTATCTGAGGTAGTAAACCCATCTGGTCTAGTCGCCACGTCAGCAACGGCGTCAGCTCGCTCGGCACCAAGAAGGACACAGTGGTTCGATCAGGGCCGACTATGAGCCCGCGGAATGTTCCAGCAGAATCTAACGCCTGCATCTCCCGACAGTGAAATGAGCACGTGACCCGGAAGCGGACACACAGGGGATACGGGTAGCGTCAGCGAATGTGGCTGTCGCCAGGGAACGTCAGTGTCGCCGGGGAACTTCAGTGTCGCCAGGGAAGGCTGTCCGTCCCACCAACGCCGTCATACAATCCCACGTTGACACCGCCCTGTGACCCGTGCCATATTTTTAAACGTGAACCTGTCAGACAGCCGGACAGCCGGACAGGCCGCCACTGGACAGTCAGCCGTCAGCCAGAAAGCTGCGGCTGGCCAGCGCACCGCCACAAGCGGCGCCGTCCCCCGGCCGGCCCAAGCGCCCAGGCCATCAAGCCCTCGGCCCCTCGACCGCTTCAGTGCCGCGGAGGCCGTCTTCAGTGCCATTCGCCAGGACATCGAAGGCGGAACTGTGGAAGTGGGCGCCAAGCTCAACTCCGAGGCCACCTTGGCCGCGCAGTACGGGGTAAGTCGCTCGGTCATTCGTGAAGCCCTCCGTTCTTGCAATGCGCTCGGACTGACGGTCACGAAGACCGGCAAAGGCACGTTCGTCGTCGCAGACCGGGTGGCAAATGACCTCACGCTCGGCCAGTATTCGGCGCGGGACCTGAACGAGGCCCGCCCACACATCGAAGTCCCCGCAGCCGGCTTGGCCGCGAAACGCCGGAGCCCGGAAGAGCTTGAACACCTCAAGGAAATCGTGGCGTCAATGCTCTCCGAGACCGACCCCGAGACCTGGGTCAGCCTCGATGCCAGTTTCCACTCCGCCATCGCCCGCGCCAGCGGCAACAAGGTCTTTGAAAGCGTCGTCGCGGACATTCGCGACGCATTGGCCCACCAATCCGAAACCCTCAACATGGTGGCCGACCGTCAGCATGTTTCAGACGATGAGCACCTCCGCATCGTCCAAGCCATCGAATCCGGCGATTCCACAGCCGCCGAAGCAGCGATGGCCGACCATCTCAGCGCCGTCAGCGTTGCCTTGGACACCATCCTCAGCAAATGATCCACCAACTGAAGGAAGCCATGCCCACCCCGCATGCAACGCGCACCGCTGTGCCGGAAAATACCACTGTGCCACAAAGCACAGAGCCTAAACCCGCCGTTCCAGCAACCCCCCGCCATGTCCCGCTGGCGGAACAGACCCGGGATGGTCTGGTCGAGAGCATCCACTACGGATCCCTCATCGCGGTCGGACCCGACGGCGAGACGCTGCTTGAGGCGGGCGAACCCGATGCCGCGTTCTACCCGCGCTCCTCCCTCAAACCGCTGCAGGCAGTCGCGATGGTCCGCGCCGGCCTCCAGCTTCCGGCAAACCTCCTGGCCCTCACCGCGGCAAGCCACTCCGGCGCTGCAATGCACCTCGACGGCGCCGCACGGATCCTTGAAATGCACGGCCTGGACAAGAGCGCGTTGGAAAACAGCACCGACCTTCCGTACGGCACCGCCGAGCGCGAAGAATGGCTCCGCGCCGGTGGCAAGCCCACGCAACTCGCGCAGAACTGTTCCGGCAAACACGCTTCCATGGCCGCCACCTGCGTGATCAACGGGTGGCCTGTCCAGGGCTACCTGCACCCCGAGCATCCCCTCCAGATGCTCGTGAGGGACACCATCACCGAGCTCACCGGCGAAGACGCCGCCGCCGTCAGCACAGACGGTTGCGGCACACCGCTCTTCGCCCACAGCCTGCACGGCATGGCCCGCGCGTATGGCCGCTTGGCGGCGGCGCACACCAACGGAGCAGAAGGCCAAGTAGCCCGCGCCATGCGTGCTTTCCCCGAGATGGTGGCCGGAGAGGGTCGCGACGTCACGGCCATCATGCGCACCGTTCCCGGACTGCTCGCCAAGGACGGTTTCGAAGGCCTCCAACTGATCGGCCTGCGGAACGGCACCGGCGTCGCCATCAAGATCTCCGACGGCGGCGACCGCGCCCGCATGCCCGTCACCGTGCGCGTCCTCGAAGCCTTGGGGCTCGACGGCGGCCAGCTCGCGGCGCTTGCAAGCCCACCTGTGTTGGGCGGCGGCCACCCTGTGGGTGTGCTGCGTGCCGCGAACTTCCTCGCATCCTACTGACGTAGTCAAACCAGCACAGAAGACCAAAGGACAGCAATGACAACCGTCAATCACGCACGCCCATTCCGCACCGAACACGATCTCCTCGGTGACCGCGACGTCCCTGCTGATGCCTACTGGGGCGTGCACACGCTGCGTGCCATCGAGAACTTCCCCATCACGGGCCAGCCGCTGGCCAGCAACGCCAACCTCGTCAAGAGCCTCGCAGCGGTGAAACTTGCCGCAGCGCGCAGCAACCGCGAACTTGGCCTCCTGGACGATGAACGAGCTGACGCCATCGAGCAAGCCTGCCAGGACGTCATGGACGGCAAGCTCCACGAGCAGTTCATGGTGGACGTCATCCAGGGTGGCGCCGGCACCAGCTCCAACATGAACGCGAACGAGGTCATCGCCAACCGCGCCCTCGAAATCCTCGGCCACCCCAAGGGCGACTACGCCAGGCTGCACCCGAACGACCACGTCAACCTGAGCCAGTCCACCAACGACGTGTACCCCACGGCAGTGAACCTGGCCACTATTTTCTCGGTTCAAGGCCTTCTTGCGGCTCTTCAGGAACTCCAGGTCGCATTCGCGGAGAAGGGCGAGGAATTCCGCGCAGTGGTCAAGATGGGCCGCACCCAGCTGCAGGACGCCGTCCCCATGACCCTCGGCCAGGAATTCGGCGGCTACGCAGTGACTGTCGGCGAGGACCGGGCACGACTGGCCGAATCCCAGCTGCTGATCCACGAGATCAACCTTGGGGCCACCGCCATCGGCACTGGCCTGAACGCCCCCGCTGGCTACGCCGAGGCGGTCTGCCGGCACCTCGCCGAGATTACCGGCCTGCCGCTGGTCACCTCCGTGGATCTCATCGAGGCCACCCAGGACGTGGGCGCGTTCGTCCACCTCTCGGGCGTACTCAAGCGCGTCGCCGTCAAGCTTTCCAAGATTTGCAACGATCTCCGCTTGCTGTCCTCCGGACCGCGAGCGGGACTGGGCGAGATCAACCTCCCGGCTGTGCAGTCGGGCTCGTCCATCATGCCAGGCAAGATCAATCCGGTGATCCCGGAAATGGTCAGCCAAGTGGCCTATGAAGTCATCGGCAACGATGTCACTGTCACCATGGCAGCCGAAGCGGGACAGCTCCAGCTGAACGCCTTCGAGCCGATTATTGTCCACAGCCTCCACAAGAGCATCTCCCACCTGGAAGCCGCGTGCCGCACACTCACGTCGCGCTGCATCCGGGGCATCACCGCGAACACCGAGCGGCTGCGCCTCACCGTAGAGCAGTCGATCGGACTCGTCACGGCGCTCAATCCGCACATCGGCTACGCCTCCGCCACTGCGATCGCCCAAGAAGCGCTGGCAAGCGGCAAGGGTGTCGCCGAGCTCGTTCTCGAACACGGATTGCTGACCTCGAAGCAGCTCGATGAGCTCCTCCGCCCCGAACGCCTGGCCAACCTCAGCAATTAGCCTGAGACGCACACTGAGCGACGACGGCGGCGCTTACCAGCCGCCGTCGGGCCTGAGCGCCCGAACAGACAGGCCGGACGGCGAGATCCGGACCCCCAACAGGACACCCCCTAAGGATTCCCATGACCAACGCACCCATCACGGACCACACGGTCCCGCCACAGGCGCACGCCACTGAAAAGCTCCTCCATGCCGAGGACAAGGGCTATCACAAGAGCCTGAAGCCGCGCCAGATCCAGATGATAGCGATCGGCGGCGCGATCGGCACCGGCCTGTTCCTGGGTGCCGGCGGCCGCCTCAACGCCGCAGGCCCCTCGCTCGTCATCGCCTACGCGGTCTGCGGCTTCTTCGCCTTCCTGATCCTGCGTGCCCTCGGCGAACTCGTGCTGCACCGCCCGTCGTCGGGCTCCTTCGTCTCCTACGCCCGCGAGTTTTTTGGCGAGAAGGCGGCGTTTGTCTCCGGCTGGTTCTACTGGATCAACTGGGCCACCACCACCATCGTGGACATCACCGCCGCGGCCCTCTACATGAACTTCTTCGGCAAATACGTGCCGTGGATGGGCGTCGTTCCGCAGTGGGCCTGGGCCCTGATCGCCCTGGTGGTTGTCCTGAGCCTGAACCTGGTTTCCGTCAAGGTGTTCGGCGAGATGGAGTTCTACTTCGCGCTCATCAAGGTGGCCGCGCTAGTGGCGTTCCTCGTGGTTGGCACGTTCTTCGTCATCTTCGGCACCCCCGTACCGGGGCAAGAGGTCGGCTTCAGCCTCCTCACGGACCACGGCGGCATCTTCCCCAACGGCCTGTTGCCCATGATCATCCTCATGCAGGGCGTGCTGTTCGCCTACGCGTCAATCGAGCTCGTGGGCACGGCAGCTGGAGAGACCGAGAACCCCGAGAAGATCATGCCCAAGGCCATCAACTCCGTGGTCTTCCGCATCGCCGTCTTTTACGTCGGCTCCGTCATCCTGCTTGCCCTGCTGCTGCCGTACACCTCATATGTCAAGGGTGTCAGTCCGTTCGTGACGTTCTTCGGCCACATCGGCATCCAGGGCGTGGACGTGATCATGAACCTCGTGGTCCTCACAGCCGCGCTGTCGTCCCTGAACGCCGGCCTGTACTCCACCGGCCGCATCCTTCGCTCCATGTCCGTGGCGGGTTCGGCTCCGAAGTTCGCCCAGCGCATGAACAAGGCCGGTGTCCCCTACGGTGGCATCGCCATCACTGCCGGCGTCTCGCTGCTCGGCGTCCCGCTGAACTACCTGGTCCCGGCCGATGCCTTCGAGATCGTCCTGAACGTCGCCTCGGTGGGCATCATCGTCACCTGGGCCACGATTGTCCTGTGCCAGATGCAGCTCAAACGATGGGCGGACAAGGGCTGGCTGAAGCGTCCGTCCTTCCGGATGTTCGGCGCGCCCTACACCGGTTACCTTTCGCTGCTGTTCCTGGTGGGCGTGCTTGTGATGGTGTTCATCGACTCCCCGCTCACCATGTTGGTCACGGCAATCGCCTGCGTCCTCATGGTGGTCGGTTGGTATCTGTGCCGCAAGCAAATCCACGAGCTCGCCGCAGCCCGCGACGGTTTCACGGGCAGTTCACCCGTGATCGCCAACCTGCCGGTTGCCGGTTCAGAGGACAGGATCTAGGGGTTCCGGCACTCAGTGCCCGACGGCGGTCGGCGCCTTCCCACGGAAGGTTCCGGCCGCCGTCGTGCGTTAAGTCCCGCACCCCCACACGCGTGCGCCCCCGCGAAATGTGACCAGGCCGATTTGAATCCCGGTGGCACTATGGAAGGAAGGACACCCCGCAGCTCAAAGGAGAGAATGCACGTGAAATTTGCCCGTCTAGGACCGGCCGGCCACGAGCAGCCGGTGGTCATCGCCACAGACGCTGAAGGCACCGAACGGTACTTCGATCTGCGCCCGCTAACGGCTGACATCGACGGCGCGTTCCTCGCCGCCGGCGGCATCGCCAGTACGCAGGAAGCGCTCGACGCCGGAAGGTTGCCCTTCGTTCAAGCTGAAGGGCTGCGCGTCGGCGCCCCGATTGCCCGGCCAGGGTCCGTCGTCGGGATCGGACTGAATTACGCGGCACACGCCGCGGAGTCCGGAGCCACACCGCCCGAAGTGCCGGTCGTCTTCCTGAAGCCCTCCAACACAGTGACGGGACCATTCGACGCGGCCCCCATTCCGCCTTCGTCGGAAAAGTACGATTGGGAAGTGGAACTCGGAATCGTCATCGGACGGGAAGCCACCTATCTGGCAGACCTGGACGAAGCGGCGGTGTGCATCGCTGGCTATGTTCTTGCCAACGACCTGTCCGAACGTGAACTGCAACTCCCCGGCGCCGCCGGGCAATGGACCAAGGGCAAGACTCTCCCGCAATCCACTCCACTGGGGCCGTGGCTGGTTCCTGCCGGCGAGATAGACGCAGCTGCATTGCGCCTGCGCACCTGGGTGAATGGCGAGGCTCGCCAGGACTCCACCACCGCGGACCTGATTTTCGATCCTGCCACGCTTGTCCACCACTTGAGCCAGCACATGGTCCTGGAGCCTGGAGACGTCATCATCACGGGCACGCCCGAAGGTGTGGCTTTGTCCGGCCGCTTCCCGTATATCCGGACAGGGGACGTTGTTGAGATTGAAATAGAAGGGCTCGGCCGCCAGCGCAAAGAGTTCCACCTGGCGACGTAACGCAACGCCCTCGCAACCCCGCGCCGCCACGTGTTCGCCTATGCTCAACACCAGGCAATCGATGGCGATCCACCAAGGAGCACGGCATGAGCAATTGGCGCATCAGGGACTTCCACTCGTCGGACATGGACGGCATCTTGCACCTTTGGGAGTCGCTCAAAGCGGACAATGTTGAGCCGGTCTACGCACTCTCCGAGGTGCTTGCGTCTTGCGAGAAGGACCACGCCGTCGTGGCCGTGCAGGGCGATCAGGTGGTCGGCGCCGCCGTCGGACGTGCGGCCCATGACCAAGGCTGGATTGTTTTCCTGGCCACCCTGACCGAGTTCCGCGGCCGCGGGATCGGCACTTCGCTGCTGGCCGCCGTCGAGAATCGGATGGCTCCGCATGGCCTCAACAAGCTCTCGGCCCTGATGCCGGAAAGCGAAACCCGCGTGGAAGCGTTCCTGGGCCGCGGCTTCGTGGTCAAGAAGAACCTGCGCTACTTCGAACGGACCATTCCGGTGCAGCGCCAGGAGCTGGAGCCGCTGAGCCTCCTGGGTGGCCGGATCCTTGCCCGAGACCTGTGGGAAAATGTCGCCGGAATGCGGCGCGAAAAGGAACTACTGGAACGCCGGCTTGTCCTGCCGCTGGCCGAGGCCGATCTCGCGGACGAGTACGGCGTGGTGCCGCCGCGCGCCGTCGTGCTCTTCGGCCCTCCGGGGACCGGCAAGACGACGTTCGCCAAGGCGATCGCCTCGCGCCTCGAGTGGCCTTTCGTGGAAGTTTTCCCCTCGCGCCTGGCCGCAGATCCCAAGGGCTTGGCGGGCGCGTTGCGCGAGACGTTCCTGGAAATCGCCGAACTGGAGCACGCCGTCGTCTTTATCGACGAGGTGGAGGAAATCGCGTCCCAGCGGTCCGGTGAGCCGCCGTCGCCGTTGCAGGGGGTGACCAACGAGCTCCTCAAGATCATCCCCGCCTTCCGCGAACAGCCCGGCCGCCTGCTGGTATGCGCCACGAACTTCATCCGCGCCCTGGACACTGCCTTCCTGCGCCACGGCCGCTTCGACTATGTGATCCCCATCGGTTTGCCCGACGTCCACGCCCGCGAGGCCATGTGGCAGCGATTCATCCCCGCCACAGTGGTGGATTCCGTGGATGTCGCGTTGCTGGTGGACCGTACCGAAGGCTTTTCTCCCGCGGACATTGAGTATGCGGCGCGCAGTGCCTCCCAGCGCGCTTTGGAAAAGGCAGTTTACACAGCGGGCGCTCCCGGTGCCGCCGCCGGAGGCTCCGCACCGGCGTCGAACGGTCGCAAGGGACCGGTCACGCAGGACTATCTCGACGCCATCGCCGATACCCGCACCACTGTCAGCGACGAGGTCCACCAGGACTTCCTCGAGGACATCGACGCGCTGGGTCGCGTTTAGTCGGTCGCGTTCGGCCCCCGCCCGCCAATTCGCCGGAAGCGTGCGGTGTCGCCGGAAGATTCCGGCGACCGGGAGGGCTTCCGGCGAAGTGGGCGGGGGCGCCCGAGGACGAGGAGGAACAATGACCCTGTTTCTGACGATCCTGAGCGGCGTCGCCTGGACAACGGTTTACATCTGCGCGATCCTGGTCGGATTTCGCGACAAGAGCTACGCGATCCCGGCGGCAGCCCTGGGGCTGAACATCGCGTGGGAGGCCATCTACGCGGTGCATTCGCTCAGCTCTAGACTCTCCGTTCAGGGAGTCATCAACATTGCCTGGGCGCTGGCCGACGTCGTGATTGTCTACACGTTCCTTCGGTTCGGCAGGCGGGAACTTCCCGGGTTTGTCACGCGGCCGCTCTTCGTCGGATGGGCGGTCCTGCTGGGCCTTGCAGCTTTCGCCGTGCAGTGGCTGTTCATCGCCGAGTTCGATTGGGAACCCGCATCCCGGTACGCGGCTTTCCTGCAGAATCTCTTGATGTCCGGCCTGTTCATTGCCATGTTCGTCGCCCGCCGCAGCCTGCGAGGCCAATCCATGCTGATCGCCGTGGCCAAGTGGATCGGGACCCTCGCGCCCACCATCACCTTTGGCGTCCTCGAGAATTCACTGTTCATTCTGGGCATTGGCGCCCTCTGCAGCGTCTTCGACCTCACGTACATTGGGCTGCTCTTGTGGGCCAAGCGAAACCCTGGGGCTCTCGCGCGGGCCCGGGACCCTGGAGACCTTTCGGCGCTACCCTGATTCAAGGCGCATCAGGCAAACGAGGCAATGACACCGGCACGAACGTACCGATTCCCATCGGAAAGCCCTTGTTCAGCTCCCCGGTTAGGCGGAAAATGGTGAAACCGGCACGAACGTACCGGACGCGCACTCAGCGCGCATGGCCACAAAACGCGAGGAAGGGTGGACATGTCCCCAAAGGAATTCACCGAGTCCCTGGGCGCGAAGGTCCGTGCCCGCCGTGCATCGCTCAGCCTGAGCCAGTCCGATCTCGCTGACCTAGCTGGCGTCTCGGAGCGTTTCGTCCGTTTCGTGGAGCAGGGGAAGACCACGGTCCAGTTGGAGCCACTCTTGGCTGTGCTTGGCACGCTGGGCCTTGAACTCACGCTGAAGGCCGCGGGCAGCCAGGCAGCAAACAGCCAGTCATGACATTCCACCGCATCGCCGACGTCTACAAGCAAGGCGTCCTGGCCGCCCGCATCGAGCGGCATGAAGGCGGCACCAAGTTCAGCTACTTGGCGCGGTACCTCGAATCGGGCGGCCCTGCTGTTGCCACAACGCTCCCGCTGACGAATCAGGCCGTGTTCACGCCGAGCGGCGCCGTTCCGCCCTATTTCACCGGGCTCCTCCCGGAGGGCCGTCGCCTGAATTCATTGCGCCGGGCGGTCAAAGCCAGCGCCGACGACGAGCTCGCACTCCTAATGGGCGCAGGAGGAGACGCCGTCGGCGATGTTCAGACCGTCCCCCACGGCGAGCCACCCACGGAAGGAGGCTCCGCCGTCGTGCTCGATTCGAAGCCGCCCCTCGACTTCGACGCGCTGCTCGGCGATTCGGGGCTTATCGATCCGGTGGCGTTGGCCGGTGTGCAGGATAAGTTGTCGGCCGGGATGATCTCGCTCCCGGTGGCACAAGCGGGCAAGCGCTTCATCCTCAAACTCAACGCGCCCGAGTTCCCGTTCGTCGTGGAAAACGAGTTCCTCATGTTCCGTCATGCGCGCAAGCTGCGGATTCCCGTGAGTGCCGTTCGGTTAGTGCACGACGTCGGCGGGCGGGCCGGGTTGCTCGTGGAGCGTTTCGATCGCCTCACCGGAACTGACGGCACTCCGGTACGTCTCGCCGTCGAGGACGGGGCCCAAGTGCTGGGACTGTATCCGGCCGACAAATACAGCGTGCCTTTTGGCGAGGTGTGCTCTGCGTTGGCAGCCCATTGTTCTGCGCCGCTGCCGGCCTTGCGGAACCTTGCCCTCCAGCTCGCGTTCGCTTGGCTCAGCGGCAACGGCGACCTCCATGCCAAGAACGTGTCCATGGTGCAGTCGCAGCTGGGCGAGTACACCATCGCCCCGGTCTATGACATCCCCTCCACCGTGGTGTACGGGGACAAGACCCTCGCGCTAGGCATCGGCGGGAAAAAGATCGGCATCTCCCGCAAACATTTCCTCGCCTGGGCCGGAAAACTGGGGCTGACAGGGCGCGCGGCGGAGGGAATCCTGGAACTCGCGCTCAAAGCGTCGGGCCCGCTGATCACAGACCTCGACGCCGGAGCCTCACCGTTCGGGCCGATCCAGACCAGGGACTGGGTCAAAGAGCTCAAGCATCGGCGAAGGTTGATGGGCGGGTAACTCGAACCCCGAGTTGAATCACCGTTCAATCCTAGGTTCACGCGTGTGGCGACGCTAGGCTCGCTCCCAGAGGCGAGATCGGCTCGCCGCGGGCCAAAGGATTGAACGCATGACACAACAAACGGCCGGAACCCCATCGATGTCCACGACTGGCGCCCCTCCGCATTCGCGCTCGTATCTGAGACCTACGCGGTTGCTCTCTCAAAGCGAACGGTCGAAGCTGCATCCGTCGGTCCTGGCGGAGGCCGAGCGCCGGGCCGCAAGCATTCAGCTCCGAGTCGCGGATGCAATCACAGCCTTTGCCGGATCGATGAACTTCGTCTACTTGCACATACTGCTTTTCGCCGTGTGGATGCTCGTGTTCGAACAGAGTCCGTGGCCGACGTTGACACTGATCGTCTCGCTCGAAGCGATCTTCCTCTCAACCTTCGTCATGATCGGCCAGAACCGTCAAGCGGTTTTCCAGCAGGTGAAGGCAGACCATGACTACAACGCTCAGGAGCAACTGCTCGAGGAGAACACTGATCTCACACGTGCGATTCACGAGCTCACGGGCCAGATCCACGAACGGATTCTCGCGGAAGTCACCGCCTCCGTTACCCGGGACGTTGCGGCCGCTGCCAAGCCGACGCAGGATGACCCGACAAAGCCGTAGACAGCCGGGAGTGCCGGACGAATCGAGGTGCTAGTCCCCCAACTGATCCAGCTCGGGGAGAAGATCCGGGTTGATGCGTTGGAGGATCAGGTGGATTTCTCCCCGCGGCACGGCTTGATAAAGCACTTTCCGGGCGTCCGCGTAGCGCGTATTGGTGGTCTTGTCAGGCCACTTCTCTGCGAGCGCCCGTACCCGCTCCGGCAAGGAACTGTGGGCGTTGCAGGCAATCTTGACCAATGTAGCGTCGTGATCCTCCGCGATGTGCAGAATGACGGCCTCATCACTGTCCGGGTCATCCTGGAAACGGCGGGTTACCCTCTCGATGATGCCCACGGCACGCTCGGAAACACCCATCTCAAGCAACGCCTGCTTGGTAATGGGGGTGTCCTTGGCGATGTCGTGCAAGTAGCCTGCGATCCGGATGTCGTCGTCGAAATCGGCGAGCGCATCCCCTACGGTCAACACGTGCTCACGGTGGGGCCGCTTCAGTTTGTCCTTCTGGCGGTTGTGCGCCACTTCGGCAAGGACCATGGCTGTTTCAACAGTGAAGGTCATTTCTCATCCTTCTGGGCCAGTTCGGCGACTGCCTTCCGCACGGCGGCGCTCAGCTCAAGGTTACGGCAACCAGCCCCGCCTGGCTCGGCTTGCTGGGGCACGTACCCGAAAGCGAGTTCATACACGGGGTCAGCGAACCCCAAAGATGCGCTGGCGCCGTCGTGCCCGAACGCCCGGTAGCTGCCGTACGGCGAGCGTGCATGCGATTTCATGAACACTGTCCCGAAACAGCTGGTCTCGCCGAATACCCGGTCGATGCCGAAGACCTGTTCGGCGGTAACGGTCTGGATGGTCTCTTCGCTGAGGAGGGGCGCGACGGCGGGACGGTCGCCGTCGGGGGCAAGTCCAGTGAGTGCTGCGGCGTAGACGCGGGCCATGCCTTCGGCGCTGGCAACGCCGGCGGCGGAACTCAGGCCCGCTGCCCGGACCTCGCGGATGTTGGGCAGGTCCAGGATGTCACCCACCACCGAGTTGGCCGACAGGCCGAAATGGCTGGCGGGATCGGTCCACGGAGCGGACGGATCGGCAACCCAGCGGAGCGTGGCATAGCGGGGCTCCTCTGAATCAGGAAGCCCCAGGAAGAAGTGGGCGCCCGTCACGGAGCGGATCCGCTGTTCGTAGATTTCCTGGAGCGTCGACCCCGTGATCCGCCGGCACAGCTCCTCCATGAAAACGCCGATGGTCAGGGCGTGGTATCCAAAAGCGGTCCCCGGCTTCCAAAGTGGCCGCATTTGCGCGAGTTTGGCGGCGGCCAGTTCGGAGTTGTTGTATTCCGCCAAAGTAAGGCCGCCTTCAACACCCAGCAGTCCTGCCTGGTGGGAAAGCAGTTGGGCCACGGTAATCGTGGCTTTTCCTTCGACTCCGAATTCCGGCCAGTACTTGACCACCTCGGCGTCGAGATCCAAGCGGCCTTCCTGGACCAGCAGCGCAATGACCAGCCCGGACACGCCCTTGGAGCAAGAGAAGACGCCGGTCACCGAATCCGGGCGGCGGTGCGGCCCACCGCTGATGTCCAACACTTTGACGCCGCGGTGGTAGGCCGCGAGTTGGGCTGAATATTCAGGATCCTCGCTGAGGTATCGGCCAAAGAGTTCGGCGACTTGTTCGAATCCGGGGGCAATCGTCTGTGCATCCACCCGGACAGCCTAGCTCCCGCGGGTGTCCATGGTCACCACGATCTTGCCCTTGGCGCGTCCCTGCTCCAGTGCGGCGAAGGCGTCCGCGATCTTTTCGAGCGGGTAGCTGCTGTCCACCACGGCTTTCAGTTTCCCGTCGGCCACCAGGCGTGTCAGGAATTTCAGGTCCTCGCCGCTGGGGTGCATGAACAGGTAGCGGTACCGGACCTTGGCCTCCCGGGCGCGGCCCCGGATCCCGAGGCTGATGGCCCAGAACAGCACGGTCATCCAGGCCGGGGCAGCAAGATCCTTCAGGGCGGTCTGCGGTTCAGGCATGCCGGCGATGCTGACCACTTTGCCTCCCGGTTTGAGGATCTTGAACGTCTGCTCCAGCGTTTCCCCGCCCACCAGGTCCAGGGCGGCGTCGAAGCCACTCAGGACTTCGGCCAGGTTTTCCTTTGTGTAATCGACGACGGCGTCCGCCCCAAGCCGCCGCACCAACTCTTCCCCACGGGGGGACGCGGTGGTGGTCACCTCGGCGCCGAAGTACTTGGCCAGTTGAATGGCGAGGGTCCCCACTCCGCCTGCCCCTCCGGAGATGAAGAGCTTGGTTCCGGGCTTGACCTTGAGTTCGTCGCGTAGTGCCTGCAGGGCCGTGAGGCCGGCCAGGGGAAGGCTCGCGGCCTCGGTGTAGCTGAGCGACCTCGGCATGAGAGCCACAAGATCCTCATGGACCGCGGCGTGCTCGGCAAAGGCACCCAGCAGGGCTTTGTCCACCCGGGCAAACACCCGGTCTCCCGTGGAAAAGCGCGTGACGCCGGGTCCAACGGCTTCCACGATCCCGGCCAGCTCACTGCCGGCCACCAAGGGCAACCTCGGCCTGGTGATCACGCGGACGGCACCTTCGCGTTGCTTGTAGTCCACAGGGTTGAGGCCTGCGGCAAACACTCTGATCAGGACCTCGCCTGGACCGGCAATCGGCCTGGGGACGTTCTGCAGCTCCATTGCGTCGGCACCGCCGTAGCGGGTCAGCACATAGGCGAGCACTTAGGCTCCTTTCCGGAGGGTCGACTGCTGATGGCCGTTCCACACCCACGGTTTGCGGGGCAAACTGGCCGGGTCGAAGGTATCCAAGGCGTCACCCAGTGGACCTTCCGGCAGCCCGAGCGATTCCAGGATCACGTCCCGCACCTCCCCGGCGGACAGTCCGACGGCGGCAAGGTCGCTTATCGTCACCGCACCGTCGCGCTTCGCCAGCCGGGCGCCGTCGCGGTTCAGCACGAGGGGAACATGCGCATATTCCGGAACGGGCAACCCCAGCAACGAGGCCAGGTAGCCTTGGCGGGGTGTGGAGGACAGGAGGTCGTCGCCGCGGACCACCTGGTCCACGCCTTGCTCTGCGTCATCCACCACCACGGCCAAATTGTAGGCGGTGACACCGTCGTTCCGTCGGAGCACAAAGTCATCCACGGTGCCCGTATATGGCCCGTGCAACTTGTCCTCCACAGTCCATTCCCGGGCTTCGGAGCGGAGGCGAATCGCAGCCGGGCGCGAGGCCCGGCGGGTCTCAAGCTCCGCCGTCGAAAGTTTCCTGCATGTGCCCGGATAGGCGCCTTGCGGAGCGTGCGGGGCGGACGGCGCGTCCTGGATTTCGCGCCGTGTGCAGAAGCACTCATACGTCAGTCCGGCGTCGGTGAGCCGTGTGATCGCGTCGTTGTAGAGCCCGGCACGGTCCGTCTGGCGAACGACGGCGCCGTCCCATGTCACGCCAACGGCTTCCAGGTCCCGGAGTTGGACTTCCTCGGCGCCGGCCCGCGCACGGTCGAGGTCCTCGATGCGCAGCAGGAAGTCGCGGCCCGTGGAGCGGGCGAAGAGCCACGCGAGCATGGCGGTGCGCAGATTGCCCACGTGAAGCTCACCGGAGGGGCTCGGGGCGAAGCGGCCAGCGGAAGTCATGGCACAAGACTATGCGTCGCCGGGCGTGCCTGCAGGATTCAGCACAAGAGCCCCTCAGCTACCGCAACGCGCGTTCGGTGGCTCAGGGGCTCTTATGGTGGTGCCGACGCTGGGCCGGCGGAGTGCGAAAGACGATGCGTGAACAAGAGTCAATCAGCGGCTGCGTCCTTGCGGGACGGTGTTTCGGGTGGCCGGGTGGTGTACCGGGGATCCTTAGCCTGTGGGGTCCGGCGGTAGCCATTCCCTTCGTTGTCACTATTTCAACAGGAACACTACAGCTGGTGCAACGGACTCAATCTCCATTGGTCAATCTGACCAATTCCATGGCGGAAGGTAGACAAGCGGTGGTCACTTTGCCGAAGTTGGCTCCGCAGCGGCCCAGGCGGCCATGGCTCCCCGAAGCGCAGCGCAAAGCTTGGTGGACACTTGGTCCTTGTCCAGGCCGACGGTGTTGAGCAGATCGAAAATTTCGCGAGGGTCGAACAAGATGTTCCACAGGAACATGGCCTCGTCCCCCAGGGGCGGGAGGCCTAGTTCCTGACAGGCCTCGCGCAGTGGCCGCTCCAAAGCCTCGGCCTGGATGGTCAAGTAGTACGCACCGGAGCGAAGACGGGCCAGGTACCCTTCGCCGGAGCGGGTGTGGACCATGGAACCGCCATGCTTGATGACCAGTCCCACCCAATGCCGGCTGACGCTCTCCAGCAGTTCCACTCCGGACGTGGTCTGGGCAATGCTGAAATCGCGCAGCTTCTCGCCAACACCAAAGCGGAACGCGGCCAGCACGTCCTCCACCGAGGCGAAATGGCGGTAGGCCGTTGCGGGAGAGATCTCGGCTTCACGGGCAATGTCCGTCATGCTCACCGGGCCCTTGGCCTTGGCGAAGAGCTTCCCGGCGGCCCGCACCAGCTGGCGGCGGTTGCGTTGGGTGTCGCTGCGCATGGGCGCCCCCTTCCGTGTCAGATTCCAGCGTAGCGCCTGAACCGCAGGCGCTACGCTGGCCACGTCCGAGGCACTCACCGAAGCTCGGCCAGTCCGGCCGCCAGCCGCTCCACACCGGTGGTGATCGCCTCCGAGCTGGCGGCATAAGACAGGCGCAGGTGGAACTCGCCGTTTCGGCCGAACTCGCTGCCGGGACGGACGGCCACGCCGTGGTTGCGAAGGTGAGCCACCATCGCGGCGGCCGGAAGCTCGACGTCGTACTTGGGGAAAAGGTAGAACGCGCCTTCCGGCGAGCTGACCGTCAGGCCGGGAATCTTCTGGAGGCTGCTCGCCATGAGCTCCCTGCGCAGGGCATAGGAAGCGTGCATGCGTTCGATGTCCGGTCCGCACGTCTTCAGCGCGGTCAGCGCCGCATACTGCACGGCCTGGTTCATGGAGCCGTTGAAGGTGTTGTGGATCCGGGCGGCGGAGGCGATGACGTCGGACGGACCCCAGAGGTAACCCACGCGCCAGCCCGTCATGGCGTAGCTCTTGGAGAAGGTCTGGCAGTAGATGGTCCGGCCGGCCAAGGCGTCGATTTCCAGCGCCGAGGTGAAGGGTTCGGGCGTGTAGACCAGATCGCTGTAAGCCTCGTCGGAAAGGATCAAGGTGTCGGTCCCGGCCACCATGTCCGCGAGGGCCTCAAGCTCGCGGCGGGAGTGCACGATGCCGGTCGGGTTGGACGGATTGCAGAAGACGAACATCCTGGCGCCCTCAAGCGCGGTGGCCAGCGCCTCGAGGTCCCAGTGCAGGTCATCCGCCAGCGGCACGGGAACGGTGATACCCCCTGCCATGCTCACGAGATCGGCGTACAGGGAATAGGTGGGGTCTGGAATGACCACTTTGTCGCCCGGGTTGACGATGCCAAGGATCGCCGCGGACAGGCCGGCTGTACCGCCCTGCGTGATGAGCACGTCGCCGGGGCTGGCCACTCCGCCGAGGAGCTGGCCGATACGGGCAGCCAGCTCCTCGCGAAGCACCAGCTCGCCGAGCAACGGCGAGTAGTGGGTGAAGCCGTCCTCGAGGGCGCGGGCGGCTGCTGCTCGAACCTGGGCCGGGGTGTCGAAGTCCGGCTCGCCCATGGCCAAGGAGACAAGGTCCCCCTTGGATTGGGGCTGCTGCACCCGCAGCGATGTGCGTTGGATGCGCTGCACCGCCTCGGAGGGCTGGAAATCGGCGACGGCGGTGGTTGGCTCGAGTGTCATGAGGGTCCTGATCTGGATGGTTGCTGAGGTTGTTTTGGCGGCGGGCGACTTGGTGGTTGCCCGGGAGGACGGCGCGTAGAGTCTGCGGGGTTTCATCGCTGCGGTGCCTCGTCTGCGGGGGCTCCGGCCCAGCGGCTGATCTCGATGTCGCCGGAGGTATCCCGCTGGATCGTCGGGGCGATGACCAATTCCTGGACGACGGTGCGCTGGGGCAGTGTGGCCACGAGGTGAATGGCTCGGGCCACGTCTTCGGGCTGCACCATGGCATCGCGCTCCTCTGCGCGGGGCGGGCGAGCGCGGTTGTCCAGGATTGGCGTAGCGGTTTCACCGGGCAGGATGGTCACCGCGCGCAGTCCGTCGTTACGGAAGGTGTTGTGGAGGTAGGTCATGAAGTTCCGGACCGCGGCCTTCGCGGCGCCATACGCGGCGCCGCCGAGCAGGTTGGGGTTCACGGCTGCGAGCGAGGAGACCGTAATGATGGTCCCGGTCTTGCGGGCCAGCATGTCCGGAAGGACTGCCTGGCTGAGCAGGTAGACGGCGTTGAGGTTGACGTCCAGGACGTCATTCCACTCCTGCTGGCTGATCCAACGAACGTTGAGGACCTTGCTGGCGCTGCCTGCATTGTTGACCAGGATGTCCACCGGACCGAGATTCCCGTGGATCCACTCGAGCAGGGCGTCTACATCCTCTTTGGAGGTGATGTCGGCAGCGCGGGCGAACGCGCGGCCGCCGTCGGCAACGATTTCCGCGGCGAGTTCCTGGAGGACGTCCTCACGACGCCCCACCAGCACCATTGCGGCGCCCTCTGCGGCCAGCAGGGCCGCCGTCGAGCGTCCCATGCCGGTCCCGGCGCCGGTGATGATCGCGAGCTTGCCGTCCAGAAGTCCCATGGTTTCAGTTCCTTGCGTTATTTGCGTGAATCATTTGAGATACCCATCACATATGAGAAGAGTTTCTCATTTCAGAAGATGATGGTCAAGTGTTTTCTTCGGGCCTGTGAGTCACGCCGCGGCGGGACTCGGCGAGGAGATCGCCGAGCGTGCAGAAACAGGAAGCCCAACGGCGGCAAAAAGGGCGTGCACGCGATCTTCCAGATGCGCCACGAGGCGCTGCTGTTCACGGTATTGCTCCACCGCCTCAGTGTTGCTCATCCAGCGGAAGGTCATCTTCCGGCCGGGGCTGGCCTGGCCCAGCATGGGCAAGGAAGCTTTTGCGGCCACTGCGACGATCGGATAGCCGGCCGTGAGGGTCCGCGAACGGCCCAGGATGATGAGCTCATCGCCATGGGGGATTTCGAATGCGCCGATCGGGACTCCATGGGACACGATTTCCCCGAGTCCCTCCGGGTGCACCACGGGACCGTCCAAACGCAGGCCCACGTGGTTGGATTTGGCACCGACGGTGTAGCGGCTGGAGCTCAGCAGTTTCCGGATACCTGGCGTCCGGTCCGTTTCAGGGCCGTCGACGACGTCGATGGTCCACACCCCGGGGCTGAAGTCCGGCACGGGAACCGGCAGCCGGAAGAGGGGCTGGGTCAGGAACGGGTGCGTGAATCCGCGGTACCGGCTGTGGAGGGTGATCGTCTGCCCGGGAGCGAGCTGTTGCGGGAAGCCCATACGCGATTCGGGCGCTGCGCTGCCCATGAAGCGGGCGGTTTCCAGTTCGCCGCTGAAGGCCAAGTAGTTCCGCATGCCGCCGCTGGCCTTGGAAAGCACAATACGGGCTCCCGCCGGAAGACAAAGAGGCTCCCACATGGCGACAGGATCGCCGTTCACGGTCACCTCAGCCGGGACCCCGGCCACGGCGCACATCACGTCATGCGTGGCCGTGAACGCAAAACGTCCGCCCATGATTTCCAGGCACGTGGCCTTGCGGCTGTTTCCGACCAGGATGTTGGCGATCTCCGCAGAGTGCTGGTCCGCTGCGCCTCCGCAGGGGACGCCCATGAACTCGGAGTTCTCGCGGCCCAGGTCCTGGAAGGTGGACAGCCAGCCAGCTTCGCTCACTTTGATGCCGATCGCGCGTTCAGGGAAGGTCACTGTTGCCCCCTTCAGTGCTGTCCGAGGAAACGCAGTCCGCGGCGGCCCGCAGGAAGCGGCCTTCGAGCCGCGCCCATTCGCTCTCCGGCACAACCTCGAAGCGCACCAGATCCCCTGGTTTGTAGGACGTTGCTGGATCTTCCCGGATGTCGCAGACGGTGAGCGGGGTCCGGCCAATCACTTTCCAGCCGCTCGGTCCTGGGAACGGCTGGATGATGGCGTTGGTGCCGGCCACCATCACAGAGCCGGGTTCTACATTGGTCCGCGGCTCGACGCAGCGGCTGACCTGGCCCGGGAATAGGACGCCGCCCATCATGGGGGCCATGGCCGCGGCCAACAGGTTGATGGTCAGAACCGAGGACTGGAACTGCTGCAGCACGGCCTCAGGGCTTAGGCCCAACTCCTCGGCAACACCCGGGAGGTCCGGGGAGAATTCCTCGCTCACGACCATCGGGATGACAAAAAGTGATTGCGAGGCGCTAGGTGTTCCCGGTTCCAGGCCGTTGCCGGCAACCGCCAAGCGGATGGTTTGGGCCAGTTGTTCGTGGGTCACGGCCAGGCAATCGAACTCGACCAACAAGGACTCGACGCCGGCCACGATGTCCAACACCCCGTACGGCCGCACCTCCAGCAGCACATCGCGGAGCCTGCTGCCCGCCGCCCGGCGGAAGTCGGCGTCGTCGTCCTTGACCCGGAGCATGAGGGCTGAGTCGCCGAACGGCTCGGCTTCCAGTTCGGGCGGGTTGTGCAGCCGTTCCGGGGGTGCTGTGTGCGTGGTCATGAGTCCTGCTCGGTGGTGCGGGTGATGGATCCGGTTTGCTGCGACGCAGTCAAAAGGCAGTTCAGACCGTGGCGAGCCGGGCCTTTTCCGCGAGAACTTCTTGGAGGCCTGTGGCTTTGATACCTGCCTTGTCCAGGGCCGCACGGAGGGCCGTGCCGTTCTGGAGGACCTGCGGGTGGTCGCCGTGGAGGAGGACGACGTCGGCATCGTGGCCGAGCGGGACCACCTTGCCGGTGACTGCGCGGACGGTTCCCTCAATCACCACCTGGACCACGCGACGGCCGATTTCCTCGGAGTCGTGCAGGAGCGCGCCTTCGCTGTTGCGGGAGACGGGCATGCCGTCTTCGCCGTAGCCGCGGTCCGCGAGGAAGACGTAGCCCACCTCGAGCCCGCGCTTGCGGGATTCATCGGCCAGGAGGCCGTTCTGGCAGATCACGATGTAGGAGGGATCGTAGGCCTTGATGGCATCCGTGATGGCGCGGGCATGCTTGGCGTCGGTCTGGGCGATGCTGCCCATGCGTCCGTGCGGGGCCACGTGGCTGATCTTGCCTCCGTGGATGCGGGCGAACGCGTCCAGGGCGCCGATCTGGTAGAGCACGTCGGTGCGGATTTCTTCTTCACTGGCTTCGATGAGGCGCCGGCCGAAGCCAACCAGGTCCGGATATCCGGGGTGTGCGCCGAGTTCGATGCCGCGCTCCACGCAGGCCTTGACGGTGGCATCCATGACGCGCGGATCGCCGGCGTGGAAACCGCAGGCGATGTTGGAGGCGGTGACGAGACCAAGAAGGGCGTCGTCGTCGCCGATCGTGTAGTTGCCGTAGCTTTCGCCGAGGTCTGCGACGACGGCGACTGAATTGATGCTCAAGGTGACTCCCGGTGGTTCTGTTCCTGGTTAGGGGGTTCTGTTCGTTACTAAGCGTTCGACGGCTGAGGGTTCGACGGCGGCGGCTGCCGTTTCGGTGCGGTCTGCCGCCGCCGTCGGGGTTCTGGTGGTCCGTGACTAGTGCGTCTGCAGGGGCTGGCCCTTGGTTTCCTTCAGGAAGTAGACCGAGGCGAGCGTGATGATGGCCGTGCCGATCGAGGCGTAGGCGGGAACCATGCTGTTGCTGGTGGCCTTGATGAGCTCAGTCATGACCAAGGGCGCGCTGCCGCCGAAGATGATGGTGCTGATGCTGAAGCCGATGCTGTATGCGCTGTAGCGGACCGTGGTGGGGAACATTTCGGTCAGCACAGTGTGGACGACGGCGGCGTGGCCGGAGAACGCGATGGCCATGACGACGGTGGCAACGCAGGCCAGCGGCATGTTGCCGGTGGTGATCATGGCAAACATCGGGTAGGAAACCAGTGCCATGAGCACGGCAGAGAGAGCGAGCACCGGCTTGCGGCCGATCCGGTCGGACAAGCGGGCCATGAGCGGGATGGAGATGATGATGGCCACCAGGCTGACGGCAGTGACGAGGAGCGCCTGGAGCATGGTGAAGTTGTGTCCACTGCCCAGCTGGGTCTTCAAGTACGTGGGCATGTAAGCGAACAGCAGGTAGTAGCCGGGACCGTTCAGGGCCGGGAGGAAGATGGTAAGGGCGATCGCCTTGAGGTGGCGTTTGGACGTGAAGACGGTGCGCAGCGGGTTGCGTTCCACTTCGTTACGCTCCCGCAGCGCCGCGAAATGCGGGGTGTCTTCCATCTTGGAGCGGATGTAGAAGCCGACGTAGCCCAAGGGCAGTGCGAAGAGGAACGGGATGCGCCAGGCCCAGGCCTCCATGGTGGAGTCCCCGAGGGTAGTGATGAGGGTGGCGGAGAGGGCGCTGCCGAAGAGCAAGGCGCAGAAGGATCCAACCGCGATGAAGCTCATGGAGTAGTTGCGGTGCTTGTTGTGCGCATACTCGCCCACGAATGCCATGGCGCCTGCCACTTCGCCGCCGGCCGAGAATCCCTGAAGGATGCGGAACAGGATCAGCAACGCGGGTGCGGCCCAGAAGATGACCGAGTAGGACGGGATGAGGCCGATGCAGGCCGTGGCCCCGGAGATGAGGAGTAGGAGGACCGCGAGCAGGTTCTTGCGGCCCAGCCGGTCACCCAGGAAACCACAGATGACGCTGCCGAAGGGGCGGGCAAGGAAGCTCACCAGGAAGCCGACGTTGGTCAGGAGGAGGGAGCCGACGTCCTTGGAACCCATGATGTTCATGGCCAGATACGTGGTCAGCAGGCCGTAGATACCGTAGTCGTACCATTCCACGAAGGAACCCATGGTGCCGGCAAAGGTTGCCTTGCGCACCATCCTGCCGTCCGCGGTTACGACTTTGATTTGAGCGGTGTTCAGTTCCACTGAGTCCGTCGATTGCTTTGTCATGGTGGGTGCTTTCAGTCTATGAGGGGGCCGGGGTGGGAGAAAGCGCTGTTAGCTGTATTCGCGGGTGATTTCCGCTGTCATCTCGGCCTCGTGCGCGGCCACTGCGATGACTCGTTCCAGGATTTCCGCTGCACGGGCCTGGGGGATGATGACGACTCCGTCGTCATCGGCGGCGACGATGTCGCCTGCCGAGCAGACGATGCCGCCGATTGCCACGGGTTCCCCGATGACTCCGGGGCCGTTCTTGAACGGCCCGGCAGGGGTGACGCCCCGGGCAAAGACGGGGAACTTGATTTCGGTGATGGTGGCGCGGTCGCGGATGTAGCCGTCTATGACCGCGCCGGTGGCGCCGGCGGCTTCGAAACGCTGGGACAACTGCTCGCCCACGAGGGCGCGGTGTTCGTGGCCGAAGCCGTTGATCACCACCACGTCGCCGGGCTGGATGTGGTTCAGCGCTTCGATGACGGCGGCGTTGTCTCCCGCGGCGCCCAGGACGGGGAGGGCCGAACCGACACAACGGGCGCCTTCCCAGACCGGACTGATTCCGCCGTCGACGATTCCCAGCCGCTCCATCGCGTCACCGATGTTTGCCACGGGGAACGCTTCGAACGCGCGGACCAGTTCGCGGGGCGGCCGGGTCCAGGATGCGGTGCGGACGGTGAGTTCGAGTGTTGTTGCCATTTTCTTCGCCTTTGGTTTCTTCCCAAGAACCGGTGCGGGGGCGCCGATCGTCTTGAGACGTCAATCACATATGAGAAGAGTTTCGCGTTTTAAATTCACGCCGTCAAGGGTTTCGCGTTACGGGCATGTAAATGATTCGCAACCATGGTTTGCGGGCGGCTTGCTCCGGTTGCTGGCTTCAAGGCCGATATTGTGCGGGAGAATGGGATCCGGTTGGACATTCTGACCAGCCGAACCTTCAGTGACTAGGCGGAAAGCGGCAGCCATGCAGGAATTGGACTCAACGGACAAGCGCATCCTTGCCGCGCTCGACGACGACCCCCGGGTGCCAATCATGGTCCTCGCCCAGCGCTTGGGCTTGGCGCGCGGGACGGTCCAGTCGCGCCTGGAGCGCATGACGGCGTCGGGCGCTTTGCGTCCGAACAGCAGCCGCGTGCTGCCTTCCGCGTTAGGCCGGGGCGTTGCGGCGGCGGTGAGCGCGGAACTGGATCAGAGCCGGCTGAACGAGGCGATCGCGGCCCTGCGCAACATCCCCGAGGTGCTCGAATGCCATGCGCCGGCCGGCGACACCGACCTCATCATCCGTGTGGTCGCCACAAGCCCGGACGATCTGTACCGGGTGTCGGAAGAGATCAGGCTGTGCCCCGGAATCGTGCGCACTTCCACCAGCATGTTCCTGCGCGAGGTGATTCCGTACCGGACGACGGGTTTGCTGGGGGGCTGAGGCACCTCGCCGAACTCGGCACCCGTCTCCGCCGTTGCGCACTCCCGACGTGCAGGAAACGGCCCATTTCGGGGTCATACCTGGAAGTAGTGGTTTCTTCGGGGTTTCCGATGCGGGTCAGTGCGAGGTGGCGGGATGAACCAAGGGATCCCGTTGCGGACCTGGATGCGCCAGTCTTCCTTGTGGATCAGGTGATGGTGATGGCTGCAGAGCAACGTCCCGTTAGCGGTGCTGGTGGATCCGCCCCGGGACCAGTAATCGATGTGGTGGGCCTCGCACCACGGCGCCGGCATGGTGCACCCGGGGAAAGCGCAGCCTTTGTCCCGCGCTGTGATGGCTTTGCGGATGTGCGGCGGAAAGATCCTGGAGGCCCGTCCGATGTCCAGCACCTGGCCGTCGCCGCCTAGGACCACGGGAATGATATCCGCGTCGCAGGCGAGTTTGCGCAACGTGGCCGCCGGGACGGGCCCGGTGAACGTGAAGGAAGCGGTGCCCGTGCACTGCCGGGGGCGGTTGAACAGGGCGGGCTGACCGGACTGCGAAGGTTGCCCGGTCAGCGAAAGCCGACCGTATTGGGTGAAGAGTTCGCGGTGGTCGATGGTGGCCAGGATCTGCGGGCGGTGGCCGCCCGTGGCGGGCAGGGACCCTGCGGCCAGGGCGAGCCTGCAGGCGCCGATCAAACCATCAAGGAGCTTCTGCGCCCTCGAACGCCGGTCCAACGGCCCGGCATTGTCAGCATTGTCAGAGGCCTCGCCGGACGAATCGCCTATTGGTTCCACGGAGGCACGAACCGTGCCCTGGGGTATGCGGGTTCGGGGGTTGGCGGCGGTGTTCATGACCGTGAGCAGGTGTTCGTATTGCTCGGTGGTGGCGAAGATCTCCACATGCGCCAGCCCGTGCTTAGGACGGCGCAGGAACGCCCCTTGATGGTAGCGGAGGGACTCTTCGGACGGTTCCGGGAGCCTGTCAAGTTGTTTGTGTGTGTGGGGTCGGGAGTCATTTTTAGCTGAGGTAGGGTTCGAGTCGTTCGGGGTAGGTGATGCTCAGGACTCCCAGGGCCTGGATCCAGCCGGCGGTGGCTGCCCCTTCGACGAGGTGGTTGCCGGAGGATTCCTTGTCGGTGGTTCTGGTTTTCTGGCGTTCTCTGGCGCGTTTGTCTTCGATGTTGCAGATGGCGAGCCAGAGCAGTTTCACTGCGGCCTGGTCGTTGGGGAAATGGCCCCGGTTCTTGATGATCTTGCGCAGTTGGTAGTTCAGGGACTCGATCGCGTTGGTCGTGTAGATGACTTTCCGCAGCGCCGGTGGGAAAGCCAGGAAGGGGATGAACCGTTCCCAGGCGTTTTCCCAGGTCTTGAGAGCTGCCGGGTACTTTTGTCCCCATTCCCCGGCGGCGAACTCCTCCCGGGCCGTCAGGGCCGCTTCGATGGTCGGGGCGGTGTAGATGTTCCGCAGGCAGGCGGCGACCTTCTTCCTGTCCCCGTAAGCGACGAAGCGCATGGAGGCCCGGACCAGGTGCACGACACAGGTCTGCACGGTGGTGTTGGCCCAGGTCGCCTGGATCGCCTCGGGGAACCCGGTGAGCCCGTCGCAGCAGGCGATCAGCACGTCTTTGACACCGCGGTTGGCCAGTTCCGCGCAGACCCCTGCCCAGAACTTCGCCCCTTCGGAAGCCTGGATCCAGATCCCGAGCACGCGCTTGACCCCGTCAAGATCCACGCCGACGGCGATGTGGGCGGCTTTGTTCTTCACCTGATGCCCGTCCCGGATTTTCACCACGATCGCGTCCAGATACAGGATCGGGTAGATCGGATCCAGCGGCCGGGACTGCCAGGCCATGACCTCTTCGAGGACGTCGTCGGTGATCTTGGAAATCGTCTCGCGGGATAGTTCGGTACCGATCGTCGATTCCAGGTGGTGTTCGATGTCCCGGATCGTCATTCCACCTGCATAAAGGCTGATGATCATGTCATCGAGCCCGCCGGTGCGCCGTGAACCTCTTGGAACCAGTTGCGGGGTGAAGGTGCCCGCCCGGTCCCGCGGAATGGCAAGACCGACGTCTCCGACCGTGGAGGCCACCGTTTTGGGGTAGCTGCCGTTCCTGGAGTTCGGCAGCAGCCGGGCAGCAGGATCACCCTTTTCATACCCCAGATGCTCGCTCAGTTCGGTCTGCAGGCCCCGCTCAAGCACGGCCTTGATCATCAGGTTCAGGAACCCGTCCTTGCCATCGATCTGAAGCCGGCCGGCATCGATCTGTTCCATCAGCTCATCAAAGGCACCCGAGGCCTTGAGCGCCTCGAGGTCCCCGGCCGCGGCAACCTTTTCCGCGAGTTCCGCACCGAGCTCTTCATGGGAATCAATCATGGACAAAGTGTTCTCCAATCACACGAGGACCGGAACCCCTACACAATCCATCTGACACCCTCCATCTCCGCAGCCTTCTCCGGGCTGCAAAGCGGACGCACCTTCTCCAAGGCCA
This sequence comes from Arthrobacter sp. FW306-04-A, assembly GCF_044358315.1. Taxonomy (GTDB): domain Bacteria; phylum Actinomycetota; class Actinomycetes; order Actinomycetales; family Micrococcaceae; genus Arthrobacter. The sequence goes on from NZ_CP084559.1 coordinate 4,118,234, forward strand.
TCGTGATGATCCCGGCCGAGCGGGACCCGATCACCCCGGACGCCAGCGCCGCGGCCGTTTCCTGGTGCCGGGGAGGGACCGTTTGTCCGGTGAGGCCGTGGCCCGGCAGCAACTCCTGAGCCAGGGCGAGCCTGGCCTCGACGGCACTGATGCGCAGCAACGAACGCAGATGCTCGGCCGTCGACCTGAACTCCCCGCCACGAGGGCTCCCCGCCTGCACCGTGCCGGACGCGCCAGCGCCCTGCACTGAGCCGGAGGCACCACCCTGTGCGTCCGCTTGGCCTGCTGTGGTCTCGGACGTCCAGCCCGCGCCGGAGCCTGTCTCCGCGTCAGAGGCCCAGCCCGTTGTCCAGCCCGGCCGGGTAGTGGGTTCATCGTTCCGGGCCCTGTCCAGCCGCGAAGCGGCGACCACCTGGAGATAGTCCAGGGTCCGGGAGAGTTCCTCCACCCCGGACGCGAACGCGACGGCCTCCTGGAAACCCAAGACTCCGACGTCGTCGGCCGCCTTTTCCGCCAACGACCTCAATGCAGCCACGGCCCCGTCCAAAGCGGCCTGCCGGCCGCCCCGGTCGCGCGGATCCACCAACGCCAGCCCGCCCGGAACCCCGCCCGGGACCGCGGCAAGGCGCGGACCAAGAGCATGGCGGGACACTCCGAAAAACCCGCGGGACGCGAGGCCCTGCCGGGTGTCGAAGTATCCGATCGCTTCCATGGAAACACTCTGCCAGGAGGGTGCGACAAAATAAGGCCGAACTTAGACCGGCGGTCCCGCGTTCGACTTCAGGTTCTTCATCACCAAGGTCGAGGTGAGGCGCTCGACGGCGGGAAGTGCCGTGAGCTGGTCGTCGTAGAAACGCTGGTAGGCCGGGAGGTCGGCGGCGATCACGCGCAGTAGATAGTCCGGTGAGCCGAAAAGCCGCTGTGCTTCGACAATGTTGGGGATAGACGCCACACGATCCTCGAAGTCCGACATGGTGGTGCGGTCCACCTGGCGTAGGGTCACGAAGACGATCGCCTCGAATCCCAGGCCAATGGCCGCCGGATCGATGTCTGCCCGGTACCCCCGAATCACTCCGGAAGCCTCGAGATCCCGTAGCCGTCTATGGCACGGAGCCACGGTCAATCCCACCTTGGCCGCGAGCGCTGTGGCAGTCATTCGCCCATCCTCTTTGAGGTGACGCAAAATAGTTCTGTCAATTCCATCTATCACGCAATTATCTTACCGATATGGCGGCAAGCCGGGCTAAATATGGGAACACTTATGGGCAGATTTTTCATAAGGTTCATGGTGTACCCACCAGCCAGGAGCCACCATGAATCCCCACCTCTTCCTCGCCTTCGTGATTGTCGCCGTCACCTTGGCCTGCACCCCTGGCGTTGATTGGGCATATTCGATCGCTGCTGGCTTGCGGCAGCGCAGCTTCGTCCCCGCCGTGGCTGGCCTGTGCAGTGGATACGTCCTGCACACGGCCCTCCTGACAGCCGGACTCGCCGCCCTTTTGGCCGGCGTTCCGGGGCTCCTCGGCTGGCTGACGATCGCGGGCGCCGCCTATTTGCTCTGGCTCGGCGTGAGCACCATGCGCTCGTGGCGCGGCGCAAGCTTCAGCGCGGATGACGCCGTCGGGCAGTCCCGAAACCAGCTACGCACCTTCCTGCAGGGCATGGGCACCAGCGGCATCAACCCCAAGGGCCTGCTGTTCTTCCTCGCCCTGGTGCCCCAGTTCGTGAGCCCGGAGGCGTCGTTGCCGGTGCCGGTGCAGTCAGGCGTGCTGGGCCTCACCTTCGTGCTGTTCGCCGGCATCATCTACACGGCCGTGGCGATGACTTCCCGAAGGCTGCTGCAGTCCCGGCCTTCCGCCGCACGCGTGGTGACTCTCAGCAGCGGCATCATCATGGTGGGGCTCGGGGCTGTTCTGCTCGGCGAGCAGTTGCTTCCGCTGCTCCGGTGACGCGACCTCGGCCTCAACCGCCGGCGTTAGGCCGCGCTAACCGTCAGGGTCGCCGAAGTCCTTGTTCCACAGCCGGCGCACCTCGACGTCCCTTCGGATCCCATCCACCGCCTCCAACTCAGCCCCCTCGGACTTTCGCCGAGCCCGCTTAACAACGAGAGGACTGAGCGTCCGAGGGCTGGGTGCCCTCCGCCTGACCTCAAGCATCGACAGAGCCCGGTCCGTGAGCGCGTCATTGCGCAAGGCGAGGCTGGTCTTCTTCCTCCGGAGTACCTCGGTGAGTGCGGCTTGGGCGGCCGCCCGCTCCCCCAACACCCGGAGCGACTGCGCCCGTATCAGCAAGAGCGCCGCTGAGAGGTCGTCCGCGTTGCGGAGCCCGTCCGTCCACCTGACGACGTCGGCGTGCCGCTCCAGTGCCGCGGCTGCGGTGCAGCGGGCCAGCGCGGTGGGCAACGACGGCGGCAGGCTAGCCAGGATGTCGAGAGCCTCCGCCGCCTGGCCTGTCTCACGAAAGCAGTGCGAGAGGGCAAGGAACACCGATTCCTCGCTGAACAGGACCGGAACATCAATCCGTTCCGCCACCTCGACCCGAGTGACCACCCTGCCAAGGCAACTGCCGGAGAACTGGCTGGCGGCGTCGTCGATCCGTATGGACAAGCCCCGCTGCAGCAGTTCCGACGCGCGCAGATATCCGCCGTGCTTGTACGCAAGCAGCCCGGCAACCACGTAGCAAAGCCCGGCCCAGCCGGGGTAAGCGCGGGCCAAGGTGATGAGGCGGTCCGGTTCCGTGCTGGTGAAAATGGCGTCGTATACCGATTTGGCAGTCTTGCCGGCCAGGCGCTTGAGCTTGGGGACATCCCCGTCGACGTCGATGCGGCCAGCGGCCTTTCCCTTCAGGACGCCGGCAATCGCACCGCTCAGGCCCTCCGCCAGTCCACTCACCGAGGTGCGGACATGTCCGTCGCGGAACGGTGTGATGTCCCTCGTGTCCGCGAAAATCGCTCCGCGAGTGCCGGGAACCGATGGCTCACTCACGGTTGCCCCGCCGTCGCAGGATAACGCATTGCAGAATTGGGCATCACAGAACCATGCTAACTGCGCTTTGTCCCACCCCCTCCCCTCTATTTCCCGGGTTTTCGGGAGTAAGATATCCTCGTCGGCAGGGTTCCGACTCCTTGCCGCGATGCGGCCCTCCATTTGAAGGGCCGATCGAAATCGTGATCGGGAGGAGCTATGACCACTGCTTCACACCCCGCGCAGCACCACGTGATGGGGCTGACGCTGCACAACACAGCACTTGGTTTGGGCTGGGTTTTCCTGGCTGTTGGCGTCTTGGGATTTATCCCGGGCATCACCAGCAACTACGGCGCCATGACCTTTGCAGGACATGATTCGGGCGCCATGCTTCTTGGAGTCTTCCAAGTATCCGTCCTACACAACATTGTCCATCTGCTGTTCGGCGCGGCAGGCCTGTACTTCGCGAGGACTGGAAGGATGGCGCGCGGTTACCTCATTGGTGGCGGCGCAATCTACCTCGTCCTTTGGATCTACGGCCTCATCACCAGCTCGAACATGAGTGCTGATTTCGTGCCCATGAACTCCGCGGACAACTGGCTGCACCTGGTTCTCGGCGTTGCCATGGTCGGCCTTGGCCTCTGGCTTGGGCGGGACGCAAGAGAGGAGACGAAGGGCCGCGCCATGTAGCGCACCCTGACTCTGCAGCACCTGCAGTTGCACGACGGCGGCCGTCCCCACCGGGGCGGCCGTCGCGTTGTGTCCAGGTTGCCTGGCCGTTCCGGGGGTGCCTAGTGTTCCAGGTTGGCTAGTGTTCCAGGGTTGGCTAGCCGAGCAGCCGGTGCTCATAGGCGAAGGCCACCAACTGGAGCCTTGTACGCAGCCCGAACTTGCTGAGTACGCTGCGCAAGTGGGTCTTCACTGTGGCCTCGGAAACAAACAAGCTCTCTGCCAGCTCAGCGTTCCCTAGGCCTTTGGCCGCCAGAAGGAACACGTCCCGCTCGCGGGGCGAGAGCTCGTCCATCACTGCGAGGTCCGGCCCGGCTACCGGCACCGTCCTGGCGGCGTGCTGAAAGAGCTCGTGGACCGAACCGGGCGCGATCACCGAGTATCCCGAGTACACGGTTCGGATCGCGGCAAGCAGGAACTCCGGCTCCGCACTCTTAAGCAGGTATCCGCTGGCTCCCGCCTGTACCGCCTCAACCACGGCCTGGTCCCTGTTGAACGTGGTCAAGGCAATGATCTTGGGCTTTTCCACTCCCGCCGCTTCGGCTTCCTCCGTGATGCGACGCGTGGCCCCGACTCCGTCCAGCACCGGCATCCGAAGATCCATCAGCATGACGTCCGGACGCTGCTCGGTTGCGAGCGCCACAGCCTGTTCGCCGTCGTCGGCCTCCCATGCCATGTCCATGTCTGCTTGGCTCTGCACCAACATGCGGATGCCGGCGCGGAAGAGGGGCTGGTCGTCTACCAAGGCAACCGTGATCTGCGCTTCAGCCACGTCCGGTGGCTCCCTGCTCAATGGCCGACGACGGCGAAACGCCTCCGACAGCAAGCGCCGGCTCCTGCTCAAAGCCCTTTGGGGACGCGGCTTCCTGGTCCGCAGCGCCTTCCAGGCCTTCTTCCGAGGGGAAAGGTGCCGAACGTGAGCCGTAAGGGATGAAGACCGTCACACGGAACTGCTCGCCGTCGGGCCCGGAACTGAGCCAACCGCCGGCAAGGTGTGCGCGCTCCCGCATTCCGGGGATGCCGCGCCCCACACGCGCGACCTCACCGCCGTCGTCCGTCCCCCCAATCGAAACGGACGCCGGCAGTTCGGAAGCAACGTGCATGGTCAGCCCAGGGCCGCTCCAGTCGAAGTGAAGCCGCACAGCGGTGCCGCGCCCGCCGTGTTTGAGGGCGTTCGTGAGGCATTCCTGCACAATCCGGAAGACGGCGAGTTGCTGTCCCGCGCCAAGCTCAACCGGGACACCGGTCTCGCTCTGCTGGACCTTGAGGCTTCCTTGGCGCATTCGCTCCACAAGGGGCCCGACGTCGGTGATCCGGGGCTGCGGGGTGACCAGGCCGTCGTCGCGCACTCCTTCAATGACGCGCTGTGCGTCCACCAATGCGTGGCGGGCCGACACCGCGATGTTCTCCAAGGCGTCGAGCACTGCTTTCGGTTGGTCCTGGCTGAGGTAGCGGGTGCCGTCGGCTTGCGCGGCAATGACAGCGAGCGAGTGTGCCAAGACGTCGTGGAGGTCGCGGGCGATCCGGGTGCGTTCCTGCTCCACGACGAGCTCGACCTCGGTCTCCTTGAGGTTGGCCTGGACGAGGTTCCGGGCTTTGAAGAGGCTTCCGCGTTCTTCGTAAAGTCGCAGGGCGATCCCGACGGCAGCACAACTTGCAGCGATGAGAAGAAGGAAGGAGAAGAGTTGCCAGCCATAGTTGGCCAACGCGTACCTGTCGCCCATGAACAACTGCCTAAACCATCCAACGCCGCGCCCGTATCGCCACGAAAGCATGATGAACGTCATCACACCTGCGAAAACGACGTTGCTCCCGGCTACAACAAATTGCAGACGACCTCTCGCGGTCCACATGGAGAACCCCAAGCCAACGAAGGTACCCAAATAGATGGGCCAATCATTGGAATACGGCTGCGGGATAAAGTACACCAGCTGCCCCATCAACAGGACGGCCGTGAACCCCAGAGAGAGGACAGGCCGCCATGCCGAGACGGCAATGGCGAATGCGGTCAGGATTAGTATCGCGAATCTTGACAGGATGAGCGTCCACAATTCAGGCCAATGTGGAATCCACGGAGCCATGAATCCCGCTTCCGCCACGCACCACAGGGCGAAAAAGATGACGGCCGCCGCGGGGGCGCCCCATTGCCGCGCAACTTTCAGTGTCTGTTCCATGTCAGCCACCTTATCCACGGCCCCAGACACGTCGACGCCGATTCTGCCCTCCAGCGTCCGATCTCCACCCGGAAGCCAGCGGATTCATCTTTGGAGCCAACTCGGGTTGGCGTTCTCGCTCACAAGACGTGAGCGAGCGCCGGCGAAAATGCCGCCAAAAGTGAGGGAGGGTTTGTAAAAAAGGCGCTAAAGGTGAGCGAGGGTTGGTCGAGGCAAACGCTCCATCACATATCCCGACCAAAGCTCCAACGCTCCGTCACATATCCCGACTTTGGCTCGATCGGACGGCATCTAAGCGGCAACCGCGGCGACCCACACGCCAACCACCCAAGTGCTGGCAGCAAGGCACGCCAGCCCGAACTCCAGCAGCATTCCCAAGCCGGTGGCTTTGAGCGCGGCGCCACCGGAGACCAACGCCTTCTTGACATCCTTGGTCCGCAGGAGTTCGCTCACGAGTAGTCCGACGGCGAACCCCACAAACAGCCCCACCACCGGAAGAACGAACATCCCCACAATTCCCAGGACAATTCCTGCCAGCACTGAGCGGTTGGGGATGCCGTGCTGCTTGAGCTTCCGGCCGGTGAGCACGGCGCTCGACGCCATGCCTGCCAGGACACATGCCGCGCCGATTCCGAAGACCACCCAGCCGGTCGCTCCCGCTCCACCCCAGATGCCCCATGCCAACAGGCTCAGTCCGATCAGGATGCTCCCCGGCAGTACCGGGATGATGGTGCCAACGACGCCTACCGCTATGGCCACGCCGCAAAGAACGGTCACTATCATTTCGGCGTTCATGGGCCCAGTCTAGGTGGGCGGCCCGCCACTGACGGCGGAACAAAGAACGACGGCGACCCTTCCCAGCACGGGAGAGTCGCCGTCGTCGGCTCTTGGGGCTGAAAGCGCGGGCTATTCGGCCGCTGCGGCAACCGCCGCCGTGACCGCAGGCGCAACGCGGGGATCCAGCGGACTGGGCACGATGTAGTCGGCGGAGAGGTCTTCCTCGGCCAGCGCTGCGATAGCGCGGGCTGCGGCGATCTTCATGGCCGGAGTGATGCGGCGCGCACCAGCGTCCAAGGCTCCGCGGAAAATCCCCGGGAAGGCCAGGACGTTGTTGATCTGGTTCGGGAAGTCGCTTCGGCCCGTAGCCACGACGGCCGCGTACTTGACAGCAACCTCGGGCAGGACTTCCGGGTCCGGGTTGGACAGGGCGAACACGATCGAATTCTTGTTCATGAGCGTCAGGTGCTCCTCGGCCAGTTTGGACGAGGAAACGCCGACGAACACGTCTGCGCCTGTGAGGGCTTCGGCGGGTCCCCCGGAAAGGCCGCGGGGGTTGGTCCGCTGGGCGAAGCGGGCCTTGACGCTGCCCGAATCGGCCACCAGGTCGGCACGCTCAGCGTTGATGATGCCCTTGGAATCCAGCAGGACGACGTCCTTGACGCCCGCAGTCAGCAGGATCTCGGACACGGCGATCCCTGCGGCGCCAGCACCGGAAACCACAACCTTCAGTCCATCAAGTTCACGTCCAGTCACCTTGGCGGCATTCGTCAGGGCCGCGAGAACCACGACGGCGGTGCCGTGCTGGTCATCGTGCATGACTGGGCAGTCGAGGGCCTCGATGAGACGCTCTTCGAGTTCGAAGCAACGCGGTGCGGAGATGTCTTCGAGGTTCACGGCACCGAAGCTTGGGCGCAGGCGGACCAGGGTCTCGATGATTTCATCCACGTTGGTGGTGTTAAGGACCAGCGGAATCGAGTCCAGGTCGCCGAAAGCTTTGAAAAGCGCTGACTTTCCTTCCATGACCGGGAGGGAGGCGCTGGGGCCGATGTTGCCAAGTCCCAGGACCGCGGTGCCATCGCTGACCACCACCACAAGGCGCTCGGCCCACGTGTGCGTGCGGGCAAGCTCGGGATTGGCGTGAATCGCCCTGCTCACCTCGGCGACGCCGGGGGTGTAGGCAATGGAAAGGTCACGCTTGTTCAAGAGCGGCACGGTGCTGGAAACGGAGAGCTTGCCGCCTTCGTGGGCGGTGAAGATTTCCTCTTCGCTCAGGGCCAGGGCAGTCAGGTTCTGTTCAGGGGTGATGGTCTCGACGGACACGTCGTTGTCTCCTCAGGCTAGCCGTGAACCCACGGCACAATTCGGGCAGGTATAGAGGCTTCGGTGCCGAACCAAGGGTGGGTGGTCCGTGCTGTGAAACTCCTGCGGATATGGGCTGCTAGCCGCTTGGGTCCTGTCTTCGTAGACAGGTGCTTGATAGGAAGACTAGAGACATCCAGCCGTAAACACATACTTTTGGTCATAGTGGTCTAGACCAGTTACGCCGGTTGCGGGAAAAGCTACGAGTCCGCAATCAACTTGCAGGCGTTCTTCAGGTCCTTCTCGGCATCGAAAAGCGAGATTCGACGGCAGTTGACCGACTGGACCAGACCACTGATCACATGCAACAGAATCCTTGCCCTGCCAGCGTCGCCGATCGCCGCCGCGACCATCTCGGCAGAGAGCACTTCGATGTCCCGCAAAAGCACGGGAATGTCGCCGTCGCGGGTATCCCACGTGCGGGAAAGACAGTGTTCGACGGCGGGCTGCATGACCCGCATGTGGAAAATCTCCATCCCGAGTCCGGTGAGCTCCTGCTGGCTGCAGCGCGATGGGTCCGGCTTGGCGTCGCTGAGTTCGCGGAGCTGCTGGCGGTAGACCGCAAGCATCAGATGGACCGTGGACGGAAAGTAGCGGTAGAGCGTCCCAAGGGGAACATGGGCCCGGGTGGATACGTCCGAAAGGCTCACGGTATCGAACTGCCGCTGGGCGAATCCTGCGGCAGTCTTCAGTATCCGGGCGTAGCGCAGTTGCTGTCTCGGCGTGGTGGGAGCAGCCGCCATTTGGGGCAACCCCGCGGCCAGATCCAGCGAATACGGTTCCAAGGAGTTCGGTTCGGACATTTCCGGCGTTCTGTTGGTTTGGGCTTCGTTCTGGGAGATTGCGCGGCCCCCCAAAGACCGAGCGCGTCCTGACAATGATACGGCAGCAAGTTGTCCGTTCCCTGAGAACGGATTCGCAGGCCTACGCGACGCCCTTGATCTTCACCACGAATACGGCGCCCAGCAGGCCGATGACGGCTGCGGCCACGTATAGCGAAACATAGCCACCCCAGAACGCAACAAAGGGGTAGGCAATGAGCGGCGCGATCACCTGCGGCAAGGAGTTGGCCACGTTGATGACCCCAAGATCCCGGCCTCGGTCCAGCGCAGTGGGCAGCACTTGGGTAATGAGCGCGAAGTCGACCGCCAGGTAAGCACCAAAGCCGATACCGAGCACCACGGCGCCAGCAATGGCTCCTGTCCAGGTGGGGTCGAACCCAAGGATCAGGCTAGCTATCGAAATGACGATGGATGAGATGATCACCAACGGTTTACGTTTGCCCATGCGGTCGCTGATGGCACCACCCACAACACTCGTGACGATCACCATGACGGCATAGAGGCCTGTGAGGATGAGGACCCCGAACTCAGGCTTGATCCCCTGCGTTTCCTCAAGATGCACAGCATCCTTGAGGAAGAAGAGCAAGTACAACGTGACCATGTGGTTGCCGACATTGACCAGGAACCTCGTCAGCCAGGCCCACGCGAAGTCCGGATACCTGACGGGCGAGATCCAGAAGCCTTTGACGAAAGTCCACAGTTTGAACGGTGGCCGAGTCTCCGCTGACAGAGGGGCGTCGTCATTCTTGAAAAGGTAGAGCACGACGCCGGCCAGCAGCGCAGCAGCACACACGATGTAGCCGAGGGCAAAGTTTCCCGAAACCACGGACGCGATCACCGCGCCCGCAAGGATCCCCACGGTCTGGCCCATGGCCGCAAGGCCGCCGACCGTGCCGCGCTGGGGCACCGGCACACGGTCCGGGATGGCCGCTGTGATGGCCGCATAGGCTCCATTACAGCCGGCCTGGACAAGGCACCACAGAATAGTCATGACGGCCACGTTGGGAGCACCCGCGAGGGCAACCAGGGCCGCAGCACCCAGAATGGCCCCTAAGACCACCCATGGCACTCGGCGCCCGAAGCGGGACGCGGTGCGGTCGCTGAAGGCACCAAACAGGGGGTTGGCCACCAGGGACACCGCGGCGCCGCACCCCGTGACGAGGGCGAGGATAGCTTCCTTCTGGCCTTCGTCAAAGTGGATGGCCTGCTGCCCAAGCAGCACCTGGATGGGGCCGAAGAAGGCAGCGTTGATGCCAACATTGACCAGCACCACTCCGGTAACCCACAGGGAGCGGACGCGCTCAACAGGCTCGGCGAGCGCCGTCGTCGGGCCGCCGCGCGCATCCAGAGGAACCTGGTTCCCAAAAGGATCCGTCACGGGCCTTTCAGGCAATGAACCGGGCAGATCGGACAGGCTCATGACGGTGCTCCCCTAGCGGCTTGACGTGTGGATTTCAGCGTAGCGCTGTGGGGGTCCGATGCGTCGTCATGAAGGCATCTATGTGGACAAGTGGACCGTCCCGGACGCGCCAGGGCGAGCCAGCACGCGTTAGGGTAACTCCAACGGACCGAGGAGGATCAACGATGAACACGCCAGCGAACCCCATCAATACCGCCGATCTTTACGACGAGCGCGGCGAAGACGTTGAGTCGATATCACTGCAGTTCCAGGACCTCGGCGGCGTCTCCCACTTCAGCGGCCCCGTGCGCACTATCAAGTGCTTCGAGGACAACGCCCTGGTCAAGACTGTCCTGGCAACCGCCGGCGAAGGGGCTGTGCTGGTCGTGGATGGCTACGGCTCGCTGCGCACAGCCCTGATGGGGGACATGATCGCGGAGAGCGCAGTCGCGAACGGCTGGGCCGGCGTCGTGATCAATGGGGCCATCCGTGATCGAGTGGCGATCGCGAAGCTGTCTTTGGGCGTCAAAGCCCTCGGAAGCAACCCCAAGAAGAGCTCCAAAGTGGGCCGTGGAGAAGTGGACATCGCCTTGGTGATTGACGGAGTTCACATCGAACCCGGCAACATGATCTACTGCGATCCTGACGGGATTCTCGTAGAGCGGTGACAATTTTCTCCCCGTTCGGGTAAGACAGGGAATACAGGAGCGATTAGGATAGTTACTGAAAGCAACTATCCTGCTTAGTCCCCTTTTCTTCGACCCCTTGGAGAAGCAATGTCCAAAGCCACGCCCGTTCGGGCCGCCGGTGAGGTCCTGACGCACCGTCAGACGCTCACCGTCATGGTGGGCCTCATGCTCGGCATGTTCCTGTCCTCCCTGGATCAGACCATCGTGTCCACGTCCATTTACACGATCGCCAACGACCTCGATGGCCTGTCCTTGCAGGCATGGGCCACCACGGCGTACCTCATCACGTCCACGGTGAGCACTCCGCTGTACGGCAAGCTCAGCGACATCTTCGGCCGCCGCCCGCTCTACCTGGCCGCGATCCTGATCTTCCTCGCTGGCTCCTTGTATGCCGGTTCGGTGCACTCCATGACCGAGCTAGCCATTGCCCGCGGGATCCAGGGTATGGGCGCCGGCGGTCTGCTGGCCCTCGCCCTGACCATCATCGGCGACATCGTTGCCCTCAAGGACCGCGCAAAGTACCAGGGCTATTTCATGTCCGTCTTTGGCGTTTCGTCGGTACTGGGTCCCGTGGTCGGCGGCGCTTTCGCCGGCTCATCCAACATCCTCGGCTTTGACGGCTGGCGCTGGGTCTTCTTCATCAACCTGCCCATAGGCCTGGCCGCCTTGGCCGTGGTGTTCCTTTACTTGCACCTTCCCGCGAAGCACGTCAAGCAGAAGATCGATTACTGGGGCGCGGCAGCCATCACCTTGGCAATCGTTCCGCTGCTGCTGGTGGCCGAACAGGGACGCAGCTGGGGCTGGACCTCCGTCAATTCGTGGATCTGCTACGGGCTGGGCTTCGTTGGCATCGTCGCGTTCTTGCTTGTTGAGAAGCGCGCAGGCGACTACGCACTGATTCCCCTGCGGCTCTTCAAGAACATCACCTTCGGCCTGTCCTCCCTGCTGAACTTCATCATCGGCATCGGCATGTTCGGGGCCATCGCGATGCTCCCGATGTACCTGCAGCTGGTCAAGGGCCTCACCCCCACCGAGGCCGGCCTGATGATGATCACCTTCACAGTGGGTATCCTCTTCGGTTCCATTACAGCGGGACGGACCATCTCGGCGTCGGGCGTTTTCCGGATCTTCCCGATTCTCGGCACGGCCATCCTGACGGCGGCTGCCGTTGTCATGGGCCTGTCCCTTGGTGTGGACACCGGCTTGTGGGTTCCCGGCCTGATCGCCGTGTTCTTCGGCATGGGCCTGGGCTTCTGCATGCAGCCGCTCACCCTCGCCATGCAGGTGTCCGTACCGCCGAAGGATATGGGCGTAGGCACCTCTACCGCGGCGTTCTTCCGTTCCATGGGCGGCGCCGTGGGTACCGCAGTGTTCATCTCGATGCTCTTCAGCCTGGCGGCCGATAAGATCGCCTCGGGCATGAAGGACGCCATCGGGAACGCGGACTACCTCAAGGTGCTCAAAGATCCTGCGGTTGCCGCCGACCCCGCCAACGCCAAGCTGTACGACTTCTTCAAGAACGGCGCCAGCAACGATTCGCTGAACGACACCAGCTGGCTGCACCACGCCAACCCGGTGCTCACCCGGCCTATCACCGAGGGTTTCGCGCAGTCGATCGACGCCGTCATGCTGACTGCCGCGGCGCTGACCGGCATTGCGTTCCTGATCAGCTTCGCCCTGCCGAACAAAAAGCTCACTGACCCGAAGGCGGCAGCGAAGGAATCTGTCTCGGCCCACTAGGTTCCGCTGGTCACCGAACCGCGTCACGGCAGGCAGTCTTTTGGACTGCCTGCCGTTTCCGTTTCCAGCGTTCGCGCCGGGGAGTGCCCGACGGCGGCGCGAAAGTCTGCGTGGCGTGACGGCCGCGCTGGTCGGCCGCGCTGACTGGAAGTTCACGCTGACGGCGTGCCACACTGTGTAGCGCGAGTGCACCGGCGTCCCTGTCGGAAACAGCTGCCGACGACGACCGCGCCGCACAATCCACTACATTTCCTCAAGGGAGAGCCATGCCCATTTCCAGCTCTGACAGCCATTCGGGCGTCCCACGCAAGGTAATTGGCCTTGCCGTTGCCGGAGCTGTGGGCGGGTTCCTCTTCGGCTTCGACTCCTCGGTGGTCAACGGCGCCGTGGATGCGATGAAGGACGAATTCATGCTGAGCGAGGCGGTCACGGGCTTCGCGGTGGCGGTCGCCCTGCTCGGCTGTGCAGCGGGAGCTTATCTTGCGGGCAAGGTGGCCGACCGCTACGGCCGCATCCCCGCCATGAAACTTGGCGCCGCACTCTTCCTGGTCAGCTCCATCGGGACGGGCTTGGCTTTCAGCATCTGGGACTTGGTTTTCTGGCGGCTGGTGGGTGGTCTAGGCATCGGCCTTGCGTCCGTGATTGCACCGGCCTATATCTCGGAAATCTCGCCGCGCCAGGTCCGCGGGCGGCTCGCGTCGCTGCAGCAACTGGCGATCACCACCGGCATTTTCGCGGCCCTGCTGTCCGACGCCGTCCTGGCGACGTCCGCGGGAAGCGCCCACCACGCTTTGGGGCTCGGTATTGAGGCCTGGCGCTGGATGTTCATCGCATGCGCCGTACCAGCAGCGATCTACGGTCTCATCGCCTTCCGACTGCCGGAATCCCCGCACTTCCTGGTCCTCAACGGCAAGGAAGACACCGCCCGCAAGATCTTCGACGCCCTGATGCCCGGCGACGATACCGAACGCCACATCCGCGAAATCCGCGACTCCATCCAACAGGACAAGCTCTCCGCCACGAAGGGCTCGCTGCGTGGCAAGGCGTTTGGCCTTCAACCCGTGGTGTGGATCGGCATCATCCTGTCGGTGCTGCAGCAATTCGTCGGCATCAACGTGATCTTCTACTACTCCACCACCCTGTGGAAGGCAGTTGGCTTCCACGAGCAAGATTCCCTGGCCATCTCCGTGGCAACGTCCATCACCAACATCTTGGTCACCCTCGTGGCAATCGCCCTCGTGGACCGCATCGGCCGACGTCCCATCTTGCTGGCGGGATCCATCGGCATGGCCGTGTCCTTGGGCGCCATGGCGATCGCCTTTTCTTCCGCTACTGGGACGGGTTCGTCGGTGTCCTTGACCGGCGCCTGGGGTCCTGTAGCCTTGGTGGCCGCCAACGTGTTCGTGGTCAGCTTCGGCGCCTCGTGGGGACCGTTGGTGTGGGTCCTCCTGGGAGAGATCTTCCCCTCACGCATCCGCGCCCGCGCGCTCGGCCTGGCTGCCGCGGCCCAGTGGATCGCCAACTTTGCCATCACTTTGAGCTTCCCCATCATGGCGGCCGGTTCGCTGCCGCTGACTTACGGCATGTACGCGCTGTTCGCGTCGGCGTCGTTCTTCTTCGTCATGTTCAAGGTGCCCGAGACAAACGGCATGTCCCTCGAGCAGGCTGACACCCTGTTCGTCCCGAAGGGCTCCAAGCCCGCGGAGCTTGCGATTACGCCCAAGTAACTCCCCTACACAAGGTGCGGTTCGTGCGACTTCAGGAACCGGCGACCGCCCACGGCCACAAGGATCGCGAACGCCAGGGCAACCGCCGCGGCAAAGAACGGAACCTGCGGGCCGAAGTGCTCACCCAGCTGGGCTGCGGCAAACGGGGCCAGCGCCCCGCCCATCCAGCGCACAAAGTTGTAACCGGCCGAGGCCACGGGCCGCGGCGAATCGGAAACCTCCATGGCCAGTTCGGTGTAGAGCGTGTTGTTGATGCCCAGCAGGGCTCCGGCCACAATGACCAGAACGACGACCGCGGTCACCGAGTGCCCCGCGGCCAGTCCCAGACCGGCGAGGTCCAGGAGGAGAGCCCCGAGGGTGCCGACCAGGACGTTGGTGGTACCGAAGCGCCGCTGCAGCACGGGCGCCACGAAGACCGAGAACACAGCCACCGCCACGCCCCAGCCGAAGAACACTGCGCCGATACCGTAGGCATCCATGCCCAGGATGAACGGGGTGAAGGCCAGGATGGTGAAGAAGCCGTAGTTGTAGAACAGAGCACTCGCGGCGGTGGTGCGCAGGCCCTTGTGGCCCAGGGCAAGGAGCGGGTCACGGAGGCGTGCCTTAGCTGCCGGGGCCGGAGTCTTGGGCAGAAGGACCATCAAGGCGATGAACGAAACAGCCATGAGGACTGCGGTGCCGAAGAACGGTGCGCGCCACTGCCAGCCGCCCAGAAGGGCACCGAGCAAAGGCCCGAGGGAAATGCCCAGGCCCAGGGCCGCTTCGTAGAGAATGATGGCGGTTCCGGTTCCGCCGCTCGCGACGCCGACAATCACGGCGAGCGCGGTGGCCACGAAGAGGGCGTTGCCGAGTCCCCAGCCAGCGCGGAATCCGACGAGTTCCCCCACGCTGCCGGAAAGACCGGACAGCGAGGCGAACATGACAATCAGGGCTAGGCCGATCATGAGGGTCTTCTTGCCACCGATCCGCGAGGAGACGAACCCCGTTACGAGCATCGCGACGGCAGTGACCAGGAAGTAACTCGTGAAGAGCAAGGACACCTGGCTGGGGCTGGCCTGGAGGTTCTTGGCGATGGCCGGCAGGATCGGGTCAACCAGGCCGATGCCCATGAAGGCGAAGACGGCGGCAATTGCCGTGGCCCACACAGCCTTGGGCTGCTTGAGGAACGAGGCTTTCTCGGCCTCGAGGGTTTCTTCCGCGGGCTGCAGTTGGTCTGCGAGCTGGCCTTTCATGGACTGCTCTCCTAGGTTTGGCTTGTCTTAGTTCTGGACTGAATTGTTGATTTTGTCGAACACCGGAAGGGCGGCCTCGACGGCGTCGCGCTCCGCTTGGCTCAGGGTCCCAAGGATCCCGGCGATGAATTCGTTGCGCCGGCGGTCTGCATTCTCGACGGCGGCACGCCCCGCCGGCGTCGCCGCGACGCGGACGGCGCGGGAGTCGTCCGGATCTGCTTCGCGCTTGACCAGGCCAGCGCGCTCAAGCTTGATGATCTGCTCCGTGGCGCTAGGGACCTTGACCCCAAGGTTCCGGGCGATCCCTCCGACGCGTGCACCGCCGTCGAGCGCCATCTTGAGGACGCCAAGCTGAGCCGAACTGAGTTGCTCCTCGGAATCGAGGCGACGCATCACGTAGACACTTTGCCGCAAGGCTTCCCGGAATGATTGAGCGAGGGCGAGGAGCGCATCGTCAGCCTGATTGGTGTTCATATTTAGGTATCCTAACAGTTAGGCTACCTAAATATCAAGGGATGCGCGTCTCATTCTTTGGCTTGGGGCCCCTCGAGGCTAATGGAGCTACAGCGCCAGCTTCATTCCCTCGTGACTGGCCACAAAACCCAGCCGTTCATAGAAGCGGTGGGCATCCTTGCGGGATTTGTCGCTGGTGAGCTGGACCAAGGTGCAACCACGGCTCCTGGCCTCCTCGATGGCCCACTGCATCATTGCGGCACCAACGCCATGGTCCCGCAGCTCGGCGGCGACGCGCACGGCCTCGATCTGGCAGCGGAGCGAGCCCTTCCGCGCCAAGCCTGGGATGAAGCTCAGCTGGAAGGTTGCCACGCAGGCGCCATTCAAGTGGCCCACCACCAACAATTGGGCGGGATCCTCGTTGATCTGTTGGAATGCCTGCAAATAGGGGCCAACGTCCTCGGCGTTTTCGCGGGAACTGCCCAATTGATCAGCTGCGAGCAATCTCAGAATGGCGGGGAGGTCCTCCCAGTGGGCCCGGCGGAGCGTGAAGACTCCTTCGTCCAGAACCATGCTCAACAGCGGCTTCACTCCTGGATTTGCGTGACTCATAACACTAGCCTGACACAGCCCGAGACTTGTTGCACGAATTTCGTGTGAAACGTTCAATCACAATTTCCTGGATGGTTCATGGCTATTTTCACGACCCTCCTTCACCTTTGGGGATCCAAACCGAAACCCTCCTTCACCTTTGAGGACCAAAACCAAAACCCTCCTTGACATCATGTGAAGGAGGGCTTCGGGCTTCCCGCCAAAGGTGAGAGAGCGTTTGGTAAAAGGGCACCAAAGGTGAGCGAGCGTCCGAGGGGGCCAGGAGTTATGCTCGCGCTGCCTGCAAACCCCGAACGCCGGACCCGTCCCCGGCGGGTTCCGGACGTTCCAACACGAGCCACGGACTGAAACGCGCGTCGGTTCATCACAGCTTCCCCTCGGGCATGCTATCCGGCGCGTCCAGACCGCCGGACGAACTGCGTCGGAAGAACTCGGCAGCTAATCGACGTTCGCTCACTTTGGGGCCCAAAACGGTCACCCTCCTGCACATCAAAAGTGAAGGAGGGTGAGCGTTTTGGCCGTCAGATCTGCAGGAGGATCGCCCGAAAGTGGCCCAAAGGTGAGCGGGCGTTCGGGAAAAGCGGGCCAGATCTGCAGGAGCGTCGCCGGGGAGCCGGACCCCGGGTCAACCGGGACCCGGGGAGTCGGGGCCGCGGTTTAGGCCTCGGCCTTGCGGTCTTCGATCAGCTTCCGCACTTGCGGGAACAGCGGGTGCGTCGGCGCCAGGTCCGTGATGCGCTCAACCGCCTCGGCGGCGTCCATTTCCGCGAGCATCCGGGTGAGCTCCACGGCTTCGTCGTCTGCTCCGTCGTCGAAACGAAGGGCGGCGGACATCGCGTCGAGCAAGGCAACGGGAGTGACTCCGCGCTCGGCGAGCTCCGCGGCCGGGCCGATGAACCGTTCATGCCGGCCCAGCTTGCGGAGCGGAGCACGGCCCACCCGGTTCACGGTGTCCGGCAGGTATGGGTTGGTGAAGCGGGACAGGATCTTCTGCACGTACGCTTCCTGCTCGGCCTCGACGAAGCCGTGTTTGGCCACGAGAAGCTGCTTGGTTTCCTCCAACACGGCCCGTACCCGTGCAGCCACCGAGGCATCGGCCATGGCTTCGGAGATCTTCTCCAAGCCGGCGCCATAGCCGAAGTACGCTGCCGAGGCGTGGCCAGTGTTGACGGTGAACAGCTTGCGCTCGATGTACGGACCAAGTTCGTCCACGAAGGTCGCTCCCGGAATCACCGGGGGCGTACCCGCGAACGGGGTCCGGTCGATGACCCACTCGTAGAAGGTCTCCACAGTGACGTCCAGGCCTTGGCCGGGCGCTTGGTTGGGGACAATCCTGTCCACGGCAGTGTTGGCAAACACTGCAACAGAGGAAAGATCACCCGCGGCACCGTCCCAAGCGGCTTCCACTTCGGAATGCAGGAGGTCCGTGGCGTTGATCGCGTTCTCGCAGGCCATGACCTGCAGCGGTGCCAACGACGGCGACCGGCCGGCCAGGCCGCGCGCGATCACCGGCGCCACGAACTTGAGGATGTGCGGCCCCACCGCCGTGGTGACGAGGTCCGCCGTCGCGATTTCCGCGACGACGGCAGCCTCTTCGGAGCCCGAATTCAGGGCCCGGAAACCGGACACGGTCTTGACCGCGGCATTTTCGCCGACCTCGTGGACCTCATAGGAGGATGCGGAGGCGAGCTGGCTGATCAAGGCGTCCGCGACATCTGCGAAGACCACCTCATATCCAGCCTCGTGCAGCAGCAAGCCGACGAATCCCCGTCCGATGTTCCCGGCCCCAAAATGGACTGCCTTCACTATGCGTTGACCTTTCCGAACAGATCCAGCACTTCCTCCACCGACGTGGCCTGCTCAAGCTGGGCCACTTGCGCCTTGTTCGTGAAGATCTTGGCGATGGAGGCCAGGATGTGGAGATGTTCGTTGTTGATGCCAGCGACGCCGACGACGAACTTGACTTGCTTGCCACCCCAGTCGATGCCCTCGGGGTAGCGGACAATCGACACACCGGAGTGCAGGATGTGGTCCTTTGCAGCGTTGGTGCCGTGCGGGATAGCCAGGAAGCTGCCCATGTACGTGGACACGGATTCCTCGCGCTCATGCATGGCGTGAATGTAGTCCATGTCCACGGAGCCGCGGTCCAGCAGGAGCTTGCCCGCCTCGTCGATGGCCGAGTCACGGTCCGTCGCTGTGCCGTTGAGGATCACGCTTTCGGCGAGCAGGACATCCTTGCCCCCGACGGCGGTGGCCGCCTGGGCGGTAGGCTCGGCCGCCGTCGTCGAACCTTGAGCGGCGGGAGCCGCGTTGCTGCTCTTGACCAGCTCGACGATCTCGTCATACCGCGGACTGTTCATGAAGTTGTCCACCGAGACGTGCACAGCTCCGGTCGTGAGCGGCTGCGCGCGTTCGGCGAGGTCCTGGTGCGTGATGACGACATCGTAGGTGTCGGTGAGGTTGGCGATGGCCGCGTTGGTGACCTTGACCCCCGGGAAACCGGCCGCCTTGATCTTGTTCCGCAGCACCGATGCACCCATGGCGCTGGAGCCCATGCCGGCGTCGCAGGCGAACACGATGTTCTCGATGGGACGGGTCAGGAGGGCGGTGCCGCCACCAGCACCAAGGAGCGCGGAGGAAACGGAACTCTTCTTGCCCTTGAGCTCTTCCATCTTGGAGGTGGCTGCGCCAAGATCAACCTCGTCGCTGTGATGCGTGGTGCGGAGAATCAGCGAGGAGACGAGGAACGATACCGTCGCTGCCAAGATGACCGACAAAATGACGCCCACATAGCTGTCACGGGAGGTCTGGGCAATGACTGCGAAGATAGATCCCGGGGCCGCCGGAGCGACGAGGCCGGAGTTGGTGATGGCAAGTGTCGCAATGCCTGTCATGCCTCCAGCGATAGCTCCGAGGATGAGCAGCGGGCGCATCAGGACATACGGGAAGTAGATCTCGTGGATCCCGCCAAGGAACTGGATGATAAAAGCGCCCGGCGCCGAGGCCTTCGCTGCCCCGCGTCCAAAGAACATGTAGGCGAGAAGAATTCCGGCTCCCGGACCGGGGTTGGCCTCAAGCAGGAACAAGATGGACTTGCCCTGGTCCAGCGACTGCTGGATGCCCAGCGGGGTCAGCACGCCGTGGTTGATTGCGTTGTTGAGGAAGAGAACTTTGGCGGGCTCGATGAAGATGCTGGTAAGCGGAAGGAGTCCGTTGTGCACCAGGAACTGGACGAAATTGCCCGCGGCCGTACTGAAGGCCTGGACCAGCGGAGAAATACCGAAGAAGCCGAGCATGGCGAGCAAGGCGCCCCAAATACCCGCGGAGAAGTTGTTTACCAACATCTCGAAGCCGGGCCGAATCTTGCCATCCCAGATGGCGTCGATCTTCTTCATCGTCCAGCCGCCGAGAGGACCCATGATCATTGCGCCAATGAACATCGGGATACCTGCGCCGACGATCACACCCATGGTGCCGATGGCCCCGACAACGCCGCCCCGGACGTCGTAGACCATCTTGCCGCCGGTGTAGGCAATGAGGAGTGGCAGCAGGTAGGTGATCATTGGGCCGACAAGGCCCACGTTCGGCGTGCCGGCAGCGTTGTTGCCAAAGCCGCCGAGTTCGGGGAAGGGCACCCAACCTGTCTTGATGAACAGGGCGGTGATGATGCCCCATGCAATAAAGGCCCCGATGTTCGGCATGATCATGCCTGAGAGGAACGTTCCGAACTTTTGGACACCAACGCGCACGCTGGTGCGCTGTTTCGCAACTGACACTGTTGCCATTGTGTGAATTCCTAACGTGAGCCCCGCATCAGTGCGGGATCAGTCGATATCTATCGAAGGAGGACAGCTCTAGGAGCTGCTGGAGATTCGGTGAAGCCATTCAAGGAAAAGCTTCAGTTCCGAACTGGATAGCTGGTCTGAATGCGAGGCTTGGAGTGCCGCATTCAGCGCGATTGCCGCAACAACAACGGACGACTTGCCGGAGTCGTCGGCTGCGGCGCCACGGGCTGTTTCCGTGGACACGGCGAAAATCATGGAATCCCGGGTCATGGTGGAGAGCTCGAGATTCCGGTCTTCCAATGGCTCTGCAATGAGCATGAGCGTGACACCAACGTTGGCTGCCAGGATGCTCCTTGCCGCCTCGCGCGGGGGTACGTTGATCTGCCCGGCAATGGCCGCCTTGCTCAGCATTTCCTCCAGAAGCGACTCTGCATCAGCCACGATGGCCGGCCTGCTTTCGGGACGGATATTGCCGAACATCACCAGGTAAAGGTGCGGTTGGGTAAGTCCGAACTGTACGTGGTTGTCCCACATCCGCCGGACGTCTTCCAGGGGTTCCCCAGAAGGTGCGAAGTCCCGCTCTCCCGCCACGTACTCCTCGAAGCCGGCTGCAACGACGGCGTCGAACAGCCCCTCCTTGTCGCCGAAGTGGTGGTATAGCGTGGGCGCCGTGACGCCGGCAAGTTTGGTGATTTGGCGCGTAGAGACCGGCGACCCGTCCGAATTCGCCAGCAACTCGGCAGCTGCACGGAGCAGCCGAGTTTTAGGCGGAAGCTGGTCATCGAAACTCATAGCCGCTACCCTAGCACCTATAGCAACGCTATATGAAGTGAGTCACAGGAGATTTTTTCGGACCCCGAGGCGCCGCAGCCGGTGGGTCCGATCCGAGAGCAGGAACAGAGGATTTCAGTGCAGAATTTCCAAGGAGTAGGCGTCAGCCCGGGCCGCGTCATTGGCACTATCCGTCAGATGCCCAAGCCAGTCAGCGAACCGCCGTCGGGCGAGCAGCTAGCCGTTTCCACCACGGCGGAAGAAGCCGTCGCCGGACTGAAAGCGGCGGCCCAATCGGTTCACGACGAACTCAAAGCGCGCGCCGACAGGGCCAGCGGAGACGGTAAGGCCGTGCTGGAAGCCACCGCGCTGATGGCCAAGGACACCATGCTCCTGAAGTCGGCCACCAAGCTCATCAACAACAACGGCAGCTCCGCGGAACGCGCCATCTGGGAAGCCGGCGCCTCGGTATCGGAAATGCTCCACAACCTGGGCGGCTACATGGCCGAGCGCGCCACTGACGTCTTGGACGTCCGCGCCCGGATCGTCGCCGAACTCCGCGGCGTCCCCGCCCCGGGGATCCCGGCGTCGGACACACCGTTCATCTTGGTGGCCGAAGACCTGGCCCCGGCGGACACCGCAACGCTGGACCCCGCCATGGTGACAGCACTGGTCACATCGGGCGGCGGACCGCAGTCCCACACGGCGATCATCGCGCGCTCGCTCGGCCTGCCCGCCGTCGTCGCTGCCCGTGGGGTGGACGAAATCCCGGACGGCGCCGAGGTCTTTGTGGATGGCGCGGCTGGCTCCCTTTCCCTCGAACCCTCCGAGGAGCAGCGCGCCGCCGCCCTCGCCTGGGTCGAAAATGCTGCCACGCTGGCGGTTTTTGATGGAAACGGCACGACGGCGGACGGCCACTTGGTGCCGCTTCTCGCCAACGTGGGCGGGGCGAAGGACGCTGCCGCGGCCGCCGCACTGGGCGCCTAGGGTGTGGGCCTTTTCCGCACCGAGTTCTGCTTCCTGGAACGCGATACCGAGCCGACTGTGCTGGAACAAGCCGCCGCGTACAGGGGCGTGTTCGACGCCTTTCCGGGCAAGAAAGTGGTGCTCCGGACCCTCGACGCCGGCGCCGACAAGCCCCTTCCTTTCCTCACCGATGCCACCGAACCCAATCCGGCCCTTGGTGTGCGCGGCTATCGCACCGACTTCACCACGCCGGGCGTTTTGGAACGCCAGCTCGAGGCAATCGCCATCGCGGCCAGCGAATCAGAAGCTGAAGTGTGGGTCATGGCGCCCATGATCTCGACACCGGCCGAAGCCGCCCGTTTCGCCTCTCTCTGTGACGCCGCCGGGATCAAGACTCCCGGAGTCATGGTGGAAGTTCCGTCCGCGGCACTGACCTCGGCCTCGGTCCTGCGCCACGTAGGCTTCGCGTCACTGGGCACCAACGACCTCACGCAGTACGCGATGGCCGCCGACCGGCAACTCGGCCCCCTTGCCGAGCTCAACACGCCGTGGCAGCCTGCCGTCCTGCGCTTGGTGCAGCTGACCGTCGCCGGCTCCGCGGAAGAAGGCAACAGCAAACCAGTTGGCGTCTGCGGTGAGGCAGCCGCAGACCCGGCCCTCGCCGTCGTACTTGTTGGCCTGGGCGTGTCCACGCTATCCATGACCGCCCGGTCTCTGGCGGCGGTCGGAACCGTGCTCAAAACGGTGACCCTGGAACAGGCACAGGAGCTGGCCCGCTTGGCGCTGAGCGCTTCCGACGCCCTCGACGCCAAGGCCTGGGTCCGTGCCAAGCTGCCGATCCTCGAGGAACTCGGGCTCTGAACCCGGCCGCACAACCTCGATCTGAACACAAGGAGTACCCATGCCCGAACGCACCGCCACCATCGCCAGCCGCTCCGGACTGCACGCCCGCCCCGCGGCGATCTTCGCGGAAGCCGCAGGCGAATCCCCGGTTGAAGTGACCATCGCGATGGCCGGAGCCCCTGCCGATGACGCGCTCGACGCCGCCAGCATCCTTTCGCTCATGACGCTCGGCGCGGCGAAGGGCGACGTCGTGGTGCTGCGGGCAGAGGGCGACGGCGCCGAGGCTGCTTTGGATTCCCTGGTTACCCTGTTGGAAACAGACCTCGACGCCGTTTAATGCCGGGGCCCACACCGGCGAGGGGCCCGGCCTGAGCTTGCGAAGGCTGGGAGCCGGTGGGTGGGCCCACACCGGCGAGGGGCCCGGCCTGAGCTTGCGAAGGCTGGGAGCCGGTGGGTGGGCCCACACCGGCGAGGGGCCCGGCCTGAGCTTGCGAAGGCTGGGAGCCGGTGGGGACTGTGGCCGGCCGCAAGGGCCGGCCACAGCTTCCCGGGGTCTCTACCGGAAAACGCGCCACCAAGTATGGGGGACCGCGATGGCGCGCTGTCTCTTTGTGGCACCGGGTGCCGAATCGTGACGCGGAAATTGGAATTTTCTTTAACCGCCCTCATCGCTTGCTCCAACCCGACGCTCCCTCACATATGACGGCCTCCTGCCCAACGCTCCTCCAGATATCGCGCCCGGTGTACCTTGGCTGGGCATGCGGCTGGTGCGCCAAGGGCAGCCTGCTCGCGTTCGACTACTTCACAACCGAGACCCTCGAGTCGAGCACTGCGTACTGGCGGTACGGGAGGGTGGCAGCCAAAGCAGTGGGCGAACCGTTGAAGTTCGGCGTGGACTGTACACCGCCGTCGCGGAGCGTCTATCCGAATTTCTCCGATCCTATGGGTTGGCGCTACTCGAACGGCATGTGCTCGGTCGTGGGACCAAGAAGAAGCACGTGGGGGGCGTCGCGATTGCCCTGGTGGAGTGACGCCATGGCGCTCTAGCGACCGCACTGGACTGAGGGAAATAGGGCCTGCAGATCTGCAGGAGCGTCCCGTCAAAAGGCCCTAAGGGGAGCGAGCGTCCCGTCAAAAGGCCCTAAAGGGGAGCGAGCGTAACGGGGTACGGGGCAAGAGCAACTCGCTCAGGCGAAGGCGGAAATGCCCGTGATGGAGCGCCCTATGATCAACGCTTGAACGGTCTCCGTGCCCTCATAGGTGTGGATGCCTTCGATATCGGCGAAGTGCCGTGCCACGCGGTTGGCCAACAAGATTCCGTTGCCACCCAGCAGGTCTCGCGCGTTCGAGGCGATGCTGCGGGCGGTCCGGGTACAGGTGAACTTCGCGAGCGCCGCCTGCGCAGGGGTCAGGACGCCCTCTTCGTCCAGCCTGGTCATCTGGATGACCAGGAGCTGCATAGTGGCGAGCTCGGACTGCATGCGGGCAAGGCGCTCCTGCACAATCTGCGAAGCGGCCAGCGGGCGGCCGAACTGCCTGCGCTGGGCGGCGTACTGCACCGCAGTCTCGTAGCAGGCAGTGGCATGCCCGACGGCGGACCAGGCCACTCCCAGCCGGGTCGCCAAAAGGACTCGGGCAGTGTCCTTGAAACTCCTGGCGCCCGGGAGCACGTTTTCCCACGGCACGAAGACGTCTTCCAAGCGGATGTGTGCCTGCCAGATGGCCCGCAGCGAGAGCTTGCCCTCGATGGTCGTGGCGGAGTAGCCAGGGGAGTCCTGCGGGACAAGGTAGCCCTGGACCTGCCCGTCGTCACCGCGAGCCCAGACCACCGTCAGGCCGCCGATCGAGCCGTTGCCGATCCACTTCTTTTCACCATTGAGGACATAACCGCCCTCGACGGGCGTCGCAGTCGTCTCGAGTCCCACCGAGTCGGAGCCATGCGCCGGCTCGGTCAAGGCGAAGGCACCGTATTCCTCGGCCCGGGAAAGCGCGGGAAGCCAGCGGGCCTGCTGCTCCGGAGAACCGCATTCGGCCACGGAACGCAATGCCAAACCACCTTGGACCGCCACCACCGTGCCGATGGAGCCATCGCCGCGGCTCAGCTCCATGGTGACCAGCCCCGCAGCGGTCTTGCTCATGGCCGGGAACCCGCCGACGTCGATCCCGTCGCGCAGCAGGTCGAGTTCGCCCAAACGCTTCACGAGGTGCAGCGGGTACTCCGCGCGCTCCCAGTAGCCCGCGATGACCGGGAGGACTTCATCTTGGACAAAGGCCCGCGCACGATCCCAGTAGGCACGGTCCTCGTTGCCGATGTCTTTGAAAACGGAGGCCGGATCCGGGTCCAGGGCTTCGTTCAGGACATATTCGGGCTCCACAGTGCCTTCCGGGAAAGCAGTGCCTACCGGAAAAACAGTGCCGTCAGGGAAAACGGCATTCAGTTCTGCGGAAGTTTCGTCGGACGTCGTCGTCATGGGGGAATCCTCGCTCTGGGGTTGATCTGCGACTTCCAGCATGCGCTGACACTCAGTTTCATGTCAAGGAACTCAGTTCCAGTGAGAGTTTCTGCTGGATCACTCCGCGCCGCCCAAAGACGGGGCCGCGAAACCACGGGGTTGTTTTGATTCGACACCCGAGTGATCCAGCAGAATCCGACGCCCGCGCCGAGAAGAGCTATGTCAGGGCGTCGCGGACCGCTTCGAGGATTTGTTCCGTGCCTGCGGTTGGATCCAGGACAGCAACCACGACGGCGGGACGGCCACTTTCCGCGGACGACGCACCGGTCGCCTCGCAGGCTGAAACACTGGCGAAAGTGTCGGCCAGGGCGCCCAAATCCCGCGCGAGCCGAGCGGCCAACTCTTGGGCTTCAGCCTCCCGCGCCTCGCCCTCGATGTGCTCGCGGTCAACAGCCGCCCGCAGCCATTGGCGCAAGACGCTGTTGTGCACCGCAACCACCGATGCAGCAAAGGCCACGGCAGTGAGTTCCCGGCTCTCACCCTCGGGCAGCGCAGAAAGGAGATGATTCCGGAACGCCCGCTGATAGCGATGTGTCATGACCAGTTCACGATCACGAAGGGCCGGGACTTGATGCAGAAGTTCATGGCGGGCCAGGGAGGTTTTCCGGTTGCCCACGTGGTGGTCGAAGACCAAGAGGGCCGCGTCCACGACGGAGCGCAAGGGGGCCGCCGTCGTGCGCGAAAGCAGTTCCTGAACCCGGGCCAGAATCCGGTCGTGATCAGCGAAAACGATGTCCTCTTTGGAACCGAATTTGCGGAAGAATGTGCTGCGGCTGATTCCTGCGGCATCGGCGAGATCATCCACCGAGGTTGCGTCGTAGCCTTGCCGCACCAGCAGCTCGATTGCCACGGCCACGGCGGGGCCCGGATCCGTATTGGCGGGGTAGTTGACCATAGGCGTGAATCTAGCGCAGTTCCGCCCAACAAATCGATGCGGCTAGGCTTCTGCCATGGCATTGATAGCTCCCCGTGTGACGCCTGGCCTGCCGGCAGACGACGCGCAGAACCTGGCGCGCTCACTCCAGGACAGCAACGACATCACCGTTTTCGTCGACGGCACCGTCCACCGGCTGCCAAATGAGGCGAGGGATGCCGTCGTCGATCTCCTCGGCCGGCTGAGCCGCGGCGAAGCTGTGACCGTAAGCAGCGTGGAGGAAATGCTCACGACGTCGAGGGCGGCCGAACTCGCGGGAATCTCGCACACCTACCTGCGCAACATGACCGATCGTGGCGAAATCCCGGTCGAATACCGTGGCACGCACCGCCGCATCCGGCTCGCGGACATCATGGCGTGGCTGGAGACCCAGAAGAAGACGGCCACGGCAGAAGAGGAAAGCACCTAGCGGAAGCTAGGCGAGCGCCGCCTTCAGCGCCGCGTGGACCCAATCCCGGTAACGCTCCGGTTCCCAGCCGAAATCCAGTACCAGTGACCGATAGGTGTCAGGGTGGCCCACCGACCAGATCACGGCCGCTGCTTGCTCATCGTTCATGCCGGAGGTCAGGGCCCCGCGTTGCCGGAGAGCGTCAGCTGCTTCAGCGTAGTTCCGTAGCCGGAGCTCTGCCCGGTCCCGCTCCACTTTTGCCGCTTCGGCGTCGACGGCGGAGGCCTGCCTCATGACGCTGAATAATTGGCTGCTTCGCGGATGCACCTCGGCGAACCAGTCGGCCAACAACGCTAGAACCGCTCCGGCATCGACGGCCGCGGCTGTCCGCTCGCGCATGGTCTCCGGAACGGAACGCGGCGCCTCCGGACCGGCAGCCGTCGCGTCGACCACGGCCGAGAGCAGCGCCGCCTTGTTGCCCACGGAGTTGTAAATGGTCTGGATAGCCACGCCAGCTTCCTCGGCAACTGCCCCGATAGTAGTGGCCACGTATCCCCTGCTTAGGAACAGCTTTCTGGCGGCCTCAACCACAGCAGCTTTGGTGGCGACAGCTTGAGCCATCCGCCTGTCATTGTGCCGAATCTCCACGGAAAAAGAATAGCATTCCAATTACTGGAATGCTACTCTAATGAGGCCAGTACACCTCAGGAGGCTTCGCGATGGACCGGAACGTTGAGCAAGTAGACACCGCGGTTATCGGCGCCGGACAGGCCGGGCTCGCCACCGGATTCCATCTGAAGAAACAAGGGCAAGACTTCCTAATCCTGGACTCATATGCCCGCACAGGCGACGTGTGGCGGAACCGCTGGGATTCCTTGCGGCTGTTCACCCCGGCGCAGCACGACTCTCTGCCCGGCATGCCTTTCCCCGCCAAGAGGGACACGTTTCCCAGCAAAGACGCCATGGCCGAATACCTCGAGGCGTACGCCAGCAACTGGAACCTCCCGGTGCGTCATGGTGTCCAGGTCACCGGAATCGAGCGCGACGACGGGCGATACCGAATCCACTCAAGCTCCGGACCGATCCTGGCCACGAACGTTGTTGTTGCCACTGGCCCGAATGCGCGCCCGAGGATTCCAGCCTTCACGGAGGCCCTGGACCCGGACATCCACCAACTGCACGGCGCGGAATACGCCAACCCGGACTCGGTTCCGCCCGGAGATGTCCTGGTGGTCGGCTCCGGGACATCCGGCGTCGAAATTGCGTTGGAGCTCGCATCCAGCCACCGCACCTACATCGCCGGAACTCCCCCGTTCCACGTTCCGGGTCCAGTGACGCGATACGCCGGCGGGCTTTGGTGGCTCTTCATCCACAACGTGATGACCCGATCCACCCCTATCGGCCGCAAAGTTGCGGTCGGCTTCACCAAGCACGGCGCACCCCTGATCCGGGCCTCGACGAAAGAGCTCGGCGTCGCAGGAGTCACCCGCCTGCCACGCATGACGGGCACCCACGGGGGCCGACCCCTCCTGGACGATGGCCAAACACTCCCAGTCTCCACAGTGATCTGGGCGACCGGCTACCAACCGGACTTTGCTTGGATCCAAGGGCTTCCGGCGGACGAGGACGGCTGGCCGCTTACCTGCCGGGGCGCCGTGGAACAACTGCCTGGGCTGTTCTTCGTGGGCATGCCGTTCCAATACGGGCTGACCTCGGGCCTCGTGGGCGGTGTCGGCCGGGACGCCGAGCACGTCGCCGGACTCATCGCCGGGCAGGCTGTAGCGCCGCGGGACTAGATCGCTTGGCGAAAATCCCTGCCGAATACCGGCCGCCCGGCCCGTTATCTAAATGTGACTTTGCTACTCGGCTGTTGTACCGTCGAGGGGCGACCCAATCCCCAGCTGGGCCGCTTCCGGGATGACGCCGAGCTCTGCCGCAACCCGGATTCCGCTAGACCTGCGGCAGAGACGGGGGACCCAGAGTCTCCGGGCCTACTTCTCCGCAGGCCCTTGGGGTAAAGCCGCCATGCGCGGCCGGACGGCCTCGTCCGAACCCGACAGCTAACCTCGAAGGCGTTGAGAGGCAATTACCATGTCCCCAACCATGGATCAGCCTCGCCGTGCCCAAGTGGCGCGCGAGCGCACCAAACCAACCGGACGCCGTCGGGCCCAAGACAGCGGACCGTTCATGCCTGAGCCGGCTTCCGAAATTTCGACGCCGCCACCCACTACCCCGACGAACCGGACGACGGCGGCGCCCACCACGCGAGCGGCCGCCCGCGCGGCCGAGCGGAAGCGGGCAGCCCAAGCCAGCGAGACCGCGAGCATTCCGGCGGTTCCACCAACAACGGCGGCGGCCCCCACCGAAACCCAGAAGGCAGCCGCGACCGCCCTTCCAACGGCTGCTCGTGCAGGCTTTGCTCCGATGTCCTTTGCCGGATCGTCGTTCAACCGGGAACCCCATGCCGTCCTGAAAAAGGCTGCGACCATCCGGACCATGAGCAACCGAATGGCAGTAGTGGCCGGAGCCCTTGGCATCCTGTTGACGGCGGGTTCGCTGGGCCAAGCCCTTGATTTGCCCTTCTTCGGCCAGGAATCTCAAGCCCAGAAGGCGGAAAGCCAAAGCTCCACTCAGCCCGGCGTTGCTTCCACTGCGGCGAGCGCCTCCCCCGGTGCAACAGCTTCGCGCTCGGCAGCCGCCACGGCTGCAAGGACCGGTAAGACCACGGCGGACCAAGCGCAAGGGTCGCAGCAAGCGCCCGCCGTCGGCGGGCCGTCGAGCGCGTTGGCACCATCAGTCTCCATTCGGGTTCCCTCGGTAGTCCCGTCCGCGCTGCCCCCAAGCCTTGTTCCGGTGCCGGCCGTTCCCACACCGGCGCAGCCCGCCCCGGTTCCCAGCCCGGCTCCCCCGGTCACGGTCACCCCGACCCCGACCCCCACCGACCCGCCTTCACCGACGCCCACCCCCACCGACCCGTCCTCTCACACGCCACCTGGTCAATCGAAGCCGAAGCCACCGGTACAGCCCGGCAGCGCATCGACGGCCACGCCGCAGCCTACCCAACCAGGCGTGGACTTGGCAGCGATTTTGGACGCTGCAAGTGGAGTCCTGCAGTGAGGGCAACCCTCAAATCCGCGGCCGCCCCGCCCAGCGGCGCGCTTTGAGGGTTGCGTGGAGTTCGAGCCGGATGGCGCCATTCGACGGATCAGCACCGATGAGTTGCCGTACCCTGGCCAGCCGGTTGTAGATGCTGCTGCGGTGCAAGTGCAGCTTCGTGGCCACGTCCTGGACCGAACCGTCGCTGTCATAAAGCAGTTCGAGCACGGGCAGGAGCTCGCCGTTGCGGTCTGCGTCCTCGATCGCCTGGAAATATGAAGAGCCCGAATCATCCCAGCCGCCAGGCGCCTGTAGCCGTTCGAACAACTGGTAGATGCCCGCCGCGCGGCTGTCCACCAGCTCGCCGAGTGGAGGATCGACGGCGGCAGCCTGGGCTGCGAGCTTCGATTGCCGGTAGGCCCGCCCCAGTTGGCGGACAAGCGAAAACGGCTCACTGATGCCCAGGATGACCCGGTCCACCTTCCGGCCGGCTCGCTTGGCCAGCTCTAGCTGATAGTGGACCAGGACTTGCGCATGTTCCGCCCGGCCGCCGGTTTCGCGGAACAGCAGGACCGAATGGGTCTCGGTGCCGGCGCTGAAAAGTACGGAATCGACGCCGATAGTTGCCTGCAGCGCCGCGGAACGGTGCGTCAGCGTGGCCGCGATGGGATCGGCGACGCCGCGACTGTCCTCTGCGTCGAGCACGGTAACCAACTGCCACGGGCCCCGACCCTGGATTTCCTTCCATCCGGCCACGGCCGCCACCGCATTGGATTCTCCTTGGCACGCAGCCAGGAATTCCTGCTCGCGGCGGCGCCGGAACTCCGACTCGGCCGTATTGGAATCGAGCAGGAGTCCAGCCAGGAGGTCCAGCTCGTCCCGGACGCCCGGCAACTCGGCGAGGATCGCCGTCGCGGTCTGCTCGTCAAGGTCCTGCTGGACCCAGAGGTACCCCACGCGGAAACCGCGCACCAGCAGCGGGACGCAGACGCGCCCCACCATGCCGAGCTCTTCATTGGCGGGTACGACGACGGGACGCACCGCGGTAGCGATGCCGTGCGAAAGCTGCCACGCACTGACGTCCACCGGGACCCGTTTGCTCAGGAGGAAATTCACGCGCACGCGGTCCGCATGGGACTGGTTGGAACTGTAGGCGAGCAGGACGCCGTCGAGGTCTTCCAGGGAGAGCCCACGGCCCAACTTGAGTGCGACGTCCTCGACGATTTTCTCCACGTCTTGCTGCATGGAGAAAAGACTACTTTGCGCAACGAACATCAGGCGACACCTGACGCTCTCAGCATCGACAAATGTCGAGCCTGGGAAGGCAAAAACCCCGGAAATCCAAGGAAGTTCATGACGGCGGTCGTCGCTCTTCATGTCGCTTGGCTCACAGCGGATTTATTCTGGAATCACAGTCCCCCGCAGAAGAAAAAGGCCGTTGAAGCCTTTCGAACATGGAGCCCAAAAATGATTATCGGTGTCCCTAAAGAGATCAAGAACAACGAGTTCCGCGTTGCCATCACCGCCGCGGGGGTTCACGAGTTCCGCACCCATGGACACGCCGTCCTGGTGGAGCGCGGCGCGGGCCTGGGCTCCGGCATCACGGACGAGGAATACGCGGTTGCCGGTGCTGAGATCGTGGCCGAAGCCGACGACGTCTGGGCGCGCGCTGACATGGTCATGAAGGTCAAGGAACCCATCAAGGCCGAGTACCACCGCTTCCGCAAGGGCCTCATCCTCTTCACCTACCTGCACCTGGCCGCTGAGCCCGAGCTGACGCAGGAGCTCATCAACTCCGGCGTCACGGCCATCGCCTACGAAACCGTGCAGGAAGGCCGCACCCTGCCCCTGCTGGCACCCATGTCCGAGGTCGCTGGGCGACTGTCGGTAGTCGTCGGGGCTTCCTCCCTCATGGCACCCGCCGGCGGCAAAGGCGTGCTGCTGGGCGGCGTCCCGGGCGTCCGCCCGGCCAAGGTTGTTGTCCTCGGCGCCGGTGTCGCCGGAACGAACGCCGCTGCGATGGCCCTGGGCCTCGGTGCCGATGTCACCATCATGGACATCAACATCAACCGCTTGCGCGAACTGGACGCCCTCTACCAGGGCCGCCTGAAGACCGTCGCCTCCAACGCGTACGAGATCGAGAAGTCAGTCGTCGACGCAGATCTCGTCATTGGCTCCGTGTTGATCCCCGGCGCCAAGGCTCCCAAGCTGGTCACCAATGAGCTGGTCTCCCGCATGAAGCCGGGCTCCGTACTGGTGGACATCGCCGTGGACCAGGGCGGTTGCTTCGAGGACACCCACCCCACCACCCACCAGGAACCGACGTACAAGGTTCACAACTCGATCTTCTACTGCGTCGCAAACATGCCCGGCGCCGTTCCCAACACCTCCACCTACGCACTGACCAACGTCACCCTGCGTTATGGAGTGGCACTTGCCAACCTGGGCGTCAAGGCCGCCTTCGACCGCGACCCCGCCCTGGCTGCCGGCCTCAACATCGCCGGAGGCCACGTGGCTCACCACTCGGTTTCCGAGGCGCACAACCTGCCCCTCGTCGCCGACTGGCACAACCTGGTCTCGGCCTAGTTTCTCTCCGCCTCTAGCGAGCGCGGTTTAACGAGCCCGACGGCGGGGTGCGGCTTCCATGGGAAGCGGCACCCCGCCGTCGGGTTTTGGTGAGGTCGCAAAGACACGGCACCGGACCAGGACACAACCAGTGCCGGCGCGGGCCACGCGGAGCCGGGAACGCACAGTCGTTTCGCTGGTGTAGGAGGTCCGGTGTTCCTTTCCGTGTCCGTCCCACACTCGGGGGACGGCAAAACGTCTACTACCGGTCACTCCGGTCCCGGTGGCGCACTCCACCGGCCAGGCTCCCTACATCGTCAGGTTCTTCACGTTGGCGAGCCCCTGGACCTGCACTGGGACCCGGCTGCCGACGGTGGTTCCGTTGCAGAGTTGGCCCTCCCCGTTGTAACCCCAGGCACGGACTGTTCCGTCGGTGAGCAGCGCGTACGTGCTGTATCCGTTCGACGTGATCGAGGCAACTCTGGTCAGTCCGGTGACCCGGGCCGGGGAAGGCGTGTACGTCGTGGTTCCGTTCCCGACCTGCCCGTTGACGTTGAAACCCCAGGCGCGGACCGTCCCATCAGCCAACACTGCGTAAGGCGCGTCGGAAGCGGCTGAGATTGAAGCGACTCCGGTCAGGCCCGGGACCTTGACCGGTAGAGCGCTGTTTTGGCCCATCGGTCCTCCGCCGAGTTCACCGGCGTGAGACCCCCACGCACGAACTGTGCCATCGGTGAGCAGCGCGTAACCGCCAAAACCAGTGGAAGTAAGTGAGGCAACACCAGCGAGGCCAGCGACCTGGACCGGGGTGCTGCTGTAGGGGCTTGAGGACCCGGAACCAAGTTCACCGCTGTAGTTGTCACCCCATGAACGGACAGTTCCATCGGTGAGCAGAGCATATGCGTTCCCGTAACTTACCGACAGCGATTCGACGCAGGTGAGGCCAGCGACCTGGACCGGTGCATTCCTGTCGATCGTCGTGCCATCGCCCAACTCACCGGTGGCGTTGGTACCCCAAGCACGGACCGTCCCGTCGGCCAACACCGCATAGGTGGCGAGAAAGCCGGCGCTGAGAGAAGTCACCCCTTTCAGACCCACAACCTGAACCGGGACGCTGCTGTAGCCTGTGGCCTCGTTGTAACCCGTGGTCGGGCTGTAGCCGGTGGTGCCGTTACCCAACTGGCCCTCGTAGTTATCACCCCAAGCCCGGACAGTCCCATCAGCCAACAACGCATAGGCGCGGTCGGAATGGATATCGGCGACGACGGAAATGACCCCCGTCAGGCCGAGAACCCGGACCGGGGTAAAGCGGTACTCGGTCGTGCCGTCGCCTAGCTGACCCCGGTGGTTCAGACCCCACGCCCAAACCGTGCCGTCAGCCCGTAACGCGAACCTGTTCTCGCGGCCTTGCGCGACCATGACCACGTCCGTCCACCCTGCAACACCGATCGTCGCGAGGCTGTTCGCAACGGTACCGTTGCCAAGCTGTCCTGCGCTATTGTCGCCCCAAACGAAAGCCGAACTCGTCGTCGCTCCGGGCAAGTAATAGCCGGAAACATCCGCAATCAGCTGGGAGTTCGCGGAGGACCGGTTGAAGAGAGTGACCTTCCCATCGGATCCGACAGGAACGGTGACCGAGTTCGGGACCGTCTGCCCGACCGTGAAGTTCACGTTCGAGGAACCCGGCCGGTCACCAACCTGGAACGACACGACCCCGTCAGGGCCCACGGGGCCCCTGTCGCGGGTGTCCAAAAAGCGGTTCGGCGGCACCGGTACAAACGCACCCGCAACGGTCGGGGTCCCTGCCAGATAATAGCCGGAGACATCGGCGATCAGTTGGCTGGTGCCGGAGGACCGGTTGAAGACGGTGACCTTACCGTCCGCGCCGACCGGGACAGTGACGGAATTCGGGACTGTTTGATCCTCCGGGATCCCAACAACGCCGCCGACCTGGAAAGACACCGTCCCGTCCGGACCCGCGGGCGAACTGCTACGGGTATCAAGCAGCCGGGTCGGATTGATGGGCACGAACGCGCCCGGTACCGTCGGCGCGCCCGGAAGGTAATAGCCCGAGACGTCCGCGATCAACTCGGTAGTGCCCGAGGACCGGTTGAAGAGGGTGACTTTACCGTCGACGCCGACCGGGACAGCCACGGAGTTAGGGACCGTCTGGCCTCCCGCGAAGTTCACGTTCGACGAGTTCGGCCGCTCGGTTCCGGAAGCATAAGCGGTAATGAAACCGGCCGATTTCGCCCCGGTGACGGTGAGGTTGAAGACCACCGCCGCCGCGTCGGACGGGATCCCGTTCACGCCACCCACTTGGAAGGACACCGTCCCGTCCGGACTCACGGGCGCACTGTTCCGGGTATCCAGGAACCGGGTCGGAGCGATCGAAACAAACGCGCCCTCAGTAGTTGGTTTCGACGTCGTACCTGCTAGCGCTACCGGCGTCTGCGCCGGTCCTGCCGCTGTTTCCGCCTGCGCCCAGGGCGCCGCCAGGGCCGACAAAACCATCAGGGCTCCCAGAACTGCCGCCACTCCGGCAGTGCCACGCCTCATCCGTGCACTTGAATAAACCACGATGCCCCCTAGATGCCCCGACACCGGCGACACGACCCCAAACTAGTTCCAACGCAAGCTACCACAAGGTCTCTCGAACGGAGAGGGAACCCAGAAGGACGCCCGGCGCGGGCCAGACAATACCGCCTGTTTCTACTTGCCGGCATCTCCTGCGTGCCGGGGTCGCGGTTCGCGGTTTCTTCTCTGGTCCGCCTGCCGGGCGGCAACTCCCCTGGTCAGCGTCTGTCTGCGTGAAGTAGGGCGAGAAGGATTGACTCTTCTCCTCCACCGGTACTCTTCACTTCCGGGGAGACACGTTGGAGAAGGGCATGGTGGACGTGCTCCCGGGTGGTGGCGCGGGCTTCGGCGTGTGCGGCGGCGGTTTCCTGATCCTTTTTGGGAAGACCTGGCCGCCGACGGCGTCCGGAATGAGTGGAACCCTCCATCGAGGATGACGTACTCCTGGCGGCCGCAGTCGAGTCCTTGGGAGCCCTGGCTCTCGATGAAAGCGCCTATCGGGGGGAGCGCCTCCAAGCTTTGGGGTGCAGTTCACTATCGATGGCCCGCCCTACGTAGTTCTTCAAATTCTTCTAAGTTCTTTCGATTGGACGGGTCTTTTCGGCCTAATGTCGTAGGTCCCTGAAATGCTTGGTTTATGGCCGGCATTCGGGGAACACAGCTGATCGGAGCGGGCGCGCCGTCCGGCGGCGCGGGTCCGGATGCTCCTGTGTCAGATGCCTGGGTGCGGGATCTGATCGATGCCGTTGCCTCACTACGGCGCGACGCCGCCGGCACCGAACCTGGCGACCGCGCCGAGTTGATAAACCAGTTGCGTGCCCTTGAGGACCTGAAGTCAGCGGCCGGGGCCGCTCAGGCGAGGATTGCGGTCGCGTTCGATGCCGCCCAGCGCAGCGCCGACGCGGCGGCCGGTGTTCCGGCAGAGGAACAGGGACGCGGGGTCGGAGCACAAATCGCGTTGGCCCGGCGGGAGTCCCCGGCCCGCGGATCCCGGCTCCACGGATTCGCGAAGGCCCTCGTGAGCGAAATGCCGCACACCCTTGCCGCCCTCGAGTCAGGACAGTTGAACGAGTGGCGGACGACCCTGCTCGTGAAGGAAACCGCGTGCCTGTCCGCAGAGGACCGGTGCGCGGTGGACGAGGAGTTGGCCGCCGACACGGGGACCTTCGACGGCGCCGGTGACCGGGCGATCATCGCCGCGGCCCGGGCCGCGACGTACCGGCGGGACCCCCGCTCCGTCACCCAACGCGCAAGCCATGCGGCGGCGGAGCGACACGTCAGCCTGCGCCCGGCACCGGACACAATGACCTACCTGACCGCACTGCTCCCGGTTGCCCAGGGCGTGGCCGTGCACGCGGCCCTGTCCCGGCACGCCGACACCCTCCGCAACGCCGGGGACACCCGGTCCCAGGGTCAACTCATGGCCGACGCCCTCGTCGAACGCACCACCGGCACCCCCGCAGGCATCAGCGGGGTGGAAGTCCAGCTCGTCATGACCGACCGCACCCTGTTCCAGGGCGATGCCGAACCGGCACGCCTGCCCGGCTACGGCATCGTCCCCGCGGGCTGGGCACGGGCAATCCTCACCGGGAACCAAGGTCCTGCCGACGGTAACCAAGACGGAGGCAAACGGCCCTGCCACGTCGATCCGGGCCAGCGCGGGAAGGGCCAGGACCTGAAGCTCTGGCTCCGGCGCCTCTACACCGCTCCCGGAACCGGGGAGCTTGTCGGCGTCGATTCCCGGGCACGGCTTTTCCCGGCCGGTTTGCGGCGTTTCATCCAGGCCCGCGACGACACCTGCCGCACCCCGTACTGCGACGCACCCATCAGGCACTTCGATCATGTCGTCCCATGGCACGACGGCGGCACCACGAGCCTGGCCAACGGTGCTGGCCTGTGCGAATCCTGCAACCACACCAAAGAACTCACCGGCTGGACAGCACAAACCGGAGCAGCAACAACAAGCCCCGGGACACGGCATGTCCTCGACATCCGCACCCCCACTGGGCATACCTACCGCTCGACGGCCCCACCACTGCCGGGAACCAGACTGACAAGAAGCACAGACCCGCCGGATACCCCGCCGCATTCCAGGCGCCACCGACGCAAGCTACGGCGACAGACCAAAGCACTGAAGTACGCCCGCGTCACCCAACTGCAAGCCGCCGCCTAAGCGGCTCAGCCGAGCACGACGCAGGTTACGGCTTGACTGGGCTTCCCGGGAGGATCTCCGAGGGAACGGGCTGGGGCAACGGGAGCGTTGGGACCGCCGGCGTCGGGATCGTGATAGGTCCCGGGCGGCCCTTGGCGATGTCACGCAACCCATTACGCGGATCCGACTCGGACCCGGACGCGGTAGTGCCGGGAGTGGCATGCGGCGATGGATGCGGGTTGTTGTTTTGGGCGTCGGGGTTGGAGGACTCCGGAGAAGGCGACGCGGGAATGCTTGTTCCCCTGGTGGGCATGGGACCAGGCTCCGGGCGCGTCCCCTGTTGTTGCGGAACGTTGCCGCCCGATCCAGGGCTGAGCTGGGAAACGACCGATCCCACTACGGCGCCCAAGTGTTCAATCGTTCCCGGAATCCCGCCGTCGGACGCGGCCGCTGCGGTAGCTCCGGCGGCAAGGGAAGCCGCAACGGCAACAGCGGCGAAGGTCAAGCGGCTCTTTTGGCGGCGACGGGCGGCCAGTTCATCAACAGGTGCAGCCGCCGCGCCGGAAGCCGCCTCCACAGCGGTAACAGACTCAACCGGCGCAACAGCCTCAGCAGGGGCGATCGCCGCGCGGGCCGGTGCCATCAAGGCTTGCACAGCCGCCGAGGGCTGCGGCCGGGTGCTCGCAAGTGCGCGCAGTTCCAGCAACTCGGTCCGGATCTCGTACGCTTCGTCGAGCCCGGCATCAGCAAGCAGGCGGTCAATGCCCTGCTCGCCGAAGGATGCGGATTTTTCGCTCATGATGTGCCATTCCTTAGTAGTGCACGTTCTCTCAGTGCACTCAATG
The DNA here is from genome assembly GCF_044358315.1 of Arthrobacter sp. FW306-04-A. Taxonomy (GTDB): domain Bacteria; phylum Actinomycetota; class Actinomycetes; order Actinomycetales; family Micrococcaceae; genus Arthrobacter. The sequence goes on from NZ_CP084559.1 coordinate 4,156,368, forward strand.
CCCTGCGCTGCAACTGCTTCACGGCTCCTTGGGACTTGCCCATGATGGCCGCTGTTTCTTCCAACGACAGGTCCGCCACGACCCGTAGTGCCAGGACCTCCCGGTAGTCAGGGTTAAGGTCGGCCAGTATCTCGGTCACGCCCAGGCCTCCCCCATGCCCGAATGCCTGGTCCTCGGCCGAAGGCGCGCGCCGCGAATCCAGATCGGATTCGTAGGGCGCGGAATCAGGGGTGCGTTCCCGCTTGCGATAGTGATCCACCATTCGCGCGTGCGCTATGGAGAAGAGCAGGGTCTTAGCCCCCTGGAGACCTCCTCGGAGGGTATCCAGTTTGGGATAGAGAGCCAGGAACACGTCCTGGGTAACTGCTTCCGGATCGTCTACGCCGCGGGCGCGAAGGTATCCAAACACCGGTCCGGAAAACTCGTTGTAGGCAGCTGTGAAGAGCAGTGCGGGATCTTCCTCGTCCGCCTGCAAATATTCATCAGCCAAAGGGTCCAGCACCCGCGACCCCTCCATCCCACGCAGCGCGGTCATCGTCCCTGGCCTGGGAAATGACCACTGCCGCCGTCTGTTGCGTCGCGGGGCTCCTTGTCATTTAGCCAAGGAGCCCCGCCGTTCAAGCGTAGCCGCAGTGTTACGGGCGGACAGAATCGGCCGGTACGTCCACGGGAGCGCTTGGGACGTGGGACGGCACTGCGGGAACAGCCGGTACGGACGGCACTGCCGGAACAGCCGGAACGGCGGGCGTAGCAGGCAGCGTAGCGGTGCCTTCGGCGTCAGCCTTCGCGGACGCAGAAACGTCGGCGTTCAGTCCGGCAGCCTTGCCTTCGGTCACTACTGTTGCGCAGTGTGCCTTGACGTTGGCTTCGCCGCCGGCTGCAACAACCAAGGAGGAGTAACCGGGTACCTTGGCGTCACCCTTCAGACCACCGTTGAGCAGTGCCGTGCAAAGGCCGAATGCCTCAGGCGCGGTGGCTTTGGCGGACGCGGCTGCTGCTGCGGCCGTGGACTTCGCGTCGCCCACGGAGTCAGTAGCCTTGGACTTAGCCGCGTCCACGGCGTCGGCTGCCTTGGACTTGGCGGTCTCGGACGCGTCAGCGGCCTTGGACTTGGCGGTCTCGGACGCGTCAGCGGCCTTGGACTTGGCGGTCTCGGCTGCGTTGGACGCGATGGGAGCCGGGGCTCCGACCAGCTCGTGGGCGCTTTGCTGGATTTCGGTGGGAAGAGCTCCGCTGAAGGCTGCGACGCCGGTTCCGCCAACTGCGACAGCTCCGACTGCCAGGGCGCTAGCGGCGATTTTGCTGGTGGCAAGGACAGTGAACAAGGACATGAGACCTCCGACAAACGTTTTTGGACTGCTCCGGCAGCGGCTTTGTCGCTACCGGATGATCAGTGCGGACGTTGCCCACACTCCCCTTACATCGCTGGCGCCCCCGGAGAAGTTACGCCCGATCCAAAAAACTTTCAGGCGAGCGCTCTGGCCTGCTCAATCAGCTTGAGTACCTCGACTGGGCCGGCCGGATCCACTGGGAGCGGCAAAGCGGAGGCGGCACCGCCGTCGACGATCTTCTCCCCAAGGATGCGGTAGAACTCCTGGTAGGCGCCGCGTTCCGTGGGAACGGCGGTCCGCACGCCGTCGATTTCCAGGGTGCCGTAGTGCTGCGGATCGTCGACGCCGTAGCGGCCATCCGTGGGTAGCCCGCCTGCGAGGATGAACGGCTCCTGGGGATCGATTCCGTACTTCACGAAGCCGCCCTTGCTGCCCAAGATGCGGAAGCGTGGAGCGTGGAGCTGGCTGTTGACGTTCATGGCAACGTGGCTGATCACACCGGACGGGTGCTTCAGGACAAGGAAGACGTCGTCATCCGCCTTTTCTTGCGGCCGCCGCGCCAGGATTTCGGCGTGGATGACCTCCGCAGGCCCAAACATCTGCACAGCGAGGTCCAGCAAATGGGTGCCAAGATCGAAAAGCAGCCCACCGCCGTCGTCGGCTGTTGCGCTTGCCTTCCAGGCCTTGCTGATTTCGGGCGCCCAACGCTCCATCGACGCCTCGCAGCGCATTACCTCACCCAGCGTCCCGGCATCGAGCAGCTTCTTCACGGTCAGCGCGTCGCCGTCCCAGCGGCGGTTTTGGTAGACCGTGAGCACGCGGCCCAGCCTCGCAGCCAGTTCAATCAGATCCTGCCCCTGTGCGCTGTTCACCGCGAACGGTTTGTCCACGACGACGTCGAGCCCGGTTTCCAGCGCAGCCTTCGCGAGCCGGTGGTGAGTAACCGGCGGCGTGCCGAGGATTACGAGGTCCAACTCTCCGGCAAGCGCGAGGACGTCATCCGGTCCGTCAACGAGCTTCGTACCCGGGTATCGTTCCTGCGCTTTGGCTTTGCGGCGCGGGTCCGAGGTGGCGATCACCCCAAGGGAATACGCGGGATTGGCTGCGATGAACGGCGCGTGAAAGACGCTGCCGGAAAGGCCATAGCCGACGACGGCGGTGCGGATCGGTGTGTGGGTCATGCCGCTACGCTACCGGGCCAAGACAGCCCGGCGAAGGTTTTGTCAGCGGTCTTTCAGCAGGCGCGTGACGAGCTCGCGCCACGACTCGGCGAGGCGCTCCGGCGCGATTCCGTGAGCCCGGAGGGAATGGAGCATGCGCTCGGGATCCAGGGTGGCTCCGAGGGAAAGAGCCAGAAGCCAAGGATCGCGGTCCAGGCCCGCTTCCCGCAGCAGCATCTCAAGGTGCCGGTGCCACAACACGACTGGAGGGGCGTCGTGCCGGTTTTGCGGAGAATGCTCGGCCGCTGCACGGGCCAGTTCACCGTACTCTTCGACGTACTTGATGCGCGCTTCGCCGAAGGCAATGAGGCGTTCAAGTGGAGGCGCACCCGGGCCAAGCGGTGGCGGACCGAAGATGAACTGGCGTTGGAAGTCCGATTCGGCGTCGCTCAGGAGGGTCATCATGAGTCCTGCCCTGCTGCCAAAGCGTCGGAAAACCGTCCCTTTCCCGACGTCGGCCCGGCAGGCGAGCATGTCCATCGTAATGGCGTCCACTCCGTGTTCAGCCACGAGCTCCCTGGCAGCCTGGAGAAGCCGTTCGCGGTTGCGCGCGGCGTCGCTACGCTCCGGGGGTGCCCCTAGAGGCAACTCTGGCCGGATAGGGATGAGGCTCACAAAAAACATTCTAGCCTCGGGAATATAAACCGGACCGTAGTCCGTTTAGAACGTACGAAGGCAGAAAATGTCTCAGAAACCGAGCGCCTGCGGCACCGTCCGCGGCCAGACCCAAGGAGTTCCCATGTCCAAGAACACCGTTCTCGCCCTTGTTGGCAGCCTCCGCGCCGATTCCCACAACCGCAAGCTCGCCGAAGCCATCCAGCTCAACGCCCCGGAAAACGTTGATGTGCAGATCCACGGTTCCCTCGGCAACATCCCGTTCTACAACGAAGACATCGACGTCGAAGGCCAGGTCCCGGCCGAAGCCGCAGCCCTCCGCGCTGCCGCCGCCGAAGCCGACGCCATCCTGCTGGTCACCCCGGAGCACAACGGCACCATGCCGGCGTCGCTCAAGAACGCCATTGACTGGCTGTCCCGTCCGTACGGCGCCGGTGCGCTGACAGGCAAGCCGACCGCCGTCGTCGGTACCGCTTTTGGCCAGTTCGGTGGAGTCTGGGCACAGGACGAGGCCCGCAAGGCCGCCGGCATCGCGGGCGCCAAGGTTCTCGAAGACGTCAAGCTTGCCGTTCCGGGTTCCATGATCCGCTTCGCCGAACTGCACCCGAAGGACGACGCCGAGGTTGTTGAGCAGATCAAGGGCATCTTCGAGCCCCTGACGGCCGTCCAGGAAGAAGCCGCAGCCTAAGTTTTCCCCGGTTCGCCCCCGTCCCGCCGTCGAGGCGTGGGCGGGGGTGTTCTTTGTCGATACGATGGCGGCATGGCCGAGTACAACCGCCACCCCGAAGTCGACGCCTACCTCGAGGTCCTCCCCGACTGGCAACGCGCCATCGGCGAGCAATTGCGCGACCTCATCCACGAGGCCGAACCCGAAATCGTCGAAACGATCAAGCGCCGCACGCAGCCTTACTTCGTTCTCGACGGGAACGTCTGCGCCCTGCTCGCAGCCAAGGACCACGTTAATCTGTTCCTCTACGACGGCGCGATTGTCCCCGACCCGGACAACATCATCACCTCTGGGCACGACAACAAAACCGCCCGCACGATTACCTTCTACCAGCACGACGTGATCCCGAGTGCCCCGCTCCTCACCATGCTGAGGCAGATCGCGGCCAACAACCGCGCAGGCGGCTGGCGAAAGATCAAAGGAGCGCGTTAGCCGGAACGGGCTAGGAAGTGGAAGCAGTCTGCCCCGGACCGCTACCATTCCGTGACTGAGCTGAGGCCGAACCGTCACGGGCGGAGCGGCCCACACCCGGGCGGCCAGCCGTAACGTTGAGTTACAGGCACCAGGGGTGATCAGGGCAGGAGCGGGGCTGTCATGCGGGTCAGGCGCGGCGTGGAAGGCACGACGACGGCGATCGCCGCATTGTGCCTATCGCTCGCGCTCTGCCTGGCTGGCTGCGCTTCCCCTGACGGCGGCCCTCCGGCCAGTTCGCCCTCCGCTTCGCAAGGCTACCTTCGGGCGACTCAGGCGCCCGTGGCCGGGCCGGTTCCGACGCCCCGTCCTGCGCCTCCTCCGTGGGTCAACGGGCCTCCCGTGGCTCCGCTAGCCACGTCCGGCCCAGCAAGCGGCACCCCCAGACCATCGCCGACGCAAAGCCAGACCCCGGGAAACACAAAGACACCCACCCCGGCCGCTTCGCTCCGGGGCGAGTCTTCTGCGTCAGGAAGCCCGAGTCCGCAGGCGCCTTTACCCCTCCCAGCCACTGACATACCGTCCGGGACGGCCGTGTACTTTGTGGCAATCGGCGACGCCGGCAGCCGCGGCGTGCGGTTCGGCTGCGATGACAGCTTGGTGGCGGTGCAACTCAGTGCCCCCGGAGGCGGCGACCCCCTCGCCGCGGCAATGGGGCAGCTGCTCGCGCCTGATGACACCGCAACCCGGGCAGGCTTGTACAACGCGCTCTCGGGCTCCGCGTTGCGCTACGTTTCCGGCTACCTCGACGGATCCACCGCCGTCGTGAACCTCAGCGGCTCCCTTCGTCCAGGAGGCGTGTGCGACCACCCACGGATCGAAACCCAGCTGACCCAGACCGCAGTGGCGGCCACGGGGGCGTCCCAGGCCGCGATCTATATCGACGGGCGCACCCTGGCGGACGTCCTAAGCTCGCGTTGAGGCCGGCACTACCTCCCGCCGAAGAGCGCGTCCATGTCTGCGTAGCTCAGGGTTCCGGCGAGGCCCGACCAGTTCCCGTCGCCTAGAACTTCCATTGCGAGCCGGGAGACCGTCGCGTAAGCGGCCCTGGCAGTGCTGCCGCCAATGCTGATTCGCCGCACGCCGGCGTCGTGCAATTCTCCGGGCGACGGCGAACCCAGCCCGGCCAGCGCATTCAGCGGCACGCTGATCCGTCGGGAAAGTTCATGAAGAATATGGAGATCCGCCAACCCCGGCACGAATATTCCGTCCGCTCCGGCCCGCTGGTAGGCGTCCGCCCGGCGAAGCGTTTCCTCATATGCGGTGTCCGGAAACTTTCGGGACCAGTAGGTGTCGGTGCGCGCATTGATGAACAGTCCAACTCCGGCGTCGTCGGCCGTCTGCCTTACCAGGGCGATGCGCCTGGACTGTTCCGCGATGTCGCTGAGCGGCTGTTCCGCTGAGTCTTCGATATTGATCCCGACGGCGCCTGCGTCCAGCACCGCTCGGACCGTGGTCCGGAGCTCTTCGTCAGTGCGTCCGTAGCCCGTCTCGATGTCGGCAGTAACCGGTAAGTGGGTGGCTTTTGCGATCCGTGACAGCGCTTCCATCGCGAGCTGCCGCGGCAGGTGGTCCCCGTCCTGGTACCCCAAGCTCCACGAGACCGCCGAACTGGAGGTGGCCACTGCCGTCGCGCCTGCTTCTTCGACCATCCGCGCAGATACGGCATCCCACGCATTCACCAGAACCAAGGGCGCCAGTGGCACGGCGTGGAGCTCGTGGAAACGGAAGGCCTTGGATTCGAGTTCGGGATGCATCATCATGGCTCTATTCCAGCCTCCCGGCAGCCGGACGTAAAGCGAATCGCACCCCGAATCATGAAAATGGGATGAAACATCTGTTGCCTTCCTGGCAACTCCGCGGGGTATCCTGTCACTGTGACCCACGAAACATTGGATGCCGGGCCGGAGTTGCCCGCTGAAGCAATTGACGCAATAGAGCGAGCAGCAACTGCCGCCCACCGCCACGAGGAACTCTTCTCGGAGCGCGCCGCCAACATCAAGCAGTCCGCCGTGCGTGATGTCTTCGACATTTCAATGCGCCCAGGACTCGTCTCCCTCGCTGGCGGGAACCCTTACCTGCAGTCCCTCCCCCTCGAGAAACTTGGCCAGACCGCCGCGCGCATCATCGCCGAAGAAGGCATGACAGCGTTGCAGTACGGCGGCGGGCAGGGCACCGAGGAACTTCGCACCCAGATCTGCGAAATCATGGCCGCCGAAGGAATCGCCGACGCCCGGCCGGAAAACGTCGTGATCACCGCAGGTTCCCAATCGGCCCAGGACGTTGCCACCAAGGTCTTCTGCAATCCGGGCGACGTCGTGCTCGTCGAAAACCCCACCTATGTGGGCGCCCTCAACACCTTCGAGGCCTACCAGGTCCAGGTTGAGACAGTGGACATGGACGACGACGGCCTGGTCCCGGAGCTGCTCGAAGCCAAGATCGCGGAGCTTCAGGCCGAGGGCAAGAACATCAAGTTCCTCTACACGATCCCCAACTTCAACAATCCTTCCGGCATCACTCTTGCCCCCGGGCGCCGTCAGCGGATCGTAGATATATGCCGCAACGCGAATATCTTGGTCCTCGAGGACAACCCGTACGGTCTTTTGCGTTTCGACGGCCACCCCCTCGCGCCGATGCGGGCAGCGAATGCGCATGACGTCATCTATATGGGGTCATTCTCCAAGATCTTCGCCCCGGGCCTCCGTATCGGTTGGGCGCTTGTTCCCGAACACCTGCAGCGGCGCTTCTACCTGGCGTCGGAAGCCGTGACTTTGTGCCCGCCCACCCTGAATCAGATGATCATCTCGGCGTATCTTCGGGATTACGACTGGCGCGGGCAGATTGAGACCTACCGGGCCCTGTACGAGGAACGCTGCAACGCCCTGCTCGTAGCGTTGGAAGAGCACATGCCTTCCGGCCTCAGCTGGACCAGGCCCGAGGGCGGTTTCTTCGTCTGGGTAACCTTGCCCGACGGCGTGGACACCTACCCGCTACTCAAGAAGGCGATCGAGGCAGGGGTCGTGTTCATCCCCGGCGCGGCGTTCACGCACTCGGACGAACCGTCCAACAAACTGAGATTGGCCTTCAGCGCAGTGCCACCTGAGTCCATTGCCGAAGGCGTCCGCCGTTTAGCACCGGTACTGCGCGGGGCGATCGACACCATCAACAAAGGAGTTACATCATGAGCGGAATCGTAGTGGTCGGCGTAGACGGCAGTGAGACCGCGATGAGGGCGGCCGAGGCGGCCAGGGACCTCGCGGTCGCCTTGGGAGCCAGCCTTCGCGTCTTGACAGCATTCGACAGCGACCGCACCGAGGTCTTTGAAAGCGGCAGCGACCGGTGGATCGTCTCTGACGCCGACGACGCCGAGAAGGTTGCCCGCGGAGTTGCCGGCAAGCTCAACAGTGACCAGCTTGAAATCACCTACACAGCAGCACGCGGCAAGCCCGGAGAAGCATTGATCCGCGAGGCCGAACGCGTCGGGGCGCGTTTGATCGTCGTCGGCAACCGTCGCATGCAAGGACTGGCACGCGTGCTTGGCAGCGTTGCCAACACGGTGGCCCACAATGCTCCGTGCGACGTCTACATCGCCAAGACGGACGAACCCTAAGCCGCAGCAAGGCATTAGACGGGGATCACGCGTTGTGGTGGGCGGTCTCACCCCGATTTGGGCCGTGTGGCTAGGATGCCGCCGGTAAAATCGGAGTGGCCCCCAAGGGCGCGAGCCGCCCATCACAACAACCCGTAGGGGATCCCTTTTGCTTACTCTGCAGCCGCGCCAGCGCGTCGGACACGACATTCTGCTCGCCCGCCACGGCAACCACATCAGCGCCATGCGCTTCGACCGCGCGAATGATCGCATCGTGGCACTTCTCGACGACGGCTCCGTAGACAGCGCTCCGAACATGATTTCCCCGCTGCTGCAGATGCCTGAGACGTTCCGCAGCATCATGCGTTCGGACTGGAAGTTGTTGCTTGTGGTTGGTTCCGCCATGTTGGCCGTTGGTGCCCTGGCCATGGTGCTGTCATTTGGAATGATCGGCGGCATGAGCGACCAGCAATTGCGCGATCTCGCGGTCAGCTACACGTCTTACTAGATCAGCCAACTCCGCAGGACCCACCAAAGGCCCGCGATGAACACCCCGCCGAACAACGAACCGGCGATGACCTGGCCGCGGGTATGGTCCCGCAGCACCACCCGGGACCAGCCGACGGCGGGCACCAGAAGCAGTAGCGGCAGCCACGCCGGTCCGAACATCAGCGCCGCAATGACTGCGGCAGCGGAGATTGCCGAGGCATGACCGCTCATCTTCCACACGAGGCTGACCGCGGCCAACGCCGCGATCCCACCAATCAGGGCAAGGATCATTACTGAGACGCTGGTCGGGGCGTGGATGAGGTTGAGTACAAGCAGTCCGAGAACCACGGACACCAGGGCAAGCATCAGTAAGCGAGCACGCTCCTCGCGGTCGCTGACGTGGTGGTCACTCAGTTTGCCGAGCCTCACCAAGACCAGCACATAGGCAAGCGGCAGTACGCACACAAAGAGTGCCCCAAGGACCCCGAACCATATTGTCCCCGGGAAACCCGGTTCCACAGCTGGGCTGATGAGCAGCAAGATGGACACCACGGCGGGCGGCTGGAAGACCTCGGTCAGGATCCGCGCAACGCGGTGCCGGAAACTGGAGGCGGGCCTGGCCGCCGGCTTGGCACTTCCTCCGCGGGCCTCAAGATCGCGCTGCCGTCGCCCAACGCCGCGCTGCCTGCCGCCAACGCCGCGCCGCTCAGTCAAGCAGCAGCGCCGGCTCTTCGAGGATGGACGCGACGTCGGCCATGAAGCGGGCGGAGAGGTCCCCGTCCACCACCCGGTGGTCGAACGAGCCGCCCAGGGTCGTGATCCAGCGAGGGATGACTTCGCCATCCAGCACCCAAGGCTTTTGCTTGATGGTGCCGAATGCGACGATCGCCACCTCGCCCGGGTTGATGATAGGCGTTCCGGTGTCGATGCCCAAGGCGCCGACGTTGGTGATGGTCAGCGAGCCACCCTGCATCTGCGCAGGCTGGGTCTTGCCCGCGCGCGCCGTACTGGCTAGCTCGTTGAGCGCGAGGGCCAGTTCCTTGAGGGAAAGGTCCTGCGCATCCTTGATGTTCGGCACCATGAGCCCGCGCGGAGTGGCGGCCGCAATTCCCAGGTTCATGTAGTGCTTGACGTGGATCTCCGCATTGCCGTTGCCGTCGGCGTTCTCCACCCAGGTGGCATTGACGCTAGGGTTGCGGGCCGCGGCCCAGATGACAGCCTTGGAAAGGATCAGCAACGGCGACACCTTGATGCCCTCAAAGTCCCTTGAGGCCTTGAGGCGCTTGACGAATTCCATGGTCCGGCTGGCATCGACGTCCACGAAGATACTCACGTGCGGGGCCGTGAAGGCGGATTCCACCATGGCCTTGGCTGTGGCCTTACGGACGCCCTTGACGGGAATCCGTTCCACACGCTGATCCTGCGGTTTCTTGGACGCACCCCAGAACTTGTCGGCTTGATCCACCTCGGCATCGCGCTGCCCCTGGTAGCTGACCAAATCCTCGCGAGTCACTTCACCTCGGGCACCCGTGGGAACGACATCGGCCAGGTCAATGCCCAGGTCGCGGGCGATCTTGCGCACCGGAGGCTTGGCCAGGACGCGGTTGACGATGCCGCTGACGGTTGCACCAAGGCCCGTGAGGCCCGGCGCCTGGGTCGCGGCTTCTTGGGACGCGGCTCCTCGGGTCGCGGCCGCGGGCTGCTCGACGGCGTGCGCCGGCGCTGCGGGTTCGACGGCAGGGGCCGACGACGACTGCTCGGCTGCAAGTGTCGCAGAGGCGGTGGGCGCAGCCGAGGCGGCCGCAGTAACGGAGGCGACGACTTCCGGGCGCTTACGCGGGCGGCGTTTGACGGCGTCGGCCTTGGGACCGGAGCCCACCAGCGGACCGCCCGCCGGACCGCCGTCGGACGTTCCGGGGTCTTCGGGCAGCTTGCCGTACATCGAGGCCTCGAGGACTTGTTCGGCGGCCGGAGCTGCAGGCTGCGCGGCGTACGGCGCAGCGGGTGCCGATGCGGGCACCGCCTCATCCGAGGCATCGTCCGAGATGCCGATGATCGCGGTTCCTACTTCAACCGTGATCCCCTCAGGGACGAGCAATTCCGCCACCGTGCCTGCGTATGGGGAAGGCAATTCCACGAGGGACTTGGCGGTTTCGATCTCGCAGATGACGTCGTTGATGGCCACGGTGTCCCCGGGTTTGACCTTCCAGGAGACAATTTCTGCCTCGGTCAGGCCTTCGCCGACATCCGGCAGGTTGAATTTCTTAACAGTCACTTAGGTCCTCGATTTCGGCTGGCCCGTCCGTGTGGCGGAGGGTGCAATCAGCGGCGGCTAGTAGGCCAGGGAACGGTCCAGTGCTTCAAGGATCTTGTCGATATCCGGCAAGTAGTCCTCCTCCACCTTGGCCACGGGATACGGCATGTGGAAACCGCCCACCCGGATGACCGGGGCCTCAAGGTGCAGGAACGCACGTTCACTGATCCGCGCAGCGATCTCGCCCCCGATACCACCGAACGTCGGCGCCTCGTGCGCAACGATCAAGCGGCCCGTCTTCTTGACGGAATCAGTGACGGTGTCGAAGTCGATGGGGGAAATCGAGCGGAGATCGATCACTTCAACGCTGTGCCCGTCCTCTTCCGCCGCTGCTGCGGCGGCCAGCGCAACGGGAACCAGCGGACCGTATGCCACGATGGTGGCGTCGGAACCTTCGCGGAGGACGTGCGCCAGGAACGGGTCCGACGCCGGTCCGGGGTTTTCGGTATCTACCTCGCCTTTGAGCCAGTAACGGCGCTTGGGTTCGAAGAAAATCACCGGGTCCGTGCAGTCGACGGCTTGCTGGATCATCCAGTAGGCGTCGTGTGCGTTGGACGGGGTGATGATGCGCAGGCCGGCCGTGTGGGCGAACAGGGCCTCAGGCGATTCTGAGTGATGTTCGATCGAGCCAATGCCGCCGCCGTAGGGGATGCGGATGACCACGGGAACGGTCAGTTTGCCGCCGCTGCGCGAGTGCATCTTGGCCAGTTGCGTGGTGATCTGGTTGAAGCCGGGGAAAACGAAACCATCGAACTGGATTTCGCAGATGGGACGGTAGCCGCGCAAGGCAAGACCAATAGCGGTGCCGATGATGCCCGACTCTGCAAGGGGGGTATCAACTACCCGGTCTGCGCCGAAGTCCCTGATAAGTCCGTCAGTCACGCGATAGACCCCGCCCAGCGGCCCGATGTCTTCACCCATGAGCAGGGACTTAGGGTTATTGGTGAGCGAGGCACGCAAGCCTTCGTTGATGGCCTTGGCAATGGTCATGGTGGTCATCAGTTACTTGCCTCCGTCTTCGTGGTCGCCTTCGAATCCGGCGGAGTATTCCTCGAACCATGCAAGTTCCTCGGCCACCAGAGGGTGCGGCTCGGCATAGACTCCGGCGAATGACTCGCGGAAGTTAGGGCCTTTCAAGCTTTGGGTGGTGCTGCGGACGTGGGCTGCGAGTTTGTCTCCGTCAACCTTGACTTGCTCAAAGAAAGCTTCGTCGGCAAGGCCCTCGTTGCGTAGGTACTTCTCGAGGCGATCCAGCGGATCCTTGCCGCGCCAAGCGGTCTCTTCGGCGGATTCGCGGTACTTGGTGGGGTCGTCCGCCGTTGTGTGCGCGCCGACACGATATGTATATGCCTCAATGAGCACAGGACCACGGCCTTCGCGTGCATGCTCGAGAGCCCATTCGGTGACAGCATGGACTGCGATGACGTCGTTACCGTCCACTCGGATGCCGGGGAAGCCGTATCCCTTGGCCCGGTTGAAAAGGGGAACCTTGGTCTGGACCTCAGTGGGGACCGAGATGGCCCAGTGGTTGTTCTGGCAAAAGAACACCACCGGAGCGTTGTAGGACGCCGCGAAGACCATGGATTCATGGACGTCGCCTTCGGAGCTTGCGCCGTCGCCGAAATAGGCCACGACAGCAGCTTTCGGATCGTTGGAGCCGTTGGCTTCCGCGAACTTCTGGTCCCGCTGGATTCCCATGGCGTAGCCAACTGAATGCAGCGTCTGGGCGGCCAGCACCAGGGTATAGAGATGGAAGTTGTTCTCAGTGGGATCCCAGCCGCCATTCGAAATTCCGCGGAACAGCTTCAGGAGCTCGGCCAGATCCACGTCGCGGGTCAACGCGACGCCATGCTCACGGTAAGTGGGGAAGATGTAGTCCTGGCGCTGGGTGGCCCGTCCGGAGCCGATCTGGGCGGCTTCCTGGCCGGTCAAGGGGACCCAAAGGGCCAGCTCGCCTTGCCGCTGGAGTGCGGTGGCCTCCTGATCGAAACGGCGGACCTTGGCCATGTCGGCGTAGAAACCGCGCAGATGCTCCGGCTCAAGGCGTTTGGCATAGTCCGAGAAGACAGGATCGGTTCCTAGCTTGCCGTCCGGCCCCAGCAGCTGGATCATCTCGGCTGCGGGATCGCTGGAAGCTCCTCCCGCAGGAGACTGAAGGTCCAGTCCCGTCCCGTTGGTCCCGGGGGTGGGCAATTGAGTTGCGCCCATTCCGTCTCCTTGCCTGCTTCAGCCCGACGCTGAGCAAATATTTCGCTGATATATGCCGATTCCGGAATGCATTCCGGAATCGGCATATCTTGGCTTTCGTCCCTTACTTTATCCGCAGTAAGGGACGCAGGGGCATTTGTTAACCGCTAGGAAGCCTGCGGCGCTTTTGTATAGGACGCACAGAGCTCCAGGAATCGGGTGTTGGCCTCAACCTCTCCGATGCTGACCCGGACGCCTTCGTTGCCGAAAGCACGCACGGACAACGCCCGTTCGCCTGCCAGGGCGGCGAATTCGGCGCTGTTCCCTCCCAGATTCAACCAGACGAAGTTGCCCTGGGCCTCAGGGACGAACCATCCCAACTCCCGGAGCCCGGCCGTCACCCGGTCCCGCTCATCAACCAGGCTTTGTACCCTTTCAACAACCTGGTCGAAATTCTCCAAGGAGGTAATAGCGGCGCGTTCAGCTATCTGTGACACCGCAAATGGCGTGGCCGCGACTCGCAGGTGCTGGGTGAGATCCGGACCGGCAACGCTGTATCCAACGCGCAGCCCTGCAAGCCCGTGGGCCTTGGAGAACGTGCGGAGGACAACCACGTTGGGGTACTTGCTGTACAGCTTGATGCCGTCCACGGCGTTCTGGTCCCGAACGAACTCCTGGTAGGCCTCATCGATAACCACAACCACGCCAGCAGGCACCGATTGGATGAACCGCTCCGTTTCCTCCGCAGTGAGGATGGGACCCGTGGGGTTGTTCGGCGTGCAAAGCAAAATCACCTTAGTGCGGACTGTGACAGCAGCTGCCATGGCCTCGAGGTCGTGGCGTCCGTCGGAAAGCAAAGGGATCTGGACACTCTCAGCACCGGCCAACCCCACGCAGATGGGGTATGCCTCGAAGGAGCGCCAGGCGTAGATGACCTCATCGGCTTTGCCGTCGTGGTTCTGTCCTGCAAACGTGGAAAGAATCTGGTTCAGGGCCCCGAGGCTTCCGGCTCCCGTGACGACGTCGTCCGCGGGGATTCCTAGAAATTCGGCGAGCGCCGTGCGCAGCTTGGTGGAGAGAGGGTCCGGGTACCGGTTGATGTCCGACTGATCGGCAATGGCCTGGAGCACAGCGGGGATCGGGGGCAACGGGTTTTCGTTGGAAGACAGTTTGTAGCTGGTCAGGCCTTCTATGGCTGTGGGAGGCTTGCCTGCCGCATATTTGGGGAGCCTGTCCACAACCGGGCGGGGACGCACGCCCTCCGGTGCGTTGTCAGAAGAATTCATGGCACCAGCCTACTTGTAGGCATTCGAGACGTGAGGGTGGGCTTTCCGGTCTGCGCATGTGAAAGCATGGGCGCATGGGTTCATTCATTGTGCGTGTCCTGATCAACGGGCTGGCCATCTGGGTTGCCAGCTGGATTCTGCCTGGGATGGATATTTCCACCTCGGCAACCACCAACGCAGTCAACAACGCGGGGGTCACACAAGGCAGCGATACCTTGGGCGTGGTTCTTGCGTATCTCTTCATAGGGCTCATTTTTGGCATCGTCAATGCCTTTGTCCGGCCATTGGTCAAGCTGCTCTCCCTTCCAATCACAATCCTGACTCTCGGCTTGTTCACGATTGTCATCAACGCGGCCATGCTGTCGCTGACAGCTTGGCTGAGCAGCTACACGCCGGTACACCTCACAATCGATAGCTTCTTCTGGACCGCAGTTCTCGCCGCTATCATCATCAGCCTGATCTCGGTCGTGGCTAGCTGGATTCCGGGCGCTAACAGGCGCTAGGAGGATTTGAGCCAGCCTTTTCGGCGGCCTTCCTCACCGGGCTCCCGATCCGGAGCGGAAATCTGACGGAACGGGCGGCTGGACTCTCGGAGCGGGCATCGATCGGGAGGGCACAGGCACGTGGGGACCCGGAACCCGTGCAGGCTGGGGAGCTTCACGACCCAATTTGAACCTGCTGACCTTGGCCATTCCGCCAGCGCCCAGTATCCCGCCAAGAGTCGTGGTGGACGCCGCAAGGGAAGGATCGGAACTAAGCTGCACCAGCTTCGCCCCTTCCTCGTAGTGCGAGAGCTTATGTGCGGGACCTAGGCGGCCTGGGTCTTCCCCTGGGGCCAGGCTCAGCGGATTGGTCATGGTGACCGTGACCCTGTCCTTGGTATCAGCATTGGCTTTGCCGTCGGCACCTGGCACCCAGTCGTCTTTGTGCTCCAAGTGCAAGCTGCCGGTACCCTCTCGCGGCGTGATGCCCCCGACAGGTGATCCTGCCGTCACCACAAACTTGAGGTGGTACTCGTCGAGGAACGCCTTGTCCTTGCTCAGGTTCATTGCATGGATCCCGCCCTGGCTGTGGCCCACCGCCACCACCGACTCGCCCGCAGCAGCACCTGCCTCACGCAGCGCCTGACGGATGGCCTTGCTGGTTTCCGCCGACTCGTAGCCCAGTGCTTCGGCAATGCCGGCCTCATCCAATGGATTACTACCCCCTGGCGGATTGCCCGGTTGAGTACCCGGAATCAACACCACCCATGCCCGTTCTCCGTCCTTATCTACTTGCGCTACTTCAATTTCGCCCTCCGAACTAGCTGAGACACGCCCTAGCTCGCGGAGCAATCCTGGAGCCGACAGGTCCATGCTTTTCGTGGTGGTCTCCCCTCGACTGACGTTGATGGGACGTGGCCTCAGGAACGCCAACCCAGGGGTAGCTACGATGGCTCTCAAAACGGCGCCGACGTCGGTGGGGCCAACCATGGCCCCTACAAGGTTGGCCGCCACCGGGGGCAACCCCATCATCAGTTCCAATATCCGGGTCAAATCCCGGACGACTCCTTCCGTTGCGCCCCGCCAGCCAAGGTCCAGCGGATTCGGACCGGCCCCAAGGACTGGCATTCCCAAGCCCATTCGAAGGCGGATCGCCGCATGTGATTCCGCAAACTCATATTCACGGTGGCTTGCCCTGACATCGCTGCCAATTCGCTGAAGCTGCTCACGAACCCGCCCGATGTCCCGGCCACTTTCCCCGACTGCGATGATGGCGTTGCTTCCGCTTGTGTAGAAGGAGGCTTGATATGGAAAGAGAGCCACCCGCACCGCCTCGGCCTCTATTTCAATGGCCTGCAGTTGGTGCACGAGCTCGTCCAGCGCGGTTGCGCCAGCAAGGAGCTCCTCGAATTGGAAATTGATTCCGCCGACACCGCCACGAATTCGCAGTGGGCCGTCCGGCTCGGGTGCTTTGGGGCGGGGCGACCCACCCCCGCCGACGGGAGCGATCTCGACCATCAGAAGCCCGGCTGGCCGCTCGATGCCACATTCTGGGAATGCCGAAGAGTCACCGCGGCTGCCTCGCGCAAGGCATCGCGCCCGCTTCGCAGGGACGCAGCCTGCAAAGCGACAGTGGTCCTGTAGGCACGGCCCGCGGGCGACTCCCAGCGGTCCAGTTGCAGCTGGGCCAGCTTGCCAAGCACGGCGTCGGCCCGGTCTGCGCAGGCGGTCATCCGCCATCCGAGCTGCTGCACCTCCGCTCCACGCGAAACACTTAGCTGGGAATCCAGATCCGGTCCCCCGGCCGCCACCTGAATGACGCTCATGACGTAGTCCTCCTGTAGGTCCAAGTTGATGTCGTGGCACCGACGTTACGTTGAGCTGCCGTGGGTGCGGAACCGCCTTGATGGGCTATGTGGACAAACTGCCGGAAACATAGTTGTGGAGGGGAAGCCGAGTGGTTTTGCACATAGAGAAGGACCGCTTAATGACGCAGAGCGAGTTCATGAAAGAATTGCCTCATGCCTGAAACCGTCGCCGCCGCTGTTACCCGTACGCCCTCTGGACGCCTGGCCCTTGCCGCTTCGCCGGAGCCGATCGCCCTTGGCCCGCTGGACGGCCGGTACCAGTCCGCCGTCGCTCCCCTGGTCGACTACCTTTCCGAGGCCGCCCTCAACCGCGACCGTGTGGCCGTCGAGGTCGAGTGGCTCATCCATCTGACAGGCAACAATGTGCTCCCTGGCGCCGGCCCCCTGGCCCCCGAACAGCAGGAGAAGCTGCGCGGCATCGTCACCGAGTTCGACGCCGCTTCGGTCACGGAACTCGCCGAAATCGAAGCAGTCACAGTCCACGACGTGAAGGCTGTTGAGTACTACATCTGCCGTCGCCTTCCCGCGATCGGTATCGAGAACCTGACCGCGATGGTGCACTTCGGCTGCACCTCGGAAGACATCAACAACCTCTCCTACGCCTTGGGCGTCAAGGGCGCCGTGGAGGATGTCTGGCTACCCGCGGCCGGCGCCTTGGTGAGGCAGATCGAAGCGATGGCCGAGGAAAACCGCGCCGTCCCCATGCTTTCCCGCACGCACGGCCAGCCCGCCACGCCCACCACATTGGGCAAGGAACTGGCAGTCATCGCGCATCGCCTGAACCGCCAGCTGGACCGCGTTTCCAGGACGCAATACCTAGGCAAGATCAACGGCGCCACCGGCACGTACGCGGCGCACGTCGCTTCCGTTCCGGGTGCCGACTGGCAGGCAATAGCCCAGTCCTTCGTTGAGGGCTTGGGCCTGACCTGGAACCCGCTGACCACCCAGATCGAGAGCCACGATTGGCAGGCCGAGCTCTACGCCGACGTTGCGCGTTTCAACCGCATCCTCCACAACGTCTGCACGGACATCTGGAGCTACATCTCCATCGGATACTTCCGCCAGATCCCGGTCGCAGGCGCCACCGGGTCCTCCACCATGCCGCACAAGGTCAACCCGATCCGCTTCGAAAACGCCGAGGCCAACCTTGAGATCTCCAACGGGTTGTTGGACACTCTGGGCGCCACCCTGGTGACTTCCCGGTGGCAGCGAGACCTCACAGACTCCTCCTCGCAGCGCAACATCGGCGTCGCATTCGGGCACTCGCTTCTTGCAATCTCAAATGTCGCCAAGGGACTGAAGGCCCTGGACGTTGCCGAGGAGGTATTGGCGGCCGATCTCGACACCAACTGGGAAGTCCTGGGCGAAGCCATCCAAATGGTCATGCGGGCGGAGGCCATCGCCGGCGTTGAGGGCATGGAGAACCCGTACGAGCGTCTCAAGGATCTCACCCGCGGCCAGCGTGTCGACGCCGTCCGTATGCAGGAGTTCGTCTCCGGCTTGGGGTTGTCCCCCGAGGCCGAGGCACGGCTGCTGGCCCTGACTCCGGGAAAGTACACCGGTATCGCCAATCAGCTTGTGGACCACCTGAAGTAGAACACAGCGCTGCAGAAACGGTGACAGCCGTTCGACGGCGGGCCAGGGCACCGAGTTCTTGCCCACCGTCGGCGCCTGCTCGGGTCGCTCGCCGGCTGCGCTGCCGACCGATCGGCGTGTCTGGCAGCGCTTGGCTGCCGTGCCTGATTGGCTGAAAGTCACCGGGTCGCAACGCCGCGTGGACCCGGCATTTCCGAATCGACTGTTAGGACTGTGTCAGCATGAGGCTCTTGCTTATCCGCCACGGGCAAACCCCCGGAAACGTCTTGGGCCAATTGGACACAGCGTTTCCCGGTCCGGGGCTGACTGAACTGGGCGAGCGTCAAGCCGCCGCACTCCCTGCATCCCTTGCCAACGAAGACATCACGGCCATCTATGCGTCCACCCTGATCCGCACCCAACTGACCGCCGCCCCGCTCGCCAAAGCCCTGGGACTCGAGACCACCGTGTTGGAGGGTCTGCAGGAGGTCGAGGCGGGTGCTTTGGAGAAGCTCACCGACCACGAATCGCACCACCGGTACATGAGCACGGTTTTTGCCTGGACCGACGGCGAATTGGACGTCCGCATGCCAGGAGCGGGTAACGGTCACGAGTTCTTCGCCCGTTACGACGCAGCCATCGCCAAGGTGGCGGCGGCGGGCGACGAGACCGCCGTCGTGGTCAGCCATGGTGCCGCGATCCGTTGCTGGGCCGGGCGCCGCGCAGTCGATGTCGGCCGCGAGTTCGCCGCCACCCACCAGCTGCAGAACACCGGAATCGTGGTGCTCGAAGGCGACCCGGAGAGTGGCTGGCGTCTGCTGCATTGGGACCAAAGCCCTGTGGGCGGACTTGCCTTGGCCGACCGGACGGCAGAGGATCCCACGGGCGACGCCCTCGAATAACGCCCGTCTGAAGATCAGCCCCACGCGCCGGTATTTCTCCGGACGCTTACGCGGAGGAAACACCGCGGTAACCCCCGCTTCTTAGGCTTGATTTGCATAACCCCCTCCGGCGAAAGAGGTTCCGATGCAGACCAATCCGCGGCTCAACATCAAACAGGTCACCTGGGCCAACCCAGTGGGTGCAGACCTCCGCGCCGCCCAGCAAGCGGAACTGGACGCGCGATTCGGCAACTCAGACCACGAGCCCGGACCCGCACCATCGGAAGCTGATACTGCCGTTTTCGTCGTGGCTTACGAAAAGTGCTCTGGACAGCCCCTGGGTTGCGGCGGCCTGCGGATCTTGGACGCTGAGACTGCAGAAATCAAACGCCTCTACGTTGTCCCTTACGCCAGGGGTTCGGGAGTGGCGAGCTCCATCCTGGCCGCGCTGGAAGCGCAAGCGCACTCCCACGGCTTCAGCGTGATCACAGCGGAAGCGGGATCGGCCCAGTCGGATGGTCGCAGCTTCTACGAAAGCGCCGGCTTCGCCGCAGTGCCCAACTTCGGTCCGTACATCGGCGTCAGCCACTCGCAGTGTTACGCGAAGCCGATCGATTCGCATAGCGCATCGCACACCGCGATGGCCTAAGGACCCCGCCAGATCAATCCAAGGTGCGTCCGCCCTGGGCCAGATGTGCCCGATTCAGGGCTTCGATTTCTTCATCGCTCAGGTCGTCGAAGCTCTTGGCCTCGTGTTTGTCGCTACGGGAGAACCGGACAAACATCAGGATGATGAGGGGAAGGTCCACGATCTCCGCGAGGAACCACATCAGGTCCCCGGCGAGTTGCTGGTCGCGCAGCGGTGATGGGAACCAGCCTGGTTGATTGCCCAAAACTGAGGTGGCGCCGTCGAGAATTCCCGGGCTGAGCCGCATCAGGACGCCCGGCACGGCGTCGGCGAGCAGCTCGATGAATACGAAAATGAACTCGACCACAATGAGTGATCCAGTGCGTCCTGCGCCGTCTTCCATGATCGGAACCGTCATGAGGAGGCCCATGACAGGGACCAGCAAAGTCAGCATGATGTCGGCGGCCGGGTTGGTCCGGAGCACATGGAACAGCGGGGTCAAGAACACCGTGAACATGGCGAGCCCCAGAAGCGCCGCCACGAGTGTGTTACTGAGCATCCGGACCAGCCTGTGCCGGAGAATCGCTTCCACCCGTTCTGCACCCACTGGGCCCAGGGTCTGCCTTGCCAGCGTTAGCGGCTTTCCCAGGCCGATCAACAGCGGTACCACAAACAGGTAAGACGTCACTTTGAGGGTGAAAGCCCACCGCAGGTCGTGGCTGTAGGTGCCCGGGAATCCAAAGCTGAGGGCAGCGAAACTGCCGAGTCCAAGGGCAAAGAAGGCAAAGGAATTCCACAAAGGCCAGCGGATCTCCCGGCGCTTGGCGGCAACCAGGCCCTTTGAATACAGGATTACGGCGGCAACAAGAATGACCAAGGCAGGCCAATTCATTGACCAGGCGCCCATCACAACGTCCAACGGTGGCATGGTCAGCGGTTCCAGCCGGAATGCCTGGCGGTCAGGCCAGCACTACGGTGGGTCTTGTCGATCTTCATGGTTCCTCCAGCGCGTTCCCGGTGTGCCGCATGGTGCGCGAATCGGCGTGTGTCGTGTTGTGCCCTGAACCGGGTGCACCCTATCCATGTTACGGAGTCCCGCCAAGCATGGCACGCTGTACAAGACGCGGGCGCCCGGCCTCGGCTAATCTCGCATTATGGAAAAGGCTGACATCACGTTCCGGACCCGCAAATGGGTACGTCCGGAGGACCTCAACGCCAACGGCACTCTGTTCGGTGGAAGCCTGCTGAAATGGATCGACGAGGAAGCGGCAATCTACGCGATCCTCCAGCTTGGAAACGGCCGCGCCGTCACCAAGTACATCTCCGAAATCAACTTCGTGAGCTCAGCCGTCCAGGGCGATCTGGTGGAAATGGGCCTGACGGCAGTCCGTTTCGGCCGGACCTCACTGACCATGCGGGCGGAGGTGCGCAACATGATCACTCGCGAGAGCATCCTGACCATCGAGGAAATCGTCTTCGTCAACCTCGGGCACGACGGCCGGCCGGAACCGCACGGCTACACGGAAATCACCTACGACCGCGACCGCATCCCCACGCACCACCTGACGCAAGCGCTCCACGAGGACTGAGCGCCCGACGTCGGGCCCTCCAAAAAGCTTGCCAGGAACCAGGGCGCGCGTCGCCCTTCTCGTTGACACTCCCGGAAAACGGGTGCTGGCGGCCGCGAAATTCGCGGCCGCCAGCTTGTATTTCCGGTGACGGGAGTGATGTCATCGGAACCTTTGGGCTGCCCGGGACGGGGCGCGGCGCCTCAGGCGGGGCGGCGATTAGCGCCGGTCGAAGGTAAGACCACCGGGGACCTGGAACGTGGGCATGAGCTCAAGCATGCCCACGTTGACGTGGCGCGGGGTTTCGACGGCGTAGTCGAGGGCGTTGACGATGTCGTCGGTGGTCAGCGACTCGTAGCCTTCGTAGTACGTCTTCCATGCTTCTTCCATGGCTTCAGGCGTGCCACCCATGTTCCGGCCGAAGATCTCGGTTTCCACCCGGCCGGGGCAGATCTCCGTCACGCGGATGCGCTTGCCAACCGTGTCATTCCTGAGCTGCCGGGAGATTTGGTGCACCGCCGCCTTGGTGGCGTGGTAGACCGTGTGGCCGTAGAAGTTGTAGACGCCGGCGATGGAACTGATGTTGATGATGTGGCCGAGGTCGCGCTCCACCATCCCCGGCAGGACCAGCCGCGTGAGCTGAAGCAGGCCTCGAAGGTTGACGTCAATGAGCTCGTCGATGTCCTGCTCGGATGAGTCGAGGAGGTTCCCCGGCCGGGAAACCCCGGCACAGTTGACCAGGACGTCGACCTTCAGGTCACTCACGACGGCGGCCAGGGCTGCCGTGTCGGTCAGGTCCACTACGTGGGGGATGGCTCCCGTACGATCGGCCAATTCACTGAGGCGTTCCTCGTTGCGGGCCACGGCATGAACGGTCAGGCCCCTTTTGGCCAGCCGCTCGGTAATCGCGGCACCCATACCGGTTGACGCTCCGGTGACGAGGGCAGTGTTGTAGTCGGAAAAAGACATTACTTCTCCAAAAGGTGGGGAATGGAGGGCACGAAGTGTGCCCGGAGGTCACAGTGGCGGTTAAGCGTCGCGCAGGGGTTCGTGGGCCCGGTCCTTGACCGTGCTCACGGCTGCAAGCGTGCCGAGGGCCGTGATGACCGCGTAGAAGGCGGGCATGTAGATGTTTCCGGTGCTGCTGATGAGCCAGGTCATCAGCAACGGGGCCGTTCCGCCGAAGAGAGCCGAGGAGATGTTGTAGCCGAGGCCGTAGGCGGAATACCGGACCCTGGTGGGGAACAGCTCAACGATCAGGATGTGGATAACTGCCGTGTGGCCAGCGAAGACAATGGCCATGATGGAGGCGCCAAGGATAGCCAGGCCCATGTTTCCTGTTGCGATGAGGGCGTAGGACGGGATGCCCAGGATGGTCATGGCGATGGCGGAGCCGGCGATGACCTTCTTGCGGCCGATGCGGTCGGACAGGGCGCCCATGAAGGGAATGGCGATGCAGATGACAACCAGGCTGCAGGCGGTGATGAACAGCGCCTCGCCGATAGTGAAGTTCAGCTGCTTGCCCTTGAGGAACGTGGGCATGTAGGAGAACAGGACGTAGTAGCCGGAGCCGTTCATGAGCGGGATGAAGAGGGCCAGAACCATTGCCCGGCGGTGTTCAGCGGACTTGAAGGCTTCCTTGAGCGGGTTCTTGGAAAGGCCGCCCTCTTCCTTGAGCTTGACGAAGTTGGGGGTGTCGCTGATGGCCTTGCGGATGTAAAAGCCGATGACGCCCATGGGAATGGCGACCAGGAACGGGACGCGCCACGCGAAGGAGCCGAAGCCGCCGCCGTCGATGGCAGCCTGGGTGAGCCACGGAGACATGGAGAACGCCACAAGGGTACCGGTGAGCAGGGCTGCGAACGATGCGATCTGCGCGTAGGAGGTGATGATGCCGCGCTTGCCCTCGGGGGCGTGCTCAGCCAGGAAGGTCATGGCTCCGGCGGCCTCGCCGCCAACGGAGAAGCCCTGCAGCATCCGCAAGAGGACCAGCAGCACAGGGGCCGCGACGCCGATGGCCGCGTAGGTGGGCAAGACGCCGATCCCGGCGGTGGCCACGCTGATCAAGAGAATCACGAAGACCAGTAGCTTTTGCCTGCCGATCCGGTCGCCCAGATAGCCACAAACTACTGCGCCAAGGGGCCGGACGAAGAACGATACTGCGTAGCCGGCAAAGACGAACAACAGGGCGTTGTCCGGGTTGCCCGGGGCGAGGAACACCAAGGCAAGCGTTCCGGCCATGAAGGCGAAGATGCCGTTGTCATAGAGTTCCACGAAGATGCCAACGCAGCCTGCGGTGACAACCTTGCGCGTTTGACGGCCCGTGAGCCGTTCATGCTGCACTGGTGCAGCGTTGGTGTTTGCGGTCATGACATTTCCTTCTTGATGTTGAGCGTAGCAACGCCTTGGTTTTGAGGACAGGTTTTTAGCTGCATGCCGCAACCGGGAGGTCCTGCCACTGGGGTCGGCATCCAATGCCAAGTAGTCCGAAGACTGTGTTGACGGATTCGCGGAGTGTTTCAAGCTGCGCCCGCGAGCGCCGATGGGCGGAAGTTGCCTCCGCCACTGTTGTTTTCCTGAAGTGGACCTTGTCGCCCGGGCGGGCTTGAGCAAGGACATCCAGGCCATTACTGGTGACCACAGCGAGGACTGGATATCCGGCAGTGACGCCGCGTCCCCGGTGCAGTACCAGCAGTTCTTCCCGTGAGGGAACCTCGACGGCGCCCACCGGCACCCCGCGTGAAAGCACTTCACCACTTGAGGTTCTTTCCGGAAGTTCACCGCCGAGCCTCAGCCCGATGTGATTGCTCCGGCCACTCACGGCGTACTCCGAAGTGAAGAGCAACTCGCCGGAATCACCGAAGTCGGCGACATCCGGTCCGTCTGTCACGTCGACCAGCAGTTCCGACCCGATGTTCGGCCGTTCAAGGCCAAGGCGGAAGAGTGGAAGGTCGAAGTACGGTTGGCGGACAGGGCCCACGCTGCGGCGGTTGAGGAGTGTGGTTCCTTCCTTGAGCTGCAGCCCGAAGCCCACAACGGTGTCCGGAGCACAACTGCCCAACAACGTAGGTACCTCAACCGAGCCGTGAATGGCCAGGTATGCACGGAGGCCGCGGTTGATTCCCCGGATGGACACCGTCTCGCCGGAACGGACCGAAACCGGTTCCCACTGGCTGCATGGACGCCCTCCGACGGTGAGTGTCAGCGGAGCCCCCGTAACAGCGATCAGGATGTCGGAGTGGGCCTTCATCCTGAAGTCGAGGGCCGTGATCTCCACTAGGGGATCGTTGTCCAGGTTGCCTGCCAGGATGTTGGCGGCCCGGGCCGAATACTGGTCCAGGGCACCGTTGACCGGCAGTCCAAAGCGAGGTCCGCGGAACCGGCCAAGGTCTGTGACCACGGCGTTACCGGGTTGCTGGATGAGAATGCGCCCGCTCATGGCCGTGGTTCCAATTCCCTGCCGACGTACGAGTCGAAATCTCCGGCCTCGATCCGACGGAACCGGAGAAAATCTCCGGGCCTGTAGGGGACCAGCGGTTCACGGCGAATGTTCAGGACGGTCAAAGGGGTTTGCCCGATGACGCACCAACCACCCGGCGCAGCCGCGGGAGCGATGACGGCTTGGCGTCCTGCCACTGCCACTGCTCCTGCCGGGACGCTGAGCCGCGGATCCTTGAGGCGCGGCACAGGCTTGGGGAACGCGGGGCCGTCCATCATGGGCGAGCCGGCAGGAGCACCCAGGCATCGGACCGTGTACGTCTTTTCGGTGTGGAGGCGGATGACTTCCTCCGTGTCGATGCCCTGGTATTCGGCTACTTTCTCCAGATCTGGACCATATTCGCCCCCGTATACCACCGGGACATCAAACTCACGGGGCGCCGTTGCGGCGCCGGCGGAACGGCCCATTTCGAGGAGTCCCAGCTTGACGAACGCGCGAACCTGGCGCGCCGATACCAGGACGGGGTCGAATTCCACCAGCACGGAATCGTAGGTGGGTACCGCGCCGTGAAGGCCCTCGGCACCACAGCTCTCGAGCCAGTCCGCAAGACGGTGGACTGTCTGCCAGTTGTCCTCAGTTGCTTCAGCAAGTGCGACGACGCGCAGTGCGGAGTCTCCGGATTCGTAGATCTCAGTGGGAGCCGCAGTGAGAACGGACATGTCAGGCCGCCTTCCTCTTGGCATCCATGACCTCTGCCAACGGGGCGATCCGGACGCCGGCCGAGATGAGTTCCGAGCGGATGAGCCGGGCGAGTTCGACGGCGCCTGGATTGTCCCCATGAAGCAGGACGGTGTCCGTGGAAATGTCGATGTCGGTGCCGTTGGCGCAGCGGATCTTGCCTTCGCACACCATGCGGACCGTTCGCTCCACAATGGCCGAGGGATCGTGTAGTACGGCGCCGGGCTGGCTGCGGGGAACCAACGTGCCGTCTTCCTGGTATGCGCGGTCGACGATGCCCACAATGGCCACGGCCAAACCGGCGGAACGTGCAGCCTGGGCCAGCTCGCCCTCCTGGGCGACAACGATGAGTTCATTGTCTACGCGGGCGGCGGCCTCAGCCACGGCGGCGGCGTAGTCCCCACGCACGGCTACGAGGTTTCCCAGCCGGCCGTGCGGCGCAATGTGGGTGACCTTGGTTCCGTGGAAAGCCGCGAAGCCGGACAGGGCTCCGAGTTGGTACAACACATCGGAACGTACCTCGTCAGCACTGAGGCCCATGTCCCGGCGGCCGAAGCCACGGAGGTCGGGGAAGCTCGGATGCGCTCCGATGCCGACTCCGCGGCGAACACATTCGGCGACTGTTGCATCCATGATGTCGGGATCGCCTGCATGGAACCCGCAAGCGATATTGGCGCTTGAAACGATCTCCAGAAGATCGGAGTCGCTGCCTATGGTGTACGCACCGAAGCCCTCTCCAAGATCCGCTACAAGATCAATTGTCGGGTTCACGTGTTTCTCTTTCCGTGGTTCTGCATTGGGGTCCGGCAATTCCATACGAACGGCTGGAATATCCGGTGAATTCAGTTGCCTGTTTGATTGAAAGTGTTTGGCTAAAATTCTTCAATCAGAGGAACTGTCGGTAATTCTTTGGTGATAGAAGTCTCGCACCCACGAACTTCGGGCACAAAGACCTATTCGCTATCACGGGATAGCTCCCGGTTATGACCTACGGCACATCCTGTTGGCAGAGACCGCATGCCGCCGGCCCGTCATCGTCGTCCCCTCTACTGAAAGTCGACGACGGCGGGCGGCGAGTGCAGTGGACCTGCCGCGGCCGGAGGGCGATTTGCCCGAAAGTCTCATAGAGTGCTCTTTACGTGACGATCTACTTGTGAGGCAGCGTCCCAAATGCGTCTATGTTTGGGTATCGGGACAATTTGGTTGATGGGAGTCAACGAACTGTCAGTAATGATTGGGAAACGCCACCATGGGGATGTGGATCTCAAATTAGTCGTTGAGAGACAGGTCACACAAAGACGGATTGTGTGTCCCCACATAGAATTTCCTTATGGCATCTATGCCCAGATGCGGGCCTAGAGGAAGGCAGACCCATGGACACGCGGAAGCTCTCATACTTTGTGAAGATCGTCGATTCGGGGAGCATCACCAAGGCCGCCGCGGCGCTGCACGTCGCCCAACCTGCCCTCAGCCAGCAGGTGTCTGCACTGGAAAGCGACCTTAAGCAACGCCTGCTGATCCGCAGCAAACAAGGAGTCGAGCCAACTGCCGCTGGCCACACCCTGTATCGCCATGCCCAGACCATCCTGCGCCTCGTCGAACAGGCACGGCAGGACGTGGCGACGTCCGGAGCGGCACCGTCGGGTAGGGTGTCCATCGCGATCGCACCGTACAGCATGGCCTCCAGCCTGACGCCGCAGATCATCCGAGAGGTTGGCCGGCGTTACCCGGACATTGTGGTGCACCTGACGGAGATCTTCGGCGGCGTGCTGAGCGAGGCAATTAAGAATGGCCGCCTCGACATGGCCCTGATCTACGAGCCAGGGAAGATCCGTGGAGTGCAGTTCACCACCATGATTGTGGAAGACCTTCACTTGGTGACCCATGAGGATGTCGATGTGACCCATGGTCGAACAACCGTCACCCTTGAAGAAGCCAGCAGCCTTGGACTGTTCCTCCCCGAAAAGAACCACACCCTGCGCCAGATCATCGAGAAGGGATTGGCCGACCGGGGGTTGCCCCTGCGGCTCGTAGGAGAAGTGGAATCCGTTCCCTCGCTTATTCGGCTCATTCGCGCGAACCTCGGGGCCACGGTCCTGCCGAAATCCGCGGCCGATGCGCTCTTCCCCGATGAGAACTTCAAGGTATTGCGGATCATCGAACCCGCTCTACAGAGCAAGATTGCCCTGTGCACCCCCGACCATGAGCCGCTGTCCGAGGCCGCCTCGGCCGTGCTCATCCTGGTCAAGGAGATGCTGCAGCAACAACTGATCAGCAAATACGCGGCGGATCCGTCTTGATGGGATAGTCCGGTGAGAGTTGCATCTACATCAGATTATGTTCAGGCTGCTGTCGGTGCGGCAATGGGCGTGAGCCGTTTATTTACCGTTGCCCGCATTGATCTGGTCGGCCTTAAGCCGGGCCGCTGCTGCTTTGCCGGGGTCGCCGATCCGATCGTAAACTCCGGCCATGATCGACCATGGTAGAGGTGAAGATGGTGACTGCGTTGCGGCGGTCTGCAGGTCAGTGAGGCTTTGTTGGGGGTTTCCGAGGCCGAAGTTCGTTACGCCGCGTTGGATGTACAGGGCGGTTGTGTAGGGGGCGCGGGTGATGAGGGTATCGAGGTGACTTTTTGCGGCCTGGAGGTTGCCGGTGTGCATGTATCCGATGGACAGGGCCAGGCCGGCTTCGATCGAGCCCGGCGTCCCGCCCAGGGAGATTTTTGCCCACTCAACGGCCCGAGCGGCGGCTTCGGGGTTTCCGTCGGCGGCTGGCCCGGCGAATGCCTGGGCGGCAAGTAGGGCAGTGTCGCTGTCCCAGGGCCGCAATGAGTACGCGGATTGGAATTGATGTTCCGCCCCGGCGGTGTCGCCGTCTCGGGCCAAGTGGGCTCCTGCGTCCATTGGCCATTCCGCGGCGGTCGCCGGCAGGGCAAAGGCAAACCCCGTGGCGATCGCGCCGGCGCCCAGGGCGAAACGGAGGCGCCCGGACCGCAGCTTCTCAGCTACAAGACCGAATTTTCCGGTAAGTAACGGAGCCTGTCGGGTGGTTGTTGCGATTAGTCCGCCGCAGAGGAAGACGGCGAGCGGGGTGGTGCCCGGCGAGGTGAAGCCTGTTAGCAGTCCTGCGCCGTAGCCGGCCATGGCGGCGAACGGCCCGATCAGGTTGATTCGTTGCTGATCGTCCGCGGTGCGGATCCGGTGAACAGCGGCGGCCAGGACCGACGCGGCCAGCAGCAAGGCCAACAGGAGTAGCGGGATCCCGCCCGCCAGTAATGCCTGCAGGAGCCAAAGGTGGGGGGAGTCCGGCGGAAAGTCTCCGCCTGTTTGGATGGCCCATTGCTGGTTTTGATAGGCCGGGAAGACGTCAACGAAACCGCTCGGTCCCACTCCGGACCATGGGTGGTCTGCGGCCATCTTCAATGACTGCGCCCAGAGAAGCCAGCGGCCCGTTATCGTTGAGCCGGTCATTAGCCGTTCGCGGAGCCCGGGAACGAGTAGAACCAAAAGTCCTGCCCCGACCACTGCACTGATCGCCGTCGTTACTGTCCGACGGTCGATTCGTCCCTCTCCGAGCACGACCCCCAGTACGAGGATGATTATCGCAACAATCAGGCCCAGGAGCGCCGCTCTTGATCCTGATAGAACGGTCGTGAGCACCGCCGCAACACATCCTGCGGACAGAAACCAGTTGGCGCGACCGCCCCGGACGGCTGGTAGAGCCAGTACGGCCGTGATCATCAGACCCACCAACCCCTGGTCGGAGGCGTTCCCGAGCGTCGCACCGGGGCGGAGGTCCGCAGCACCGCCGAGAGGACGCAGCCCCATTGATTCCAGGGAAGAAACTACGGCCAAAATAACGGACACGCCTGCTAGAGCGCGGAGGAACACGAGCCAACGGTGGTTCTGCTCCGGTCCTCCCAGCACGTTGGCGCCCAAAACCATCAGCCCTGCGTAAACGCCCAGCACGAGCAGGCCTTCATATCGTGGCCATCGTCCAAGCAAGGCCGCGGCCGGATCGGCAGAGGACAGTGCCGCCACCAACAGGACCGTCGCGCCGGCACCCACAATGAACCGGACGGATCTCGGCACCCGTCCGCCGGCGCCGACGAATAGCCCGGCGCCGAGTGCCAGCAGGAGGACAAGGATCTTGGGCCAGTCGAACCTGAACAATCCGCCTGGCAGGAACACCAGTAAGGAGCCGGCCATAAGCCAGATGCAAAGAGCCGGGGCCGGGCTCAGGTTCCTCGGGCTAATCCGGGTTTTCACGCATCTCCTCGGCAAAGTGGGGCAACGAACCTTTTTACCATGCATCGGATGAGCCGGCCGTCCGGTTAGTCGGTTGAAAGTGCGTGTGAATTGTGTCGCATATGGGAGAGGCAGTCCGCTATAGTCTGAAAAGTCTGCTTTATAACGGACATCGGTTGGCGGGCAATTTCCGTCGTATGCACATTGGGGGCTCTACATGCACGTCCGTATGCTTAAATTGAGGCGGGTTACCGCCGTTCTCGCCGCGGTTATCGCCGCGCTTCTATTCGCAGGCAACATCCCGGCCCAAGCTACGGTGGCCACCACGGCAACCATCAGCGGAACTGTCACCGCACCCGCCGGAGTCGCGCTGACGTCCACCACCGTTTCTGCGACGGGCGTGGGAACCGACTCGTTTGGGGGGGCTGTTTCGGTTGCCGCGGACGGAACCTACCAGCTCACCGGGCTGGCGGCCGGGTCTTACAACCTGCATTTTTCCGGCTCGGGCGCAGTGGATCAGTGGTACGCCAATGCCTCGTCCCAGGCCACGGCCACGGCCGTTACCGTCACCGCCGGCCAGAACCTGACCGGCATCAACGCCACCCTGGTCAAAGCCGCCACGATCAGCGGAACCGTCACCGCACCCGCCGGAGTCACCCCGACATCCACTAGCGTTTTTGCATCGGGCGTCGGGAACAGCTCCTTCGCGTATGCTTCGGTTGCCGCGGACGGCACCTACAAGCTCGCAGGCCTGCCGGCCGGGTCCTATGACCTGGAATTCTCCGGCAACAACAGCGGCGCCCTGGACCAGTGGTACTCCAATGCCTCGTCCCAGGCCACGGCCACTGCGGTCACCGTCACCACCGGCCAGGACTTGAGCGGCATCAACGCCACCCTGGTCAAGGAAGCCACGATCAGCGGAACCGTCACCGCACCCGCCGGAGTCACTCTGACCTCCGTCTCCGTCTCCGCGTCGGCTGTCGGCTCGACGGCAAACTCGGTGTTCGCCTCAGTTGGCGCGGACGGCACCTACAAGCTCCGCGGGCTGCCGGCTGGGTCCTATGACCTGCAGTTCTCAGGCAACAACAGCGGCTTCTTCTTCGGCAACAACAGCGGCGCCCTGGATCAGTGGTACAACAACGCAGCGACCGCGGCCACCGCCACGGCGGTCACCGTCACCACCGGCCAGGACCTGACCGGCATCAACGCCACCATGGTCAAGGGCGCGACCATCAGCGGAACCGTCACCGCACCGGCCGGAGTCAACCTGACCTCAGTGACGGTCTCCGCGCGCGCTGTCGGGAGTAGCCCGATGCAATACGTTCCGTCCACCTCAGTTGCCCCGGACGGAACCTACAAGGTCACCGGGCTGGCACCCGGGTCTTACAACCTGGAATTCTCCGGCAACGACAGCGGCGCCCAGGATCAGTGGTACAACAACGCAGCGACCGCAGCCACCGCCACGGCGGTCACCGTCACCACCGGCCAGGACCTGACCGGCATCAACGCCACCATGGTCAAGGAAGCCACGATCAGCGGAACTGTCACCGCACCCGCCGGAGTCACCCTGACCTCCGTCTCCGTCTCCGCGTCGGCTGTCGGCTCGACGGCAAACTCCGTGTCCGCCTCAGTTGGCGCGGACGGCACCTACAAGCTCCGCGGGCTGCCGGCTGGGTCCTACAACCTGGAATTCTCCGGCAACAACAGCGGCTTCTTCGGCAACGCCAGCGGCGCCCTGGATCAGTGGTACAACAACGCAGCGACCGCGGCCACCGCCACGGCGGTCACCGTCACCACCGGCCAGGACCTGACCGGCATCAACGCCACCATGGTCAAGGGCGCGACCATCAGCGGAACCGTCACCGCACCCGCCGGAGTCAACCTGACCTCAGTAACGGTCTCCGCGCGCGCTGTCGGGAGTAGCCCGATGCAGTACGTTCCGCCGGCCTCAGTTGCCCCGGACGGAACCTACAAGGTCACCGGGCTGGCACCCGGGTCTTACAACCTGGAATTCTCCGGCAACAACGCCGGCGCGCTAGATCAGTGGTACAACAACGCAGCAACCGCCGCCACCGCCACGGCCGTCACCGTCACCACCGGCCAGGACGTGACCGGCATCAACGCCACCATGGTCAAGGGCGCCACGATCAGCGGAACCGTCACCGCCCCGGCCGGAGTGAATCTGATCCCCACCTTCGTCTACGCGTCGGCTGTCGGTTCGACGGTAAATTCCTCGTACACCCAAATCGGTACGGACGGCACCTACAAGCTCACTGGACTGCCGGCCGGATCCTACAACCTGCATTTCTCCGGCAACAACACCGGCGCGCTGGATCAGTGGTACAACAACGCAGCCACCGCGGCCACCGCCACGGCTGTCGCCGTCACCACCGGCCAGGACCTGACCGGCATAAACGCCACCCTGCTCAAGGGGGCCACGATCAGCGGAACCATCACCGCACCCGCCGGAGTGAACCTGACCTCCGTAACGGTCTCCGCATGGCTTGTCGGTAACGTTCAACTTGGTCCTCCCGCATCGGCGCAGGTAGCAGCGGACGGCACCTACAAGCTCATCGGCCTGCCCGCAGGGTCCTACAACCTGGACTTCTCCGGGTACAACTCCGGGGCCGTGGATCAGTGGTACAACAATGCACCGTCTGCTGCCACCGCCACGGCGGTCACCGTAACCGCCCAGCAGAATCTGACCGGCATCAACGCGACCCTGGTCAAGGGAGCCACGATCAGCGGAACCGTCAGCGGTGTCGGCGTCGGTGCCGGGGGTTACCTTCCTGTGACCGTCCAGGACGGTGCCGGCAACACCGTGAAGACTGCCATCGCTGATTATTCTTCGGGTGCTTACAGCATTGACGGTCTCGCGACCGGGTCGTACAAGATTGCCTTCAACCGGGCCAGTGGTTCCTCGCTGGCAGAGGCACAGTTCTATCAGAATAAGCCCGAGTCCGCAGGATCTGGGGCAGCCTCTGTGCTCTCCGTCACGGCCGGCCAAACCGTACCGGATGTCAATGCAGGCCTGGTAAAAGGGGGGAGCATCAGCGGAACCGTCACCGACGACACCGGCCAACCCCTCGCCGGATCTATGATTCACGCCTACACCAAAGACGGTTCGCTCGTCACCCGATCCACTCACACCGACGCCACGGGCAAATTCAGCGTCGGTGGTCTGAGTACCGGCAATTATCTCCTGGACGTTGTCCCCCCGGGCAGCCGGTCCTCCCTTGGAAAGCTCTATTCCGGCAATACCGCCACCGAAGCCGCAGCGGTGCCAGTAACAGTCGGGGTCGGCACGGACACGCCAGTGGGCGAACTTTCCTACAAGGCCGCCCCGAGCCCGGTCCAAGCCACACCCGCCCCTGTAGTGTTCACGGACAAGGACGGCACGAAGGACGACAACTACACGGTCCCGGCCACGACCGGCGTCGACTACCTCCTCGGCGCCACCATCGTCCCGGCCGGCACATACCCGGGCACCGGGACCGTCACTGTCACCGCCCAGGCCCAAGCGGGCTACGTCCTGACTACGGGTGCTACCGCATCATGGACCCACGTCTTTACGGCCGCCTCTGCAGGAGAATCCGGGACGCAGGTACCGGTTACTCCGTTCCGGGCATTGGATACCCGTTCCGGTGCGCCGGTGGGTGCTGATTCGCCGGTGTCCTTCCAGGTCGGCGGGGTGAACGGGATTCCCGCGAACGTCTCCGCTGTGACGTTCAACCTCACGGTCACCGATCCCCAGTCCTTCGGTTTCGCCGCGGCCTACGCCTCCGGCACCAACCGTCCGAACTCCTCCAACGTGAACTTCGCCCGCGGACAGACCGTTCCGAACTCCGTGACCGTCCCGGTCGGGGCAGACGGGAAAGTCACGCTCTTCAACCGCTCCGGGGGTTCGACGAATTTCATCGCCGACGTCTCCGGTTACTACATTGCCGGAACGCCGACGGTGGCGGGTGCGTTCCAACCCACTGCCCCGTTCCGGGCGTTGGACACCCGTTCCGGTGCTGCGGTGGGTGCTGACTCGCCGGTGTCCTTCCAGGTCGGCGGGGTGAACGGGATTCCCGCGAACGTCTCGGCCGTGACGTTCAACCTCACGGTCACCGATCCCCAGTCCTTCGGTTTCGCCGCGGCCTATGCTTCCGGCACCAACCGTCCGAACTCCTCCAACGTGAACTTCGCCCGCGGACAGACCGTTCCGAACTCCGTGACCGTCCCGGTCGGCGCGGACGGGAAAGTCACGCTCTTCAACCGCTCCGGGAGTTCGACGAATTTCATCGCCGACGTCTCCGGTTACTACATTGCCGGAACGCCGACGGTGGCGGGTGCGTTCCAACCCACTGCCCCGTTCCGGGCGTTGGACACCCGTTCCGGTGCTGCGGTGGGTGCTGACTCGCCGGTGTCCTTCCAGGTCGGCGGGGTGAACGGGATTCCCGCGAACGTCTCGGCCGTGACGTTCAACCTCACGGTCACCGATCCCCAGTCCTTCGGTTTCGCCGCGGCCTATGCTTCCGGCACCAACCGTCCGAACTCCTCCAACGTGAACTTCGCCCGCGGACAGACCGTTCCGAACTCCGTGACCGTCCCGGTCGGCGCGGACGGGAAAGTCACGCTCTTCAACCGCTCCGGGAGTTCGACGAATTTCATCGCCGACGTCTCCGGTTACTACCTGCACTAAACTCACGCCCCTGCCGTGTCGGTATTGGAGTGCGGCGGGAACGGAAGGTCTTCCCGAGACGCGGGCGTTCGTCATCAAGGGGTCCCCTGACCTTGAACGAACGCCCCGTCCAGACCGCAACGAACAGCGATAGCTCAGCTTGATGTAAGTCCTCCACCAGTCGACAAAGGGCTCCAACCTTCGGGTTGGAGCCCTTCGTCGTAACCATGAAATCAGTCCTTGCCACGCGAACACCGACATGTCCTGCCGGCCCGCGTTACAGGTGAAGCACCCCTGGCCGACTGCATAATCGCCAGGGCGCACCGGAGGCCCGCCATCGCCGGTCCGTTAGGCACGCGCGCGCCACGAGGCTTGATCCATCCATAACATTGCCTTATCCGGACAGACATCTTTGGTCTTATTCATCGGCGTTTTTATTTCCTAATATCGAATTATCAAGTAATTCGAAAGCGGCTCACGGATTCCGTGAACCCAATCAAAGGAACAACGGTGAAAAGGATCAGCCAGACCAGCTGGGTTTCGAATCCAACCCTCGGAACGATCAGTGCACGGACCGGATTCCACTGCCCAAGGAATGGTTTCTGGCGTCCTTTAGGTGGCGTGGGCGAACCCCTCTTCGTCTTCGAAGGAAGCCTCATGCCGGCCCACGCTGGAAACAGCATTGAGTGGCATCTGGTCGACGCCCGCCCAGGACACCCCGGATTGGACTGATTCAGCTAGCCACGCCGCTGAACTAGCCACACCGCCGCGCAAGTCACAGCGCTGCGCCGGCCACCCGCCGTCGTCGGCTACCTCCAACCCAGCCCAACTACGCAAGGCGCCGTGCCACTGGCAAGGCGCCTTCTTCGTACCCGGAAACAGGCACCCCTGTAGCCCTGCCTCCCACCCTGGCAGACGCGCAACGGGCCGGCCACCGCATTCGGTGACCGGCCCCAGCGAGACAATCAGTCTTCGACCAAGAGTCCCTTGGCCTTCAGCTTCTCCGTCAGACCGCACAACTCGATGGTGGTGCCTCCGGCGTGGTACGCCTTGATCAGCTCGCGTTCGGCGTCGTCGCGGGCCTGGGAGAGCGCGATGACCTCCTCAGCTTCCTCGCGACGCACCACCACGACGCCGTCGGCGTCACCGCGGAGGATGTCGCCGGGGTAGATGATCTCGTCGCCGAAGACGAGCGCGTGGTTGATCGGGCCAAGGGTTTCCTTGACCGTGCCCTTGATGCAGACGCTGCCGGAGAAAACAGGCAGGCCCAGCTCGATGAGGTCCTGGGTGTCACGCACACCGGAATCGGTCACCATGGCCGCAATGCCCTTGGCCTTCATGGCGTTGCCCAGCACGTCGCCGAACGTGCCGGCGTCGGAAAATTCCTGCGCTCCCACCAGGACAACGTCGCCGGCCTGGGCGTAGTGGATGGCAACCTGCAGCATGAGGTTGTCTTGCGGGGCACAGGCCACGGTGACCGCCGGGCCGCAGAAGGACATCGAGCGGTCGATCGGCTTGATCTTCGAGCTCAGCGCGCCGCGGCGGCCCTGTGCTTCGTGGATGGTCGCGGAGGAGAACGCCGCGAGGCGGCTGACGAGGTCGGCGTCGGGCCTCTGGAATTTGGTCTTTACGTGGATCATTTCCTGCATCTTTCTATTGGCTGACTTCTGTGCTGCCCGTAGGCCTTAGTTGAGGGCGCTGACTGCCTTGCGGATCGAGTCCACGCCAGCGTTGATGGTCTCAAGCGATGTGGCGAAGGAGATCCGGAAGTAGGGGCCGAGTCCGTAGGCCGAGCCCTGGATGACGGCCACCGCGGCCGCGTTGAGGAGGTACAGCGTGAAGTCCTGGTCGTTTTCCATGACCGTGCCGTCCGGAGCGGTCTTGCCAATGACGCCGCTGCAGTTCACGTAGGCGTAGAAGGCGCCGTCGGCCGGCGCGACGGACAGCCCCTCAATGGCGTTGAGGCCTTCGACGGCGACGTCCCGGCGTTTGCGGTACACCTCCACGCTGTCCCGGACGAACGACTGGTCGCCGTTCAGCGCAGCTGCCGCGGCTGCCTGGCTGATGGAGGACGGGCAGGAGGACGTCTGCGACTGCAGCTTGTTCATGGCGGCGATCAAGGGTGCAGGGCCCACGCCGTAGCCAATGCGCCAACCGGTCATTGCGTAGGCCTTGGAGACACCGTTGACCAGCAGGATACGGTCGCGCAGGGTTGGAACCGCCGTGACGAGGCTGATCACCCGGCCGTCGCCGAAATGGATTTCGTCATAGATCTCGTCGGTGAGGATATAGACGTGCGGGAATTCCTCAAGGACGGCACCAAGGGCCTGCAGTTCTTCGCGCGAGTACACGGCGCCCGTCGGGTTGGACGGTGCGTTGAGGATAAGCCACTTGGTCTTGGGCGTGATGGCTTCCTTCAGGGCGGCCGGAGTCAGCTTGAAGCCGGCGTCTTCTCCGCAAGCGACGATCACCGGAGTGCCGTCGTTGGCGAGGACCATGTCCGGATAGGACACCCAGTACGGTGCGGGGACGATCACTTCGTCGCCCACGTTGAGCGATGCCATCAGGGCTACGTATAGGACCTGCTTGGCGCCGCCGCCGATGGTCAGTTGGTTCGGTTCGTAGTGCGCGCCGGTGTGGCTTTCGATCCTGCGGAGGATTGCGGTCTGCAGTTCGGGCGTGCCAGTCACCGAGGTGTATTTGGTTTCGCCTGCCTTGATTGCCTCGATGGCGGCCGCTTTGATGTGGTCAGGGGTGTCGAAGTCCGGTTCGCCGACGGTCAGGTCGATGATCGGGATACCTTCAGCTCGCAGTTCGCGGACGCGGGCAGCGGCCGCAACGCTCGCTGAGGACTTGATGCGGGTGACCCTCGACGCCGGCAGGTAGTCGGACATTGTCTCCTCCAGAATCGTAAAACTCAGGACTCGCGGATTCGCGAATCCCCAATTCGAGACTAGGCATTGCCGGGCGCCGTGGATAAGACCTAATGTGCGTGGATCAATAAGGGGCACTTATGACGCTTGTGCGATCTGACGTCGTTTCGCCTCCTTCCCAGCCCATATAGGTTCTTCCCATGCACTTTTCTTATGGGTTCACCCGGTATTGGTATTTCCGCAGCTCTACGAACGCCGCCTAGATTTCATAGATCAGAAGAGTTCGCGAAGAGTCCGAAAGGGATCGAATGCCAGCCCAATCCGGGTCCCTTCGGGGCTCGTCAGCCACCGGCAGGTACACCTACCGGGCCAACGTTCCAGCACGGCCCCAAGCCTCGGCCAAAGGGGAGCGTGCCAAACTCACGCACGCCCTCGCGGCGCATAGGCAACTCCTGTCCCATGCGTCGAGCGCCATCCGGACATTGACCGCTGCCCGGAACGAGATGATCGCCCAAGCACTGGAAGATGGGCTCACCCTGGCCACAATTTCCGCAGTGATCGGCGAAAACATTCGGGCCGTCCGGACCATTGGTTTGGCTTATGACGACCTCCACCCGAGCGGGCTTCCGAGCGGCGCGCAGGTGGATGCACTGAGGGCGAAAAGCGACCAACTCAAAGCAGCCGAAAGGCACCGCGACCAGATCACTGAACAGCGGGAGGCGTTGATTGTCAGGGCGCTCCGCACCCAAGCCTGCGATGACCTTGAACTTGCCTCGCTTACCGGCCTCACGCCCGACCACATCCGCAGGTCAACGCGGGGCATCGCGCGTCCAGCCTAGTCTCCGCAGGCCAGCCCAGACCGCCCCTCTAACCCTTAATTGCCTCTTTCTTTGCCGGAGGCGTCCTGCAGCTAAACAGTTCCTGCGTTCCTGTTTTCCTGGCGATGAGCACCGTCAATGCGCGGGCTGACGTTGAAATCGGTTCAAAATGTTGGATCGATCGCGCACCAACGTTCCAGATGCGCTTCAAGCTCAGCACACGGTCGTGCTCATCCGTGGCAACCAAGGGCGGACTTCCCTGCCCTGCTACGGGCCTGAGTTTCCAGCACAGACTGACTACTGTCGCGTGCTCCCAGAATTCCACGGCAGTCACGAAGAATTCGCGCCCCTCATCATCTCGGAACAGCCCGGACTGCGGGACGTAAACCGCCCGAAGATCGTACTCCGGCCGGCCTGAACGCCTTGCAGCCGGCGGTTGGGCAGGGGCTGCAGTTTGTTGAGGATTGACATCTGGTTGCGCGACCACGGCATGCTCCATTGAAATTGCGGACGGCCCCTCGACCGCCCTCCGAGCGTCCTCGGGATATCCAATGTAGCTCCGTCCAAGGACCTCCGGAAGAGTGCCGACTACCTACTTGCAATATCGCGGACGGCTGCGGAGTGAATGAGACCTGCGCGGCATCGGACCGGCGAGCCGCCTGGGAAAATGTTCAGTAGCTCGCGGGCGCTCCGCCTGATCCGTCGAGGGGTGTACCGCCGTCGGGCGTTGCTGGAATGTACTTGTCCGCGAGCGCTTCCGTGCCGCGCGCCAGCACCGCGACGTCGGCGCCGACCAGCACGAACGACGCACCGGCGGCCATATACGCACGCGCTGTGGCCTCGTTGAAGGCGTTAACGCCTCCCGGTTTGCCCGCGGTCTTCGCCGCAGCAAGGCAGTGCTCGACGGCGGCGCGCACCTTCAGGTGTTCCTGCTGTCCCAGCAGGCCCATGGAAGCCGCGAGGTCGGAGGGGCCGACGAAGATGGCGTCGACGCCGTCGACCGCCAGAATGTCCTCTACGGCCGCGACGGCGGCCTCGGTTTCGATCTGGACCGTCACGCTGATCGT
Organism: Arthrobacter sp. FW306-04-A; assembly: GCF_044358315.1. Taxonomy (GTDB): domain Bacteria; phylum Actinomycetota; class Actinomycetes; order Actinomycetales; family Micrococcaceae; genus Arthrobacter. The sequence goes on from NZ_CP084559.1 coordinate 4,195,447, forward strand.
CTCCGAGGCCCGGGCGAGGTAGTCCGGGATGCGGTTCCAGCGCGAGGCACGGGCCAGGGCCGAGCCGACGCCCCGGACCCCGTGCGGCGGGTAGCGAACAGCGGCGACCGCGGCCTTTGCTTCCGCGGCGGAGTTGACCATGGGGATGAGCAGGTTCTGCACTCCCAGGTCCAGGTATTGCTTGAGGAGCACGGTGTCGTTGGCCGGAGGGCGGACGACGGCCTGGACGGGGTAGCCGCGGACTGCCTGGAGCTGGGCGAGGATGGATTCAAGGCCGTTGGGGCTGTGTTCGGCGTCGATCAGGAGCCAGTCCAGGCCGGCCCCGGCGCATAGTTCGGCGATGAGCGGGCTGCCGGAGCACACCCACATACCGGCGAGTGGCCGGTCCGCGGCGGCCAAGGCTTCGCGGAAGGTGCGGTCTGGTTCTACTCGAACCGGCATGTGACAACTCCCAAGGGTCCATAGTCGGCGTGGACGGTATCCCCTTTGTACACCCAGAGCGGGCGGGTGAAGGAGCCGGCAAGGATGATCTCGCCGGCCTTCAGCCCGTCGCCGTGCGGGGCGATCTTGTTGGCGAGCCAGTGCACGCCGTTCGCGGGGTGGTCCAGGACGCCGGCAGCGACGCCGGTTTCCTCCACGGTCTGGTTCTTGTAGAGGATCGCCGATACCCAGCGGAGGTCGACGGCGTCGGGGCGGACCGGGCGGCCGCCGACCACCATGGCACCCATCGCGGCATTGTCCGAGATGGTGTCCACGATGGTCCGGCCCTCCATCTCGATCCTGGAATCCAGGATCTCCAGGGCCGGAACCACATAGTCGGTGGCGTTCAGGACGTCGAAGATAGTGCACCCCGGCCCGGCGAGGTCCTTCTTGAGCACGAAGGCCAGCTCCACCTCCACTCTTGGGTGGGTGTACTGGTCCCACGGCACGGAGCAGCCCGTTTCCAGGACCATGTCGTCAAAGATGGCGCCGTAATCCGGTTCCGTGATGCCAGTGGCGGCCTGCATGGCCTTCGACGTCAGCCCGATCTTGCGGCCTACCAGCGTCCGTCCGGCCTCCTCGTTCCTGCGGCGCCACAACTGCTGCACCGCGTAGGAATCCTCCACCGTCATGTCCGGGTAGCGGGCAGTCAGGCGCGGAACCGGGGTCCGGGACCGGCCGGCCTCCAGCAGTTCGTCCGCAATGGTTTCTATCGTCTTCGGGTCAAGCATCTCCACGCTCCGTTCGGGCATCCTGCGGTCAGCATACGTTTAGCGCTGCGAGCCTAGAGCTGGGAGCCGACTTTGAAGCCTTTCTTTTCTCCGGCGGGGCCGTCCTCGGGCTGGCGGGTGTAGGAGAAGCCGTCGGCGCCGACGGTGACCGCCATTTCGCTTTTTTCCTCGCGGATGATGACGGGCTGGGGGTTGCCGTCCAGGTCCAGGACGAGGGAGGCTTCGGTGTACCAGGAGGGGACGACGGGGTTGCCCCACCAGTCCCGGCGCTGGTTGTCGTGGACGTCCCAGGTGACAGTGGGGTTGTCCGGGTCTCCGGTGTAGTAGTCCTGGGTGTAGATCTCGATGCGGTGCCCATCCGGGTCCAGGATGTACAGGTAGAACGCGTTGGACACGCCGTGCCGGCCGGGGCCGCGTTCGATCCGGTCGCTGATGCGCAGGGCGCCCATCTTGTCGCAGATCTGGATGATGTTGTGTTTCTCGTGCGTGGAGAACGCGATGTGGTGCAGGCGGGGGCCGTTTCCGCCGGTCAGGGCGGTGTCGTGCACGGTCTGCTTGCGGTGCATCCACGCGGCGTAAGTGACGCCGTCGGAATCCTTGATGTCCTCCGAGACCCGGAAGCCGAGGTCCTCGAGGTACTTCCGGCCCCGGGGCACGTCGGGAGTGACCTGGTTGAAGTGGTCCAGGCGGACCAGTTCCCCGGCGGAGTACAGGTCGTAGCGCTGGGTGAGGCGCTCGACGTGCTTCACGTCGTAGAAGAACTCGTAGGGGAAGCCCAGCGGATCCTCCACGCGGACGGAGTCGCCGACGCCCTTGGTGAAGCCTTCCTTGCGGCGCTCAACCCGGCAGCCGAGCTCCTTGTAGTAGGCCTCGGCGGCGTCCACCTCGGCCGAGGACTTCACCCGGTAGGCAAACGCCGCGGCCGCGGCGACCGGTCCCTTGCGCAGGACCAGGTTGTGGTGGATGAACTCCTCGAAGGAGCGCAGGTAGATGGTGTCCTCGTCTTCCTCGGTGACGTGCAGGCCGAGCAGGTCCACGTAGAACTCGCGGGACTTGGCGAGGTCCGTGACGACGAGTTCGAGGTAGGCGCAGCGGACAATGTCCGGTGCCGGGACGGTGGGCGTGGGGACGAAGTTGGTCATGGGGTTCTCTCTTCTTTGAGGAGGATGCAAGCGCGCTCAGGCGCCGAATTTGGGCGTATGAACAGCGCCGAGGGTGATGTGCACGGCCTGCTGGTCGGTGTAGAAATCGATGGAGCGGTAGCCACCCTCGTGGCCCAGGCCTGAGGCCTTGACGCCACCGAAGGGGGTGCGGAGATCGCGGACGTTGTGGCTGTTGAGCCAGACCATGCCGGCCTCGACGTTCTGGGCGAAGTTGTGGGCGCGGGTCAGGTTCTGGGTCCAGATGTAGGCCGCCAGGCCGTATTTGGTGTTGTTCGCGAGGGCGAGGGCTTCGTCGTCGTTCTCGAACGGAGTGATCGCGACGACGGGCCCGAAGATTTCCTCCTGGAAGATCCTCGCATCGGGCGCGACGTCGGCGAACACTGTGGGAGCGATGTAGTTGCTGTTGTTGAGCCCCGCGGGCAGGTGTTCCGGGCGTCCGCCGCCGGCCAGCAGCCGGCCTTCGGCCTTGCCGATCTCCACGTAGGAGGCCACCTTGGCGTAGTGCTCGGGGTGGACGAGGGCTCCGACCTGGGTCTTGGGGTCGTGCGGGTCCCCGACCACGATGTTCTTCGCGCGGGCCGCGTACTTTTCGCAGAACTCGTCGTAGATTGCGCGTTCGACGAGGATGCGCGAGCCGGCCGTGCAGCGTTCCCCGTTGAGGGAGAAAACGCCGAACAGGGCCGAATCGATCGCGGCGTCCAGGTCGGCGTCGGCGAACACCACGCACGGGGACTTCCCTCCGAGCTCCATCGAGAGGCCCTTGAGGTTCGCGGCCGCGTTGCGGAAGATCGTCTGGCCCGTGGTGGTCTCCCCGGTGAAGGAGATCAGCGGCACGTCCGGGTGCTTGACGAGGGCGTCGCCGGCTTCCTCGCCGAGGCCGTTGACCAGGTTGAACACTCCGTCGGGCAGGCCCGCGTCTTTGAAGATCTGGGCCCAGAGCGAGGCCGAGAGCGGGGTGAACTCGGCCGGCTTCAGCACCACGGTGTTACCGGTGGCAAGGGCCGGGGCGAGCTTCCAGGATTCGAGCATGAATGGGGTGTTCCACGGGGTGATCAGCCCCGCGACGCCGATCGGCTTGCGGTTCACGTAGTTGATCTGCGAACCCGGGACCTTCATGGCATCGTCGAACTGGGCCACGATCAGGTCCGCGAAGAAGCGGAAGTTCTCCGCCGCGCGCAGCGCCTGGCCCTTCGCCTGGGTGATCGGCAGGCCGGTGTCGAAGGTCTCGAGCTCGGCGAGGCGCTCTTCCTGGGCCTCGACGGCGTCGGCGATCTTGTTCAGGACACCGGCGCGTTCGCGTGGCTTCATCTTCGGCCACGGGCCATTCACGAAGGCTTCGCGGGCCGCGGCGACGGCGAGGTCGATGTCTTCCTTCTGCCCGGCCGCGGCGGTGGCGTAGTTGCCGTTGGATACCGGGTCCAGGACGTCGAAGGTCTTCCCGCTGACGGAGTCAACGAACCGGCCGTTGATGAAGTGCTGGATGTGGTTGGGAAGGTCCTTCGGGACGTAGTGGGTGGTGGTTTCTGGTGCAGTGAACGTCATTACTTTTCCTTTACTTTGGCAACGCGGGGTCACTTACGGCCCATGTTGTGCCGTTTAATGGGCGCTAAGTGACCCCGCGTTGCTTTGTGCGAGGTATGCGTCGAGGGTGGCGGCGCGGTGCCGGCGTGCGGCTTGTTCGATGGTGTCGGCGTCGGCGTTGCTTTCAATGAGTTGCAGCAGCGCCTCATGTTCGTCCACGGATTCATGCGCGCGCCCGGGGACGAAGCGGAACGTCGAGGCCCTGATCGAGGCGAGCCGGTTCCAGCCCCGGTGCACCAGGTCCAGGATGTGCGGATTCGGGCAGTGTTCAAAGAGCACGCTGTGGAAATCCTGGTTCAGCGCCGTGAAGCGGACCGGATCGAAATGCTCCAGGCAGTCGCGCATCTCCGCATTGACTGCACGGGCCCGGGCAATCGCCACAGAATCGATCAGCGGTGCCGACAACGCCGTCGCGGCTCCTTCGATGATGCTCAGGGTCTGCATCGTGTACAGGTACTCGGTGGGGTCGATCCCGGAGACCGTGGCGCCGACGTTGCGCTCGAATTTCACGAGCCCCTCGGCCTCCAGGCGGCGGATGGCTTCACGGACCGGGACCACGCTGACGCCGAGGTCCTCGGCGATCTTGGCCAGCACCAGCCGGTATCCGGGCGAGTAAGTGCCGTCCACGATGCGTGCCTTGACGGCGGCATAAGCTTGCTCGGATTTGCTTCCGGTCTTCTCGCCCGAGGCGAGGCCGCTTACGGCGGTTTCAGTCACCTTGGGCTCCTTCCCACTCTTCGTAGCGGGCACGCCACTGCGCGTTCATCGGGTAGAGCCCATCCACGCTGTTGCCCCGCTTGACCATCTCGAAGATGAAGGCCTCTTCCTGCTCCTGTTCGATGCACTCGTCCACAAGTTCCTCGGCGATGGCCGGCGGAATCACCAGGATGCCGTCCGAGTCGGCGACGATGATGTCGCCGGGCTGAACGGTGGCTCCGCCGCAGGCGATGGTGATGTCCGTGTCCCAGGGGATGTGCCGGCGACCCAGCACGGCGGGGTGCGGGTTGGCGAAGTAGGTGGGCATGTCCAGTCCTGCCACCGCCGAGTAGTCGCGGACGCCGCCGTCGGTGATGATCGCCGCCGCGCCGCGCATCTGGGCACGGAGCGCGAGGATGTCCCCCACCGTCCCCGTGCCCTTTTCGCCCCGGGCCTCCATCACCAGGATTTCACCCTCGTTGACGGAATCGATGGCCCGCTTCTGCGCGTTGAAACCGCCACCGTGGGTCTTGAACAGGTCCTCGCGGTTGGGAACATAGCGCAAGGTCCGGGCGAGGCCGACGACGCGGCGGTCCGGGCGGGTGGCCTGCAGTCCGTCGATGCTCACGTTGTTCAGCCCGCGCTTGCGCAGCTGGCTGGACAGCGTGGCGGTGGCGACGCTTTCGAGTTTCTTCTTCAGCTCCGGACTCAGGACCGGCGCCGGATTTTCCAGCGGCGCCAGGCCCGCCGCTTCCCGCGAACCGTACGCTTCCTCCCGCTGCGTGTCATCAGACTTGGGCCGGGCACCGAAATCCGCGAACGGCGTCGTACCTTCCGTCACTTTGGTGGCCAGGCGGCCGCTGCTGAAGTCGCGGGCGGTGACCTCAACCTCGACGACGTCGCCGGGTTGGGCAACGGAGGCGCCGGCCGGGGTGCCGGTCAGGATGATGTCTCCGGTTTCGAGGGTGAGTAGCTGGGACAGATCGGCGACGAGGCGCGCGAAGGGGAACAGCAGCTCTTCGGTGGTGTCGTCTTGGACGAGTTCGCCGTTGTGCCAGGTGCGGATGCGCATTTGGGAGGGGTCGACGTCGGCGGCCGGGATCAGCGCGGGGCCCACCGGTGTGAAACCGTCGCCGCCCTTGGACCGGAGGTTTGAGCCCTTGTCCGCGTGGCGGAGATCGTAGACGCCAAGGTCGTTGCTGGCAGTCACCCATTCGACATGGCTCCACGCGTCCTCGAGGCTCACGCGGCGGGCGGGCTTGCCGATGATCAGCGCGATCTCGCCCTCGTACCCGAGAAGTTCACAGCCGGCCGGACGCTCCACGGTCGAGCCGCTGAGAGCCAGTGACGAGGAAGGCTTGAGGAAATACGACGGCTGTTCCGGGGTGCGGCCGCGCTGGGCAGCCCTGCTGGGGTAGTTGATATGCACCGCGATGACCTTGCGGGCCGCGGCCAGGGTGTGGTCGGTGACCTGTTCCAAGATTGTCTCCTCATCGAGTACGAAATCGTATACGATAACTATGGTCGGGGAACTTCGCGGCGTCAACCCCCTGTTTTCGGGGAGTTTTCAGGAGCCCTTGTAACCCTCGTCATATCTACCGTACAGTTTTGAACCAGAAAATGGTTTCGATTATTGAACATCAAATTCTAATATCGAACACCTAGAACGGCTAAGACCGCCACACAACGAAGTGAGGAATGCCCGTGCAGTTCCACCACCACGGTTATGTATCCGGTGATCCGAGAGTCCAGCCGGCCGCCGGCGTCGGCATCAACAGACCCACGGACCTTCCCGACGAGGTCGACGTGCTCATCGTGGGCAGCGGGCCGGCCGGCATGCTCGCCGCCGCGCAGCTGTCCCAGTTCCCGGGCGTCACAACCCGGATCGTGGAGCGCCGCAGCGGAAGGCTTGCGATCGGCCAAGCCGACGGCATCCAGGCCCGCAGTGTCGAGACCTTTCAGGCCTTCGGCTTCGCCGAGCGGATCATCGCCGAGGCGTACCGGATCACCGAGATGGCGTTCTGGAAGCCGGATCCCGCGGACCCCTCGCGCATCGTCCGGACCGCCCGCGCCCTTGACGATCCGACCGGAGACATCAGCGAATTCCCGCACCTCATCGTCAACCAGGCGCGCGTGCTGGACTACTTCGCCGAATTCATGGCGAACTCCCCTACCCGTATGACTCCCGACTACGGATACGAGTTCCGCGGCCTCGAGGTCACCGGTGAGGGCGAATACCCCGTCACGGTTACCCTCCTCCACACCGCCGGACCCAACGAAGGCCAGGAGCGTACTGTCCGGGCCAAGTACGTCGTCGGCGCGGATGGCGCCCGGAGCAAGGTGCGGGAGTCGATCGGCTGCACCCTCGCCGGCGACCAGGCCAACCACGCCTGGGGCGTCATGGATGTCCTCGCCGTCACGGACTTCCCCGACATCCGCACGAAGTGCGCCATCCAATCCGGCACGGGCGGCAGCATCCTGCTGATCCCCCGCGAAGGCGGCCACCTCTTCCGCATGTACGTCGACCTCGGCGAGGTGGACCGGAGCGACAACCGCTCCGTGCGCAGCACCACCATCGAGGAAATCATCGCCAAAGCCAACGACATCCTCCACCCCTACACTCTCGATGTGCGAAACGTCGCCTGGCACAGCGTCTACGAAGTGGGCCACCGCCTCACAGACCGGTTCGACGACGTCCTGCCGGACGAGCGTGGCACCCGCACGCCACGCGTTTTCATCACAGGCGATGCCTGCCACACCCACAGTGCGAAGGCCGGCCAAGGCATGAATGTCTCCATGCAGGACGGCTTCAACCTCGCCTGGAAGCTCGGTCACGTACTCGAGGGCCGCAGTCCGGAGAGCCTCCTGTCCACGTACTCGGCCGAGCGCCAAGTGGTTGCTAAGAACCTCATCGACTTCGACAAAGAGTGGTCCACGCTCATGGCGAAGAAGCCCGAGGACTTTGAGGACCCCACCGAGCTGGAGAACTTCTACGTGAGTACGGCAGAGTTCCCGGCCGGTTTCATGACCCACTACGCCCCCTCGCCGCTCATCGCCGGGCCCACACACCAAGGTTTGGCGACGGGATACACCATCGGCAAGCGTTTCAAATCCGCGCCCGTGGTGCGGGTCTGCGACACCAACCCGGTCCAGCTCGGCCACCAGGCCAAGGCGGACGGACGATGGCGCATCTACGTCTTCGCGGACGCGGCGGGGGCCGGAACGGCACAAGGGGGAACGTCGCCCGTCGTCGACTTTGCCGAGTGGATCGCGAACTCGCCGGACTCGCCGCTGGCCGCAACGCCGTCAGGCGCTGACCGTGACGCGTGGTTCGACGTGAAGGTGATTTACCAGCAGGAGCACACGAGCGTCGATATCGGGGCCGTGCCGGAAGTGTTCAAGCCGCAGGTGGGGCCGTTCAAGCTCACCTACCTTGAGAACGTCTACGGAACGGATCCTTCGGCGGATATCTTCGCGCTGCGCGGCCTGGACCGCGGCGGCGTCGTGGTAGTGGTGCGCCCGGACCAGTACGTGGCGAACGTCTTGCCCTTGACCGCGACGGCGGAACTCGCCGCGTTCTTCGCGCCCCTCCTGCGATCGGGACGGACCGCGGGAGTGTGAGCTGTTGGCGCGTCCTGGCGCGCGGGACACCGGGAGGGTTCATTCTGTCGGTGGCCCGTCGTAGGGTACCGGCATGGACATCATCATGGTTCCCGGATTCTGGTTGGACGCCTCATCGTGGTCGGAGGTCACGCCGCCGCTCGTTGCTGCGGGACACACCGTCCACCCACTCACACTGCCTGGGCTGGAGGCCGTTGACGCCCCACGGTCCGGAATCGGCCTCAGGGATCACATCGACGCCGTAGTGGCGGCTGTCGACGCCGTCGACAATCCTGTTGTTCTAGTCGGCCACTCCGGCGGAGGTGCCATCATCCACGGCGCCGTCGACGCCCGCCCGGACCGCGTGGTCCGGGCGGTTTACGTGGATAGCGGCCCTCTCGGCGACGGCGGCGTCATCAACGACGAACTGCCGGTTGAGGGCGACGCCGTGCCCTTGCCGCCATGGGAGCTTTTCGAAATTGAGGACCTCGTGGACCTCAATGACGAGCTGCGGGCCGCCTTCCGCGCACGCGCCATCCCGGAGCCAAAGAACGTGGCCACCGATAAACAGCGGTTGCACGATGTTCGCCGGTACGCCGTCCCGGCCACCATCATCGCGTGCGAGTTCCCCTCCAGCCTGCTCGGCGAATGGATCGAATCCGGCCACCCCTTCGTGGCCGAGCTCGCGCGCATCAACGATGTCGAATTCATGGATCTGCCCACCGGACACTGGCCCCAGTTCACCAAGCCGACCGAACTCGGGGAAGCCATTCTCGCCGCGGTTGAGCGGACTGGTTAAGGGCTGTCCGGGTGCCTCAGGTCTTGAGGGGAACACCCCGGCTGATGTGCATCGCTGGACACAATCTAACCCGGGTTCATCGACGCGACTGGATCGTCAGGGTATCCTGACGATATGGCTGCGCATCGAGATCCTTGGCGTGAAGGCCGGGCAGTGTGGGAGAGCCTGCGCTCGTGGTTCGGCGATACCAACGACGCTCCCCTGGACCGTTCAGAAGCCCTGGAGGCACTTGGCGATGTCCGGAGGTTGCGGCATCTACTGGATCAAGCGGAGCTCGCGGCGGTTCGCGCGGCACGCCACCGCGGCTCATCGTGGGCGGAAATCGCCGTAGGTTTGGGGATTGCCCGACAATCGGCGTGGGAACGCTGGCGAGATCTTGACGAGGTGGTACCAACAAGTCCTAGCCGGCCGATCTCCGACCCCCAGACGATTCGCGAGGTGGAGGCTGCCGCGGCCGCGAAACTGGCCGCCCAAGCAGCCGGACGCAGGCGAAGGCAGCAGAACGTCGACGTACCGGATGTCGTGGGCTTTTCCCTCGAAGAGGCACGGGCCCTCCTGTGGGAGAGGAAGTTGGTCCCGGTCGGGCCCGATCCCGACGGCCTACCCCTAGAGGCGTCCGGTTGGCCCAGCGGCCTCGTCACCGATCAGAGCCCCGAAGCGGGGGCGAAAGTGCCCGCAGGTTCGTCGGTCACCCTTTGGCTGGGTCGAGGCGGCTCGGCGGGGGTCCGCGAGCCGCGGCGCCCCTCCCCAGGGCCGCGGAGCCTGCGGGCCATGCGCGAAGAACCTGCCGCCGACACGGCAAGCTGAGCGGTCTGGTGATTAGCTGCTCGTAGGGTGCTTGCGGTAGCTGTCCACCGTGACCTCAAGCGCTTCGTCCCAAGGTGTTGCCCTGACACCCAGCACCTTCTGCGTCTCCGTGGAGTCGATCACGAAGGGCGTCCTGAATTGGTAGCTTGAGGCTGAGATCTCGCGCAGGATGGGAACGACAGTACCGAGGGCTCTGAGTGACCACTCCGGGATCGAGGCGACCCGGCCTTTCACGCCCCAGCGCTCATTCACCTGCCGCACGATTTCCGAGCGCGGGACGGACGCACTCGGCACATGCCAAGCACGGCCCCATTCGCCTGTGTGGTCTCCGGCTGCGATCAGCGTCGCGGCGATATCGGGCAGGAAGCTCCAACTGTGCTCTAGCGCGGGGTCTCCAACGACGCGTGCCGTTTTGGAAGCCAACACTGGTTCGAAAAAGCCAGCACCGAGGTGCGTTGACATGCCGGCGGCCCCTGGGCCGAAGTAGTCGCTCGCGCGAACCTCGGCGGCCCGGAGTTCTCCGCGTTCGTGCGCGGCCAGCACCTTCTCCCAGCCCGACTTGCGCACAAGGCCCTTTTTCTCGGTCGTGGCGAGCGGTGAGTGCTCGGTCATCGGTCCTTCCGGGGAGCCGTAGGCATAGAGGTTGCCCATGAGCACAAGAGCGGCCCCGGAGTCACGGGCCGCCTTGATCACGGCGTCGAAGATCGGAGGCCAGTCGGCCACCCAGTCGGTGTAGTGCGGGTTGGTGCAAACGAAGATTGTGTCGGCTCCGTGTGCGGCCTGCGTGACGGCGGCCGGGTTGCCCGCGTCCAGCTTCACCGGAGCCGCACCAGGGACCGTAGTACCGCTGCGCGTGCCGAGTATGACCTGGTCTCCACGGGCGGTGAGCTGCCCCGCAAGCGTGCCGCCTACGAGTCCCGCGCCGAGGATGAGATGGCTTGCCACGATGGATATCTCCTGAGCTGTCCGGCCATGCGTTGCTGGGTGACACCGCACACCCTACAACACGACTGAGCCCATTACCCTTGACAAGTTTCAAAGGTGCATGAATGATACGAGCCTCACCAGCTTTGTCCCTTCCCTTGGACAGTGGCTGAATCGGTGTCCGGCGTCGTCGAAAGAGTGTATTGACAGTAATCGTGTGGGCGTGTTTTTCGGTCGGGTTGGTTGGGTTGCTCCTGAACTGGATGAGTGTCATCGGAACGCTGATAGTGCCGCGGCCGCTGCACAGCAACCTTTCGCGGGTGACCCATATGGCCACGGCGAAAATCTTCTTTGCCATCACAAAACCCGTAACCTCGTACGAAGTACGTGATCGGATCCTTGCCTGGCAGTCTCCAATGTCGCTGTTCGTCCGCTTGCTTGTTTGGGTGATCCTGTTCGACTTGTCGTTCAGCCTCCTGCTGCTTCCCTTCGTCGACGGTGACATCTGGCAAGCCGCAAGCGAAGCTGGCTCCGCGATGTTCACGCTCGGGTACGCTGCGCCGTCGAACGTTGGCAACACAGTGTTGGTATACGCGGCCGCGTACACCGGGTTGATCGTCATCGCCTTGCAGATTGGCTACCTGCCAACGCTTTATGCGGCCTTCAACAGGCGTGAGGCGGAAGTCACTCTTCTGGTGTCGAGAGCCGGCTCACCGTCGTGGGGACCTGAGCTTCTGGTGCGCACACGGTTTGGCATGGCCGCTCAAAACAGCACCAGCGAGCTTAGCGATCTCTACCGCATCTGGGAGCGGTGGGCCGCTGATGTGGCCGAATCACACAGCACTTACCTCACCTTGGTGTGGTTCCGTTCACCCGCTCCGCAATCGAACTGGCTCAACTCCCTCCTCAGCGTGATGGACGCGGCTGCGTTGCAACTTTCGTTGAGTCCGGGGTCTGCACCGAGTACCCGGGCGCGGCTGGTTCTTCGGATGGGGTTCACTTGCCTGAACCAAGTGGCGCGGGCCATTCGTATCCCTGTAGACGAAGACCCCGATCCCGATTCCCCACTCGACGTGACTTTCGAAGACTTCCAAGCGGCAGTGGAACTCCTGCGAACCGTCGACTACCCGGTTGAAGTGACAGCGGAGCAGGCCTGGCCCCATTTCAGGGGCTGGCGCGTCAACTACGAAAAGGTAGCGTACGCCCTCGCCTACGCAATCGACGCCCCGCCTTCAATGTGGAGTGGCCCGCGGCGATTCCCGTCAGAACCGACAATGCCGCACCGGCCGAAGAACCGTACTTCAAAGGAAGTAAAGCCAGACGATCCGCAAATGCTTGGCCAGCGGAGGACACGCTGAAGATTGACCAACATAGAAAAGGAGAAGCATCATGCCCATGATCGACGTATATGCCACCACCGGAACCTTTGCAGACAAGCACCAGCTCGCGGTTGACCTGGCATCGACTGTGATGCGGGTGGAGCAGGTTCCGGACATTCCGATGTTCCGAAAGAACACGGCAGCATTCATCCATGAACTCCCGGAAGGGGACCTGTCGAATGTCGACGGCGACGGCGGCTACGTGCGGGTCCAGGTGCTCACTAACGCGGGCGCATTGGACCGCGACAAGCAGCTCGTCTTGGTCGAACAGCTGACCGCCCTCATCGCGGCGGCCGCGGCAGACCCGACGCTACCCGAACGCACCTGGGTTCTGCTCACGGAAGCCCCCGACGGCGGTTGGGGCCTCAACGGCCACGCCAACACCAATAATGAGCTCATCGAGGCCGCGCGTGCACAGATCGCTTCTCTCCAGGCACAACCCCCGCAGGCCTGAACTTCGCTCAGAGCGACGGATACCTTCTGAGACCCAGCACGCCCCCGGCTGCGATCAGTGCTCCGCCAAAGGCCAAAAGTAATCCCGCCACAGACAAGGTCGGCGCTACGGGCTGGCCGTCCCGGGCAGGGCCGCCGGGGTCAAACCTGGGGCCTGCCGCCGGCGCTGAATTCTGAGCCGAAGGAGCAAGAGGAGTGGCGATCGGCGACGGCGCCGCGGACCCTGTCGCAGCTGGTGGCGCGGTCTTGCTCGGGTCCTGCTCCACAGTCGCCACCGGCGACGGGGGCGAGGCCCCACCAACCGGAAGCGTAGCTCCCGGATCCGGTTGGGGTTGCGGTTGTACCGGTGGACTGGGCGAACTTGGCGGTGTGGGTTTGCCGGACGGCCGGGGAGTCGGGGAGCTATTTGGCGAGCACATGCCGACCAGTCCAAGAAGGTCCGGCGAATCGCAGGGCGCGGCCACTGCGGTCCCTGCCGGTGCAAGTGCGATCAGGCACAAAGCGAAAGGAATCGCGACAAGGGCAGCTGGAACCTTCCTGCGAGTCATGGCTTCGACTCTACCTACTGAGCGGCAACTTGGGAGACAGGTGAGGCCTGGCCGAGCCACAAGGCCAGCACACCAAAGATCACGGCCGTATCGACGGCCGCTTGGAAGTCCGAGGATTCTCAGGGCGTGATTGGCCCTTGCAGGACACGGAGCGCAAGGGAAGCATCCCCCTCGATGGCGGCGGTGTCTGTGAGGTCTGAACGTCCCCAGAGACCGAGATACATGCTGCGCAGAGGTGCGGTAATCGAGGCCGCGACGGACCCTGTACCAATGGTCCAACTGCCGGATCCTGGGACGTTGAAGGTCACGGCCGCTTCCGGTTGCGGCATCCGCCCCAGCCGCAACTGGCGCGGGGTGAACATTTCCAAGACCTCGCCGATTCCATCGAACATGAAGTCCTGGCTAAAGGCGGGGGCCTCCATATCTGATGCCATGCGGGCGTCGACAAGGTGGATCGCGTGCTCGTGTGCCTGGCGCCTGAGCCAGAATCCGGACTCGCGGGGAGGGGGCCCGAAAGTCCAGCACTCTTTCCCGGGATCAATACTCGCCATTGTCTCAAGGAACGAGTTCGTCCCCTCGAGGAACCACTCTGAAGCGCCGGCGGACGGGGCAGGAGGTTCCTCGACGAACTTTCCCCCAAGAACAATCTCCGCAGCCCATCGTTCGATCGAGCCGAGGTGTCCGAAAAGTCCGTCCAGAGTCCACGCCGGACATGCGGGAACCAAATGGGCAAGCTTCTCTTCAGGTTGTCTGGCAAGGATGCGTAGCTGATCGACGCAGATAGACAGCTCGGCAAGGTAGAGATCGGGCGACATGGGTTGAGCATAGACTGCCGCCGGACTCATGGCATGAACCGGTACCCGATCCCTACCTCGGTGATCAGGTGGCGAGGGTTCCCGGGCTCCGGTTCCAGTTTCCGGCGGAGCTGGGCCATGTACACGCGCAGGTAGTTGGCTTCCTTGGCGTACGCCGGCCCCCAGACCTCGCCGAGGAGCTGTTGCTGGGTAATCAGCTTCTCCGGGTTCCGCACGAAGAGATCCAACGAAATGCGGGCCAAATCCACCCAGAAGTTCCCCAGCCTGTCCGTCCTGGTTCGGGCGATACCGCGGATCAGGGCGACCACCACCACGATTCCGACGGCGGCCGAGAGGAAGTTCTGCACCGCCAGCAGGCACATCTGCACGAAGATCCCCACCGTGGCTTCCGGGATATACGTCTGCCAGTTGGTGTTGGTGGCATTCATCCTCGCCCCGTTTGCGGGGCTGCTGCCAGTCAACTCCTTGGCATGCAGCGAAAAGCGGTTCCTAACGGTTCCTTAACGGGGCCACGGCTTATCTTGATGGCTTCTTAATAGCTGCGACGAGCTCAGTGCCGGACGGCTCGAACTGACGCTGTGGGCCTTCGCCTGTACCGATGCTCGCTTCCGGTCATGGACGTTAAGGATTCGTCAAGATCGGCACCGCTTACGGTGAAACCTTGGCGGGCGGTGCTACTTTCAGCAAAGATCGCGGTGCTGCGCGTCGCGCGGAAAGGACACCATGACTACCTTGAGCAGGCCGCCGGCTGATCCCTCGGCACCACGCCCCGGGGGCATGGCCTCCTTGCGGACATGGCTGCTTTTCGGACTGCAGGACTCCAAAGGAACGCACCAAGGCCCCGGTGCAGTGGGCGATGCCCATCTGAAGAAGCACTCGTGGTGGCAGGTCATGTGCCTCACCGGCGTCGACTATTTCTCCACCCTGGGCTACCAGCCGGCCATCGCAGCCCTGGCCGCCGGGGTGATTTCCCCCTTGGCCACCATCGTCTTGGTGGCCGTCACCTTGCTCGGCGCTTTGCCTGTCTACCATCGCGTGGCCGGGGAAAGCCACCGCGGCGAGGGATCCATCGCCATGCTGGAACGCCTGCTACCGCGCTGGGGTGGCAAGCTCCTTGTCCTTGTCCTCCTCGGATTCGCGGCTACGGACTTCATGATTACAATGACGCTTTCGGCTGCGGACGCCACCGCACACGCGATCGAGAACCCGCTGGCCCCGGGCTGGCTGCAGGGACAGAACATCCTGGTCACTCTGTTCCTGTTGGCTCTGCTGGCCGCCGTCTTCCTGCGCGGATTCAAAGAAGCCATCGGTGTGGCCGTCGTCCTCGTCATTGTCTATCTGAGCCTCAACGTCGTTGTCGTGTTCGCAACGTTAGTGGAGGTGTTTGCCCATCCGGTCGCAGTAGGCGACTGGTGGCATGCACTGTCGACCTCCCATGGGAACCCGCTTATGGTAGTCGGCATCGCGCTACTTGTGTTCCCCAAACTCGCCTTGGGCCTGTCCGGTTTCGAGACCGGCGTCGCCGTGATGCCCCAGATCCGGGGTTACGGATCCGACACCGAGGAAAACCCTGCCGGACGGATCAAGGGAACCCGCAGGCTGTTGACCACGGCAGCCGTCATCATGAGTTCGTTCCTGATCGCCACCAGCTTTACCACCGTTGTGCTGATTCCAGACCAGGAATTCCAGTCCGGGGGCCAGGCCAACGGCCGCGCCTTGGCATTCTTGGCGCACGAGTATCTCGGCGTCGGGTTCGGCACTGTGTACGACATCAGCACCATTGCGATCCTCTGGTTCGCGGGCGCTTCGGCCATGGCCGGGCTGCTGAACTTGGTCCCGCGGTATCTTCCACGCTATGGGATGGCACCGGGATGGGCCCGGGCGGTGCGCCCCCTGGTGTTGGTGTTCACCCTCATCGGGTTCCTGATCACCTTCCTTTTCAACGCCGACGTCGACGCCCAGGGTGGTGCGTATGCGACCGGTGTGCTGGTGCTGATGACTTCGGCAGCGGTGGCTGTGACCCTCTCCGCGCGCCGCTTGAGGCAGCGCAAGCGCACAGTCGGATTCGGCATCATCGCAGTGGTGTTTATTTACACCACAATTGCCAACATCTTCGAACGTCCCGAGGGCATCCGGATCGCCGCAATCTTCATTGTGGGCATCATCGTGATCTCCTTGCTCTCCCGTATTCGGCGCTCCTTTGAGCTGCACGCCACGCACGTCCATCTGGACCGCCAGGCGCTCGAATTCATGTCCACCAATCTGAGCGGGCCGATTGCGCTCATTGCCCACGAACCTCTCCGCCTCAGCGCAGAGGCCTACGAGGAAAAGCTCTCTTCAGCCATCGAAGTCAGTCACATTCCGGTCGACTACCAGGCGCTCTTCCTGGAAGTGATCGTGGACGATTCCTCCGACTTCGAAACCGCACTTGAAGTCCGCGGGGTGGTTCGGCACGGACACCAGATCCTCGAAGTCCACGGACCCGTGGTCCCCAACACCATCGCCTCAGTGCTGCTGCACATCCGGGACGTGACAGGCCTCATGCCACACATCTATTTCCGCTGGACCGAAGGCAACCCGGTCATCAATCTCCTGCGCTTCCTGTTCCTTGGCGAGGGAGAGATCGCCCCGGTAACCCGGGAAGTCCTGCGCGAAGCCGAACCCGATGTCACCCGACGCCCTTGGGTCCACGTCGGCTGACCGCGGCAACCACCTCCGGGGCCATTGCTCGAGCCGAAAGTGTTCCTTATTGCTTTTTAAGCAACAGATGTTTTCTAATACGGCTACGAACTGTGTAACTTGCCATTTATCGACCGGCTAGATTGTTTGAGTGCACAACCAATACCGCTGTTATCAGACTTAAGATGGGAATCAATTGTGATTCAACGCACACAATTTTGGCCTAATGCACACCCTCCGGCCGCCCCCCAATCTGAAAGACGGCGCTCTAGATGCACGCTGAACAGCAACTTTCTAAATCCCTAAAACCACGGCACTTGTCCATGATCGCCATCGCCGGCGTCATTGGCGCGGGGTTGTTCGTGGGTTCCGGAGCCGCAATCCAGCAGGCCGGCCCCGGCATCCTGCTGGCGTACATGGCCGCAGGCCTTGTGGTGATCCTCGTAATGCGAATGCTCGGTGAAATGGCCGCCGCCAACCCGGAGACGGGCTCGTTCTCCACATATGCGGACAAGGCGCTTGGCCGCTGGGCTGGATTCAGCATCGGATGGCTGTATGCCTGGTTCTGGATCATCGTTCTGGGCATCGAGGCCACAGCAGGGGCCGCGATCTTGCACCGCTGGGTTCCGGGCGTCGATCAGTGGCTATGGGCGCTAGTGCTCATGATGCTGCTGACACTTACGAACCTCGGCTCGGTAAAGTCCTTCGGCGAGTTCGAGTTCTGGTTTGCTTCGATCAAGGTCACCGCGATCGCCCTGTTCCTGCTCGCGGGCCTCGCGGCAATCCTTGGCTTCATGCCGGGCGTGCCAGCTCCGGGTGTCGCCAACTTGCTGGAAAACGGTGGTTTTCTGCCGAACGGGCCCGGCGCTGTCTTGGCCGGAATCCTCGTAGTCGTCTTCTCTTTCTTCGGCGCAGAAATCGCCACCATCGCAGCCGGTGAGTCTGCCGATCCCGTGGGCGCCGTCAAGAAAGCCGTCAAGTCCACCGTCTGGCGCATCCTGGTTTTCTACATCGGCTCGATCGCCATTGTGGTCACCCTCCTGCCCTGGAACAGTGCCAGTGTGGCAAAAAGCCCTTATGTGGCCGTCATTGAGCTGTACGGCATCCCGGGAGCCGGCACCATCATGGACATCGTGGTCCTCACCTCCGTATTGTCTTGCCTGAACTCCGGGCTCTACACCGCCAGCCGCATGCTCTTCTCCCTGTCCAAGCGCGGCGACGCCCCCAAGTCATGGGGCAGGATCTCCAAGCGCGGCGTCCCGGCCACGGCAGTGCTCGCATCCACAGTGGTTGGCTTCATCACCGTGGGCCTGAACTACATCGCCCCTGACACCGTGTTCCTGTTCCTCGTCAACACCTCGGGCGCGATTGCCCTCTTCGTGTGGCTCGTCATCTCCGCTTCCCAGTTGATCCTGCGCCGTCGCATGGGCGCCTCGGCTCAGGGCCTGAGCCTGAAGATGTGGTTTTTCCCCTACCTGACCTGGGTTGCGATCATCAGCATCGTGGCACTGCTAATAGGAATGGTGATCCTCGAGTCAACCCGGGAATCGCTCCTGCTCTCTGTGGTCCTGGCCGTTGTTGTGGTAGCAATTGGCCTATGGCGCTACCGCAAGGGTGTAGCAGTCCCGGCCACCAGCCCGGCGAACGGGGAGGTCGACGCCGTCACCCCAGCAGGCGTGCCGGTGCCGTAATGCCCTAAGATCCGCATTAAGGTTCCTGGGCCGACGAGCGGCCCAGGAACCTTCTATGTCTAAGCCGGCGGCGCCGTGGATTCGCGGACCACCAGGTGCGTGGCGAGTTCCACCCTGCGTGAATCCACCGCATCGCCTCGCATTTGCCGCAACACGAACCGCAAGGCGGCGCGGCCCATCTCCTGCAGCGGCTGGGACACGGACGTCAGAGGGGGCACCGATTCTTCCGCCTGGTAGGTGCCGTCAAAACCGACCACACTGATGTCCTCTGGGATGCGGATCTTTTGCCGACGCGCCTCGGCGAGCACCCCCAAAGCGATGCTGTCACTTGCGGCGAAGATCGCAGTTGGGCGCTCTTCAAGCTGAAGCAGGGTCTTCATTCCCGCCACACCGTTCTCCGACCGGAAAGGCCCTGACAGGATGTAGCGCTCTTCGACTGGCACACCCTTCGCCATCAGTGCGGCCATGTAGCCGTGAAGCCGCGCCTGGTTGCATTCCGCGGCTTCCGGCCCGCCCAGGTAGGCGATCCGCCGGTGACCCAGATCCAGCAAATGGGCCGTGGCAGCCTTGCCGCCCGCCCAGTTGCTGGCGCCCACGCTGACCACGTCACCTGGGGGCGGGTTGAGCGGGTCGATGACAACGATGGGTATGTGCCGCCGTCGAAATGGATCCAACTGGGCCGAGCTGAAGGCCGAAGTCACCACGATCATGCCGCTGCGCCCCTCGTCGATGATCCGCTGGGCCCGCTGCTCCGGGCTCAGTGTCGACCCACCTTGCTGGCCCGTGATGTTCAAGAGGACTTCGACGTCGGATGCGGCCGCGTGCTCCAGCACGCCATTGAGCACTTCCACGCCATACGCCGAGTTCAAGGTGTCGAGCACTACCTCCACCACGGGCCGCCGGCCAGCGATGTTTTTTCGCTGAAGCGGTGACTTGTACCCCGTCCGTTCCAAGGCAGTCAGAACCTTGGCGCGCGTACCGGCGGCAACGTCCTCGCGCCCGTTGACTACCTTCGAGACGGTCGGCATCGAGACGCCCGCCTCCCGCGCAATCGCGGCCAATGTTAACTTGGCCGGGCGTTCATTGCTGGCCATGACTCCCCTACTCTTTCGAAATATTTCGCTCACACAAGTCTGAGCGTCAACGCCAGCAGAGTCAATCATCATTTCGTAAAAGAGTTGAACTTTATGCCTGAAAGTCCTTGACGATGACTCAGGCCACAGCTAAATTTGCCTGACGGACCGAAAGTAATGTCGAAATATTTCGATAATTCCGCAAAGCGTACTCAGTGTCAGCGGCAGTGCAGCCTCATCCCTGAAGGCCGGACTCCCGAAACCAATAGCCGGGCGATCAGCGTCGAGCCCGGAGGACGAATGGAAATGCAAATGGTAAAACTCACGTTGCGTACAGCAGCGATCGCCGTCACTGCTGCGGCCGTGTCAATCTCCCTCGCTGCCTGTGGTTCCAGCGGACCGGCAGGTTCGGCGGGCAACGCCGATTCGACCACCATGTGGGGTCTCACGGGTGGTAACCAGCCCGTGCTCCAGAAGTCCATCGATGCTTGGAACAAAGCTCACCCGGATGAGGCCATCAAACTCGACTTCTTCGCGAACGACGCGTACAAGACCAAGGTCCGCACCGCCGTCGGCGCCGGCCAGGGACCCACCTTCATCTACGGGTGGGGCGGCGGAGTCCTGAAGTCCTACGTCGACTCCGGCCAGGTGGCCGACATGTCCGATTTCATCGCGTCAAACCCGGACGTCAAGAGCCGCTACCTTCCGTCCGTGCTCAAGAATGGCGTGATCAACGGCAAGACCTATGCCCTGCCGAACAACAACGTGCAGCCGGTCGTCCTGTATTACAACAAGGAAGTCTTCGACAAGATCGGCGCACAGGCCCCCAAGACCTGGGATGAGCTGATGGCGCTGGTGCCGAAGTTCAAAGCAGCCGGTATCGCCCCCTTCTCACTGGGTGGCCAATCCAAGTGGCCTGACCTGATGTGGCTCGAATACCTTGTTGAGCGCATAGGCGGACCCGACGTCTTCGCGAACATCGCCGCGAACAAGCCCGGCGCGTGGTCCGATCCCGCCGTCAAGGAAGCCCTGGGAAAGATCCAGGAACTGGTTGATGCCGGCGGATTCGTCAACGGCTTCTCCTCCATTGCTGCCGACAGCAACGCCGACCAGGCCCTCCTCTACACCGGCAAGGCCGCCATGATCCTGCAGGGCGGCTGGATCTACCAGGGCATGAAAAAGGACGCGGCGGAATTCGTCAAGAGCGGCAAGCTGGGCTACATCACGTTCCCAAGCGTTTCCGGAGGCAAGGGCGATCCGGCCAACGTAGTGGGCAACCCTTCCAACTTCTGGTCGATCTCCTCCAAGGCCACGGACGGCCAGAAGAAGGCTGCGCTCGACTACGTCAAGAGCGGAATGTTCACCGACGCGGACACCCAGGCCCTGATCGATTCCGGAGCCGTTCCCGTGACCACGGGCATCGAAAGCAAGCTGGCAGCATCGCCGGACAAGGACTTCCTGAGCTACGTGTACGGCATGGCCAAGAACGCCCCGAGCTTCACCCTCTCCTGGGACCAGGCCCTCAGCCCGGCACAGGGAGACGCCATGCTGGCAAACCTGGACCAGATCTTCCTGAAGAAGATCAGCCCCGATCAGTTCGTCTCAACCATGAACGCAACGATCGGAAAATAACCCATGTCCTTCTCTTCCGGTTCTTCCCGACGGGTCCTTGAAAAGGGCCCGTCGGGGTGGCTGGCCGCACCAGCCCTCGTGTTCTTCCTCCTGTTCGCCATCCTCCCGCTCCTTGGCGTGCTCTTCCTCAGCTTCACAAAATGGGACGGGCTGGGCGAAATCAAGCTGGACGGCTTGTCGAGCTGGACCACGGTCCTGACGGATCCCGTCACCGGCAATGCGCTTTGGGTCACCGCCAAGATCATGTTCTTCTCGTTCATCGTCCAGGCACCTATCAGCCTGCTGCTGGGCGTGTTCACGTCCGCTTCCCAGAAATACCGTGCAGCCCTCGCAGTCCTGTACTTCGTGCCGCTGCTGCTCTCCTCGGCCGCTGTCGCCATCGCCTACAAGGCCCTGCTGGACCCGAACTTCGGCCTCGGCCCGGGCTTGGGCCTTCCGTTCCTTGCCCAGGACTGGCTCGGCAACTCGGACCTGGTGCTGTTCGTCGTCGTCTTCGTCATCGCCTGGCAGTTCGTGCCGTTCCACACGCTCATCTACCAAGGCGGCGTGCGCCAGATCCCGGCGTCGCTCTACGAAGCGGCGCAAATCGACGGTGCAGGACGCATGCAGCAGTTCTTCGCCATCACCTTGCCCCAGTTGAAGTACACCATCATCACGTCCTCCACCCTCATGGTGGTCGGCTCGCTGGCCTATTTCGACCTGGTCTTTGTCCTCACCGGCGGCGGACCCGGGTACTCCACGCGACTGCTCCCGCTGCACATGTACTTGACGGGCTTCAAGGCCAACGACATGGGAGCCGCCAGCGCCCTGGGCGTCATCCTCGTGGTGATCGGCCTTGCGCTGGCCCTCATCCTGCAAAGACTCGGTGGCAAGAACCGCAACGCAAGCCAATTGGAAGGTGCCTGATGGCTTCGACAACCCAGCTTCCCGTAACTCCGGCAACCCGCACGGCCCCGAGCCAGAAGCATGGCCTCCGACCAAAAGGTGCCAAGGGGCCCGGGCGGCGCTTCCGTCCTAACTATCTGGGCGGCCTGGGCGGTTGGCTGTGGCTGGCGGTCATCATCGTTCCTATCTACTACGTAGTGGTCACCAGCCTGAAGAACCAGGCAGGCTTCTTCACCTCGAACCCGATGCTGCCGCCAAGCGAGCCGACGCTGGACAACTACAAGCTGGTGCTCGAGAACGACTTCGCGATGTACTTCGTCAACAGCCTGATCGTCACGGTGGGCAGCGTTGTGCCGGCGCTGCTGGTCTCGTTCATGGCCGCCTACGCGATTGTCCGCGGCAAGGGCCGCTTCCTGGCTTGGACCAATAACACGTTCCTCCTGGGCCTGGCGATTCCGCTCCACGCCACGATCATCCCCATCTACTGGATGATCACCAAGGCGCATCTCTACGACACCTTGTTGGCGCTGATCCTCCCGTCCATCGCCTTCGCCATTCCCATTTCGGTCCTCATCCTGAGCAACTTCATGCGGGATGTCCCCAACGAGTTGTTCGAGTCCATGCGGCTCGACGGCTGCTCGGACTGGGCCATGATGTGGCGACTCGCGCTGCCCATGACGCGTCCCGCCGTCGTAACTGTCGGTATCTACAACGCGCTCGGCGTCTGGAACGGCTTCCTCTTCCCGCTGATCCTGACCCAAAGCCCGTCCACCCGCGTGCTTCCGCTGTCCTTGTGGACCTTCCAAGGCGAATTCAGCGTCAACATCCCCGCCGTGCTGGCTTCCGTGGTGCTCGCCACCCTGCCACTGCTGGTGATCTACGTTGTGGCCCGCCGCCAACTGCTCAGCGGACTGACCGCCGGATTCAGCAAGTAGCTGTCCGCACGTCGAATAGCACGAAAGGAAACACAATGACTACCGCAAAGCCCTTGCGCGTCGGCATGGTGGGCTACGCGTTCATGGGCGCCGCCCACTCCCACGCCTGGCGGACAGCTCCGAGGTTCTTCGATCTCCCGCTGGACCCCCAGCTCACCGCCCTTTCCGGCCGGAACGACGACGGCGTCCGGGCCGCCGCGCGCAAGCTCGGCTGGGGATCCGTGGAGACAGACTGGCGCCGGCTCCTCGAGCGGGACGACATCGACCTGATCGACATTTGCACCCCCGGCAACACGCACGCGGAGATCGCGATCGCCGCCCTTGAAGCCGGCAAGCACGTGCTCTGCGAAAAACCGTTGGCCAATTCGGTGGCAGAAGCAGAGCGCATGACGGACGCCGCGCAAGCCGCGGCGGAACGCGGAGTGTTCTCGATGTGCGGGTTCAGCTACCGTCGCACGCCAGCGTTGGCCCTGGCCAAACGGATGGTCGAAGAGGGTCGGCTGGGAACCATCCGGCACGTGCGGGCGCAGTACCTGCAGGACTGGCTCAGTGACGAAAACGCTCCCATGACCTGGCGGCTGGACAAGTCGAAGTCGGGGTCAGGCTCCCTGGGCGACATTGGAGCGCACAGCATCGACGCCGCGCAGTGGGTCGCCGGGCAGCAGATCACCGGCGTCTCCGCCCTCCTGGAAACCTTCGTCCACGAGCGCCCGCTGGCCGGTGACCTCGTGGGTCTCGGCGGCCATGGCGACGCTGGCGCCGCTGCCCCCCGCGGGACGGTCACCGTTGATGACGCCGCGATTTTCAGCGCAAGGTTCGACGGCGGCGCTACTTCAGCGGGCGCCGTCGGGGTTTTCGAGGCGACGCGCTTCGCGTTGGGACGGAAGAACGCCATGCGTCTCGAGGTCAATGGCACCAAGGCGTCCCTCGCGTTCGACTTCGAAGAGATGAACGTCTTGTCCTTCTACGACGCCGCTGAAGCCCCCGACGCCGGATTCCGCCGGATCTTCGTTACGGAACCCGAACACCCCTACGCCGGCAACTGGTGGCCGACGGGCCATGGCCTCGGATACGAACACGGTTTCACGCACCAAGTGGTGGACCTCGTGACAGCGATCGGGGCGGGCGAGCAGCCCTCGCCGTCGTTCGCTGATGCCTTGCAAGTGCAAAAGGTGCTGGCCGCCGTTGAAGGCAGCGCCGCAGAGTCAAGCCGCTGGCAGAAAGTCTAGGAGGGAATCCCGATGAAACGACCCATCACACTGTTCACCGGCCAGTGGGCCGACCTGCCATTCGAAGAGGTCGCCCGGCTCGCGGGCGAGTGGGGCTTCGACGGGCTGGAAATCGCCTGCTGGGGCGACCACCTGGACCCCTACCGCGCCTCCGTCGACGACGGCTACGTACAGGAACGCCTCGACATACTTGAAAAGAACGGCCTTAAGATCTTCGCGATCGCCAACCACCTCACGGGCCAGGCTGTGTGTGACGATCCCATCGATGAACGCCACCGGGACATCCTGTCCGATGACGTCTGGGGCAATGGTGATCCCGAAGGGGTGCGTCAACGCGCTGCGGAGGCAATGAAGGTGACGGCACGGGCCGCGGCACGCCTCGGCGTCAAGACCGTCACGGGATTCACAGGCTCCTCCATCTGGAAGGCCGTGGCCATGTTTCCGCCGGCCTCGGAGTTGATGATCGAGCGCGGTTACCAGGATTTCGCGGACCGCTGGAACCCGATTCTCGACGTGTTCGACGAGGTGGGAGTCCGTTTCGCCTTGGAAGTGCACCCCTCCGAGATCGCCTACGACTACTGGACCGCGAAGCGTGCCCTGGAAGCAGTGGGCCACAGGGAGAACTTCGGACTGAACTTCGATCCATCCCACTTCATCTGGCAGGATCTGGATCCGGTGATGTTCCTCCAGGATTTCGCGCCGAAGATCTTCCATATGCACGTCAAGGAATCTATCCGCCAGCTCAATGGCCGCAATGGCCGGCTCGGATCCCACTTGCCTTGGGCGGATCCGCGGCGGGGCTGGGACTTCGTCACCGCGGGCCATGGGGACGTGAAATGGGAGCCGATCTTCCGCACCCTCAACGCGATCGGCTACGAGGGGCCAACCAGTGTCGAGTGGGAGGACGCCGGTATGGACCGACTCGTGGGAGCGCCCCAATCCTTGGCCATGGTCCGGAAACTCGCCGCCATCGCCCCGCCGGCCGCCGCCTTCGACGCGGCATTCGCCAGCCGATGACCATTCGTTTTATCCGGCCGTACTTTCAAGCAAAGGAAACCATGACTGACAAGAAGACCGCCTTGGTGGTTCGTGGCGGCTGGGATGGCCATCAGCCATTCGAGGCCACAGAACTCTTTGTCCCGTTCCTCAAGGACAACGGCTATGACGTCCGTGTAGAGGAATCCCCCAAGGTATATGCCGATTCGGCATATATGTACGGGGTGGACTTGATCGTGCAATGCGTGACGATGTCCACGATTGAAAAGGACGAATTCGAGGGGCTCCGCACCGCTGTCGAAAACGGCACCGGACTCGCCGGCTGGCACGGCGGCATCGCCGATTCCTATCGGAACAACTCGGACTACCTGCACATGATCGGCGGCCAGTTCGCCTGCCATCCCGGCAAACATCCGGACGAACGCATCGGCGAGCAGTCAGACAACTACGTGCCGTACACCGTCAACATGCTCCCGGCCGCCGCCAGCCATCCCATCACGCAGGGGCTTAGCGACTTCGAGCTTGTCACCGAGCAGTACTGGGTCCTCTCGGACGACTATATCGACGTCCTCGCCACCACCACCCAGAAGGTCCGCGAATGGGACCAGTGGAAACGGGAAGTCACCTCTCCGGCCATCTGGACCCGGCAGTGGGCCGAAGGCAGGATCTTCGTCTGCACCCCGGGCCACCGCGTGGAAATCCTCCAGGACAGCAATGTCCGCACCATTATTGAAAGGGGCATGCTGTGGGCAAGCCGTTAAAAGTAGGCATCATCGGCTGCGGCGCCATCATCGCCCAGTACCTCACAAGCTTCCGCCGGCTGGAGGCCATCGACTTGGTGGCCGTGGCGGATCTCGATCCCGCACGCGCGCAAGCGGTCGCGGATTCTTACGACGGCGTCCGTGCGGTGACCGTCGACGAGCTCCTGGCGGCGGACGACGTCGAGCTCGTCCTGAACCTCACCATTCCGGCCGCGCATGCACCGATCGCTTTGAGGGCGATCGCCGCCGGCAAGAGTGTTTATGGGGAGAAGCCGCTCGCTGCGACGACCGCCGAGGCACGGCAAGTGCTCGACGCCGCGCGGGAGGCCCGCGTCGTGGTCGGTTGCGCGCCGGACACGGTGCTGGGTACCGGTATCCAGACCGCCCGCAAGGCGATCGACGACGGCTTGATCGGCACTCCGATCTCAGCCACGGCGACCATGGTGACACCAGGGCATGAGCGTTGGCACCCGAACCCGGACTTCTACTACCAGCCCGGCGGCGGACCCCTGCTGGATATGGGCCCCTACTACGTCAGTGCCCTGGTCACGCTGCTGGGCCCGGTGGTCTCGGTCATCGGAGCAGCAAGCCACACACGGAACTCGCGCACCATCGGTTCCGGACCGCGCGAGGGCGAAGTGATCCCGGTGACCATCGATTCGCACGTGACCGGGGTCCTGTTCCATGCGTCCGGCGCGCTGTCCACGCTTGTGATGAGCTTCGACGCCGTGAAAACGAAGTCTGCCAACATCGAGGTCCACGGTGCCACAGGGTCCCTCGTTGTTCCTGACCCGAACCACTTTGACGGCGACGTTGAACTCTTCACGCTCGGCGTCGACTCCTGGCAGACGCTTCCGGTCTCGGCCGGCTACATCGATTCCGGCCGCGGCTTCGGCATTGCCGACCTTGCGGCCACCCCTGCCGGGGCCGAACCGCGTGCTGGCGGCCAGTTGGCGTACCATGCGCTGGAGATCATGGAATCGGTGCTGGCATCCGCCCACAGTGGCTCAGCGGTGTCGATCGAAAGCACGGTTGCCCGGCCGGACCTCGTGGAACTGACCGCTTTGGGGGCACCGTTCGCTGAGATTCAGGGAATCAGCTCGTAAGGGTTGCCCAATATTCTCCGGACTGAGGTGGCCGCGGCACCCATGAGGGCCCCCGTCCGCCCCAGTCCGGAGAACGCCACGTTCCCTTCCGGGATCAGTCCCGGCGCGTAGTGGTCCAGGTTCCGGCGCAATGCGGGAGCGATCCACTGCTCAAGTGCCGCGAAATGCCCGCCCAGCACGACGGCGGAAACGTTCGCCACCCGCGCCGTGGAGGCCACCGCGATTCCGAGATAGCGCCCGGCTAGTTCCGCCGCTGAAACCGCGAGCTCATCGCCGTCGTGAGCCCGCTGAAGCAAATGTGCCATGTGCCGTGTGTTCGAATCCTGCTCTATTCCCGCAGCGGAATATATAGCGTCTTGGCCCGCAAACGTCTCAAGGCAACCATGGCCACCGCAGGCGCACAACGGACCGTCGGGATTCACCACCACATGTCCGATCTCACCGGCATGGCCTTGCGGACCGGCGAACAGCTGGGAATCTATGACCAGCCCACCTCCGACACCCACCTCACCGGACACGTACAGGAAGTCACGGAACCGGTCGCTTTTGCCGTTATCTGCGCCGTGGCCAAACCAGAGTTCCGCGAGCGCGGCACTGTTGGCCTCGTTCGAAAGGGAGACGCCGAAAGGCGCGTCCGGTAGCAGCGTGGGCAGCTCCTCGGAGAGATCGACGTCGGTCCAGCCCAAGTTCGGGGCGGCCAGCACCACGTTGCGCTCCGCATCCACCAACCCCGGAACCGTCAGTTCCCCGCCAAGAAGTTCGATGCCGGCGCCCGAGGCCTTTGTTGCTGCCCGCTTCGCCATGGCGATGAGAAGCGGCAGGATGTCTGCCGGCTTGCTTCCGCGGTTATGCCGTTCAACGGTTTCGTGGAAGGTCAGTTCCCCTGTGAAATCCAGGACTCCCACCGCGAGGTAGTCCACATTGATTTCCGCGGCAAGCGCGCCGCGCGCAGGGTTGAGGACAAGGCCGGTTCCCGGCCGTCCGCGTTCGCCGTCGTGGGTGACACTCGCTTCCCGCACCAGGCCCGACTCGAGCAGATCGGCTACAAGGCTCGAAACGGAGGCCTTGGTCAGACCGCTTTCAGCGGCAAGTTGGGCGCGCGTAGCCCCACCGCGCCCCTGGATCCCGGCGAGCACGAGAGCCAAGTTCTGCCTGCGGACATCGCCCACTCTTCCGGGCGACGGCGTGGCGGGCATGATTCCTCCGAGATCCTGATTGACAAGGTGATCTCCATCATCATTCAGGGATCGGGGGCTGCGGGCCATTTGGACCGTGCCATGCGGCCTGGCGATGGCGGCGACGGTGAGGCGGGTCCTACGCCGGAACGCACGGGCCGGCGCTACCACCCAAGCAACCGGCACTCCTTCGCCCCTAATCCGCCGCGTACCTGATTCCGGCCTGCTCACGCGCCGCATCCAGCAGGGACATAGTGGCCAACGTATCTGCCAGCGGCATGGTGGGGCTTTCGAGAAGGCCCTGCTGCAGGCACCTGATCACTTCCCGCAACTGGTACGTGTAGCCATGGCCGGCCAGGGTGAATTTCTCCGCCCGTTGTTCGCCGGAGCCGGAGGTAATGGTCAGCTCGCTTGGATTGAACAGCGGGGCGTTGCAGCGCAGCATCCCCTCGGTGCCGCACACAGTCGCCGTTTGTGGTGTTGCCGCGGTCAACGAGGTCATGGCCTGGACCCGCGCTCCGGAGGAATAGGACAGGGTCAGCGCGGTCTCGGAATCCACTCCGCAATCGGTGAGGTGCGCCGTGGCCGTCAACGAGTCGGGGCGGCCAAGGCTAATCAGCGCCCAGGTCAGCGGATACACGCCCACGTCCATCAGGGCGCCTCCCCCGTCTTCGCGCCTCCACAGCCGGGATTCTGGATTGCGCGGCGCCGGAAATCCGAGGTCCGCTTGCAGCCACCGGACCTCACCGAGTTCGCCGGATGCGATGATTTCCGCCGCCCGTTGCACGCTGGGCAGGAATCGGGTCCACACGGCCTCCATCAAGAACAGGCGCTTCTCCCAGGCCAGCCGGACCAAATCGTCCGCTTCCCGGGCGTTGATGGTCAGCGGCTTCTCACACAGGACGTGCTTCCCTGCTTCGAGGGCCGCCTTCGCCACCGCGTAATGGCTTGTGTGCGGCGTTGCCACGTAAACCACGTCCACCGCGGGGTCCTGGAGCAGACGCTGGTAACCCGGAAGCCCGCCGTCGTCACCGTAGGCGCTCTGGAAGCCGTGTTCGGAAGCAAACGCCTCCGCGTTTTCCTGGGTCCGGGAACTGACGGACTGCAGAACGGCGTCGTGCAGAAGCGCAAGGTCACCGACGACGGTGGAGGCGATCCGCCCGGTGGAAATGACTCCCCACCGGACGGGTCTGCCTGATGCAGACACAGGGTCCTGGTTCACGGAATCAAGAAGCGGTGTCCTGACGAGCAGCGGTTCAGTTTCCGGTATCAATGCAGGCACTGGCCTTCCTGTAGTTCTGGGCGATGGAAGCCCGGAAATCCGGCTCGGGCGTGGCATCCACAGCCACGGGCCAGTCCGGTCGGCGCCCTGCGAGCGCCCACGCCGCCTGCACCGCTGCGCCGCGGGCCACGTATTCACCGGGGCTCGGAACCACTACGGGAAGGTCGAACACCTGCGCTGCGATCCGTTGCACGGCAGGATTCTGTATGGCGCCGCCGATCAGCAGCAACCGCTCCGCACGGCCGCCCTGGTCACGCAGCGCATCCAGGCCTCCAGCGAGGCCGCACAGCATGCCTTCGATGGCTGCCCGGGCGATATTCGGCCGGGTAGTGGAGGCAATGCTGAGACCGTGGAAACTGGCCTTCGCATGAGGCAGGTTGGGTGTCCGTTCCCCCTCGAAATACGGCACCAGCACCACACCTCCCGCACCAGGTTCGGCCTCGAGGGCGAGCCGGGAAAGCTCGTCGAAGTCGACGTCGAGCACTGTGGCAACCGAACTGAGCACGCGGGCGGCATTCAGCGTCACAGCGATCGGCAGGTACTCCCCGCTCGCATCCGCGAAGCCGGCCACGGTCCCGCTCGCATCATGTCCGGGTGAGGAGTCGACGGCGAACACCGTGCCGCTTGTACCCACGGAGACCACGACGTCGCCGGGTTTGGCTCCGAGTCCCAGGGCCGCGGCGGCATTGTCCCCGGCCCCGACACCGAGCAGGATTCCGCCACCAACAGCATCACTTGCGCGGGAGCCGCCGAAACATGCCGGGTGCACGCGGCCTGCGGTTTCGCCGGGGCCCAGCACACGGGGAAGAACGACGACGCCGGGCGCCGCCGTCCTTTTCCCGCTTGAGGCTTCCCGTGCATCCTGGCCGAACGCCAGTTTGAACAGGTCCAGGTCGTAGCGTGCGGTCAGCGGGCTCCAGTAGCCGGTGCCGCTGGCGTCCGAGCGGTCAGTGGTCAGCGCGTCCAGGTCCGGCCCCAGCGGACTGGAGCCCGCCGGGCCGTAACCCCGGAGACGCCACGTGAGCCAGTCATGGGGGAGCGCGACGGCGGCCACCCTCGCCATGCTTTCGGGTTCGTGGTCCCTGACCCACCGGATCTTCGTGATCGTGAACGAAGCCACCGGCACCAGCCCGGTCCGCCGCGCAAAGTCCTCCGCGCCCACTTCGGCCGTGAGGTCCTCGGCGGAGCCGGCCGAGCGCGTATCGTTCCAGAGCAACGCCGGCCGCACCACATTGCCGTCGCCGTCCAGCAGCACCATGCCGTGCTGCTGGCCCGCGACCGACAGCGCGCTGACGTCGGCGAGGCCGCCGGCGTCGTCGAACGCTTCAGAAAGAGCCCGCCACCACTCGTCCGGATGGACTTCTGTTCCGTCCGGGTGGCCCGCCCGGCCCGAACGCATGAGCGCACCGCTTTCCGCGTCGAGGACCACCACTTTGCAGCTTTGAGTAGAGGAATCAACCCCGGCAACAAGGTTCAAGGAAGCAGCGGCCACGGGATCAGCGCGCTCCCAGGAGGTGCTCGATGAAGAGCTGCTGGAGCTTCACGAATCCGAAGCCCTTGCCGCCGAAGTATGCATCGGCGTCGAAGTCCTCATAGGCGGACTTGTCTGCCCGCAACTGCTCGTAGCCTTCGCCCGGATTCAAGGTGGGCTCGTTGATTTCGGCCACCCGTGATGCTTGCAAGGCTTCCTGGACTTCGGGGTCGGCCCGGAATGCCTTGGCTCGCTCCTTGAGCAGCAAGTAAGTCTGCATGTTCGCGGCCGCCGAGTCCCACACGCCGTCGATGTCCTCGGTGCGGCTGGGCTTGTAGTCGAAGTGCCGCGGGCCCTGGTAGGAGGGGCCGCCGTCGGGACCGCCGTTTTCGAGGAGGTCCACCAGGGAGAAGGCGTTCTGCAGGTCGCCGTGGCCGAATACCAGGTCCTGGTCGAACTTGATGCTGCGCTGGCCGTTGAGGTCGATGTGGAAGAGCTTCCCCTGGTACAAAGCCTGGGCGATGCCGTGCGTAAAGTTCAGCCCGGCCATCTGCTCGTGGCCTGTTTCGGGGTTGATGCCCACGAGCTCCGGGCGCTCAAGCGTTTCGATGAAGGCCAGGGCGTGGCCCAGGGTGGGCAGCAGGATGTCGCCGCGGGGTTCGTTCGGCTTCGGTTCGATCGCGAAGCGGAGGTTGTAGCCCTTGTCCGTGACGTAGTCGCCGAGCAGGTTCACGGCCTCGCGGTAGCGCTCCAGCGCGCCGCGGATGTCCTTCGCGGCGTCGTATTCACTGCCTTCACGGCCGCCCCACATGACGAAGGTTTCGGCGCCCAGTTCAGCCGCGAGATCGATGTTGTCCAGCACCTTGCGCAGGGCGAAGCGGCGGACGCCGCGGTCGTTGCTCGTGAAACCGCCGTCCTTGAAGACGGGGTGGCTGAACAGGTTGGTGGTGACCATGGGAACGATCATCCCCGTGGCCTTGAGCGCTCCTTGCAGACGGTCGATTTCGCGCTGGCGATCGGCGGCTGAGCAACCGAAGGGGAACAGGTCGTTGTCGTGGAAAGTGATGCCGTAGGCGCCAAGGTCGCTGAGCCGGTTGATGGCTTCCACGGTGTCCAGCGGCGGGCGGGTGGCCGAACCGAATTGGTCCTGTGCCTCCCATCCCACGGTCCAAAGGCCGAACGAAAACTTGTCTTCACGGGTGGGCTGAATCGTCATTGAGTGCTCCGGGTAGTTTTGTGGATTTGTTTCGCTATCCAACATATTACGAATCTCTGTGATGTCAACCACGTGGAAGCGCCAAGATTTTTTCATCCAACCAACGAAAGATTCGCAAAGATCTAGCCGTGGGGCCATCCAGCCGTTATGTTGTTGTGAACATCAAATGAGGCCCCAAGGCTCCCTAACGAAGGATTCAACCGTGACTGATCAGCTGGTGGCGGAACGCAACTGGGCAGGAAACTACAGCTACCAGGCACCGCAGCTCGCCCATCCCGCCAGCGTGGAGGAGCTCCAAGGGCTCGTGGCAGGCGCCAAGAAGATCCGCGCGCTCGGGTCCCGCCACTCCTTCAACTCCATCGCAGACACGGCCGGCACACTCGTGGTGCTGGACCGGCTGGATCCGGGCATCAGCGTGGATGCGGCGAACATGACCGTCACGGTGAGCGGTGGCACGCGTTACGGGACGCTCGCGGCGGAGCTCCAGCGCCAAGGCTTCGCCCTTCACAACCTCGCATCGCTCCCCCACATTTCGGTGGCAGGAGCTGTCGCCACCGCCACGCACGGCTCCGGGGACGCCAACGGCAACCTGGCCACCGCCGTCGCGGGCCTTGAACTGGTCACGGCGGACGGCAGCATTCTCAGTGTGCGCCGCGGCGACGAGGATTTCGACGGCATAGTGGTGGGACTCGGCGCACTCGGCATCGTCACCAAACTGACCCTGGACATCCAGCCAAACTTCGACGTAGCCCAGAGCGTCTTCGAAAACCTCAACTGGGATCTCGTCCTGGACAACTTCGATCGAATAACCTCCTCCGCCTATAGCGTCAGCCTGTTCACCGACTGGAGTGGAGAGACAGTCGGCCAGGCGTGGCTCAAGAGGCGCAGCAGCGATCCCGGCCCGGAGACGTCAGATTTCTTCGGCGGTACTCCGGCAACGGAGGCCCGGCATCCCCTTCCCGGCGTGTCTGGAAGCAACTGCACCCAGCAGCTTGGCATTCCGGGGCCGTGGTCCGACAGGCTGGCCCATTTCAGGATGGAATTCACTCCGAGCCAGGGCGACGAGCTGCAGAGCGAGTACCTCATCCCCCGGGAGCACGCCGTGGACGCCCTCCGCACCATGCGCCGGCTTTCCAACGTCGTGACTCCGCTGCTCCTGATTGGCGAAATCCGCACGGTGGCTGCGGACCAACTCTGGCTGAGTGCCAACTACGGCCGCGACGGCATCGGTTTGCACTTCACCTGGCGCCAGGACCAGCCGGCGGTCGAGGCCATTCTGCCGCTGCTGGAAAGGGAACTGGCCCCGTTCGCCGCGAGGCCGCACTGGGGCAAGCTGTTCGACGCCGGTGCTGCCGCCGTCGCGCCCTTGTACCCCCGCTTCGGCGACTTCATCACTCTGGCGGGCCGCCTGGACCCGTCCGGGAAGTTCCGCAATGCCTTCCTGGACCGCACGGTGTTTGGGAGCTGATATTGTCGCGATGATGCCCTCCCCCACCCGAAATCCCATCACCGCCAGCGAGTCCGATCCGTCGCGGCGAAACAACCTGGCCCTGCTGACATCCCTGGTCCATCACAACGGCGTGCTCAGCCGCGCCCAGCTGACCAAACGCACCGGCCTGAACCGGTCCACGGTAGGGGCGCTTATAGGGCAACTCGTGAACCTGGAAGTGGTGTATGAGACGGCGCCCTCGGGTGAATCCCAAGTGGGCAGGCCCAGCCCCATCGTTCATCCGCGGCCATCCATAGCTGCCCTTGCGGTCAACCCGGAGATCGACGCTGTCACCATCGGTCTTGTAGGCCTCGGTGGGAAGGTACAGAAAAAGATCCGTTTCGACACCGAGCGGATCCCGACGGCCAAGGAAGCCGTGAATATTGCGGCCGCCGTGATCGCCGGGATGCGGTCCGAACTCGACACTTCGTATCGGGTCATGGGTGTGGGGATCGCCGTGCCTGGGCTCGTCAACCGCGACGACGGCGTGGTGCGGCACGCGCCGCACCTGGGCTGGCGCAATGAGCCTGTGGCCGCAATGCTCGGCGAGGCCACCGGATACCCATGCCACGCGGCGAACGACGCATCGCTGGGCGCGGAAGGTGAGCTCCTCTTCGGCGCGGGTGCGGGGCAGAAGAACCTGGTCTACCTCAACGGAGGCGCCAGCGGCATCGGCGGCGGAATTATCGCTGACGGGGAATTGCTTCGCGGAGCATCGGGCTACGCCGGAGAGCTCGGACACACCTTTGTCCGCTCGTCCGGCAAGGCTTGCCACTGTGGCGCAACGGGTTGCCTCGAAACCGAAGTGTCCCAGTCGCCGCTTTTCGAGATCGCCGGGCTGGGTGGTGGCGATGCGGGCCAACTCGAGCAAGCGCTTCGTGGGAGCAGCAGCGAAGCCGTGGCCGCGGAAGTGGCGCGCCAGCTCGAGTATTTGGGCCTGGCGCTGCGGAACGCGGTGAACACTTTCAACCCGGAAGCGATCGTCCTGGATGGCTTCCTTGGTGTCCTGCACGCGCTGTCTCCCGGGACGCTGGACAGCCTGCTCCGGTCCCAGGCCATGGACGGACCGGCGGGCCAGGTGAAGATCTACCGGGCTGCCCTCGGCTCGGACCTGATGATGATCGGAGCCGCCGAACTGGCCTTCACGCAATTCCTCGCGGATCCTGCGGGCGTCTTCCCTACTCCTACTCCTTAGTCAGGCCGACCATGCTGAATCAGGCACCGCTCAATCAGGCACCGCTCAATCAGGCACCGCGTCACCGTGCACCAGCGCCCATGGGCGAGCACTTTGAACTCACTGCGAGCATAGGCGGTCGCAGCCAGCGCGTTGTAGTGACGGAAGTCGCAGCGAGCTTGCGGGAGCTCGACGTCGACGGAGTGGCGCTCATTCAGGACTACCCTGCCGACGCCCAACCGCCGTGGTGCGCCGGCTGGGTCCTGGTCCCGTGGCCGAACCGGGTCGCTGGAGGCACGTGGAGCTACGACGGCGGTGCCCAGCAACTCGACATCACGGAACCAGAAAACGGCAATGCCTTGCACGGGTTGCTGACGCGCACCCCGTACGGAGTTGGTGCGCTCACCGCGGACAGCGTCACGCTCGACGCCGGACTCTCACCGCAGCCGGGATACCCCTTTGAGCTGGCGACGTCAGTCCGGTATCAGCTCATGGAGGACGGGCTGATCGTCACCCATCGCCTGGAAAACACAGGCCACCGATCCGCGCCGGTCGCGCTGGGCGCGCATCCTTTCCTCCGCCTGGGCAGCGTACCGACCGAGGAGCTCACGCTCTACATCAACGCCGATACCCACATCGAGGTGGACGAACGCCTGAACCCAAGCGGAATTACCACGGACGTGGCCGGAACCAGGAACGATTTCCGTGCTGGCCAGGTAGTTGGCACCGTGGACCTCGACGACGCCTGGGGCGATGTCCGCCGCGAGGACGATGGAAGCTCCCTGCACTATCTGGAGGCGCCGGACGGCAGCCAAGTGCAACTGTTCATGGATGCCTCCTTCGGCTATGTCCAGGCCTTCACTACTACGGAATTCGCCACCCACGGCGGCATGGTGACCGCCATCGCCGTCGAACCGATGACGGCACCCGCCGATGCCTTCAACAGCGGCCAAGGACTGCGCTGGCTGGAACCTGGCGAAGTCTGGGAAGCCAGCTGGGGCATCCGCTACCAGGCGACGCGGAAATCGCTGGCTGACGCGGAGGAGGCCTGACGACACCCGAATTTCCGCCGCGCCAAGGAATTTCCGCCGCGCCAAGCATTCAGGGTGTCGCCAAGCCGCGCGTCGATCCGCGGGGCTACTTCGCCCCGGGCCATCCCGTGTACGACTCCGCCAAGTATGCCCGGGCATGCCGGGAAGAGACCACGGAGTGGAGTTCGCCCAACTGGCGCGCCCTGCCGAACTCATCCGAACCGGGAACAGCGTGCAGCATGGAAGTCATCCAGTAAGAGAAGTGCTGGGCCTTCCAGACCCTTTCGAGGGCGCGATCGCTGTAGGACTCGAGCAGCGCGTTGGAGCCGTTCGAGTAGAAGGACTCCAGTCCTTCGAAGAGCACCTTGACGTCGTGGAGAGCCAGGTTCAGCCCTTTGGCACCAGTTGGCGGGACGGTGTGGGCGGCGTCGCCGGCGAGGAACCGGTTCCCGTGTCGCATTGGGGCGTGGACGAAGCTGCGGAACGGCAGGACCACCTTTTCGAGGACGGGCCCCTCCTTGAGCTCAAAGCCGTTTCCGTTGACGCGCTTGCGGAATTCGCACCAGATGCGCTCGTCGTCCCAATCGGCCACGTCCTCCTTGGGGTCGCACTGGAAGTACATGCGTTGCACATTCTCCGTGCGCTGGCTGATCAGGGCGAAGCCGTTCTCGGAATTGGCGTAGATCAGTTCATCCGAGCTGCGCGGGGCCTGGGCCAGGATTCCGAACCAGGCGAAGGGGTATTCGTGGAAATACCACTTACGGTTCGCTTCCGGGATCTGTAAGCGGCATTGGCTCCGGGATCCGTCGGCACCCAACAGGAAGTCCGCCCGGATCTCGAATTCCTGACCCTCGGAATCGGTGAACCAGACCTTGGGCTTGCCTTCGAGCTCGTGGATGGTGGTGTCCGTGACACTGTAGCGGACGTCGCCGCCGTCCTTCTTTCGCCGTGCGGCGAGGTCCAGGAACACGTCGGTCTGCGGGTATAGCCAGACCGATTCCCCCACCAACTCCTTGAAGTCGATGCGGTGGCTTTCCCCGTTGAACCGGAGTTCGATACCGTCGTGCCGATCGCCGTCGCGGAGTACGCGGTCGGAAGCGCCGCTCTCGACGAGCAGGTTCACGGAGCCGTGTTCCAGGATGCCCGCACGGACTGTTTCGGCGATCTGCTGGTGGCTGCGGACCTCGATGACCGTTGATTCGATCCCCGATTTTGCCAGCAGGTGGGAGAGCATGAGGCCGGCCGGGCCTGCGCCCATGATGGCCACTTGGGTGGTGATGATCTTGCGTGCCATGGTGTTCCTCGCTTCATTGCGGAACCGCTGCTGGAGGGCTGCGGTGGGTTCTGCTGATCAGTGTGACCCCCACCGCATGGTCGGCGTTAGGAAAATTCCGTTCAACGGAAATTCGCTAAACCTTCCGCTGCTCCCCGAGTTGCCGCCCGATGCCGCGAGCCGCGGTCTGCAGCGCGGGCACCAGCGCCTGGAGTCGCATCTCAGCAAGCGGGACCACGACGCCGAGCGCAGCCACAGTGCGCCGCTTACCGTCCATGACCGGCACCGCGATGCCCCAGGTGTCCGGATCCACCACGCCGGCGAGCTGCGCGTACCCCTGCTGGGCGGTTTCGGCTAAAAGGCGACGGACGACGTCGGCCGTCACCTTTCCGGCAGGGTCACTGAACTGCGTGAGGTAGTCAGCCAGCCGCCCACGCGGCTGGTTCGCCATCAGCGCGAGTCCGGCCGATGAGATGTGAACGGGCATGCGGCCTGCCACACGGGCACGGTTGGCCACGGATCCCCGGCGGGACAGCCGCTCAACGAACAACGCCTCCCAGCCGTCCAGCACTGCGAGGTTCACGTTCTGGTTCAGGACCTGCTGGATGTCCTCCATGAACGGCAACGCGGCTTGTCGGAGAGCCAGGGTGGGTGAATTGCGGTTGACGAGTTCCCATAGCCGCAGGCCCAGCCGGACATTCCCGCCAGAGGCCAGTTCCAGGAGCCCGTGATCGGCGAGTTGCCGGACCAAGCGATGGGCGGTTGTGAGCGGCAAGCGGGCGGTGTCCGCGAGTTCGGAAAGCTGCAGGGACGTCGAGCCTTCCGGGAAAGCTTCGATGATCCGGACGATGCGGTCCACCACGGAATCGCCGGACGCGGAGTTGGCCACGGGGCGCTTCCCACCTCCTGCGGATTCCATTGAATGGTGATGCGATCCAGCTTATACGGGTTCGGCGGGACCGGCGGGTTCGCTTTCCGTGAGGGTTTGCTCGCGGCGATCCGCCTTGGCATCCTGGCTTTTCCGTCGCGAGATTTCCATGCCAATCGCGTCGTATTGCGCCAGCAACTCCGGGCCGGCATAAGTAGTGGGCTGGTCCAGCAGGCCAAAAGCGAAATCGCTAGCGGCGAGAAGTTCGTCGTCGGAGTACTTGTCCAGCGGCTGGAATCCCTCTGCGTCGATCGAGGCGGCGAACTCGCCGGTGATCTCGACAACTTTCGACCGCGCAGCGGTCTCAGTGGGAAGGGTGGCGGGCCGATCCATGAATTCCAGCGAAACTCCGGATCCGATGGCGAGTCCTACTTCCGTGGCGCCGCCGTCGAACGCGTTGAGGTCGTTACGGAGTCCCGCCAAGGCCTGCGATTCCACAAGGGCAGCTCGGGAAAAGTCCACTCTGATGTGGGAAGTGATGCCCATTCGCCGAATCCGACGAACGATGTGAACGAGCGCGGGGCGGGAATCCTCGTTGAGGCTCCCCCGCACGTCTATCTGAACTGCATCAGTGGAGACATCGAATTTTACGAGGGCGTGCAATCTGCGGTCCATAGGTACTCCAATAAAGGGGGTTTCTATGGCCGACGGCTCAACCTCAAGAAGAGTATCCTCTGGCACCTCGTCGCACAACTCGCCGCATTGACGTCTCAGCGGGCCGGACTCACCCGGCCCGGCTTCGGCCCGGCTCCTGGACCGGCTCTTCGAAGTGGGTCACGGTGCCCGATCCGTCAACGGAATCCACCAAGGACTTGGCGATATCGCGCAATTTCACGTTGCGATTGCTCGAGGCCTCTGTCAGGATCCGGACAGCGTCCTCTTGGCTGCAGCGGCTCTGTGCCATGACAACTCCCACGGCGACGTCGATGATCGTGCGGGACTCCATTGCCGCCCGGAGATTCTTGGCACTATCCGCGTGGAGTGCGAACCTGACGGCAAGACGCAAGGCCTGCGATACCTCGCGGGTGTACTCCCGGGCCCGGGCCGCGGCCCTTTCGTCGAACTTGTACGGGGCCTCGGAGTATAGGTTGATGGCGGCCTTGGCCTCGCCCTCAAGGTTGAAAGGCAGGGAGAGCACCGATCTCAGGCCGTACGACGCAACGGCACTCGCATAATCGGGGCCCCATCGGTCTTCCTCAAGGAGATCCGGAACGTGGACTTCCCGTTCCTCCTTGGCAGCCGTCAAACATGGTCCTTGAGCCAACGAATACTGGATCTCGTCCACCTCGCGGGCCACATCACTGCTCCACCCAATCGTGACCGCCTTGCGCTGGCGCAATAGTGTGATCCCGCAAAGCGCATCGTCGCCGTCCCCCGCCATCTGGTGGGCAGAAAACCGTGCCAATTCGTTGAGGAAATCCTCGAAATCGGCACTTTCCAGGATCAGGTTCTGGATTTGGTCAATGGTGGTTGGGGCGGAATCTGCAGGGAGCATGGCGCGTTCTCCAGGTGAATATGCTGATGGGGGCATGTGGAAATAATAAGCCCCTCATACAAGGTCCCACACGGCGGCCCATTGGGATACGCCTAACTGAAAGCGGGTTCGTTTTCGAAGGGAACTTCCTCGGCATCAGCTCTGCGGATTCTCCATCGTCCGCCCTTCAGGGCCGGGCGCGCTCGGCCCTGAGCCGGGACCACGCCGTCGGCGCCAGTACCACCGCGACGCCGACGACGGCCCCGATCACCGTCTCCACGATGCGGTCCCGCAGCAAGAGCCCAGGCGGGACGTTGGCCACCAGCAGAGTGGAAATGAGCGCCAGCGGCGTGACGAAGATCTGTGCCACAAGATACTGGCGTGCGATGAAGAGCTCGGCTCCGAACTGGCACACGGCAATCACCAACACCATTTGCCACGGCACCGGACCTAGCCAGAGGATGCCAGCCAACACCAGCAGACCCAACACGGTACCAACGATTCTCTGGATGCCCCGCTGCACCCGGTGCCGGGTACTGCGGCCCACCAAAGGAACCACCGCTGCCACCATGGCCCAATAGCCGTGTCCGAACCCGAGCCATTGCCCAGCCAAGGTGGCAAGGGTTCCGGCCAACCCGGCAGCGACGAAATAGCCCAAGCCTTCCAACCACGCTGCCCGGATTTCCTGCGGCAACAGCCGTTCCGCCAGCGGTCGCTTCCAAGGCGTCCGGTGGCTCGGGACCAGCCGGGCCGACATTCCGATCAGCAACGCCAACGCCGCAGTCACCACGGCGGCCAGCATTCCTTCCCAGAGCGGCGGCTGCTGTGGCACGGAGGCGATCGCAGCGAAAGCGAAAATATGGAACAGGGAACCGGCCGGGCGGAGCCGCCACAGCGCTGTCACTACGGAACAAAGCGCGGCAACCACGGTTGTGCCGAGCGTGAGGATCCACACGTACGTGTCCGAGTCCTGTCCAATCCTGGCCGTCAAGGTAGCCAGCAGGATGATGGCCAGCAGAAGCGAACCTGCTCGGAGCTGGCTTCGAAACCGGTGGCTGTGCGGCTCGTTGCGGCCATAGATATTCGTGAACGCAGCAAAGCTGGCGAAGACTACAAGGTCCAGCCGTCCGAACAACACGAGGGTGATCAAAGGCAGGAACACGCCAACCGCGCAGCGCACTGCAGGGTGGTGGTCCTTGTTGCCGGGACCGATCCTGAACATCTCTGCCAGGGCGTTCAACGGATTGCCTGCCTCGGTTTGCTTCTATTTGAGAGTTGCACTGCTCAACTAATACTGTTCGACGGCGGCTCTGGCATCCGTTACGAGCTTACTCTCCGAGCGTCGTGCTACTCCGCCCGTCAGCACTCGACGACGTTGACGGCGAGGTCTCCCATGGCGGTTTCCTTGTATTTGGAGGACATGTCCTTGCCGGTTTCGCGCATGGTCACGATGTTCCATCGCATGACAACCAGCTCACCAATCAACAGCCCGGCACCCCCGCTGGGCCTGCTGAACTAAAGGGAGGGGTCTATTTACGCATCGCCTCATGAATCTGAAGCGCAAACCAAAGCTGCGCCAACGTGGACGTTTCGGTCATGTCGAGCCCCGTCAATTCGCTGATTTTCCGGATTCGGTAGATGACAGTTTGGCGATGGGCGAAGAGCGCCGCGGCAGTCTTTTGCCACGACCTCTGGGTGTCCAGGTAGGTCTTCAAAGTCACGATGAGATCGCCTTCCTGGCTCTGTTCATACGTGAAGATCGGGCCAAGCAGCCGCTGAACCAACGCGGTCCCCTCCTCGAAACTCGTGAGCCCCAGCCACGAGGGCCCCTCGGCGTAACGGGACAGGTTTACGGCATTGCTTTTCGCTGAACCGAGCGCCCACAGCGATTCCTGCAGTGCACGCTGGACGCCACCGGCAGACGTAGGCGAGCTGATGCCAATCCGAACCTCGGGCCCCGCGCAGTGGATCAAAACGTCATCGGCCACCGCTGCGGACATCGCCACATGAAGTGTATTGAAACGCCGCAGGCAAGCAGCCTGAAGGCCGTGACGCCACAGTTCGACGTGAATGTTCGCCAGCCGTTCGCCGTCGTCGGCCCCTATCGAAACCACCACGAAATTCTGCGCCGAAACATCAAAAGCGGCGAGCCTGATCTCCAGTTCCGCGATCCCGAGACGTCCATCGAACGCCTGCAGGAGGAATTCGCCCGCTAGGCGGTGCCGGCCTTCCAGGGACAGGGCCGTTCGCGAGAGTTCCAGGCCCAGCACCGTCGCCGCATGCAGAAGCACGACGGCGTCAGGGTGCGGATCGCTTTTCGGCAGCACCACCAGCACCGCATTGGCGTGGGTGGGGATGTCCATTATCAACACGTGCCGGTCCCGCAGCCGATGCCATTGGAACTTCTTCCCGGTCATGGGTATATGCCCTGTAATGGGGGCCAATTCCGCCTGCAGGAAGTCCGGCAGCGGCGCACCATCCGGATGGCAGGGATGAAGGCAGCGCCGGTCCACGACGAACAGATCCGCATCGAGCTCGGCCTCAAGGCCTTGGAGAAGGCCCTGCCAATGGTCCTCGGATGTTCCCGCCGTACGGAGCAGGTCATAGACCCGAGCGGTCTGACGCAGGCGCCGCGATTCCTCCAGCAAGGAGGCCTCAGCCACCGCTCGCGCGATAGCGATGAAGGGCAATGGATACGGAATGCTTATCAGCGGCAGCGGCAGCTGTTCGCAGGCCGCCAGGAACTCCGGCAACAGCTCAGGGGCATGCATCTTTTCCCCGATGGCAAGGGCGCTGGCACCTGCATCGACAAGCGCCTCGGCGAGCGCTACTTGGCCTTGGGCGTCGGCCGGGATGGACAGGCCGTTGGTCATCATCAGTTCGCCGCCGGTGACCCATTCCCACAGCCTCGGCAGGTCAGAAGTGTGTGCCCAGGTGATTCGGTTGTCCCTGCCTGTGGATCCGGCCAAAAGCGCGAGTCCGAGCTGAGGTTCCGCCACGAGCTCAGCCACAGTAATCGCCATGAAATATGCTCCCAGCGCGTTGGTTTCGGGCCAACTCAGGGCTCCTTAGACAAATGTATAAGAGCCTCGGCCATTTGTAGTCAATCTACCGCTATACGCCGTGATGCACATCACTAAGAATTGGACTACCTACTTCCGCTCAAAGGTGAGCGCCCCATCCCAACACCGAACGCTGCGGGCATCGCCGCTCGGCAGCACTGCACGAAGGATCCCGGCATGACAACGCATAAGCCCATCGGCCCCGTCGACGCAACAAAAGTCCCCCGGTATGCAGGCCTCGGCACTTTCGCCAGGCTTCCCCAAATCGACCGCGTTCCGGACTACGACATTGCGATCGTCGGCGTACCGTTCGACGGCGGAACGTCCTTCCGGCCCGGCGCCCGTTTCGGTCCTGCCGCAGTCCGCGAGGCCTCCCGGCTCCTGCGTCCCGGCTACCACCCCGAACTTGACGTGGAGCCCGTGTACGAAGTCCAGGTTGTAGACGCCGGCGACATCGCCTGCACCCCGTACGACATCACGCGGGCCGTCCGCGAAATCGAGGAGCAGGCACTGCCCCTGATCAGCGAGGACAAGAAGCTCATCTCGATCGGTGGCGACCACACTATCGCCCTCCCGATGCTGCGGGCCTTGAACAAGGTCCACGGACCGGTCGCATTGCTGCATTTCGACGCCCATCTGGACACATGGGACACCTACTTCGACCAGCCGGTAACGCACGGAACCATCTTCCGGAGGGCTTTTGAAGAAGGCCTCCTGGTTGAAGACAAGTCGATGCACGTCGGCATCCGGGGGCCGGTCTACGACCGCAACGACTTCCTCCGCGACCATGAATTCGGTTTCCAGATCATCCGTTGCTCGGACCTGGACGTCATCGGCGTTCCCGGAGCGATCGAGCGGGTCAAGGAACGGCTCGGCGATACCCCCGTCTACGTCTCCATTGACATCGACGTCCTGGACCCCTCCTACGCGCCGGGCACCGGCACTCCCGAAATGGGCGGACTCCACTCCCGCGAGCTGCTGGCGCTGCTCCGCGGACTGAACGGCATCAACATTGTGGGCGCCGACGTCGTCGAGGTCGCTCCCGCCTACGACCACGCGGACATCACCACCGTTGCCGCGGCCACCCTTGTCTTCGACCTCCTCGCGCTGATGGTGAACCGCGGCAAGGCCTCCGCCAATACCGCCCGCGAATTGCAAGCAGCCTCCCGGACCGCATCATGAGCATCCGAAGCAATCCCGCCGCGGCCACCGAAGTGCCCCGGCTCGAAGACAAGACCATCCAGCCCATCCCGTTGAATGAACGCCACGGAAAGGCGCGGGACCTCTTTACCATCTGGTTCGGTTCCAACATCATGATCATGACCATCGTGACCGGCGGACTCGCCACTACGGTGTTCGGGCTCAGCTTTGTGCCGGCGATCGTGGGAATCATCCTTGGAAACGTCATCGGCGGCATCTTCATGGCGCTCCACTCCGCCCAGGGACCGCAATTGGGCGTGGCACAGATGATCCAGACCCGCGGCCAATTCGGCTCCTTCGGGGCGCTCCTGATCGTGGCCATCGTGGTGATCATGTACGTCGGATTCTTCGCTGCGAACCTTGTCTTTGGCGGCGAAGCCATGGCCGCGGTCAGCCCGGACATCAGTGTTGACGCAGGCATCATCATCATCGGCGTCGTGAGCGTTGTTGCCACGATTTTCGGCTACCGGCTCATCCACGCCTACGCACGCTTCCTCAGCATCGTGGCCGGTTTGGCATTGCTTCTGGCCTTCGTCTGGATCATGTTCGTCCACGGC
The DNA here is from genome assembly GCF_044358315.1 of Arthrobacter sp. FW306-04-A. Taxonomy (GTDB): domain Bacteria; phylum Actinomycetota; class Actinomycetes; order Actinomycetales; family Micrococcaceae; genus Arthrobacter. Next base: position 4,239,742 of record NZ_CP084559.1, read on the forward strand.
CTGCCGGCCAGCTTCCTGGACCAGGGAAACTTCAACTGGGTTGGCTTCATGGCCACCGTCTCCGTATCCGCCTTGTGGCAACTCGCCTACGCTCCCTACGTCTCGGACTACTCCCGCTACATGCCGCAAGGCACCGGATCGGCCCCGGCGTTCTGGGCCTCCTACTCAGGCTGCGTCCTGGGCACACTCTTCCCGATGATCCTCGGTGCCTTGGTGGGAACCCTCGCGGTCACCATGGGTGCAGACGCAGGCAACGTCGAGATCGTGGGCAGCATGGGAGCATTGCTCCAGCCGTGGACCCTGGCCGTCGTCGGAATCTTCTGCCTCGGCGTCGCGGCGTCGAACGCAATGAACCTCTACTGCGGCGTCCTGTGCAGCCTCACGATTGGGCAGACGTTCAAACCGAACTGGTTGCCTCGCGCCAAGACCCGAAGCGTGGCGGCAATCATCCTCTTCACGTTCGCACTGCTGATCTCGTTGTTCGCACGCGACAATTTCATCCTCTTTTACACGAACTTCCTCTCCTTCCTGATGTACGTGCTGGTTCCCTGGACGGCCATCAACCTGGTGGACTACTACCTCCTCCGGCACGGCGACTACAGGGTTGAAGACTTCTTCAAGCGCGACGGCGGAGTGTACGGACGGTTCAACTGGGTCGCCATCGGCTCCTACGTGGCAGGTGCCCTGGTCCAGCTTCCGTTCTCGGCAACAGCGGTCTACACCGGACCCGTCGCGGCAGCCATGGGCGGCGTAGACCTCTCCTGGATTGTCGGACTCGTCGTGGTTGCTCCGCTCTACTACGTCGCGGCACGCACGTTCCGGAAAAAGGCCGAGGCCACACCGCTTCAGGCCCCCGCACTCGCGAGCGACTTGGTCTAACGCACCGTGGGCCTAGGCCCGCACTCCCCATAAACTCCCGACGCCGCGACCGGCGCCAAAAAACAAAGGCAAAATCATGACACTCATTGACACCGAACAGTTCACCGTCCGCCGCGTCAGCGAAGACAACAACTCCCCTGCGGCCAACAACGTCCCGGGCAGCTTGCCACTACCCCTGCCTCCTGGCGGGCACTTTATTGGCGGATCGTTTGTTCCGGGCTCTTCCACCCACCTCATCGATGTCGTAGACCCCACCACTGAGCAGGTCATCGCCTCCGTGCAGGCCGGCACAGCCGCAGATGTCGACGTCGCTGTTGAAGCAGCCGTGGCGGCCCAGAAATCCTGGGGTGCCACCACACCGAAGGAGCGGTCCGAGGTCCTGAACCTGATCGCCAACATCGTTGAAGCCAACCGTGAAGCCTTCGAAATCATCGAGTCCGCCAACACCGGCAAGCCGCGAACCGTTGCGGAGGACGATGTCTCGAGCACTATTGATACTTTCCGTTTCATGGCCGGAGCGTCCCGCACTCTGACGTCCATGGCTGGCGGCGACTACGCAACCGGGCACACCTCGGTCATCCTCAGGGAGCCCGTGGGCGTTGTCGGCGTAATCACCCCGTGGAACTACCCGCTGCTGATGGCTGCCTGGAAGATCGCGCCCATCCTGGCCGCCGGAAACAGCATCGTCCTCAAGCCGTCCGAGCAGACACCGCTTTCGACACTAAAGCTTGCGGAACTCCTCGCCGGACGCATTCCGGACGGAATCCTCAATGTCGTGACGGGACAGGGCCGGACCGTTGGACAGCGGCTTTCCGAACACCCCGACGTTGCCCTCGTCGCCTTGACAGGGAGCGTCGTCAGCGGCCAGGCCGTGGCCGAGACGGCGGCCAAATCGGTCAAGCGCGTCCATCTGGAACTCGGCGGCAAGGCTCCGGTTGTTGTGTTTCCCGACGCCGACCTCCGCGCGGCCGCTGCCGGCGTGCGGAACGCCGGCTACTGGAACGCGGGCCAGGACTGTGGCGCCGCATGCCGTGTGCTCGTCCACGAGTCTGTGGCTGCCGAGTTCACCGAACACTTGGTGCGCGAAGTCAGCACTCTGGTGGTCGGGGCTCCAGGGGCAGGGGACGACGTGGAAATCGGTCCCATGATTTCGCGCCCGCACTTCGAGCGCGTCAAGGAATCGCTGGCCGACGCAAAAGCTGCTGGCCTGCAGGTCGCCATCGGCGGTTCTGCGTTGGAGGGCCCGGGTTACTTCATCGAACCCACGGTCATCAGCAACGTCCCGGCCGGGGCGCATGTTGCCACCCATGAGATCTTTGGCCCCGTGGTCACCGTCGAGACTTTCAGTTCCACCGAAGAGGCCATCACACGGGCGAACGAGAGCCCCTATGGACTATCTGCCTCGGTATGGACCCGGGATTCAAGCCTCTCGTTGAGCGTTCCAAAGAAACTCGACTTCGGTACCGTCTGGGTCAATTCACACTTGGTGTTGGCTTGCGAGGTACCGTGGGGCGGATTCAAGGGATCCGGCTACGGCCGGGACCTCTCGCTTTACGCCCTGGACGATTACTCCCGCACTAAGCACGTCATGATCAACCACGGCGCATGAGCTTTCAGACAAGCAACGGAGCTTAGCAATGACCACCGCGAACCTTCCCCGCACATCATCCTCGGCACGCGCCGCTACTCCGTCCGCCCCCTTCGGCACGGACGTCACGTGGACCAATTGGGGCGGTAACCAGAGCGCAACGCCAGCCTTCACCGTCCGTCCGCGGAATGAACAAGAAGCACTCGACGCCGTCCGTTTCGCCATCCGCGAAGGCCTGCCTGTGCGGGCGGTCGGCTCGGGGCATTCGTCCTCGCCGTTGGTCCAAACGGGTGGCGTCCTGATGGACATGTCCGCTCTTTCGGAGATCACCGGAACCGACCGCGTGCGGCGTCGTGCGAGGGCCCTGGCCGGCACCACCATCAACGCCTTCGGCGATCCCCTCTGGGAACAGGGGCTGGCTTTGGGTAACCAGGGCGACATCGACAAACAGCAGATCGCCGGGGCGCTGGCTACCAGTACCCACGGTTCGGGGAAGAACCTAGGCAGCTTCTCGTCCAGCCTTCGCTGGGTGAAGCTCATCAACGGCTACGGCGAAATCGTGGAGATCGGAGAGGGGCAACTCCGCGAACTCAGGGCCGCCCAGGTCGCATTGGGTACACTCGGGGTTTTTCTGGAGGTGGAACTGGCTGTTGAGGACAGCTACTACCTGCAAGAACAAATCACGTACCCCGCTTGGGCCGAGACCGCTTCTACCTGGGATACCGATATCGACTCCAACAGACACTACTCATTCCTCTGGTGTCCCGAGAACGATTCGTGCGAGCTCCTGGACCTCCCGGGCGCGCCCGGCCTGAGCATGGCAAACCGAAGCTACACCAAGCGCTACAACGTGGCCCACATCCAGGACGAGCGAGATATCTCAACCGTTGAGGGCTCCCGACTGGACCGCTCCTACCGGATCTATCCGGGCGGATTCACCACGCAGTTCCACGAACTCGAGTACTTTGTCCGCAGCGAGGACGGCTTGGCCGCCGTCGAGGTCGTCCAGGACCTGATCCGAACCAAGCATCCTGACCAGAAATACCCCGTGGAGGTTCGCTGGGTGAAGGCCGACGAGGGCTACATGTCCCAGTTCCAGGGCCGAGATAGCACCGTCATTACCCTCACCACCGAACCCGGTACCGACTATTGGCAGTTCTTCCGGGATGCCGATGCGCTGCTCCAGGAATTCGAGCCGCGTGCGCACTGGGGAAAGATCCACTTCATGACGCGGAGCCGCTTGGAACGCCTCTACCCGGAGCTGGACACTTTCATCCAGGTACGCCGCGAGTTCGATCCTCGCGGAATGTTCCTCAACGACCACACTCGCGCCCTTCTGGGCTGACCGAGCAAAGCCACGTCCGATACATCCTTTCGAAACTTTGGAGTGATAGTTTGATCTGTGCTTGAGCCAGACACTCGTACCCACCGGAGGATATTCCATGCTCAAAGGTTTCAAGGACTTCGTTCTTCGCGGCAACATCATCGAACTGTCCATCGCAGTGGTCATCGGCACCGCCTTCACAGCCTTGGTGGCAGCGTTCACAACCAACATCATCAACCCGGTCATCGCTGCCGCCGGCGGAGTCAACGCCGAGGGCCTGGGCTTCTCCATCTGGCCGAACAATGCGAAGACCTTCGTCAACTTCGGCGCTGTCATCACCGCGTTCGTGACCTTCCTGATCACGGCCGCCGTGGTGTACTTCATCTTCGTTGCGCCCATGAACAAGATCAACGAGCTGACCAAGCGCCGGGCGTCCATCGAAGAGCCTGAGGACGAGCCGCTGCCGGCAGACACCGCACTCCTGGTTGAAATCCGTGATCTCTTGACCGAGCTTGCCGCATCCAACAAGGAAACCTCCCGCTAAGTCCTTCGCCGGCCAGTTCAGCACCTCCTGCGCGCTGAACTGGCCCGCATCAGCGTTGTATAAGATCGTGACGCAGGCGCAATCCGCTTGAAACAGGGTTCGGGCACGATTGGTGCCATGAAGCCCAACACGAGGACTCCCGCTACCGCAGAGCTCTCCTGCGAGGTATGCGGCCAGATGCCCGAGGCTCCGAAGGCCCGGGTGACAGTGGCCCAAATCGCCGTGATGCTGCCGATCGAACTTCTTGTGCACGCCATTGTGGTTGAAACGCATCTGCCTTACCTGGCCAAGGTGCTCCTCCTGACCGTTACCGCCACGGTGCTGGTGATCTGGGTAGCCGAACCCTCGGCAGCCAAGGTCTTGCGGCGCTGGATCCATGCCCCTGCCCTCCGCCACCGCCGGAAACTCAACTCCGCCCCGGCGCTTTGGCGGGCGAGGACCGTGCTCCGTGACCAACCCGGCTCCCTCCAACGGATTACCCAGTTACTGGCCCGGACAGACATCAACATCCTCAGCATCCACGTCCACCCGGTGGACGGCGGCGTCATGGACGAATTCGTACTTTCCGCACCGGGTCACCTCCGCGAGCAGGATCTGTTGACAGCCCTCGACGACGGCGGCGGCCGGGAGTCGCACGTGTGGCCTACCACTGCACTCGCCATGGCGGACGGCCAGACCAAGGCCCTGAGCCTCGCCGCCCGGATCGCCGACAACCCGAACGAATTGCCCCTTGCGGTCGCGGAACTTCTCTCGGCGAAAATCGTCACCCCGGAACCCGAAGGTTCGGCGGTCGAAGCGGGCTCCGCCGTCGGGCCTTCCACGACGTTCCTCAAGATTCCCACCGCGTGGCATGGACCGCTGCTGTTTTCCCGGCCGGGTGAGCCGTTCACGCCGGCGGAATCAGCGCGTGCACATCGGCTGGCCGAGCTTGCGGAAATCCTGGCGCACAGCCGCAGCGCCGAATCCAAAGGCCGGGCTGAGCCTGAACCCTAACTGGAAGGTGGTGGCGGGATGAGCGCCATGGACATGAGACATTAGTCGGGTGACTTCCAAGATTGAGCTCGAGCGTGCTGCCAATACCCTCCGGGCGTGGGCGTTGGATGAAGACCTGAAGCAGCGTGTCATGTCCACACCAGCCTTGGCGACAATGGCTTCGCGCGTGGCAAGGCGATACTCGGCCGGGGACACTGCCGCAGACGCCATCGAGGTGGCCGGAGCGGCAGTTGCCCGCGGGCACGCCGCCAGTATCGAATACGCCGGCGAGAGCGTGCGCGACGCTGACCTCGCACGCTCGGAAGCCGGGGTGTTCCTCGATTTGGGAGCCGCCCTCGGGAAGTCCGGCCTGCCAAGCACCATCTCTTTTGATCTCTCCCACCTGGGTGCACTCGTGCACCCAGATCTGGCCATGGACCATGTGCGCCAGCTTGCCGCGATAACTGAACCGTTCGGAACAGGATTGATGATCTCGGCCGAAGGCTCGGATCGTACCGATCTGGTCCTCGACCTGTACGACGAGCTCGCGGTCGAGATTCCTCGCGTCGGCATCACACTCCAAGCGCGCCTGCACCGCACCCCCGGCGATCTCGAGCGGGTCTTGCGCCACCCGGGTACCGTTCGGCTGGTCAAAGGCGCGTTCCTTGAACCCGAGTCCGTCGCCTACCCCCGCAACAGCGCCGAACTGACTGCCGCGTACCTCGATCTGGCAAACCAGCTCGTCCTCTCCGGCCACCCGCTATCCCTCGCGACCCACGACGACGCGCTCGTCAACGCGCTGATCGCCAGGCACGGCGAGGCGCTGAAGACCGACGCGATCGAATTCGAGATGCTCCTCGGGCTGGGGACCGACCTTCTCGACCAGCTCCACAGGGACGGCTACCGGACGCGCGAGTACGTCATCTTCGGTGGCGAGTGGTGGTTGTACGTCCTCAATCGCATCGCCGAACATCCCGAGCGGGCGCTGACGGCTCTCGCCGACCTCAACCCGAGCTAAGCGATCCTCGATCCTGCCCGCCTCTCGACGCCCTAAGAGCCTCGTGATACGGAAATTCCATGGCGACACCGGTATGCCGGCGTCGCCGGACCTTCTCCTTGTCCCGTAGCCAGTTGCGCGTCGTGAGGTAGGGAGCGCGTCGGCAGGCCATTTGCGTGTCGCCAGACTAAGGCCGCCTCGCCGCGTCTCGGTGTACCCGGTATCCCACTCTCGGCCATCGGCCTCCCTGACACCACTTCGGTATCCCATCCCGGCACCGATTCGGGCGCCAAGGCCTACAAGTCGGCAGACTTCATCCCCCGGTCACATTCCGTTTTTTCACTTTGTATACCAGAACTCTTGACAGTGCGCGGGGTCACATCTAACTTTGTTTTTGGGATCCCAAAGCGGGATCCCAAAACGGACTCAGTCACCCGGCAGCGTCCCTCCTCCCAGAAAAGAGGACCGGGCCGCTACAGCTGCCGCCGGCGCGTGTCCAGCTGCAGCGGCAACCCGCGCAGCTCAAATTTCAAAGACTCTCCCCGCTCCTCAAACTCCCCTGAAGGAGAAACTGTGTCTCTCCAAAACACCGAAGCAATAGCCCCGGAAGGCGAAGAAAAGGCCGGCAAGGACGGCGTGCAGCGACGCACGAGTGTCCGTTGGCGGCTCTTCGTCCTGCTGCTGATCCTGGTAGCCGTCAACTACATCGACCGCGGCTCCATCTCCGTGGCCCTGCCCATTATCCAAAAGGAATTCAACCTCGCACCGGAGCTCGTCGGGCTCCTTCTGTCGGCATTTTTCTGGACCTACGCCCTCATGCAAATCCCGGTCGGCTTGCTGATCGACAAGTTCGGTCCCCGCAAGGTCGTCACGGCCTCGTGCGTTGGCTGGGGAGCTGCTACGGCTGCCTCCGGCCTGGCCGGCGGCTTCGTGAGCATGTTCATCGCCCGCTTGGGCATCGGCGTCGCTGAGGCAGGCGTCATGCCGGCCGGCGGCAAGCTCAACGCCATCTGGATGCACAAGAAGGAGCGTGGCCGCGGCGCCACGATCCTTGACGCAGGCGCGCCGCTCGGCGCTGGCCTGGGTGGCATCCTCATCACGTGGCTCATCGCCTCCACCGGGAGCTGGCGCTACTCATTCATCATCGCCGGCGCCGCCACGGTCCTCATGGGCCTGGCAGTCTGGTGGTACGTCCGCGACAACCCACGCAACCACAAAGGCGTCAACGATGCCGAAGCCGACTACATCGAGGCCTCCCACGCCGAGGAAGACGCCGAGGCCAAGAAGGACGGCGTGAAGGGCAAACGCGCCCTTCTCCCCTACCTGAAGTTCCGCTCCTTCTGGGCCATGTGCTTCGGCTGGCTCGGCTTCAACGGGGTGTTCTACGGCCTGCTGACCTGGGGCCCGCTCTACCTGGCGCAGGCCAAGGGCTTCAACCTGAACACCATCGGCTGGTCCACGTTCGTGATCTTCGGCGCCGGCTTTGTCGGCGAAATCCTGGGTGGCACCATCGCGGACAAATGGCGCACAGCCGGCGCCTCCGCAAACAAGGTCATGCGTACCCTGCTCGGTATCTCGAGCATCGTGGTGGTTGGCGGCCTGGTCGGCGTGACCATCGTGGCGGACCCGACGACGGCGGTTGTCCTGCTGTCCGTGGTCATGTTCTTCCTCCGCTGGGTTGGCCTGTTCTGGAGCATCCCGGCCATCCTGGGCGGCCGCACCAACGCCGGCGTCCTGGGCGGTGCGATGAACTTCAGCGGCAACATCGCAGGGTTCGTCACCCCGATTGTGGTAGGCCTGATTGTCGGGGCCACGGGCTCCTACACCTGGGCACTGCTGTACTTTGTAGGATCCGCGGTGATCATGGGCGTTTCTGTCCTGACCCTTAACTACAACAAGCGGCTTCCGGTCTAACTCGCCTGACCGGACTGGCCGTGCGGTCCTGAACCGCCGCGCGGCCGAACGCCTCCGGGTATGCCGGGCGCAAAGACCCAAGAGAACACGAATGGAGCAAACATGCTGATTGCAGCTGAAACCCCCACCACGGACCGTCCCCTCCGGGAATCCGTGCGGGACACCATCCGTTCGCGAATCTTCGAGGGTCACTATGCGCCCGGCACCCGGTTGGTGGAGCGGGACCTCGCCGCCGAATTCAACGTGTCGCGCCTGCCCATCCGGGAAGCCCTCCGCATGCTGCGGCAGGAAGGCCTCATCCAGGACCGGGCCTCCCGCGGCTCGGAAGTGGCGGGGCTGAGCCCCAAAGATGTCGAGGATCTGTTCGACGTCCGCCAGTCCCTCGAAGTACTCGCTTGCCGCCTGGCCGCGGCCCGCGCCACGGACAAGGATCTCAAGCGCCTGGCCGGGCTCCTCGACGATGCAGATCGCTTCCTCGCCAAAGGCTCAATCCTCGAGGCCCACCGGGCCAACAGCGAATTCCACGATGCCATCACGGCCGTCGCCAACAATGACTTTCTCCGCACCGCGCTGGAGCCACTCCAAGGTCGTATGCACTGGCTCTTCCGCCACGTTGACGACCTGCCGGAGCTGATCCAGGAGCACCGTGATCTGTACGCCGCCATCGCCAGCGGCGATCCCGAGCTCGCCGCGGCCCAATCGGCGTCGCACATTGGAAAGTACCGCGAGCAGTTCCCCCAGAACGAGCCCGCCACCGAACTCAAATCGCAAGGCAAACGAACATGAAATTGCTAGTCATCAATCCCAACATCAGCGAGGATGTCACTGCGCTGATCGACGCCGAAGCCCGCCGCTCGGCGGGGACGGACACCGAGTTAATCGTCCGGACCGCCGGGCATGGTGTCGAATACATCGAGACTCGTTTCGAAGCCCTTATCGCAGCGGGCGCCGTCGCCGAAATCATCGCGGAGCACTGCGGTTGCGATCCGGCAGCGGACCACATAGACGGCGTCGTGGTGGCCGCATTCGGTGATCCGGGAATGCCCGCGCTCAAAGAACTCACCGACGTGCCGGTCATCGGCATCACGGAGGCCGCCCTCTGCGCCGCGGCCCTACAGGGACAACGCTTCTCAATCATCGCCATTTCGGACCGCATCACGGCTTGGTACCGGGACTGCGTGGAGCACTTCGGACTTGGAAGCCGTCTCGCCTCGATCCGTTCCATCAACGAGAGCCTCAACGGGATCGGCACGGTGCAACAGGACTTCAAGGAAACCCTCCTGGCGCTGAGCCGGCAGGCCGTCGCGGAGGACGGGGCCGACGTCGTCATCCTCGCAGGTGCCCCCCTTGCGGGACTAGCGCGCGAGCTTGAAGGCGAGATCCCCGTGCCCGTGGTGGACGGGATCTCCGCCGGCATCCGCATGACCGAAGCGGTGGTGGCACTGCAGTCCGGTTTCCACCGCCAGGGCGCTTTTGCGCCGCCGCCGGTCAAGCACCGCCGGGGGTTGTCCGAAAACCTCGACGCCGCCCTGACCGCCATCCAGGCCGCCGCCAGCACTTCCCTTGCTGCCGCCGCCGTCCCAGCCGGAAAGTAGTGACCACCGTGAACATTCCTGATCTCGTCATCGCCCACGGCACCGTGGTCAACAGCTTCGGCCGGCAGGCCGCCCATGTCGTGGTTGACGACGGCCGCATCACCCAGCTCATCGACGCCGCGGAACCGGTCCCCGCCGCCTCCCGCGTCATCGACGCGTCCGGCAAGTTGGTCATCCCGGGCGGCGTCGACGGTCATTGCCATGTGGCCCAAGTGACCGGCCGCTTCCGCACCCTGGACGGCTACCGCACCACCTCCACCGCGGCCCTATGGGGCGGCACCACAACCATCATCGATTTCGGTATTCCGCGTGACGCCCAGGAATTCCCGCTGGATGCCGTCCTGAACAAGAAGCGACTGGCCGCCGAGTCCCGCTGCGATGTCGCGCTGCACGGTTCCGTGGTCAGCTGGGACGAGACCGTGCCGTGGCAGCTGGAGCAACTCGCCGCGGAGGGCGTCCGTTCCGTGAAGATGTACACCACCAACCGCGGCTCCACCATGGCCGACGGCGACACCATCCTGAAGGTCATGCGCGAAATGGTGCGCCTGGACGGGCTCACCTATATCCATGCAGAGCACGATCCCATCATTGCCGACTGCACCGAGCAGCACGCCTCGGATGGCCGGATCGGCATCGAGCACCTGCATTCCACGCGGCCCGAACTCGCCGAGGAAATCTCCGTCAAAGAGACCCTCGCCATGGCCGAGTACACCGGAGCACCCGTCTACTTTGTGCATCAATCGACCCCCGGCGCCGTGGATCTTGTCAGCGAGGCCCGCAACCGTGGCCAGGAGGCTTACTCCGAGACGTGCCCGCACTACTTGACGCTTGATGACACCGTCTACGGCAGCGATTTCCCGGAGTGGTACGCCTGCTGCCCGCCCATGCGCAGCGCTGAAACCGTCGCCGCGCTGAAGGAACGCCTCGCGGCAGGAGCCATCCACACTGTGTCCTCGGACCACTCCTGCTACGACCTTTCGCAGAAACGCGAGCGCACCGACGACGTCCGATTCATGCCGCACGGACTGCCCGGAGTCGAGACTCGCATGCCCGTCACGTTCACGGCGATGGCGTCCAGCAGTTCCGTGGAGGATTTCGTAGAGGTCTTCTCGGCGGGTCCCGCGCGGATCAATGCCGTGCCACGCAAAGGTGCCATCGCGGTCGGGTTCGACGCCGATCTGGTCGTCTTTGATCCCGCCGAAGAACGCGAGGTCGACGGCGGCGCCCTCCACATGGGGACTGACTTCTCGCCTTTCGAAGGGAAGACGCTGAGCGGCTGGCCCGCCGTCGTCGTCTCCGCCGGACGCGTAGTGATCGACGACGGCGGTTTCCACGATCCCGGCCCCGTGGGCCGTTTCGTGCCCCGCGACGGCTTCACCGCTCACCGCGACGCTCTGTCCGTTCGAAAATCGCTGTCCGTTCCCACCGCCGTTTCTGCTTAGGAGCCTCCATGCCTTCAGCACACCGCCCTACCCGCATCGGCATGATCGTGCCGTCGTCCAATACCTGCTTGGAGCCGCAGAGCTACCGCATCCTCGGTGACCGGGAGGACGTCACTATCCACTTCACACGGATTCCGGTCACCAGGATTGCGCTGGATGATTCCTCGGACAAGCAGTTCGATTCTGCCATCATGCGGGAGGCTGCCGCATTGCTTGCGACGGCGGACGTGGACGTCATCGCGTGGAACGGAACCTCGGGTTCCTGGCTCGGCGCCGCCCATGACGAGGCGCTGGTCCGGGAAATCACGGAGGCCACGGGAATCCCCGCCACGACGTCCACCCTGGCGTACCTTGAAGCCTTCAAAACGTTCGGCACAGAGCGGATCGGCATGTTCACGCCCTACACCGGGGACGTCAATCAAGCGGTCATAGAGTCCTACGCGCGCGAAGGACTGATGACGGTGGACCACCGCCACCTGGACCTCATCAACAACGAATCCTTCGCGCGGGTCACGGACGCGGAGATGCTGCCCGGGTCCTTGGAACTTGCTGCCGCGAACCCGGATGCGCTCATTTACTTGTGCACAAACCTTTACGGAGCCAACATCACCGCCGAGGTAGAGGAAACCACCGGCGTGCCGGTGCTGGATTCCGTAGCGGTGACGTTGTGGCACTGCCTCAAGCTTGCAGGAGCCCCCTTGCTTGCGCCGAGGTGGGGCCGGCTGCTGGCAGAACTCCCTAGGTAAAATGCCCTAGCTTCACAGGGGTTGGATGTTCTCCGCCTGAGGGCCTTTCGGGCCCTGCACGACGTCGAACTGGACCCGCTGATTCTCGTCCAGTGATCGGTACCCACTCGAGGCGATCGCCGAGTAGTGGGCAAAGACGTCCGCCGAACCGTCGTCGGGGGCAATGAAGCCGAAACCCTTCTCGGCGTTGAACCATTTGACAATACCTGTTGCCACGGCCATGTTCCTTCTCTGAATCTGACTGACCATCGGCTTCAAACCCGATGCCCCCGGACGCATACGTCCGCTTCCTCAAACCTACGGTGCGGGGTTCGGGGGCGCAAGGATCTTCGGGCGTCTCGGTGTTCCCGGGCGTGCCGAATCTTGAGGATTTCTTGCTCCCCGGCGCTGAGAAGGCCTTGTCTGTAATGTTGGTCTTCGAGACCGAACGAAGGCGGGATGCTCCTTGGGCCGCAAGACACTTGTTGACGATGTTGTCGACGGGCTGCTCGATGACATCCTGGAGGGGAAACTCGGCCCCCACGATGCGATCCCCAGCGAGCTGGATATCGCCGCCGCCTATGAGGTCAGCCGACTCACTGTGCGTGAGGCGCTCAAGGCGCTGCGGGCACAAAACATCCTGTACGTGAAGGCCGGCCGCGGCACGTTCGTGAACCCGGCCGATGCCTGGACCGGGCTCGGCGCGATTTTCAAGGCCGCCTCCCACGGAAGCGGCGCGGACCAGGTGTCGGTGGGCCTCATCGAGGTGCGGCGGATGGTGGAGACCGGCGCGGCGGGCCTCGCAGCGACGCGACATTCCCCGGAGGACGCGGACCGGATGCGGCAGTGCATTGCCGACATGAAAACCTCCCACGCCGCAGGTGACCTGGACCGCTTCGTGGCGGCCGACATCGGATTCCACGACGCCGTGCTCAAGGCCTCCGGCAATCCATTTGTCCGGGCACTCTTCGCCCAGCTGGGCCAGCTTCTGTACGCGGCCCGGCGGGAAACCTCCGCTGTCCCTGAGATCCAGCTCCACGCCATCGACTACCACCAGCGCGTGCTGGACAGCATCCTCACCGGCGACGCCGAACTCTCGCGACGCGTCATGGACGAGCACATGGACCAGACGTACGAAGACTACGAACGCTACGTGCACGGCACCAAGCCCTGACACAGGCAGAAGCTCCGCATTCCAGGCCACCACGCGAGAACTGTATTTCGATCCGACTATTGACCCCCCGTTCACGGCATCGTATGATTTTCGTCATATCAGATGTCTGACATCTGACTTAGATGAATCGAATGACTCCCACACATCCCCTGGATTCCACGCTGAGCGCAGTTGCCGGTGCGGATCCGACAGACAGAAGGTCAAAGATGACTTCCCTCACGATGCGCTCCCCCGCCCTTGGTGAACTGGGTGAACACACGCTGCGCAAGGTGCGCCGCCGCATCATGCCCCTCATCGTGCTGCTGTACTTCGTCGCGTACCTGGACAGGAACAACGTAGGTTTCGCCAAGCTGACCATGAGCGCGGACATCGGCCTCAACGCCGCCGCCTACGGGCTCGGCGCCGGCATCTTCTTCCTCGGATACGCGCTGCTCGAAGTTCCCAGCAATGCGGGCATGTACCGATTCGGAGCGCGTAAATGGCTGGCCCGGATCCTCATCACCTGGGGCCTGCTCGCCGCCGCCATGGCACTGGTGAACGGCGAGTCCAGCTACAACATCCTCCGCTTCCTCCTGGGAGCGGCCGAGGCCGGATTCTTCCCCGCAATCCTGTTCTACCTGACGCTATGGTTCCCCGCCGCGCAGCGCGTTACCGTGCTGGGGATCTTCATCCTCGCGCAGCCATTGTCGAACGCGCTCGGCGCTCCCGTGTCCGGTTTGCTGCTGCAAATGGATGGTGTCATGGGCCTTCACGGCTGGCAGTGGCTCTACATCCTTGAGGGCGTCCCCGCCGTCCTGCTGGGCCTTCTTACCCCGATTCTCATGACAGACCGGCCTCGCGACGCCAAATGGCTCAAAGACGACGAGCGCGAATGGCTCGTCAACACCATGGACGCGGAACTTGCCCTCAAATCAAAGTCCGGACACCACAACTTCCTGGCCGGACTCAAGGACAAGCGCACCCTCGCATATTCCGCCCTGTACTTTGGTCTGGTCTGTGGAATTTACGGACTGGGCCTCTGGATGCCCACGATAGTCTCGGCGCTTGGCAAGTTCTCGACGACGGAAATCGGATTCATCGTCTTCATTCCGTACGCCATCGCCGCGGTGTTCGTGTACTGGTGGAGCAAGCGCGCGGACAAGACCGGGAAGCGCGCATGGCACACCGCAGCCAGCATGATTCTCGCCGGCGCGGGCCTCCTTGCAGCCGGCTTCCTGCTCCCGGTCAACCCATTCCTCGCAATGGTGGGCCTCATTGCCTCGGCCATGGGCATCTACGGGGCCATCGCACCTTTCCTGTCCATGCCCTCGGCTGCACTCACCGGCGCTGCGGCAGCCTCAGGCCTTGCCCTGATCAACTCCCTGGGCAACCTCGGCGGCTTCGTGGCCCCCTACGCGGTGGGCCTCCTGAAGGACGCCACAGGCAACAACCAGAGCGGCCTCGTTTTCCTGTCCCTCTGCCTGGCCGCCACGGGCATAGCCACCTACCTTTACGCACGCAAACGCCCCGAAGGCGACGCCACGCTTGCCCAAACAGCTGAGCCTTCCGACCCCTCCTGATCCAGCACTACCGAAGGAAACCAAGCAATGACCTCCACCAATTTCCCCACTGCCCGCACAGTTGTCCTCACCGGAGCCGCATCGACCCGTGGCATTGGCCGCGCTGCCGCGGACCGCATGGCGAGCGAAGGCTGGGCCGTGGCCATCCTGGACATCAACGGCGTCGATGCGAAGGCAGCAGCCGACGAGATCGCCGCAAAGCACGGCGTCCAGACGATCGGGCTGGGCGCCGACGTCTCCGACAAGGACTCGGTGGACACCGCAATCGCCCAGGTGGAGGCGGAGCTGCCGCCGATCGTCGGGCTGGCCAACATCGCCGGTATCAGCAACCCCACCCCGTTCATGGAGGAGACCGTGGAGGGATGGGACCGAGTGTTCGACATCAATATGCGCGGCACGTTCCTGGTCAGCCAAGCCGTACTCAAGGGCATGATCGAACGCAAGCTCGGGCGCATCGTCAGCATCTCCTCCATCTCGGCCCAGCGCGGCGGCGGCACATTCTCCAAGGTCGCCTACAGCGCATCCAAGGGAGGCGTCATCGGCTTCACCCGCGCCCTGGCCCGCGAAGTCGGCGAACACGGCATCACCGTCAACTGCGTCGCGCCCGGCCCCATTGACACCGACATCATGGGCGGCACCCTTACCGAGGAACGCAAAGCCGAAATGTCCCAAGGCATCATGATGGGCAGAGTAGGCACCCGCGAGGAAGTAGCAGCGCTCATGAGCTTCCTCCTCGGCGAGGACGCCGGCTACATCACCGCAGCAACGTACGACATCAACGGCGGCCTCCAGGTCTCCTGACCGTTCACAAAACATCAAGAGAAGACTATGAGGGACGCCAGGCCACCAACTGGAGGTGATGGCCTGGCGTCCCAGGGGTCTAAAGGAGCCCGACCTTGGTCATGAGCTCGGTGACCTTCTCGCTGTTGAGCTTGGCGGGGTCCACCGCCGGTGCCTGGAGATCCTTGAGCGGCACAAGCTTTGAGTTGGCCGGCACATCGGAGCCAACGGTGTATTCAAAGGAGTCTCCGGTCTGGAGGACCTGCTGGCCCGCTTTGCCCGTGATGAACTTGAGGAACTGCTGGGCCTGGGCCTGCTTCTTGCTCGAGGCCAGGACAGCGCCGCCGGAGACGCTGACGAACGCACCAGGGTCCTGGTTCTTGAAGTATTCGAGATCAACGTTCTTGCTGTTCTCTCCAGTCTGGGCCTGGTCCACGAAAGAGTAGTAGTGGTACAGGACTCCCGCGTCGACCTCGCCGGCGTTCACAGCGGCGAGCACCGGAGTGTCGTCCTTGTAGGACTTGAAGTTGCTTTTCGCAGCCTCCAGCCATTTCTGGGTTGCGTCTTCTCCCTTTAGGGCGAGCATCGCGCTGACGATGGCCTGGAAATCCGCTCCGCCGGTGGACGCGCCGATACGCCCCTTCCAAGCGGGGTCGGCGAGGTCCATCAAGGACTTGGGGAGCTTGTCTGCAGTGAGCTTGCCCTTGTTGTAGGCCAGCACGGTGGAGCGGGCGGCGATGCCCGTCCAGTCACCGGTTGAGGGCCGGTACTGCGAGGGGACCTGGCTGAGGGTTGCTTGATCTACCGGGGCGAGCAAGCCGGCACTAGCGATGCGGACCATGGCCGGGGAGTTTTCCGTGAGGAACACGTCCGCAGGAGAGTTCTTGCCCTCCTCGGTGAGCTGGTTGCTCATTTCAAGGTCGTCGCCATTGCGGAGCGTCACCTTGATTCCCGTTTCCTTGGTGAAGGCGTCCACCCATGCGCCAGTGAGGTTTTCGTGCTGCGCGTTGTACACGACGATGCCCTCGCCGGATGCCACCGCACCGGATGTGGAACTACCGGTTGCGGTTCCGGTGGGTGAGCCGCTGCACGCCGAAAGTGCCAGCAGCGTGGCCGTGGCGGCGGCAAGGGCCGTAGCGGGTTTGATGCCGAATTTCATGGGGGGCCTTTCGAGGTCCCGGCCGGGACCAGGACAGTTGGGGGAGATGCAGTTGGGAAGAAGCAGCGCCTTAGTAGGCAAGGCAAACCTTACTGTAATAACAACATGCCATTGTTGCGTAATTCAGAACACGCTGAGGTCGACTGTTACAAAGAACCCGCCGCGGCGGGTCCTTTGTGCATCCCCTCGGAAGTACCACCGCTGTTTCCACCCGTTAAGGGCGCGCTAAATCTCTGCCAATCGGCGTAAGGAAACCATTAAGACGGGCGGCGGCCGCCCTGTTTAGTGATCTGATGAGGAGTGGAAGCTCCCGCCATCCGGGCTTCGAGCCGACCCTCCGTAGGAGCTGAACTCACCATGAAACGGATTGACGTCAACACGGGAACGGCACACGACGCCGAGCCTTCGGGCGCGGGCGCTCAAGACTACGTCGTGGTCGATGACCAAGGTGATTTCACGTACTACCCGTCCGAGGCTACGATGCTCGAAGACCTGGAGTACGTTGACGAAGCAGCCAGTATTCTCGACCGCGCGGGCAACGACTTCCGCTTGACGTTCGAGAAGGACCGAAAGCTAAGGTTGGGTTCCTCGTTCGGACGCGTGGAATTCACCTGGCTATGCCAGGCATGGATGAACAACCGACGCCGGGACCCGAAGGCGCATCGATTGCTCCGCCTCTACCCCACCACTTTGGACGCCCTTCTGGCTGGAATATTTGAAACCTTGACCCTTGAAATCGCCATCCAAGCCGCCAACTCAACATGGGTATTGGACGTGGGAGGAGAAGAGATGCACCCGGAGACGCTCAAGGACGTCGATCGCCTCCTCGCTGGGCTGGATCATCTCGAACTGGCAACGGTGCGCGACCCCTTCGGACACGACTACCGGCCAATCCGCCACGCGACACACCCCTTCCGCACCCTAGGTGCCGGGGTGATCTATTACGTGGAGATTGAACCCCACCGGCGCGAGGCCGGCCACCGTGCCGACGTTTCTGACAGTTTGCCTTGAGTTCCTTCAATGTGGGTTACCGGCCGGTAGGCGTTCTGCGATAGTTGTGAAGCGCCGTGTCCGCGGCACCCAACACCACCCAGGAGTCCTAGAAATGGCAAAGTTCCTCGTTACCTACCACGGCATGGGCCACCCGACCCCGGAGATGATGGAGGCCGGCCGGGAGGCCTTCCGGGCTTGGGTCGAAACCACAGGCGGCGCAGTCACCGACCCCGGCGCCCCGGTCAACTTCGTCGCCCAGCTGGCGTCGGGCGACCCCGCTCCCGCCGTCGAGATAGCCGGTTACTCAATCATCCAGGCCGAGTCGCTCGACGCCGTCCGCGCCTTGCTCGCGGAGCACCCCTTCATTGGCCGCGGCGGAACGCTGCAGGTCAGTGAGTGCCTCGGTGTCTGAAAGCAGCAGCGTGGTGGCCGCGAGTTAGGTTCGCAGCCACCACGTACTCTTTGACTGGAAGGCCACACCCCCCGCGGAGGAACAACCATGGTGCATGTCCAGACCGAAATACTCATCCAGCGGCCTCGTGAGATCGTAGCGAGCTATGCTTCCAACCCGGATAATGCGCCAGTTTGGTATGTGAACATACGATCTGCACAGTGGCAGACTCCCCGGCCCTTGGCTGTCGGATCCCGGGTTGCCTTCACTGCGCGATTCCTGGGCCGCAATCTAGACTATGTCTACGAATTCACCGAGCTCGTTCCGGGCGAGAAACTCACCATGCGTACCAGCCAAGGTCCTTTCCCGATGCGGACCACCTACATTTGGTCCGATGAGGACGGCGGCACTCGCATGACCCTTCGCAACACGGGCGAGCCCTCCGGGTTCTCCGCGCTGGCGGGCATCGTCATGGCGCCAATGATGCGCATGGCCATGCGCAAGGACCTGGAGAACCTCAAGAAGATCCTCGAGGCCAGCTAGGGCACGACAGCGACAGCGTCGATTTCGACGAGAAAATCGCCCAGGAACGAACCCACCGTAGTCCGGGCCGGGTACGGGTTTTCGACAAACTTTTCGTAGATGGCGTTGAATCCCGCGAAGTCCCTCCCCGGATGGTGCAGGTGCACCGTTGCTTTGACGACGTCGGAGAATTCCAGCCCGTGCGCGTCCAAGACCGCGCCCAAGTTGTTCATGGCCTGGAGCGTCTGCTCTTCTATGGTGGTTCCCACGGTATCCCCGGTGGTGGGGTCGTGCGGTGTTTGGCCAGCTGTGTAGAGGAAGCCGTTGGCAACGATTGCCTGGGAGTAGGGCCCGGCCGGGCTAGGGGCGAGGTCGGTGCTTACCTGCTGTCGAAGCATTGGACTGGTTCCTTTCGGGGACCGGCGCGAAGGCCGGGATTGCTGATGTCTTAGAGGACCTTGGAGAGAAACGCCTGGGTGCGTTCGTGTTGCGGGTTGCCCAGGACGTCCTCAGGCCTGCCGCTTTCAACAACCACGCCCCGGTCCATGAAGACCACTTGGTCGCTGACTTGGCGTGCAAAGCCGAGTTCGTGGGTGACCACCACCATGGTCATCCCGGCTTCGGCCAGGGACTTCATGACGTCGAGCACTTCGCCAACAAGCTCCGGGTCCAGCGCCGATGTTGGTTCGTCGAACAGCATGAGCTTGGGTTTCATGGCCAGTGCACGTGCAATTGCGATCCGCTGCTGTTGCCCGCCGGAAAGTTCCTGGGGGTAGGAATGTCCCCTGTTCCCAAGCCCTACCCGGTCCAGCAAGGCCTGCGCTTCCTCGACCACTTCGTTCCGGGGACGGCGGAGGACGTGTATCGGCGCTTCCACGACGTTTTCCAGCACGGTCATGTGTGGAAAGAGATTGAAGCGTTGGAAGACCATCCCCGCGGTCAGTCGGGAACGGGCAGTCTGCCGTTCCTTCATTTCGTAGAGGCGTCCGTTCCGCTCGGAGTAACCGACCAGATGGTCGTCGACGTACAGGCGGCCGGCGTCGACCTTTTCCAGGTGGTTGATGCACCGGAGGAAGGTGGTTTTTCCCGAGCCGGACGGACCGATGAGGCAAGTTACGGAGCCTCGTTCAACTTTCAGATCAATGCCCTTGAGGATTTCCGTCGAGCCGAAGCTCTTGCGGACTCCTTGGGCCTCCACCATTGCGGTACTCATCGTGCTGTCCTTGTCTTTAGCCGGCGCGTCCGTCGCGGTGCAGCGTCGAAGCCGCGGCCATACCGTCGTTCGAGTTTGGTTTGGAAGAAGCTCAGGATGGTTGTCATGAGCAGGTACCAGAGGCTCGCGACGATGAGCAGCGGGATGGTCTGGTAGTTGTTGGCGTAGATGATCTGCGCCGAATAGAGCAGGTCCGAGATGGCCAGGACGCTGACTAGGGCAGTGCCTTTGAGCATCGAAATGACCTGGTTCCCGGTCGGCGGGAGAACCACCCGCATCGCCTGCGGCAGGATGACCCGGCTCATGAGTTTGCTGCCGTTCATTCCAAGGGCCCGGGCGGCGTCGTATTGACCCTTGTCCACGGATCCGATGCCGCCCCGGATGATCTCGGCCATGTAGGCGGCCTCGTTCAGGGACAGCCCCAGCAGGGCTGCGCCGAGGGGAGAAACGAGCACGTTCGCCGATCCGAGCACTACGGACGGGCCTCCGAAAGGCAGCCCGAACGCGATCACCGGATACAAGGCGGCAATGTTGTACCAAAAGATCAGCTGCACGAGCAGCGGTGTGCCGCGGAAGAACCAGATGTAGGCCCGGCTGATAGTGTTCACGATCGGGTTCGCCGAAAGCCGCATGATCGCCAGGACTGTACCCAGGGCGATGCCGACACTCATCGACACCACAGTGAGGAGGATCGTGAGCCCGGCCCCCGTGATGATCTGCGGAGCGAAGAGATAGGAGACGACGACGTCCCAGTGGTACCGCTGGTTTACCGCCACGTCCCACGCGGCACTGAACGCGACGAGAATGAGGACGATCGCGATGGCGAGGCGCACCGGGTGCCTGAGCGGCACCACGGGGATTGAATCACTCGGCGCGGTCGGCGCGTCCTGCGTGATTTCGGGGATGGAGTGTTGCTGCATGATGGTCACCTTTTATTGGGCGAAGTTGACGCGAGCGTCGGTAATGGCACTGGATTCGAGGCCGTACTTCCCAAGGACCTTGAGGTAGGCGTCGCTCTTGATCACGGAGTTGAGGCCGGCGGAGACGGACTTGACCAGGCCGGAGTCCTTCGGCATGCCGACCCCCACCGGTGCGAAGCCGTACTTGGCCGCGATCTCGATTTGCGGGTTCTGGGTGGCGGCGAAGTTCAGGATGGGTGAATCCGCCAACACGGCGTCGAGCCGTCCACTGGTCAGTGCCGAGATGGCCTGCCGTGTGTCCTGGAACTCGTTTGTCTGGATCTTGTCCTCGCCGCCGTCCGTGCACGTCGTGTCGAAATCGGGGACATCGACCGTGAGCTGGTAGGACCCGGTCAGGACGCCCACCTTCTTGCCGCAGAGGGACTTTTCACTGAGCCCCAGCGGGTTGCCTTTCGCGACGGCGACGGTGCTGCCCATCTGCATGTAGTCAACGAAATCAAGCACCTTCATGCGCTCCGCCGTCGGGGTCATCGAGGAGACGGTCATGTCATACCGTCCGGCAGCGATCCCCGGGATGATGGAATCAAAATTGGCCACCTGGATTTCGACCTTCACTCCGAGCGCCTGGCCGATCAGGCGTGCGACGTCGGGATTGGCCCCCGTCATCTCCTGCGTACCCTCCCGGTAAAACTGGGTGGGCGGCTCGTTGGTGGGGATGGCCACGCGCAGGACCTTCGTCGCTTTGATGGATTCCGGCAGTAGCTGCGCTGCGGCCTGGTTGACCTCGAGTGCGGAGACGCTCGCGTCCTGCCCTGCCGTCCCGCCCGGCGATGCTGCCGAAGCGGTGGATGTTGTTGGCGCGCATGCAGTGACGGCCAGCAACAGCGCTGCCGTTGCGAGGGCGGCAGGGACACCGAGTCGTGAGCGTTTCGTGCGGGAGTTGATGGTTGGGGATTTCATCGGGAGGATCTCGTTTCTGCGTAGGCCATCTGGGCCTCGGGGTTTGTGGTGAGGGTGATGCCTGGAAACGCTTCGTTGCGGTGCCGGATCAGGCCACGGCCTTCTTCTCGAAGTTCCGGGATCGTGGAGACTCCGAGGAGCATCATGGTGCGCGTCATTTCCGCGGCAAACAGTTTCAAAACGTGTGCGACGCCTGCTTGGCTGGCCGCTGCCAGTCCGTAGAGGTAGGGGCGGCCGATGGAGCAGGCGTCGGCGCCGAGGGCGATAGCCTTGACGACGTCGGAGCCGCGGCGGATGCCGCCGTCGACGATTATTTCAAGCTGGCCGGCCGTCTTCTCGGCAATGTCGGGAAGGACGTCCAGCGGCGAGGCCATGTGGTCCAGTTGCCGGCCGCCGTGGTTGCTGACCTGGATGGCGTCGATACCGAGTTCGGCGGCGATGACGGCATCCTGGGTGTTGACCACGCCTTTGAGGATGATGGGCCCGTTCCAGCGAGACCTCAGGTCCCGGATGTCGTCCCAGTCCGTCGGTTCGTAGGATCCTGCCAGTAGCGTCCGCCACATGTCAGGGCTGCTGGTGAGCGGGCCGTCGGGAATTTCGGCGTCGAGGTTTGGGAAGGCGATCGCATCGTTGACCAGGAATCCAAGGGCCCAGCGGGGGTGCAACGCCCCTTCGATGATGGTCTTGGGCTTGATCGACGGTGGCGCAGTGAATCCGTTGCGGTAGTCACGCTCCCGGTGGCCAATGGCCCGGCAGTCGACGTTGACGAGGAGCGCCTCATAGCCTGCGTTCGAGACCCGGTCCAGGACGGCCTGCAGGAGGCCCTTGTCCGCGGTGGGCTCGATATTGAACCATCGCCGAAGGCCTGGAGTGGCTGCGCTGACATCCTCCATGGTGGTCGTGCTGAGGTGCGCCAGTCCGTAGGGGACGCCAGCTTCCAGTGCCGCGCGGGCGACGGCGGTCTCGCCGTCGGGATGGAAGAGCCGGGTGCCGCCGGTGGGCGATAGCGTCAGCGGCATCGCTACCGGACCGCCCAAGAGCGTTGAACGAAGGTCCAGATGCTCCACCGAGCCCCACTTCGGGAGGAAGGCCCAGTCATCGAAGGATGACCTGTTGCGCCTCAGGGAGACCTCGTCCTCGCCGCCGCCCTCGATGTAATCGAACACGCTTCCGGGAAGGCGTTTCGCGGCCAGTTTCCGCATGTCGTCAACGCTGTAGCAACGCCGGGACAGCCGCTCCGACACGGACCGGGCCGGTCCCTGCACGGAGGCCAGCGCCCTGATGTCCTTGAATCTCATTTTCTGTTCCTTTGTTTTTGCGGGAAATCCGTTTCGGCACCTTCCCTCAATGGTGATGTAGATCTCTCCCCTTCTACATGTTGATTCCTCCATAAGATTTGCCAGCAGCTTGTGATATCTTCCAACCATGGATACGAAGGAAGGGCGCCAAGGTGAGCCCGATCTCCAGGCGGCCGTCGTGCGATTGTCCGACTGCATCCAGCTCATGCAGGCCGATCTCGTTCACGCGAATCCCACCCCGGACAACCTCGGCCATCCCGTCTCGGACGTACTCATGTATGACCCCATGGACGAGTGGACCAACATTGATGGCCGGATCATCCTCGCCGTCGGGCTTGCGTGCGGTTCGCCGGATTTTGACCAACTGCTTCACCGGGCCTCGAACAGCAACGCAGCTGCAGTGATCGTCAAGGCCCATGGAACGCCTCTGGAGGAGCTACGATCGGCAGCGATCCGCCACGACCTAGCCGTCCTCATCGCGCCGGATAACACCGACTGGACGCGGCTTGTGGCACTGGCTAGGGCATCCGTCGTAGGCGGGGCTGCGGATTCCGTGTCCGGGGTCCGTCTCGGGGACCTCTACGCTTTTGCCAACGCCGCCGCATCCATCACCAATGGCGCGGCCAGCATCGTCGATCCCCTCGGCAGGATCCTCGGTTACTCAACGCTGCCGGGCCAGCCCATTGACGAGCTCCGGCGCGTCACCACCCTCTCGTTGCAGGAGATCAGACCACCGGCGTTCGATGCAGACTTCAAGATCGTCTACGCAGCCGCCGGTGCGGTCCTGATCCCCGCAATCGATGATGAGATGGCCAGGCTGGCCCTTGCCGTGAGGGCCGGCGGCGAACTGCTCGGCTCGATCTGGATCATCGACCCGGGCGCAGACAGACGGGAGGCAGCTTTGGAGGCCCTCGACAGAATGGCGCCGCTGGCCGGACTGCACATGCTCCACGCCCGCTCGGCATCCGATTTCGGCGAACGCCGGAACGGGGACCTGATCCGGACCCTCATGGAGGACCCCGGACATGCTCCCTTCGCCGCGGCTCAACTCGGGCTCGAATCCTCCGGCGGGCTCGCCGTCGCGGCCTTTTCCATCGTTCGGCCCGAAACAGGGAGCCTGGAGTCGGTGCGTGAGATCCACCGGCTGCTGCACTTGGTGACCACCGTCTGCAACGTGCAGTTCAACACCAGCCACAGCGCCCTCATTGACTCGGTGGTGTATGCACTTCTTCCCTCCACCGGGGCTCCTTCAAGGGCAATCCATCGGCGCGTGGTCCAGGAAATCAGCGCGTACGCCCACACCATCAGCTCCTATCCGCTCATCGCGGCCGTCGGCGGCATCGCAGCCAGCGTAGAGGAACTGCCTGGATCCAGATCGGAAGCCCTGCAAACACTCCAATACCTGCTGCATCAAAAATCGGCCAAGACGGATGCCCCAGGCGCGGCCGTCCCCTCCGTGGGGCTGTTCGAGGACTACAGGATCCCGCTGAATCTCCGGAAGATCGGGGCATTCATCCGCGAGAACGGATTTGCCGACCTCGACGACATCGCAAAAATCCAGGCCTACGATTCCGAACAGCAGACCGACTACCTAGACACCCTGCGGGCCTACATGATCTCGAAAGGCAACATCTCCGCGATGGCAGCCCGCCTCCACGTGCACAACAACACCGTTCGCTACCGGATCTCACGCTTGGCCAAGGACTTTGACCTCGATCTGGACGACCCGCAGAAGCGGCTCTGGTTGTGGCTGCGGCTCACAACCATGGACCTCGCGGATGACGCTGAATGGCCGGCAGCGCAAACCGCGTCCGATTAGGAAGGGCGGACTGTTCACCCGTTGGTGAGGGTGACGTCGTCGAGGTACATCCAGGTGTCGTCGGCCGGGCTGGAGCCGTCGAGGTGGACGTTGAACCAGAGCGTGATGGTCTGGCCTTTGTACGCGGAGAGGTCGGCGCTGAGCTGGGTCCAGGTGCCGTTGTTGTTGCAGAGCTTGAACAGGCTGCCGAGGACCGTGCCGCTTGTGGAGCGGACCTGGGCTTCCATCCAGTCGTACGGGCAGGCGTTGCCGGTGCAGGGGTCTTCTGCGCTGTGGGGCTGGTACCAGAAGGACAGGGTGGATGTTCCGGTGGCCGGGACGGTGATGGTCTGGGACAGGCTGCTGTCTCCCAAGGGTTCCGTGCCCGATGCCAGGCCCAGGAGCGCCGAGCCGGTGCCGGTGTGGGCGGTGGTGGAGGCCACGGGCGCCCTGACGCCCCCGGTGATCCAGGCCGTCAGTCCGGATTCGAAGCCGCCGTTGGTGATGGTTGACGTGGTCGTTCCTGTCGGGGTGACCGGGGCCGAGGCCGCCGATGCCGGGGAGGTGCCGATCGCGTTGGTGGCCGTGACCGTGAAGGTGTACGCGGTGCCGTTCGTCAGGCCCGTGACAGTGGCCGTGGTGGCGGGCGGGTTACCGGTGACGGTGACCGGTGCCAGGGTGGTGGCCCCTGCGTGCGGGGTGACCGCGTAGGAGGTGATCGCGGAGCCGCCGTTGGCCGGGGCCGTCCAGGACACGGTTGCCGAGGCGTTCCCGGCGGTGGCTGTTACCCCGGTGGGGGCCGCAGGTGCCGTCGCGGCCGCCGTCGGGGTGACCGGGGCCGAGGCCGCCGACGCCGGGGAGGTGCCGATCGCGTTGGCGGCCGTGACCGTGAAGGTGTACGCGGTCCCGTTCGTCAGGCCCGTGACAGTGGCCGTGGTGGCGGGCGGGTTACCGGTGACGGTGACCGGGGCCAGGGTGGTGGCCCCTGCGTGCGGGGTGACCGCGTAGGAGGTGATCGCGGAGCCGCCGTTGGCCGGTGCCGTCCAGGACACGGTTGCCGAGGCGTTCCCGGCGGTGGCTGTTACCCCGGCGGGGGCCGCAGGTGCCGTCGCGGCCGCCGTCGGGGTGACCGGGGCCGAGGCCGCCGACGCCGGGGAGGTGCCGATCGCGTTGGTGGCGGTGACCGTGAAGGTGTACGCGGTGCCGTTCGTCAGGCCCGTGACAGTGGCCGTGGTGGCGGGCGGGTTGCCGGTGACGGTGACCGGGGCCAGGGTGGTGGCCCCTGCGTGCGGGGTGACCGTGTAGGAGGTGATCGGAGAGCCGCCGTTTGCCGGTGCCGTCCAGGACACGGTTGCCGAGGCGTTCCCGGCGGTGGCTGTTACCCCGGTGGGGGCGGCTGGGGCCGTCGCGGTGGTTTGGCCGTTGGTGAGGGTGACGTCGTCGAGGTACATCCAGGTGTCGTCGGCCGGGCTGGAGCCGTCGAGGTGGACGTTGAACCAGAGCGTGATGGTCTGGCCTTTGTAGGCGGAGAGGTCGGCGCTGAGCTGGGTCCAGGTGCCGGAGTTGCTGCTGAGCTTGAACAGGCTGGCCAGGGTGGTGCCGGTGGTGGAGCGGACCTGGGCTTCCATCCAGTCGTACTGGCAGGTGGTGCCGGTGCAGGTGTCGTCTGCGGTGTGGGGCTGGTACCAGAAGGACAGGGTGGATGTTCCGGTGGCCGGGACGGTGATGGTCTGGGACAGGCTGCTGTCACCCAGGGGCTCCGTGCCCGACGCCAGGCCCAGGAGCGCCGAGCCGGTGCCGGTGTGCGCGGTGGTGGAGGCCACGGGTGCTTTGACGCCCCCGGTGGTCCAGCCCGTCAGCCCGGACTCGAAGCCGCCGTTGGCAATGGTTGACGTGGTCGTTCCTGTCGGGGTGACCGGGGCCGAGGCCGCCGATGCCGGGGAGGTGCCGATGGCGTTGGTGGCGGTGACCGTGAACGTGTACGCCGTCCCGTTCGTCAACCCAGTGATGCTCGCCGTCGTCGCGGGCGGGTTACCGGACACCGTCACCGGAGCCAAAGCCGTGCCACCGGAGGACGGCGTCACCGTATACGAAGTAATCGGAGAACCGCCATTGGCAGGCGCCGTCCAGGACACCGTCGCGGACGCGTTCCCCGCCGACGCACTCACCCCGGTCGGGGCCGCAGGCGCCGTCGCCGCCGCCGCAGGGGTGACCGCTGCCGAGGCCGCCGACGCCGGGGACGTGCCGATCGCGTTCGTCGCCGTCACCGTGAACGTGTAGGCGGTGCCGTTCGTCAGACCCGTGACAGTAGCCGTCGTCGCGGGCGGGTTACCCGTCACCGTCACCGGCGCCAAAGCCGTGCCACCGGAAGAGGGCGTCACCGTGTAGGAGGTGATCGCCGAACCACCGTTGGCCGGCGCCGTCCAGGACACGGTTGCCGAGGCGTTGCCGGCCGTCGCGGTCACCCCGCTTGGTGCCGCGGGCGCCGTCGCGGCGGCCTGAGTGACGTCGATCATCGAGTAGTCGTCCGTCGTGATCGAACCGTTGGATTGGATGTTCAGTCCGTAGCTGATACCCGAGGCACCTGCCGGAAGCGCCGGCGTGGTCCACGTTATCTGGGTCCAGTTGCTGCTTGCGTTGAACAACGGGCTCGCCGTCCAGTAGGTCCAGTACCCCGTTCCGGTGCGGTAATAGACCTCGAATTGGGTGATGACATTGGATTTGTACCAAGCACTGAGCTGATAGACATGGCCGGGAGTGCCCGTGGGTGAGCAGCCGCCCAGGTCCAGGGCAGGCAGGAGCTTGGCGTCACCGCTGACGTATCCGCTCATTGTCAGCTGTTCCGCGTTATTGCCCGTGTGGCCAGGCGAGACCACTGAGTAGCTGGGTGTGTTGGTGCCGAATCCACCCGCTGCCCAGCACAGCGGAATCCCGCTGGTGAGCGTCTCCAGGCTCGGGTTTTGGATCATGTTGGTCCCCTGGGGAGGCGGCGGGGGCACGGGAGGGCCTGAGACGAGCGGCTGGACGGCGCCACCGATTACCTGGTCAACAGTCTTCACGGCAACGCTGCCCGCCGTCTGTTGCTGCGCGAGCCAGGACGTGAATTGGCTGAACAAATCAGGGCTGATAGTAAGGGTCGGATCGGTTCCTACAGCGATGTGGTGGAAGGTGAGCTGAACCCAGCCACCGCCAGCCGCCTGGGCTTTGGTCACGGAATCTTCGAGGTTGGCCAGCGTCCACGTGCTGTCCACCTCTTCCGGCGCCTTGGTGTCATAGGGATTGGCAGGCGGGATGGATTCCGCGGCCGGGAGCCCCGGATCGTCCTTGCTATAAAGGTCCCCGAGCCCGCGCGCACTGTTGAACCCGCAATTCTTCACAATGGTCTGCACTGCTGGGTCCAAGGAAGCAAAAGGGTAAGCAAAACTGGTGACCTTGAAGCCCATGTTGGCCAGGGCAACCCTGCCGTTGCATACTTGGCGCGTCACTTCATCCGAGGTCAAGGTGACCAGGTCAGGGTGAGTGACGGTGTGCCCGGCAATCTCATTGCCGTCGGCGTAGAGTTGCTGCAAGTTCGCCGAGGTGAAATAGCTCGGTTGATCGACCCACCCGGACGGCACGAAGAAGGTACCGTGCAATCCGAGGTTCTTCATGGTGGCTGCGGCAGTCATCTGGTCGGCATTGCCGTCGTCGAAAGTGAGCGTGATGACGGTGTTAGCGGCCGCATGGGCCGGCAAAGCAAAACCGCTGAGTAGTGCCAGGACCATCGCCGCACATGCTCCAAGGGCGCCCCAAAGGGTCCCGAGCCGCCGCGTCGCCGCCCTCTTTCGCGTCGAGAATTTGCCCACAACACTCACCGTCCATTCGAAGCCGGAGCAACCGGTCAGGGATGGGGTACTCCCCCACAAGACCTGCGCTGACCTTACGGCGCCACATCCGGCCGCGTCGCGAGTGTGCTTCACCCGGGTGGGCAGCACCCTGGGCCAGCGAACACTCTAGAGCTGGTTAACGAGCTACAGCGCCTTAACAGCGCTCAACACCTTGGCCAGGGATTCCTTGGCATCGCCAAACAGCAGCGTTGTCTGCGGCTCGTACATGAGCTCGTTCTCGATTCCCGCGAATCCCGGCCGCATGGACCGCTTCAGGAAGACCACCTGGCGCGCGTCGGCCACTTCGAGGATGGGCATGCCGTAGATCGGCGAACCCGCGGTGGTCTTGGCGGCCGGATTGACGACGTCGTTCGCGCCAACCACCAGTGCGACGTCGGCCGTGCGGAATTCCGCGTTGATCTCGCCCATTTCCTTGAGCGACTCATAAGGCACGTTCGCTTCGGCAAGCAGGACGTTCATGTGCCCCGGCATCCGTCCTGCCACCGGGTGGATCGCGAAATCCACATCGATGCCCCGCGCCTCGAGTGCGAGGGCCAGTTCCGCGGCCGTGTGCTGCCCCTGGGCTACCGCGAGCCCGTAGCCTGGAACGATGATGACCCGTTGTGCGTAGCCAAGAAGCACCGCGACGTCTTCCGGGCTGGAGGAACGGACGGGACGGTCGCTCACCGCCGTCGACCCCGCCGTCGAACCCCCCTTGAACGCGCCGAAGAGGATTCCCGCAACGCTGCGGCCCATGGCCGCGGCCATTGCTCTCGTGAGGATGGTGCCCGAGGCGCCAACCAGCGTGCCCGCCACCACCAACAGCACATTGCCGAGCACCAGGCCCGAGGCCGCCACGGCCAGGCCGGTGAAGGCGTTCAGCAGCGAGATGACGATCGGCACGTCCGCGCCGCCTACGGGCAACACGAGCAGCAGGCCGGCGGCCAGTCCCAGCAGCAAGAGCACCAGCGCGAGCGCGAGGGAACCACTGAAAACGACGGCGACGGCGGCACCCACCGCCGCGAGCAGTACCGCCCCCATGAGGGTCGGAAGGCCAGGGAACACCACCGGGCGGGTGGTCATAAGCTCCTGGAGTTTAGAGAACGTAATCGCGGAACCCGCGAACGACACCGCCCCCACCAGCAGCGTGAAGACAATGGCCACACGAACCCAGTGATCCTCCGTGTGCACGAGTTCCAGGAGTGCCACGAGCGCCGCGGCACCACCGCCCACGCCGTTGAACACCGCCACGAGTTGCGGCATCTGGGTCATCTTGACCTGTCGCGCGACAGGCGCGGCCACTCCCGAACCGACCACCATCGCGGCCAGGATCCAGGGAACGTTGTCCATCTTGACCGAGAAGAAAACCGTGGCGACCGCGAGCGCAGCACCGAAGGCGCCCACCAAATTGCCGCGCCGGGCGGTGCGCGGAGAATTCAGTCCCTTGAGCGCGAGGATGAAGCACACGGCGGCCGCGAGGTAGAGGAGCGAGGTCCACACCGGATCGATGAGGGTCATCGCGTGCCCTCCTTCGCCTCGGGCTTTAAGGCCTCGGGCTCCCTGCCCGGGGGTGCCACGCGTTTGCGTCCGCGGAACATCTCAAGCATGCGGTCGGTCACCACGAAGCCTCCCACCAGGTTGGCGGTGGCGAGGACGACGGCGAGCAAGGCCACCGCGAGAACCCACGGGTCCGAGGCCTGCCCGGCAACGATGATGGCGCCCACCAAGATGATCCCGTGAATGGCGTTGGCGCCGGACATCAAGGGCGTGTGCAGTGTGCTCGAGACCTTGGAAACCACCTCGAAGCCGACGAACACCGCCAACACGGTGATGGTGAGCAGGGCGATGCCGTCCATCATGAAACCCCCTCGTTCGCGGAGCCCACGGAACCTGCGGAGCCCACTGATTCTGCCGTCTCGGCGGAGAGCGCCTCAAGAGCCTCGGCCGTCGGACCGTGCCGCACCTCGCCGTCGTGCGTCAGGCACGCACCCGCCACCACCTCATCGCCGAAGTCCGGAACAACGGCTCCATCACAAGTCATGAGGACCAGCAGATTGGCGACGTTCTTCGCGTAGAGGCGCGAGGCATCCGCAGGCATCGCGGAGGCCACATCCTTCATCCCCACGAGGGTGACCGTGCCTTGGCCGTCCGCCGTCGGGATCTGGAGATCCATGCCGGGCACCGAGCCTTCCACGTTTCCGCCGGATTCAGCGGCGAGGTCGACCACCACCGAGCCTGGGCGCATGTGCTGAACCATCTCGCGGCTCACCAGGAGCGGGGCCCGCCGTCCGGGGACGGCCGCCGTCGTGATGAGCACGTCTGCCTGGGCGACGTGCGGTGCGAGCAGTTGGCGCTGCAAGGCACCTCGATCAGCGCTGAGCTCGCGCGCGTAACCGCCGGACGCCTCCGCCGTCTCCACGTCGAGCTTGATGAAGGTGCCGCCCATGGAGGCGACCTCGTCCGCCGACGCCGGCCGGATGTCGTTGGCGGAAACGCGTGCACCCAGCCTCTTCGCGGTGCCGATGGCCTGCAGACCCGCCACGCCGGCGCCCAACACCAGTACGCGGGCCGGGGGGATGGTTCCGGCGGCTGTCATGTACAGAGGGAAGAAGCGCGGCAGGCGCATGGCCGCCTCGAGCACGCAGCGGTACCCGGCCACGAGGGCCTGGGACGTGAGTGCGTCCATGGACTGTGCGCGGGAAATGCGAGGCACCAGCTCAAGCGCGAAGGACGTCACGCCCGCTTCAGCGAGCGCGCGGACGGTGGGAAGTTCCGACGACGGCGAGGCCAGGCCCACGGTGACCGCGCCCCGGCGCAGCGCGGCCGCCGTCGCGGGCCCGAGGGGACGGACGTGCGCGTAGACGTCCAGTCCTGCGAGATCCAGGGCGGGAACGATGAGGGCGCCCGCCTTGCGGTAGTCGTCATCGCTGTGACCTGCGGCCGTTCCGGCTCCGCTTTCGACGAAGACATCCAGCCCCAGTCCTGCCAACTGCGTGACAGTCTCGGGTGTCGCAGCAACCCGCCGTTCACCGTCCAGGCGTTCCCGCGCTATGCCAAGTTTCACCCGCGTTCCCTTCCCGAAACCCCATTGCCCCGAGCCGTTGTTGGCTTGAGTCTAGGACGCGGAAGGCCCGGGCGGGAGTAGGCGACGACGTGCCGGGAGCAGCGTACCCCTTGGGAAGGGCCCGCAATTGCCGCGTCCCTTCGGTGGCGTCGGCCGAGGTTGGTAACGGCCACGGCTCGGCACGACCGACGTGTAACCCTCAAGGGTCCGTACCGCGAGTCGCAGAGACCTCCGGTACCACCCGCTAGCGACAATTGCGATGACTCGTAGATGAAACGTTCTCGTTCACCTATTTTTGGGCAGCAACTCGAACCTTTTTAGCGGGCTGGAGAGATTGGCTGCGCTACAGTTGCCTTCCCCTGCGGTCCCAATCTGCCCGGCGGGCCTCTTCCTCGGCCCAGAACGGCGCATCGTTTCTGCGAACGCGGAGCAGGTAGCCGAGATAGAGCCGCGAGTCATCCGAGGCTCCAACCGTTTTCGCCCGTCGCCGGTCTTCCTCATGTTGAGAGCGTATAACTGTTGGCTCAGCGTTGTTCCGGGCGTTGGGGCGGTCAGGTGCCGATGAGTAGGGTTTCGCGGGCTGCCGCGATGCCTACGTTAGCGCGTTCGACGATCAACTCACGTTCGTACTCAGCAAGGGTCTCGAGCATGTTCAGCATGAGGCGGCCCAACGTTGTTATGGGGTCAATCCCGTCCGAGATGGACCTCAAGTGCACACCGCGTTCCCGCAGCAGGTTCACGGTTCAAGACATCGATCAAGGATCGGCCGAGCCTGTCCACCCGCCATACGACGGCGGTGTCCTCCGGTGTGAATCGCAGCAATAAATGGCGGTTTTTTCGCAGCGATATTTGTCATCTCTATGGTGAGTCTGGCGCTGCGCGGTGAACGGCCCGGTAGACCGTGGAGCGGGCGACGCCAAAGAGTTCCGCGATCTCGCTCGTCGTGTGCGCTCCTTTTCGGTGGAGGCTGACCAGATGAGTCTCTTGGGCTTTCGAGAGCTTTGGCTTCTTACCCCGGAGCCGGCCCTTGGCCTTTGCCACCGCCATTCCCTCCCGAGTCCTGGCACGGATAAGGTCGGCTTCGAACTCGGCAACCATGCCCAGGACGTTGAATAGCAGCTTTCCCACAGGGTCGTGGGGGTCGTAGATACTGCCACCAAGGTTCAAGGCCACACCTTTACGGGTGAGCTCTTCAGCGATGTCCCTGGCATCAGGCAGGGAACGCGCAAGGCGGTCGAGCTTGCTCACCACCAGAGTGTCCCCGTTCCTGCACGCGGCCAGTGCTTTGCCCAGCCCGGCCCGTTCACGCTTAGTTCCGGTGAATCCGTGGTCGACGTAGATTGCGTCGGGGTCCACGCCGGCGGCCGCGAGAGCATCCCGCTGGGCGGTCAGGTCTTGAGTGTGGGTGGAGTGTGAATCGCAGGGCTATTTGGCACTTAATTCGCAGCGCTTAGTGGCCGATGATTAGGGTTTCCCTCGCGGCATCGACGACCTCAGGCGAAAGTGCGTCAAGGTTGTTGAGCGTTTGTATGCGTTTGATCTGGGTGAGGAGTCTGTCGACCAGGCGGAAGTTTCCGCCGGTGATCCGGATGATGGTCGCGACGGCCGTGGCGTGGGCGAGTCCTTCGTCGGTGCTTTCGGCCACGACGGGGAGACGTTTGGCGAGAACGGCAGTGAGTTCGTCCCGGCTGAGGGGTCGGTATTCGTGGGCGAATCCAATCCGACTGTAGAGCTGGGGGTAGCGCGCCAGACGCTTTTCTATGCCTGGCATGCCGATGAGGATCAGGCCCATAGTGTGCCGGTCGTAGTAGTCCCGCACCTGTTCGAGGCCGGTTGCCTTCAGCCGGTCGGCCTCATCGATGATCAGCAGCTCGGTTCGACCGCTGGAGCGGGACTCGGTGTGAACGAATGGGTCAACGACGCCATGCTCCGCGTAGTCGAGTGCAAAGGAAATCTCCTGGCATGCACGCGGCAGGCCTTGGTCGATCTGCCGGACTGTCGCTGCCACAGTGGGTGTGAAGAATGCGGTCCGTGCGTCGAGGATGCTTTTCGGGACGGGCCCGACCTCCTGGTCGATGGCGGCTTGCCACGTGTCCCATTCGTCCACTGCTGCGTAGTGGCGCGCCGAGAGTGTCTTTCCCACCCCCGGCGGTCCCCAACACAGGCCGATGTAGCGGTGTTGGCGAACGGTGTCAGCAAATTCGGTGAATCGGCGGTGTTCCCTGGTGGCGAGGAAGGAGGGCTGATCCGGGGGCAGTGGCGGAGCGCCGTCGTTGACCTCGTCGAAGCTGCCCGAGAGGAACCTTCGGCCGTCGTCCTTTCCGCTGAGAACACTTCGTCTGCCACGGTTAGTCGGTTTCATAAACACGCAGCCTGATTCGCTTGGGAAGCTCGGGAGCAGCGGTTCTGTCTGGGGGCGTAAGAGGAGCCTCCAGTGTGGCCGGCGGGGCGTAGCGGGTGTCGTTTGGCAGGGCATCGGCAAGGCTGCGCCGGTCGCGCAGTTGTTGCTTGAGCTCGCGCCTTCTGTGGGCCCTGGCGCCGCGCAGCTGCTCGAGGGTGATTGCTTCGGCCGCCAGCTCGGGGGCAACGGCGCGGCAGAGGAACTCATCGTTGAAGTAGACCCGGATTTCACCGACGTCGCGTGGGTCGTAGCGGACGGTAACCTGTTCGCCGACGTATGCCGCCAGGACCGGAGAGACGTAGCGGGTGGAAGCGAACTGGATCCCGTCGCGCTGCACCTTCCGTGCCGTCGCCACGGTCAACAGCAGCAGGTCGAGGTCTTCAGGGTGGGCCGGCATTCTGGGGATGAATCCTGAGGCGCCCCAGCGCTGCACCGGTGACTCGCCGGTGGAAGAGTGCGGGCGCTGGTTGTATTCGGACACGATGAATGTCTCCAGGATCCCGTCGAGTTGCTCCAGTTTCAG
Source organism: Arthrobacter sp. FW306-04-A (assembly GCF_044358315.1). Lineage (GTDB taxonomy): Bacteria > Actinomycetota > Actinomycetes > Actinomycetales > Micrococcaceae > Arthrobacter. Next base: position 4,274,343 of record NZ_CP084559.1, read on the forward strand.
CTCCGCTGCACTGATTGGTCGGCCGCGGGTACTGTGAGGGATGTACCCGGGAAGGTGCGGCAGGAGCTCGGTCGTGATAGTCCCGTAGAACCGCTCAATCTTCCCGCGCCCCTGCGGCACTCCATGCTGGGAATGGATCAGCCGAATATGCGTATCGAGGCAGACCCGGTTCAGCCGGGTAGAGGTGAAGTCAGAGCCGTGATCGCTATACAGCATCTCCGGCAGACCCATGATTGGCCAGTCCCGGTTAGCTTTCCCGCGGATGGCCTGATGAAGCGCCAAGGCGGTCTGCTCGGCGCTGGGAGCGCCGAGGAACACGGTGTAGCCGGCGGCGGCTCGGGAGTAATCATCGAGTACGACAGTCAGCCACGGCCGCGCGGTGCGGCCTTTCTCGTCGATGACCTCGATGTCGAGGAGTGTGTGGTCGGCCTGCCACTGTTCATTCGGGCGGCTGGCGCTTCGCCGGTAGACCAGCTCAAAGGCGTCCCGGTATGCGCTGTCGCCTTGATGGGCGAGTGTCTTCAGCCCAGGATCGATGGCGGCCACCAGCGCCCGGACGGTCGAGTAACTGGGTGCGCAGATTCCCCGGGCTGAGGCAATGTCGGCGATCCGGCGGTGGATGAACGCAACGGTCGGCGCGGGCCGGCGCAAGGCGAGTCCTTCCACCGCTTCGATGAGCTCCTGCGGGACCTCACGCTTTCCCTGGTCCGAGCGTGGCGTGCGTTGCAGGCTGGCGACGGTGCCGCCGTCGCGGTACCGGGACCTCCACCGGCGAAGAGTCCGGACCGGGACACCGGCCTCGGCTGCCAACCGCGTGAGCGGGACCCCCTCATCCAGGTGACGGCGCAGCAGGACTACACGGTCTTCGGCTGAGAACTGGGCCCGCAACACCGCCGCTTCCTTTGACTTACCGCGCCAGGCTTGAAGGGACGTCGGGCGGAGCCTGCAGATGGCGGTAAATCGTGGGCCGTGACACCCCGAACGTGTCCGCGATTTCCTGCACGGTGTGCTCCTTCGAGTCATACATCGCCCGTGCCTGGGAAATCTTGGTCGCAGTCATCTTGAACTTCGGGCCGCCCTTGCGTCCGCGTGCGCGGGCGGCCGCGAGGCCGTCGTGGGTTCGCTCGACGATCAGATCATGTTCAAACTCCGCGATCGCGGCGAGCATATGGAAGAACAGCCGCCCGCCGGGGGTCGTCGTATCAATTCCCTGCGAGAGAGCACGCAGGCCGATCCCGCGCTGCTGCAGATCGTCTGCGAGCTGTTTGAGGTTCCGCACTGAGCGGCCCAGCCGGTCCAGCTTGGTGACGACCAAGGTGTCCCCGTCCCGGACGTATTCAAGCATCTGGTCAAGAGCGGGCCGACGCGCGAGGACACCGGAGGCATGATCAACGAAGATCTTCTTGCAGCCGGCCGCTTCGAGAGCGTCTGTCTGACCCTGGGGGTGCTGTTCCCTGGTTGATACACGCGCGTACCCGATCAAAGCCACGCTCAAATGTAACGCAAACGTCGCTCCCAATACATAGATCGCGGACACGGATCATGAGACAAGACACGCCGGGATTGAAAATACACTCGTCGACAGTCTCACAATCGGTCGTATCTGAGATGCCTGAGAGACGCTCCGCTGAGCCACTGCAGTTGAGGTTCTAGACCAGAACCCGTTCGATCTCTACGCTCTCGCCTAACTCTGCGAGTCCGGTGAAAAACTCCTCATGTGACCGCCCCGGCTCAAGGCTGATGGCCACATAGCCCGGCGCGAACCACTCGCACAAGTACTCCAACCGGCCGAGTAGGTCATGCAGCCGCAGGTGGACCGCGTCGACGTCCTCGGGCCGCTTGACGGCGACCCTCACAACTCCATTGCCCGATCGCTGAACGACAGACTGGATCACGTAACCGGTCGCAGCCTCGGCGCGCACAACATCGCCGAGAGCCATGTCGTAGGCGAAGAACGGAATGCAAGAAAGCTCGAAGCGATCGTCGCCCACTCGCTCGGTCCAGAGCTGCTCGAAACTATCGCCGCCCCCGACGTCATCGACCACGGCGCGCAGCATGAAACTCGGCACTGCTCGGCGCACCGGGGTCGGATGAGTCGCGATCCTGGTCATCACGGGCCACCGTAGATCGAAGTCCACCAACCCGACCGGCGGCCCTCCAGCAGCTGCGGCACCGACACCTCGGCCTTCAACCGCGCCAATTCAGTACCGTGGATATGCGCCATTACCTGAGACCCTCCTGGTTGTCAGAATTCGTCCATATGAAATCGTCGCTGTCAGAAATACAGGATATGCACCCTGTCCTCAGAGATCGTCAATGCAGCCAGAATGCCGAGGATTTGAGGGGCCTCGAAGGAGTTCGACGCCCGCGATCTTCCCGTCTTCCGTGCTTGGAGAACGGGGTTCCAGCACCGTCGCGATCGAGCCCATCAGACTTTGAGTCTCCCGGTCATCCATTCCTCGAGATAGCGCATGACAGTCGGCGCGACCCATGCCCGGCTGTCGTCCTCGTGGTTCCAGGCGTAGACCTCGTGATTTCCGCTGAGAGAAACGGCAAATTGGTCACCGTTGCCGGCGTCAGCAAAGAAGACAAGACCGGCGAACGGCATGAAGGATTCCCGGACGTCAGCGTCGTTCCGGAAGTAGGCGTTATCGCTAGCAATCCGCTGCGTGCTCCAAAGCAGGCCAAGCCCGTATTCGCCCTCGATGCCATTCGTCTCAGCCAGGAGTCGCCGAAGGTGGTCAGGGAGTTTGTGACGGAGTTGGGCTTCGCACGCTTGGATAGCGTCCGCTGATGCTGGGGCGCCGAAGGTGACATTTCCCCAGCGCTGAATTTCGTCCACGAGCATGGCACCATCATGCCGGATCGGTTCCGTCTCGCTCGCTTGCCAATTCCGATCGGACACCGAAGGAGCGGGCACTGACCTCTCTTGAAGGATCCCCCTGTGCGCTACCGGGTGACAAATAGCGCTGCGAATAGACCGCCATTTATCGCTGCGAGTCACAGACGTCGCGCCACTTCGATGAGCGATCGATCCCGGGATTCTCGATTCGGTGTGTTCTCGGAATCCTTCGTTATCGAGATTTGTGACTACGCCGTGGAGATCGGCCGACTGGCTCGTCGATTGTTTCGACGCTAAGAAGGAGGATCCAGAGAAACGCATGCGAGCCCTGAATGAGGTCCTATGGGGCTGGAGGTGAACAAGGGCTTATTGACAGGCACCACGTCGGCGAGGAGCATCTGACTGTCGGAGCCAATTACACCGAGGGGGAATTGTGCAGATTATTCCAAGCAACAATGGCTGGTTAACAGGTCCACCGACCCCGGAGTCTGTTATTTATGGGGGTTTCGCTGTCTTCACTAGTCAGGGAGACGGCAAGGACTGGGATACGACGGTAGAGCTGGTCGTTGGCAGCGACCCATTGCTGAATCCATGGATGCATTTGAGCTCAACATTGAATCATCTTGACGACCAGGACCAAATTCGCGACGGCGCCGACAGGTTTGTTCCCTTGTCCATGCTCGTCGCCGGCGTGACGTGGAACACCGTTCGGGCCGGAAAGGTTGGAGTGATAATCAAGCCTAACGGCCACGACACCTGGAATTTCAACTTACGTCTGTTTCTCGCAGGAACGGATGGAACGTTTTACGAAGGTAAAAACCAGGATCTGATTACGTTGGATCAGGTCAATACGACCATCATCATTCCGTTTCAGTAGCCGAGTCTTCCGACTTGGCTTTGAAGATACCTTCCTCTCGGTGCCGAACTACATTGTGTTGGCTGCATTGATCAGCCCAAGTCTTCGGAGAACCGTTCGCTGCCGGCAAACACCGGCTGAGCAGCCTTCGCATGCCAGCCGATCAGGCTATACCGTTGTCCGGCCGGGCACGAATTTCGGGTAGAAGTACCAAGGTCGTAGATGGTTCGTAGTACCGGGCCGTGATCAGGGCTTGCCCTCGGTCTATGCCAGGGAGCTTCGGTTGGGGAGCCTCGGAGTGCACACGACTTCGAACATCGTGCAGACGACTTCGGAAAATGACACCGGCCCGCGGAATTGCTGATCACGGCCATGTACGTAAGACCCGCACGATGAAATGCACGGTGACGGGGGGCGGATTCTAGGGATCGACGCAACGTTCGAGTGAGTCCGGCAGTTCAGCCGGCTGCTTTCGAGTGTATCCGGAGGTGGCATGCATGGTGCTTTTTTCGGCCTGGAACAGTGCCTTGGGCGTGAGGTAACCGAGGGTCTTGCGGGGCCTGGCGTTCAGCTCGTTGCAGACGCTCTTGACATATTCATGGGTGTGTTTTGACAGGTCGGTGCCCTTGCGGAAGTACTGGCGTGCCAGCCCGTTGAAGTTCTCGTTGGCTCCCCGTTGCCAGGGGCTGGAGCGTTCTGCGAAGTAAATTTGGATGCCTGTCGCTGCGGCGAGCTCTTGGTGTCGGGCCATCTCTACGCCCTGGTCCCAGGTGAGAGTCTGCTTCAGGTGCGGTGGGAGGGGAGCGAAGGCGGCGGTGATGGCAGCGTTGGTCCGGGCCGCTGTGTGGTCGATGGGCAGATTGATGATGATTCCGTATTGGGTCTTGCGTTCCCGCAGGGTCACCATCGCCGAGGTCGAGCCGGGCCCGACGATGAGATCTCCTTCCCAATGGCCAGCTTCCGTCTTGGTCTCAATGGCCGGCGGGCGCTGGCTGATCATGGTCATGTTCCGGACGACCGCGCCGTGACCGGAGCCGGTGCGCCAGCGGTGTCTGCGGATCTTCCGTCCGGTGCGCAGCCGGGGACAGTATTTCTTATCCAAACCGCCGTCATCGTTGAAGAGCAATGCCCGGTAGATGGTCTCAGGACTCAATTGAAGGCCCGGTTCGAAGGGGAATTGCAGTGCGAGCCAGCCGCAGATCTGCTCGGGCGACCAGTGGCGATTGAGCTTGCGCTGCACGATCGCGCGAAGTCGCCGGTTCCGTCTGAGCTTCCGATCCCGTGGCCGGCGCCGCTGCTGGCTGGCGCTGTGATCTGCAGCGTGCGGGGAGTAACGGCCGTAGCCGTCGCGGTGACGGTCCAGTTCCCTTTTGATCGTTGAGGGGCAGCGTCCGAGTTCACGCCCGATGCGCCGCAGTGAGCAGTCCAGCCGGAGCAGGTCAGCGATCTGAATCCGTTCCAGCAGAGACAGGTACCGTCCGGACCCTTGAACGGGAACCCTTATATGGCTCCGCTCGGCCCGTTGGTTCCTAAGTTTCGTGCCGGCGCGTCTGCTCATACCCAACATCCTGCAGGCCTCAGCGTTGCTGGATCCGGCATTCACCAGGTCCCAGTACCGTGTCTCCGCCAGATCACGACGAGCCTTCGCCGGGGAGACCGTCTGGGCCGCCCGTGCGGCGAACAGCCGGGCGTCCTGGATTCCGGCACGATGAGCCTGGTCGAGACGCTCCTTCGCGACGGCCAGCTCCGTCTTCCGTCTTTTCTCCCATGCCGCGGCCGCGCCCGGCAGCAGCCGCAGCTCCTTCGCCACCCTCGCCGGCCCGTTCGATGCCCGCAACAGGGTGAAGCGATTGTAGAGCCAGCGGTATCCGGTCGCCCGGCTTACTCCCGCGCCCTGCGTTGCTCTCGCGAGGCCGGCGCCTTGCTGGTATGAGGCCCAGAACGCTGCCTCCACCTCCACCCCGACCTGGAAGTGATGGCGTCCGTCGTCCCGCCGGAATCTGTCCTCCCACTCGATCACTCGCGAAGAGGAGAATCCAAGCCTTGCCTCAGCGGCCTCAGTGCCAAGACCCGAGACGCGCAATTGCAGGAACGTTTCGCACAACCATCGGTAAGCTGTTTCCTTCCCGATACCCGCTGCGCGGGCTGACGGCTTGAGACCCTTTCCCTCACGAATCAGAGCAAGAAACCGTGCGCCCTCAGGCGAATCCAAACGTCGATACATAACCACAGCCCCTAATGCAGGCGTTGCTTCGATCGACAGAATCCGGGGGGGAATTACTGCAACCATGTTCCTTATGACTGGAATGAAGATCGGTTGCGCGCGATAGTTCGGCATGAGACGTGTCCAGCAGATGTGTGTCTCACTGTGAACTATCTGGCGTACCCGAGCTGTCTCACCGCACCATACTGTCGCAACACGACATGGATAACAGCGAGGGTCACCTCCGAGAACTCGACCGACGGCTCGCGAACTTAAAGGTCGATCAGCAGCGCGCCCAGGACGAGATGGAGCGCCTCAACTCTGAAGACGAGGACCGGATTAGTGGGCTTCGGGACGGGATCAGGGTGCGACGGGAGCATTTCAAACGCGAATGGGCAGCGCGCAAGGTGCGCATGCGAACAGACCGGGACAACGCGATCAGGGACTGGCTCCGAGCCGGCAGACCCCAGGCGGAGATCATGAGGGTCATAGGAAGTTCGAATACGCAGCTGCTTAGTAAGTTGGCGAAGGAAGTCGCCCTGGAGCAGGCTGATCTGGTCGATGCCCTGCCGAAAAGCCACGCCATGCCCGCAGTGCGCGACGCACAGATCCTGAACGCCGAGTGGCACGGACACCCGCACAGCGATGTCCACGGTTGGTACCTGTCCCAGGACGGGACGCTCTACCTGCGTTTCGACACCACCACCGGCGACCCGTCCAGCGCGGAATCATATGTGGCAACCGTGGAAGGGAACATGTTCATCCGCGGCTCAAAAGGCTTCTTCGACCATGCGTCTATGACCGATGTCGCCAAGCACCTGCAGATGCTGCGTGAGCTCCTCGACGGAACCTACAAGGGGAAGCTCCACATCAAGCCCTCACCGTACGCACCATAACCGGAAGCGATCCTGAACCCTCCTGCCCACTCAACGCCGATGACTCCCGGAAGGAATCATGACCGAGCTGCAAACCACGGTGCTTTCCCAGCTGCGCACAGAGCGAGAGCGACAGCGGTTGACACAAATGGACGTCGCCCTACGCATGGGGATCAGTCTCTCCGTGCTCCACAAGATTGAGAGAGGTACCAAGGGCACTGTCAAGCTAGAGACCTTGCAGCGCTACGCCGACGCCCTAGGATGCCGGCTTGAGATACGCCTGGCCACCGCCGAAGAATCGCAATCATCCGATCCGGCATCTCGCATCCCCGGGCACACACACTGAGGACGTCGGAAGAGGGGCGAGCGCTCAACGGCCATTTAGTGCTGCGAATATCAGGCCAAATAGCGCTGCGATTCACAGTGGGTGGAGACCCGGGCATATCCGATGAGCATGCCCCGAGTGTAGCGTTTAGGGCACCCCGGATTCTGTCGATCGAAGCAACGCCTGCATTAGGGGCTGTGGTTATGTATCGACGTTTGGATTCGCCTGAGGGCGCACGGTTTCTTGCTCTGATTCGTGAGGGAAAGGGTCTCAAGCCGTCAGCCCGCGCAGCGGGTATCGGGAAGGAAACAGCTTACCGATGGTTGTGCGAAACGTTCCTGCAATTGCGCGTCTCGGGTCTTGGCACTGAGGCCGCTGAGGCAAGGCTTGGATTCTCCTCTTCGCGAGTGATCGAGTGGGAGGACAGATTCCGGCGGGACGACGGACGCCATCACTTCCAGGTCGGGGTGGAGGTGGAGGCAGCGTTCTGGGCCTCATACCAGCAAGGCGCCGGCCTCGCGAGAGCAACGCAGGGCGCGGGAGTAAGCCGGGCGACCGGATACCGCTGGCTCTACAATCGCTTCACCCTGTTGCGGGCATCGAACGGGCCGGCGAGGGTGGCGAAGGAGCTGCGGCTGCTGCCGGGCGCGGCCGCGGCATGGGAGAAAAGACGGAAGACGGAGCTGGCCGTCGCGAAGGAGCGTCTCGACCAGGCTCATCGTGCCGGAATCCAGGACGCCCGGCTGTTCGCCGCACGGGCGGCCCAGACGGTCTCCCCGGCGAAGGCTCGTCGTGATCTGGCGGAGACACGGTACTGGGACCTGGTGAATGCCGGATCCAGCAACGCTGAGGCCTGCAGGATGTTGGGTATGAGCAGACGCGCCGGCACGAAACTTAGGAACCAACGGGCCGAGCGGAGCCATATAAGGGTTCCCGTTCAAGGGTCCGGACGGTACCTGTCTCTGCTGGAACGGATTCAGATCGCTGACCTGCTCCGGCTGGACTGCTCACTGCGGCGCATCGGGCGTGAACTCGGACGCTGCCCCTCAACGATCAAAAGGGAACTGGACCGTCACCGCGACGGCTACGGCCGTTACTCCCCGCACGCTGCAGATCACAGCGCCAGCCAGCAGCGGCGCCGGCCACGGGATCGGAAGCTCAGACGGAACCGGCGACTTCGCGCGATCGTGCAGCGCAAGCTCAATCGCCACTGGTCGCCCGAGCAGATCTGCGGCTGGCTCGCACTGCAATTCCCCTTCGAACCGGGCCTTCAATTGAGTCCTGAGACCATCTACCGGGCATTGCTCTTCAACGATGACGGCGGTTTGGATAAGAAATACTGTCCCCGGCTGCGCACCGGACGGAAGATCCGCAGACACCGCTGGCGCACCGGCTCCGGTCACGGCGCGGTCGTCCGGAACATGACCATGATCAGCCAGCGCCCGCCGGCCATTGAGACCAAGACGGAAGCTGGCCATTGGGAAGGAGATCTCATCGTCGGGCCCGGCTCGACCTCGGCGATGGTGACCCTGCGGGAACGCAAGACCCAATACGGAATCATCATCAATCTGCCCATCGACCACACAGCGGCCCGGACCAACGCTGCCATCACCGCCGCCTTCGCTCCCCTCCCACCGCACCTGAAGCAGACTCTCACCTGGGACCAGGGCGTAGAGATGGCCCGACACCAAGAGCTCGCCGCAGCGACAGGCATCCAAATTTACTTCGCAGAACGCTCCAGCCCCTGGCAACGGGGAGCCAACGAGAACTTCAACGGGCTGGCACGCCAGTACTTCCGCAAGGGCACCGACCTGTCAAAACACACCCATGAATATGTCAAGAGCGTCTGCAACGAGCTGAACGCCAGGCCCCGCAAGACCCTCGGTTACCTCACGCCCAAGGCACTGTTCCAGGCCGAAAAAAGCACCATGCATGCCACCTCCGGATACACTCGAAAGCAGCCGGCTGAACTGCCGGACTCACTCGAACGTTGCGTCGATCCCTAGAATCCGCCGCACCTTCACCGGGCAGTTTTACGGGCGGGTCTTACGGGAATTGCTAAAGGCCGGAACGGCGGCCTTTTTAGCGCGCTCCCCTGATACTGCCCTCGCGGCCGCTGGAGGACCGGCTAACGGGCGGGGCGAAGGCGTGCGACGCTGAACGGGCGCAGATGATCAGTAGCATTGCCACATGCGAGTGCAGATGGAGGAACTGGGGGTCTCGGTCTTCGGTATGAGCATGGGGGATGTTGCGACCTGGGCCGGTGCGATTGCGACAAGTGCTGCAGTGTGGGTTGCAATCCTCGGTCTTCGCACTGAGAGAGCGCGACGAATCGCTGCTGAGGTGGAACGAGCGGCGCACCTGAAGAGAACCCAAGCCGAGCGAGTCTTTGGATGGTTCGGCGGCCGCGTCGAGGGAGAGGATATGGTCGACTCTCTGGTCGTAAGAAATGATTCCCAGTTGCCCATCTACAACGCGGTAGTCAGCCTTGTGCTGCTCCAAGGTGCAGGCGCCAGGACAGGTGAGGATCTTTCAAGCCTGGACTTGCGATGGACCTATCAGAAGACCGTACTCGTCGTTCCGCCAGGAACGTGGCGGGTCCGGGTCCAGAGCGGGTGGCAAGGGATGAGCCGCCGCGCCGGGGTAGAAGTAGCGTTCCGCGATGCCCAAGGAAGTGCCTGGATCCGGCGCGCAAACGGCATGCTAGAAGTTCTTGCGGAGGACCCCTTCGACCATCTCAATGTCTCTCGGCCAGTAACCGACGAGCGGCTAGAGCGCTTGGCGTAGGCTGCCCGCAGATGTGAGCCCAGGACTGCAGGCATCCCAGGACCGATAGGCCCGACGGCCTGCACAGCCTTCCTGGTCTGCGGAAGATAGAGCCTTAGCCTTCTCGTAGCCTCTAGTGCTAGATGAAGTGGCCTTGGATCTTCGAGTCGAGGCGGTTGGCGTCTTCATACAAAGTCCCCCGCATCGCAAGAAGGGCATTGTCGCTAAGCACGTTGTGGGCGGGCCAAAACCGAGAGAAGCCGGAGCCAGCCGGTTCGATATTGGACCTGCGGAAGTCATTCGCGATGTCGCTCATGTCGGGATTCCGCCAGGACATGAAGCCGTAGAGCGCTGAGAGGAAGAGCGCCAGAGGGGTCACATCGTCGTTCGATTTGATATGAGTGTGGGAGGTTGCAATGGTCTCGCCGAAAGCCGTCATCTCCGGGTTCCACCAGGCCTTATCTGTCTCTCCGTCGCCGGGGTTTCCGTGGTGTTCTAGGTAATAGGTCGTCTTTGTCCATGTGCCCAAATCCGCTACGCATACGAGGTCAAGGCTCTCGGATGGGTGATGTGAATGTTCGAGATCATTGTTGTGGAGGTGTTCGGCCACGTTTTCGGCCGGTGTCGACCCATCGCCTTTCCAGGGATGGGAGGCCGCGAGGAAACCGAAGACATAGGGCTTCCAAAGCTCGAGTCGCGCGTGCCCGCGTTCGGGGCTCACGATCTTCTGGAGTGCGGCGCTGTGTCGTGCCGCTTCGTCCAGGCCGTCCGGCCTGACCGTGAGCTTGGTGGAGAATGCCGCGGCCACTCCTCCGGACATGACCTCGTTCATGCCGCGCAGCATCTTTGGGTATCCGGGATTAAAGATCACTAAGTCTGTCTCGAATGGCGTGGCCTCCGAATCCCGTGGGCCGATGATGTACTTCCGAGTGTCGACCTCATACTGCGGAGGCAGCCAATTCTGGAGGAATCGCTGCCAGACCCGTTCGTTTCCGTGGCCGACTTCTTGAGTTCGACCGGATTCGGCCGCCGTCCGGAATAGCTGGTCGTAGTCCTTCTGAATGTCCTGGCTGGCGTCCTTCAGCCACTGGTGATGTTTATGCCCCATGGCAGTCAAGTTTCGCAGAGAAGAGGCGAGCGGCGTCCTACCGACGCGGTTGACTTCTCTGACCTGAACGGCCGCTTCTGGCTCCCCGCGTGTCCGGTGAAGGATCGCGTTGCAGGCGAACAGCCGTTGGGATTAGGAGTTACTCTGTTCTTCCGCAAACTGGGCCATCACAGCAGCATCTTGCTGGTGGAAAGTACGCCAGTCCGAGCCGACGTCAATCCAATGCGCGGGTTGACCAGCCTCCGAGAGCAGCCGCAAAGCGGGGTCGGTGATCGCCCAATAGGACAAGTTGAGCGTCGCTGACCAATCCGATCGGTATGAGCGAGCAGCAGCGAACGCGGGACGGTCAGCAACAGCCACTTCAAGGTCTGTCTCTTCGGCAAGCTCGCGAATTGCGCCCTCGCGCGGGGTCTCCCCGGGTTCCACTCGTCCACCAGGCGGCACAAGACCCCGCCAGCGATGCTCGACGACGAGTATGCGCTGGAAATCTGGTGAGAACACCCACACGTCAGCGGCCAATGGGCGCGGATCCGCTCGCCAAGTGGACTGGAACCACGCCAGAAGCCCATCTTCAGCTACGTGTGCGATGGACACATCCCGGATGGCCGCATTAACACCCCGCTCGTCGTACAGTGCTGGCACCGGGTCCGGAGTGAGGGGGTGGAACTCTGAGCGTGTTGTCGAGTCGTCTGCGTGGATGTTCGGTAGAGGCATCCTCCAACCGTACGTCGTGAGTTCCGCCGAAGCGTCCGGTGAGGGATCCTTTAGCGGACACTTGGACATGCATGTCCAAGATTGCCGCCGCGAAGGCGTGAAAGGCACCCGAGAGGCGCTGTCACGAGATTGCGTCGACAAAGTGGGAGCTGGCAAGCTCCAGCAGCTCGGCTGGGAGCTCGTGCCTGCCATCGAATAGATATGTGTTGCAGATTCCAGGGCCGAAGCCCTCGAGTACGGCACGCACTCCGTCAATAGGGAACCACGGATCAGCGGATCCGGCTGAGACGAGCGCCCTCTGTCCTTCGAGCGCTCTGGCTACCGCAGGGACGTCCCCGGCCGCAGTGAGGCCCGGTACAAACCATGCTGGATTGTGTTTGATGCGGTGTGACGCGAACGAGGCAACGGTGCCCACACCGCAACTGACCACGCCAGCGGAGAGGCGCGCATCGAACGCAAGGCTGAAGAGTGCAACCTGACCGCCAAGGGAATGGCCCATGATCCCCAAATTCCCGGTCATCTCGGGCTCGTCAACCAGCCACGTGGTCAGGGCCGCGATGTCTTTGGTGTGCTTTGCCTGGAGGCTGCTGCCCTGCGCTATGCGCAGCAGCGCGTCGAGCTGCTCGTCGTCCGCGCCGGCGGTCGTCCAGCCTCGTTGGCGCTCTTCGAAGCCGAGCAGGTCGGGGATGAGGACTCGGACTCCGTGTTCGGCGAGCCGGAGCCCGTATGCCATCGAAGGGTCTCCGCAGAGACCGGCCAATTCACTCTTGCCGAGCGAGAATTCGCCCGCGTGCTGGTGGACGGCGATCACTGTATTTCGGACAGGTGCCTCGGGGCGCAGAAGAAGGCATGGGATGGTGTCATCGTCGCTCGTGTCTACTTCGATCCGTTCCATGGCGATGGAGCCAAACGGGCCAAGCGCGCGACGGCGCACTGCTGTCGGGCGGTGAAGCTCAGGGGGTTCCAAGCCCAAGAGCCGACGGACCCATTTGCGGTCCTCTGACACGTCTTCCATGAGCCCATCGTCTCAGCCAGTCACCAGCAGCGCACGCTGACGGATCCCCGAACGCTCGTGTGGTGCAGTGTCTGACTACCATTCACTATGGGCAGGAGAAACTTCCTCATTGAAGGAGGGTCCGGAACCGGGAAGACCTCCGTGTGCGAGGAGTTGGCGCGGCGCGGTTACCACGCCGTCCACGGCGATCGGGAACTCGCGTACCAGGGTGATCCCGAGACCGGGGCGCCGATGGAGGACGTCACTGGTCTCGCCGTTCACGATCACCATCTTTGGCGGGTCGACAAGGTGAAGGTGCTTGTCGCAGATCAGCGCGAGGCGGTGACGTTCTTCTGTGGGGGATCGCGAAACTTCACCGAGTTTATCGCCCTGTTCAACGGCGTCTTCGTGCTCGAGGTCGACACAGCAAGCTGCCGTTAACGCTGAACGCCACGACAGGAGTGGACTCGTCCAGATGCTCCAGGTAGTAGGACACCCGGTCCGGATCCAGCTGAGGACGGCTCCGTTCGATGGAGTCCTGCTCCAGTTCAGAAATAGGAAGATCAATTATCGGCATCTTGCCAGTTTGCGGCATGCCAAGGCTTAGAAACACTGCCAGGGGCTGGATCAAGGGGCGTCCTCCTTCATCAAACACGTCCCGTAAGTCGGATCCCTCACCGGGACACCGTCGTTTTACAAGCTCAGGGTCGGATCCGTGAGCAGCCGATTGAGGGTGCTTCGGCCGAGTGCGCTCATCGTGGGGTTTGAGTCGGCGTAGTACCAGACCAGCCCGATCGCTTGTTCGTAGGCCCAGGCGGCGCCCCGCCTCCATTCGAGGTCGCCGATCGCGAGATTGATGCGGAGGATGTTTCGACGACGGGCATCGAGCATATGCCACGCGGCAACAAGGTCGAGCGCAGGGTCAGCAGAGCCGAATCCACCGGTGTCGAGGATGCCCGCGAGGCGACCGTCCCTGAGGATCATGTTTCCGGGAATGAGATCCTTGTGGGACATCACATCGTCACCGTGACGAGGCAGCGATCTGAGCGATGTCCAGGCCCGGCGGAGCCGATCCACCGGCAGGAGCCCTTCGCTCTGTTGCAGGCAATGCCCGATCCACCCGTCGTGCGCGGCCAGATCCCCTCCGCGGCCCTCGCCGGAGAATGAGCGACCTTTTGTGTCCGCCCGTCGGAGGCTCGCGATGAGGGCTGCGAGGTCCACCGCGAAGGACGTGGACGATGCGACCGAGGCCGGGGTCGCAATTTCGCCGTCGATCCAGGTTTGGACAGACCAGGGTAGCGGGTACTCTCCGCTGGGCTCACCAATCGCAACAGGCAAAGGGGACGGAACGGTGCTCACTTCGGCGAAGTCGCGCATTGCAGCATGTTCTGCGAGAAGGACTGCGCGGACTTCGACAGCGTCTCCGCCTTGCATCGGGAACCTGGCGGCGCACCCTGTTCCCACCCGGTACAGGTAATTGACCGTCCCGGCACTGTCGACCGCGGTGACTTCCGGTTCGGCGACCGAAGGAAACAGCCCCCGCACCAGGCCCACAGCTTCAGACCGACTCAGACGGAGCTGACTCTCATGCATGGCCACCCCCCAAGCCTACCCAAAGGGCTGCGCCAACCGGCAGGCTTGCCCTACACACCACCTAGCGACGGCCGGAACGGGATCCCCTAGCGGGCTGCACCAAGCGCCAAATAGTGCCGTGAAAAAGCCGCCATTTATCGCCGAAAGTCACACATTTAAGACGGCGACCAGGCACCTGCCACAAAGGGTCCTTTTGTCCAGAGGGGCTGATAGCGTCAGCCACTGTGAACATCCAAGATCAGGACCCTCCGGCTCCAGCTATTACCCCTGAGCTACAGCGGATTCTCGATGCCGCCGCAGCGATGACCGCAAAGGGGCAAGAGCCACGAAGGCACCACCTGGTCCCGAAGTTCTATCTGGAACGCTGGGCCATCAACAACCGCATTCTCGTCACCGATCTCGACATAAACAAAAGCTTTCCTGTCGCACCGATCAATGCGCTGATCGAAACGGACTACTACCGCGTCCCCGCGGGTTCCTTTCAGGGTGGTTCACCAGTTGTATGGGAAACATGGCTGTCCACAATCGAAGGACAAGCCAAGGCCGTCTTTGCCGCGATCGACAAGAACGGCCTGCCAAACATCAGCGACATTCAACACGCGCACCTCCTTCACTTTCTCGGAGTCCAAATCACCCGCTCGCGCTCCTACCGTTTCCGGGGCCGGTGGATGATGGGCCCCGGCTACTACCAGGCGATGGAGCTGGATCGGCCCGGCGCGATCGAAGCCCTGCTGATCAGAGAAGGCGGAGACCCCTCCCCCGAGAAGATCTCCGAACTGGAGGCCTACTTCGCACAGGTGAACGCCGATCCGTGGAGTGTACCCATGGCGGCTGAGCAGGAGATGCTGATGTCCACCGAAGCGGGCGGAAAAATGGCGGAAATCCTCCATTCCCGCCAGCTTGTGCTGTACCGCACGGCCAAACCTCTGCTGACCTGTGACGAACCGGTTGTCCTCCTGCACGAACACATGGGCGCTCTCCATCCAGATGACGGCGGATACCTCCGTGCGCCCATCATTGCGTTTCCTTTCGGCCCACGGGAAGTTCTTGCCATGTTCCGTGAGGATCTGCCAGTATCGCGCCCCAACAATGTGGAGCTCGACTGGAGGGAAACGCTGGAGTTAAACAGGGCCATTGCAGGCAACGCACACCGTCACCTCGTCGAAAGCCCTGACCGGAGGCTCGGTGCAAACCTGTACGTTCCCGGGGCAAAGGACCCCATCCGAATGGTTACGTTGCCACCGACGGATGGCAACGGTCATGAAGTGCTTTGGACGACGACGCAGCGACGCTGGACAGGTGAGCACGACGCCCCGGTCCGCCCGGTCTCAACCTGGTGGCCCGCCATAGTGCCACCACCTCCGCAAGGTCCTGCAAAACCCGAAGCGTGAAGTCAGCAGTGAGGAATCAGCCAACCGAGGCTGATCCGTTCGGCCCAAGCAGGCTACCGCTCACCCATCCCTTATAGGGCGCCAGGGCGTCCGCTGAACCACCGGCTAACGGGCATACTCCGAGTGATGTCTAGTGTCCGCCATAGACGCGGCGTTGATGATTTGTGGCTCTCGGCAGAGAGAACGGTTGCCCGGGGCCCGAGTACCTCGGAGATGCGCAGTCCCTCACCATAGAATTTATCCATCGGGAGAATTTATCTCCTACCTGTCGAAAGGACCGCGAAATGGCCGAGATCGAAAGACTTTCCGAACCAGCCGCACTCCTCAACCCGAACCTTGTCGAGAAGTCCTTTGACTCGCCCACCGCGTTCCCTGATGCAACTTCGTCCCAGACAGCTGAGATGGCTCAGATGACCAGCCCGATTACTTTGACCGCGGACTCCTCCGACAGCGAATAGTGCCGACTTCAGTCCTCGGAGTCATAGTCTTTCTCTTGGCTGTGGCTCCGGGGTTCTACTACGAGCTTGAGCGCAGCCGCCGGTTCACCCGAGCGCAAGAATCACCGTTCTACGAGGTGAGCCGCGCCCTCGTTGCTTCAATCGGTATCGGGATTGTCGCGGCGGCCGCCGCCTTCATTGTTTGGTGTGGCCTGACCCCTTGGGACCCGCCCGACTTCACCGCGCTTCTGAAGAGAGACCCGCAGTATGCAGGAAGCCACGCAGCCCCGCTCTTCGCCAGCCTTGTCGCTTACATTACCGCTGGTGCCACGGTTGTTATTTTCATCCATCGACTCCAACCGAAGATTGCGGCGAAGTGGCGCAAGTCCAAGTTGAACGAGCGGATACGGCTGTGTTGTTCCAAGTTAGCCGACCGCATACGACCCCAACGGGCCAAGCGGGTCAAACCAAAGCGTGATGGCCTCGAAACGACCCATTCCATCTGGTCCGAGGTGTTCAGCGTGCAGACACCAGTGGACCACGAGCCCTTCGCGACGGCACTCATGAAATCAGGCGCCGTCTGGATGGGAAAAGTCGGTCGCTTCAGCACCGAACACGAGGTAGCAAACCGCGAACTCGTGCTCACTAAACCCATCTCCTATTCACCCAGCCTCACAAGCCCCCTCACGAAGATTCCACACATAGCCATCGTGCTGAAGGGCCCGGAGATCGAGGGCTTCTCCGTCATGTACGGTCTCAAGGAAGGACTTCAGAGAGTGACGTCTGATCGTTTGGTGAGGCCTGGTCAATCCGGGCGATGAACTTGCTCAGCCACTCGATGGCGGGAGCGACACCAGGTACGACATCTAGGCCCTCGGCGGCCTCGGCGTAGAGGGTCACCCAGCCCGCGCCCTCGACCACTGACGGAGGCCAGGCGTGAGCCTTTCGGTAGTCGAACAAGCGAATACAAGTGGCCCGGACCATCGCGAGGTCGAGCTGCTCGCGGGCGCCTAGGAGTTGCAGGTCCACGAGGTCTCGGGCACGGTCGCTACCGGACACGGTGGACGCGTGTATTTTTTGGGCGATCTGGTGGTCTGCGGGCATTACCGCCACCGGGTCTGGAGCGGGGAGGCCCACAGCGGTGAACATTTCGCTGATGCTGGGCGCCAGAGCGAACTCGGGATCGTCAGCGTCACCGATTTCGTTGTGACCGAGTTCGAAGGGCACTGTGCACCACGGCTTCCCCTCGTAGTCGAGCTTCACATCGAATGGCTTCATCACGTACGAGGCGGGAATTCCCGCGGGTTTCGGGGCTTTTCGCTCGACCAGACGTCCAGTGAACCCACCCCACCCTTTCCGGAGGCGCTCTTCGAAGTCGGCGCGGAATGTCGCCAGGCCTCCTGTGCGGGCGGCGTCAAGGTCGCGGGTGAACCTTGTACTGGAGCCGTACCGCAGCGCCATCGCGCTGCCACCTTTCACCGCACCCTCGGGAAGCATTTGTCCGGTTACGACCAGAGCCATCGTCGTCCGCCGGCGAAGGGCGAGGGTTTCGTCTCCCTCTAAGTTCTTCATTCGCTGGTTTAGAGCGGTGAGGTTACGAGGCGGGGTGTCATAACTCATGCGGCGAGCTCCTTGCGCACACGGTTCCACTCCGCCGTAGTCAGCAGTCCCTCAGCACGGGCCTTGACTGCCGCATCTCGCAGTCGCGTGCCGGGGACCCGGCCCAGGCATTCGAGGAGAGCCTCGCTGAGCTGCTGGGCGCGGATCCCGCGGTAGCGTGTAACCTTCGTTCCGGCCGGCGCCTGGGTGAGCTTCACATGAGCGGGCATTGCGCGGCGGACACGACGGACAGTTCCCACGGTGATCTTCGTAGGATTCACGTCCGCTAGACCCAGGAGGGCGAGGACGGCTTCTCCGCGAAGGTAGGCGTCGTCTCCTGCGCGCAAGGTCGCTTCGGCGAACTGATCATCGTCGTTCGGCGGGATGTCAGTCATACGGTAGAGACCGTATCCGACGTGATCGAGGCCGCCGCGGGCGGTGAGCTTTGGCAATTCTACGGCGGGCACGCCAGCGCCCACTGCATCCGCGGTGGTGACATAGCCATGGTTGTCGTAGGCGATCTCACGCAGTACGTCTCGATAGGTTGTTCTCATGTCAAAACTCTACCGCAAACGGTATTGTTTGGCCATCCATTAAAGTGGCTTGAACGGTCAGAACTATACCGAAAACGGTATTATCTTGACATCACGCCACCGGGATCGGTGCCCGACTACCGAACGATCGAAGTTGCACAATTTTGATGTACTTCACCCTTGCAGCATGTGCCAGCTCAGAAGGCCCTTTTACAGACTTACTAGGAGGAGCGTTACTCGACCGGAACCCCAGCTCGCCATTGGCCCGAAGGAGCGACCGAAACAGATTCCCAGTGAGGGATCCCTCAGCGTTCGCTAGCGGACTGTAGCGCACGTCGCTCACTTCGAGACGCATCAGGCCGCGGAGGAGCCAGAATCCACTCGTTCCTCCGTGGCGGATGCCACAATCTGTGCATGCCCCTCATTCAGGTTCTCAATGCATCCCCATCCTCCACTGAAAAAAAGCGTCAGCTGCTGGCTGCGCTCACGGCCACTTACGCTGAGGTCATGGAAATCCGTCCCGACACGATCCGGGTGATCTTGAACGAGATCCCCACGAGAACTGGTCTGTCGCCGGCATCACCCTGGCGGAGTCAGGACAGAACGAATCCAGCTGAACCGGAACGGCGCAATACCCGCTGGAAATCCGTCGGCCCGATCGCCGGAGTGGCCCGATCGAGGATCCGCTTACGGGCCGCTCTTCAGCCAACGGTCCTGAGGGCTGCGCGGGTCCCGTGCAGCGATATGGACCGCTCGTTCTTGGCCACTTTGGGCTCGCAACCCTATCGGGGCGGGTGCGACTTGCCTTTCGGCGAACGGACCGTAGACTCGCCCCATGTCAGGTCGTGGGGGAACGAGACTAGTCGGCAGGGCTGCTGCGACGGTGTTGGGCATGCTGCTGGTCGTTGTTCTGGCAGCCTGCACCTATGAGGGTGTGGGTGATCCGGTGCAGACGGCAACCGTCCAGCGCAGCAGCCGCCCCGCGCCTGCTGCGTCGACGAAGGGCCCGGAGATACTGGATGCCGAAACGCACAACTACGCCGAATTGGAGAAACGCCTTGCAGTGGCCCAAGGTGCCGTGCTTCTTGACGACTCCGGCCCTGCCGACGGACCAGGGGTCGGTTTCAGCAAAACCGCAAAAGTGACAACCGCCGGCCGGTACACCGTCAAGGCGGCTTGTGTGGGGATCCAGAATGTACAGGTCTTCCTCTCCCGCCCGGGGTCGAAGGATCCGTTGTCGCTCGATCTTGATTGCTCAGGCGTTTTGTCGCAGGTTGTCGAGTTGCAGGAAGGATACGTCGCCGCAGCGCTGATGCGACACGACCCGAATGGTCCTTGGACGGGGGCCGTCGCTGGAGTGAGAATTACGGCCCAATAGAATGGCGGCGATTTTCGGTTGCTCGGGGTCAGAGGGACCAATGCTGCATCCTGAGCGAAGCTGTCCACCGAGAAGTCCACGGCCACGAAATTGTTGAATAAATCACATTTGTGCCGCGGGATCCGCTAGCCTCATCTGAGGAATAAGGGAGCCCGTCATGGTGGAAATCGCGTTGACCTGCACAAACGCAATCTTGAATGTGGATGCGGAGGGTACCTTCCATCTGCGGTGGGCACCCGGCTCACCGGTGTCGGCCGACGACGCTGACGCCGTCGTCGCAGCCATCCGGGGCGTGACCGGAGGCCGGCTGCAGCCGATGCTCGTCGAGGTCGTGGACGTGTGCATGAGTCCCGGCGCCAGAGCGACGCTGCTGGGGACGCGGTTTGTGTCCGCCGTGGCACTGGTCGGGGCCACAGTGGTCGACCGGGTGACGGCCGCGGCCCTGTTGCGTGAGCAGGAATGCCCGCACGGATACTTCACGTCCGTCGAGGACGCCAGGGAATGGCTGAATCGGTTGCCGGTTCCGCATGCGCTGGAAAACTCCGCTGTCTAGCCGAGGAAATAATTCGAGCATGAAGGTTCGTCCTATGGGACAGCCGACGGAATACAAACTTGGGAGACCTCGACGGCCAGGCCTCACGGCTGCGCCATCAGATGGCCTATTGATTCTTCCGTCTGCCCAAGCCCCATCCAGGGGCCAATGGCCCCCCGTCTGCAAATAAGTTTCTCAGCGCCTGCAGGATCCGTCGCCACAAACTGCCCTCTGAGGTCACCTTGCTCATGGGGATAGCGTACACATCGGGACATTTTGCGGAGCTCAGGCCATGAATGGGGTCTCACTAACCGATCCGTTACCGGACACTCCGGCGGTACAAAGGTGACCCTGAGCATGCTCGCCATCCAGGCGTTCGGGCCCCATAGCAACCGGCGGACCACTACTAGGCGGGGCTCACAGTCTGGCTCTCGGTCGAAACGACAAGAAGTGGACCGTACGCCTTCTCGAGCTCTTCGGCAGCGGCTGGTGTATACATCTGCAGGTGCAACACGACTACGTCTTGCACGACGTCCGGCCCGAAGGAGCTGAACGTAATGCCCCGCGCGGCCCACGACGGCGCATCCGCCGCGAGCCGTTGCGTGAGGTCTAGAAGCACGCCCAAGGAGTTCGGAACCGTTCGGACATAGATGGGCACAACGATCGATGGATCGGCGTGGCTGGCGCCAAGAATGGCGGGCGTCGTCGCCTTCGTTGAATTCAGGAGCGCATCCTCGGCCTTCGTGGGCGGCCCTGACAGGATCACCTCAAGGCCCTCCGCCGTGATCCGCAGGCCAACGAAGTTGGCTTCGTTCTTGAGGCTCGGCGCCATGCTGTTAGCCACCACGGAGGCCGCGTGATTCGCAGGACCTTGCTTCGAGAAGTCGGGTAAGGCGGAGCTCATCGGGGCCGGCATGGCGGGGTCGACCCGAGGCTGAGTCTGCGCGGGCTCGCCGCAGGAGGCAATGGCTCCGCACGTGGCGGCGATGAGTCCGATAAGCGCCAGCTGGCGTGAGTTGCGTATGATCTCACCCCTCATCAGTGAGGCGACGGTGACGAGCTGTTGAGTGCCACGACGAAGTCGTCCACTGTGCCCGGGCACCCAACAAGGGCGAACCCGAGAAGGGCCGCGGCGGCGGCCGAGGTGCGCGGGTACTTCATCAAGCCCCTTCCGGTTGATGTCATCACAGCCTGCACTACCGGCCCCAGCCGGTCAATGGGCCTAGTGACGTCCCGCTCAAGGATGGTAGCCCGGCGAGCAGCCATCCTGCCCGCCCAGAGGAAGGTTGCACGCTGGTGGGAGGTGAGGAGAATTGAAAGGAGCGCTGGCGAAGCAAAGTGCCGAAGGAGTGACCCAATGAGTTCCCCATTTGGCTTCACGTCGACGGTCCTCTGTTTTCTCACGCTGCTGGGAATCCGAGGGTAGGCGGCAATCCGCCCATTTTCCGGACAGCTCCGTGTGCCCAATGAGTTCGAGCTACGCGCAATGGCATGATCCGGCTGGCACTCGTCTGTTGTCGCGCCGCGGCGGCGGCCCCGTCACCGAAACGGTCAGTCCCCGGTCCTGGTGGAGGATCCTTTACCGGGCGCTCACGCGCACGGGCTCCTCACCCGCGTGGCGAGCATCGGATGAGGCGGAGGCCATGCCCACTACGCGAAACAACTCGAAGGATGACAGCAGCGTCCTGCCGGAACCCGGGGAAGGCACCCAGGCGTGCTCCGTGTCTCGCGAGCACGCCGGCCCAGTGACGACGGCCGCCGCACACACCAGGATCCCTCAGCGTGCATTCCCGTGCATGCGAGCAGGTTCCGGAACTGGTTCAATCATCGAGATACGGGCCCGGGTGTGGATAATCGTTGCTTATGAGCGTTGGGGGCTGGGCGGACCGATACCGGCAGGGCGATCGGGAACGCGTGTGGTCGGAACTGGGGCGGCTTGGGTCGAATGTGCGTGACCCGAGCGTGCTGACAGAGGCGCAGGCTGTGTGCGACGAGATGGCTCTTCGGGTCCGGTTCAATATCGAGCTCCTGGTGAATCGCCTGCAATCGCAGGAGTATGTCTTCCATTCCAACGATGATGCGCGAACTCCGGTCGTTCCGTTCCAGCCGGCGAGCGTCCGTGCTTCACAGTTTGCGGCCTGGTTGGAGGAGCGGTTCGGTCCCGTGCCGTTGGTTCTGTCGTCATGGATCCGGCTTGTTGGCGATGTGTGGCTGGTTGGCACGCATCCGGGATGGGGCGAGTCATCCGCGGCGGATCCGCTTGTGATCGAGCTGGAGGGAACAAGGTATTCCGGGGAATCGATCTCCAGCTACTTCATCAGTGAGCACGAGGCCTGGGCAGAGGAAGCTCGGGACGACCCGGCTGTTGGGTCTTTCGTGCTGCCGGTTGCGCCTGATCGGTTGCATAAGGCAAACGTCAGCGGCGGTGCGCCATTTGGATTCCGAGTCCCGGACGGTGGAGCTGACGGCGTCTTCGCCGCTGAGAATGACATGTCGTTTGTGTCGTATCTAAACCTGATATTCCGGAACGGCGGCTTTGCCTGCTGGCCTTTGGGAGACAGACACGAGCGGCTGCGGAAGTCGCTAACCGACGGCCTGCTGCTGCTCTAGATGAGCTGCGCAGGCTGAGTCTGACGTGGCATCGATTTGTGTGGTAACGGATCCTCATCCGAACCTCAGGTGCAGCCCACTCACATCAGAGTCTCCTTGCGCTGACCGTCCCGAATGCCTCGCCCGTGTGACCGGGGAGCGCAACGAGGACCTTTCCGGTGCCCGTGCCGGCGATTCGCACCGAGAACGAGGTCCCCACTGTGGGGAGTGGGAAGAAGGAGATCGGCCTGATCCCGAAGAGGAGGTCCACCTCAGGCTGACCAGGCTCAGTGGGCTGGAGACTGAGGCGAAGAAGATTCTGGGCGGCCAGGCTGCTCGCCCGGACCGTCCCCGTGATCTCGAACCAGGGCGCATCCCTGAGCCGTCGCACGGCGAGGACACGGCGCCAGGCGACCCCGACGTACAGGGCGAGCAGGGCCAGGGGTGTGAACATGATCACGCTCAGGCCCATCACCCAGATCCACGTCGGCCCGGGGTAGCCGCGAATCTCGACCCACCCGTAGTCGAACTGGTCGTGGCGGACAGTCACGGTCGTCCCGATCGGGGGCGCCTCGGCGCAACGCTTGGAAACCGTGGCGCGACTGCGCACCTGCTGGTTGTCGACGGGGTAGGCGAGACCGAGATTGCAGGCTTTCCCGTATCTTCCCTCGAATTCGTCCTGACTCGTGATAATGGCGTTCGTTTGGGGCCAGAAGCCCCAGACCGGTTTGCCTTCGTGCCAGAGCGTGAGCGCTGCGAGAATGAAGGCGAAAGACACGAACACGGTCCGCGCCCGTGCACTGCGGATCCGTTGCGCCATTAGGGCATCGACGTCGCGCGCCGGCCTGTCCCCGAACGGTTTCGAGGCGCGCACCTGTAGTCCAGGTGCGAGCAGCGTTGTTCCGTCCATGGATCCCCCATTTGCCATTGGCTAAGGCGATTCTAGGGCCGGCTGGCCTGCGGAAGCCACTCGCCTGCTCCCGAGGACAACTCCACCAACGGCATGTGCAGTTGCTCCCGATCAGATCCCGTTCACGGATCCTTCACTGGGACAGTTCGAGAGGTCTTTGGATGCGGCTACGCGCGGCACACCCAGAAAAAGTTCCTGCCGTGGGTGAGGATTGAGCCATGACAGCGCGCAACCGCAGCCTAACCGCAGCCGTGATCTACAAGCAGACTGGGTCCGCGCCTGTGATGCAAAGTGCATCCTCATGAAGGAGATGAGGCTCCGGTACGCCGGAGCGTGTCGGCTGTGCGGTGCCTCTCTTCCGGCCGGGACAGAAGCGATCTATGAGAGCGAGACGAAGACTGTCCGCTGTTTGGGATGTGCCACCGGGGCTGCGGAAACCGTGTCCTCCGACCTGGAACCACCTTGTGATGCGTCGTTGTCCACTGAGCCCGGAGTAGCCGGTTCGTCCGCCCGGCGCGAATATGAGCGCCGCAAGGCGAAGGACGAGGAAAAGCTTCGCGAGAAGTGGGGTCGCTTCGGCGGCCTCGCAGTCGCCCTCTCCGACGAGCAGCAGCACACCAAGTCCTGGGACCAGGGTGCGATCGGTGAGGAACGCCTCGGCGCTCGGCTAAATGCCCTGGCCACCGATGGCTTGGCTGTCCTCCACGACCGACGCATCCCCGGCTCGAAGGCCAACATCGACCACATCGCCATCACTCCCGGTGGAATCTGGGTGATCGATGCCAAGCGGTACAAGGGACGACCCGAGCTGAAGATCGAGGGTGGCATCCTTCGCCCACGCGTCGAGAAGCTCCTCGTGGGCCGCCGTGATTGCGCGAAACTGGTTGATGGAGTGCTCAAACAGGTCGACGTCGTGCGCGACCTCGTCGGGGATGTTCCGGTCACCGGGGCGCTGTGCTTCATCGAAGCAGACTGGCCCCTGATCGGGGGCGCGTTCTCGACTCGTGGCGTTCACGTGCTCTGGCCGAAACGGTTGGCCAAAGTGCTTATGGAGCAGACAGCCGGCGACGTTGATGTGGCGAGGACGCGTGAGTCGGTAGCCTCGCGGTTCAAGCCGGCGTGACGTCAGGTGTCTATGTTCGAAGCTGTTCGGAAGCACGCTAAGGGATCCCCTTGCGGGCCGCCGGGCGATAAATAGCGCCGCGAAAAGACCGCCATTTATCGCTAAGTGTCCCACCCGGGTGTTACATGCGTACGCAGCGTAATTCCAATCGCCGCCTATGCGAGAGTGGACTATCTCAAAAACGGCGTAACCGGTGGTTTCCTTTAGTAGTTTTCAGCTTCCGAGTACCGCGGTGGCGGCGGGCGTTGGCGGCGGCACCCACCAGCAGACAAAAAGGAAGGCGCCCAGCACGGGCACGGCGGCTGTGAACCATCCGGGCACACCAGCAGACCCAGGGCCGGTCGCGGCGTGCCGTCGGTTACTTGGCGGGGGTGACGGTGGCTTCGTAGGTAAGGATCTCGGTGCCGTTGCCCTCGTCGCCGTTGTCGGGTGCAACCTTCATGGTGAGGTGGTTCCCATCGGCGGTCATCTTGAACGGGTTGCGGGTGGCGACGTGCCCGGCCGTGGACCATTGCTGGAACGGAACATCGCGGATCACGTTGTGGGATTTCAGGTCGATCATCGCCATGCCGCCGAGTTCGTAGGTGCCTCCGGCTGCCGGAGTCTGGGGGAGGTTGGTGATCCCTGCGCAGAGCATCTTGGAGTTGGGGACGTACTGGCAGTCCTGATAGTCGATGAAGAAGTTCGGGTTATCCCAGGTGGAGAGCTGCTTGCCCTGCAGGTCCCATTCGGCGAACCGGCGCGAGCCCCAGGTGTTCCCGACCAGGTGGCCGGTCCGTTTGTCCATCACGATGCCGCCGAAGTGGTCTTTGACCTCGAACTGCTTGTGGACGTCAAGGGTGTTCGCATCGACACGGTAAATGATGGCACTGCTGTTGGGCCGGTACTGGGCCACGGGGATCCAAACGTTGGTGCCGTCGAAATCAATGCCACCCGGGTGGTACATGTCACCTTCGCCCAGGATGATGTCCTTTTGCAGGTTGCCGGCTTTGTCCATTACGAAGAGATGGCCAATACCCTTGCCCGGGGTGCGGTCGAACCCGGCCTGAGGTGTGGGGAACTTCTTGGTCGGCTCGATGATCTGGACGGCCGAGAGGAAGATGTGGTCCTGGCTGTAGGCGATGCCCTCGGTGTGGTATGTCGGGAAGTTCAGCTTCAGCTTTGATGTCTGCTGCCAGTTCGTGTTCCGGTCAAGACCGTTGAAGTCATCGGCCAGGGCCGCGTTCGTTTCGCTGTGGCTGCCGGAGTCGGCGTTGTTGCCGTCCTGCTGGTTATTGTTGCCGACGGCCTGGGCGGCAGCGTTGCCGCCGAGTGCGGACGCGGCCAAGATGATGGCGGCGGCCGTGAGGATGCCTCGGGTACGAGTCGTGCTCATAGGGAGCCTCTCAGTGGTTGGGTCCTAAGGGCTCCCCATGTTACTTCCCGGTAATGAACCCCTCTTAGCGGGTTGGTGAACGACAGGTTGCGGGAGGGCCCAATAAAGGGTCCGTTAGCCGAACCGCTTGCGGGACGTTTAGAGCGCGAGCGGGCGCTCAAAACGGTGGAGTAGTCGCGCTCAAAATGGTAGCTTGGAAACGCTCATAATGGTGGACTAGTATCCATCGATGGGGCTCGCGCAATCGGGAAGACCTCCACTGGGAGGCAGCGAGCGAAGACAATTCTCGACTTGGACCTCCCCGAAATACGGCAGTTGATCCAAGCAGATCCCAATTACTTGAGCAGAGTAGACACCCCCGTACTCATCGATGAATGGCAACATGTCCCCGAGGTCTGGGACCGGGTCCGCCGCCTCGTCGACAGCGACTCGACCGGCGAACGGTTCATCTTGGCCGGCAGCGCCGCACCCGTTGGCACCCGCCTCCACTCCGGGGCATGACGTCACCGTCGAAGCTGTGAGCAGGGAAGCCGCAGGGCGGGCTGCCTGCGCAGACAGCCTCAGCATGGGCCGCGCTTTCCTCCAGCTCCCGATATCGATCGGGGGCGCAGTGCGCTTAGTGCACGCCGCTACCGACCCGGCCCGGAGCTCGCCCAACTTCTTCAGATAAAGGCAAAACCCCGCGAAGTGGACTCGCGACTGTTACGTTGAAGAATCGCTTACCGGGGGCGCCTCCCAGCGCTCTACGACCTGCCCCTGGGGGAAGGACAAGACGCCCCCGGCTGGACGGCTATAAACGGTCTCCATTATGTGGCTGACCGGAGCCGCGGGACCTCCCGACGTCTTGTTGGGTTGCCAGCCTGCGACCCGGATCAATCGGGGTGTGGGGGTAGTCCTCCCTAGCGAAGAGTTGGTTCCAAGGGGACGGTCCCGTTGATGGTAGCGATGTATATAGCCATGAAGGCATATCCGAGAACGTAGATCACCGTATAGGGCCACCTCGTTTTGCCTTGAGCATCGGGAGGAAGAGCCCTGCGTCCGTCGTTGCTGGCGAGCCTGGTGCGCAGGTCCATGACTTTGATGCGATATAGGAATAACGACGATAGAAAGAGCACAGCCGCGATGAAGGCCAGCGAGGGTATTCCGACGAAATCGGTCGTCAGGGGAAGAATGGTCGCCAGGAGGCAGAGGCCCGCGTTGCAGAGGACGTTGGTCACGCCAAGGATTCTGTCCATCCGCGACCCCCTCTTCAAGGGAAACCTGTACCGTCCCCAGTAAGACCCGGCCCAGCCGACAAAGGCAACAAAAACATAAATCAGGATTCTATTCACGTTTGGTAATTTCTCGAGAAGTTGCAGGCATCATTGATAGGACGCGCCATTTTCAAGGAAATGGCACCCCTGGCTCCATGTATGAATATCCAGACTCTATGCGGTGTTGGCATATCCATACATCGTGCCCGGCCATTCCCATCTTCGGACTGCTCTACTAAGCTCGCTGTGGGCTGGGAGCCTCCAGTTACCGCACCGTCGATGAGCCGGTTCCGGCCGCGCCGTCGGAAAGGACATGCCATGGCCACGTACAAGATCGGATACTTCGTCGGCAGCCTCTCAAGCCGATCCATCAACCGGGTCCTGTCCAAGGCGCTCATCAGCGTAGCGCCGGAGGAGCTCGAATTCACCGAGATTCCCATTAAGGACCTGCCCCTCTACAGCTCGGACTACGACGCCGATTTCCCGCCTGCAGGCCGGGCGTTGAAGGATGCGATCGCGGCGTCGGACGGCATCCTGTTCGTCTCCCCCGAGTACAACCGCTCCATCCCCGGCGCCTTGAAGAATGCCATCGACTGGGGATCCCGGCCCTGGGGAACCAACTCCTTCGCCCGCAAGCCCACGGGCATCATCGGCACATCTCCCGGCAGCATCGGTACGGCCGTGATGCAGTCCTCCATGCGCAGCGTCCTGAGCTTCCTCGACGCGCCCCAACTGAACGCCCCGGAGGCCTACGTCAAATTCGATCCGGCGTCCTACAACGAGGACGGATCCGTCCGGGACGAAGGCACCGCGTCCCTCCTGCGCCACTACATGGAGGAATACAGCGCGTTCGTCCAACGCGTCCTGGCCGCCAACGCTCCCGGGCACATTGGCGACGAACACCCGGACGGCGCCAAGCTGACGCGGTGATGTTGGCTTTTCCCCTGGGAATCCCGCGCCGCAGCCGAGCCTGGATCCACCTGTGTGGTAATTTTCGCGAGGATCAGTAGCGGCTTGCCCATCATCGGGAGCCATGTCTTTCGAGGATTCCATGGTTTCTTTGCGTGCGCGGCTAAGGCGGGGAGCCACTGGCGTGGCTGCGGCATTGGGCGTCCTGGTTGTGATGTCCGGGCTGGCGGCGCCGGGCGCCGGGGCAGCCGTTACGGGCGGCTCCGCGATAACGCCGATCGCCGTCGTGGGAACCTCGGCGAGGCCGACGGCGGCGGGCGCCTTCATTCCAATCTCACCCGCCCGGCTCCTGGACACGCGCAGCGGCACGCCCGCGGGCCCCGACTCTGCCGTCTCCTTCCAGGTGGGCGGCGTCAACGGGATCCCCGCCTCGGTTTCAGCGGTCACCTTTAACCTCACGGTCACCGGCCCGCAGTCGTTTGGTTTCATCACCGCCTACGCCTCAGGAACCAACCGGCCGAACTCCTCCAACGTGAACTTCGCGATTGGCCAGACCGTGCCGAACTCGGTCACCGTCCCGGTTGGCGCCGACGGCAAAGTCGCCCTGTTCAACCGGTCCTCCGGCAACACCAACCTCATCGCGGATGTCTCGGGCTACTACCTCCCCGGCACGCCGACTGTACCCGGCGCGTTCGTCCCGGTGGTACCGGCCAGACTCTTGGACACCCGAACCAGCGCACCTGCGGGCCCGGACGGGACGGTGTCCTTCCAGGTAGGCGGGGTAGGCGGGATCCCGGCAACAGTCTCCGCAGTGACCTTCAACCTCACCGTCGCGGACCCCACCTCGTTCGGGTTCATCGCGGCCTACGCTTCCGGAACTGAACGCCCAAACTCCTCCAACATCAACTTCGCAACAGACCAGACGGTTCCAAACTCCGTCACCGTTCCCGTCGGCGTCGACGGCAAAGTCACCCTCTTCAACCGCTCCGCAGGCGCCACACAGCTGATCGCCGACGTCGCGGGCTACTACCTCAGCGGTGCCCCGAGCACGCCCGGCGCGTTCGTCCCGGTGACCCCGGCCCGGCTCCTGGATACGCGCCCCAGCACGCCAGCAGGCCCGGATGGGACAGTGTCCTTCCGGGTCGGCGGCGTGAACGGAATTCCCGTCAATGCCGCGGCGGCCGTGTTCAACCTCACCGTCACCGGCCCGCAGTCGTACGGTTTCATCACCGCTTACGCATCGGGAACCACACGGCCGAACGCCTCCAACGTGAACTTCGCGGGCGGCCAGACAATCCCGGGCTCCGTCACTGTTCCGGTTGGCTCCGACGGCAAAATCACCCTCTTCAACCGCTCGGCAGGCGCCACCCAGCTAATCGCCGACGTCGCGGGCTACTTCCTCGCCGGAACGTCAACCAGTTCCGCCCTCACGTGGGGCGACAACCAGTCCAGCCAGCTCGGCAACGGCACCACACCCTACCTCGCCACTGCGGCGGCCGTCGCGGACCTCTCCGGAGTCAGGTCTTTCGCCGGGGATGGATCCACCAGCTATGCGCTGCTGACCGACGGGACGGTGCGGGCATGGGGGAGCAATCAGTCCGGGCAGCTTGGCAACGGAACCACTTTGGACAGCAGCACCCCCGCTCAAGTCCCAGGCCTCACCGGAGTCACCTCCATCTCGAGCAACGGGGGCACAGCATACGCGCTTCTGAACGATGGGACCGTCCGCGCATGGGGCGATAGTGCGTCCGGCCAGCTCGGCAGCGGCATCACCTCCAGCAGCACACCACTCCAGGTCCAAGGCCTCACGGGCGTCACCTCCATCACGGCCACGTACTATGGTGCCTTTGCCTTGCTAAGTGACGGAACTGTCCGTTCCTGGGGCGCCAACTTTATGGGTCAGCTCGGCAATGGAGCTACCGGCAGCGGCAGTGGATCCCCGGTCCAGGTCGCGGGCCTCACTGGCGTCACCTCGATCACGGCCAGCGACTTCAGCGCCTATGCACTGTTGGCTGACGGAACCGTCCGCGCCTGGGGCGACAATTCGAAGGGGCAGCTTGGCACCGGAAATTCCGCCAACGTCAGCAACACCCCTGCCCAAGTTCAAGGGCTCACCGGCGTCACTTCGATCGCCGCCAGCAACTACAACGCCTACGCCCTCCTGTCCGACAGGACCGTGCGTTCCTGGGGCGCCAACGCAAGCGGCCAGCTCGGCAACGGCACCACATCAGAGAGCTACACCCCGGTCCGCGTCCAGGGCCTCAGCAACGTCACGTCCATGACGGCCAGCGCAGGCACCGCATACGCGGTCTCGGGCGACGGCACTGCCCGCGCTTGGGGCTCCAACCAGTCCGGACAGCTCGGCAACGGCACTGTCACCAACAGCAACATCCCCGTCCAGGTTCAGGGCCTCGCCGGAGCCGCCTCCATCACGGCTGACAAAGGGGATTCCAATAACGCGGTTGCTTACGCCGTGCTGCGCGACGGGACTGTTCGGAGCTGGGGACTCAACCAATCCGGCCAACTCGGTAATGGCACCACCACCAGCAGCAACTCCCCCGGCCAAGTGCAAGGCCTCAGCGGAGTCGGTTCGATTACGGCCGGCAGAGGGACCGCGTTCGCGTTGCTTGCGGACGGAACCATCCGCGCCTGGGGCGACAACTATAACCACCAACTCGGCGTCACTGGCACAACCTCCTTCAGCAGCGCGCCAGTCGGCATCCCAGGCCTCACCGGGGTGTTCGCTGGAGCCCAAGGCGCGAGTACCAAATACGCCGCGCTGATCAACGGAACCGTGTGGGCCTGGGGCGGAAACGGGTTCGGCCAGCTCGGAAACGGCACCACCACCGACAGCGGCATTCCCGTCCAAGTCACTGGACTCTCAGGGGTCTTATCCATCACCGCCAGCGGAAGTACCGCTTACGCCCTGCTTGGCGACGGAACGGTGTGGGCTTGGGGAGACAATTCGTCCGGCCAGCTCGGAAACGGCACCACCAGCAACAGCACCACCCCCGTCCAAGTCCAGGGGGTTGGCACGGCCACCTCGATCACTGCCAACGGAGGCACCGCCTACGCTGTGCTGAATGACGGGTCGGTTCGCGCCTGGGGCAGCAATCAGTCGGGGCAGTTGGGCAACGGCACCAACACCGCCAGCAGCACCCCGGTCCAGGTCACCGGCCTCACAGGAGTCTCGTCCATCGCCGCCAGTTACGGCACGGCCTACGCTCTCCTGGCTGACGGGACCCTCCGAGCCTGGGGCTACAACGGTTATGGCCAACTGGGCAACGGCACCAAGGCCAACAGCAACACCCCGGTCCAGGTCGCAGGCCTCAGCGGAACCGTGTCCTTCACGGCCAACGGTGGCACGGCCTACGCAGTGCTGGGCAACGGCACCGTTTGGGCTTGGGGTTTCGGGGGCTACGGAGAGATCGGCAACGGCTCCACCACCAACAGCAGCACCCCGGTCCAAGTCCAGGGCCTCACCGGAGTGACGGCCGTAGCTGCCAGTGAAATCACGGGGTACGCCCTGCTCAACGATGGGACAGTCCGGGCCTGGGGTGCCAACTGGTATGGCCAACTCGGCAACGGCACCATCACAAACAGCAGCACCCCGGTCCAAGTCCAGGGCCTCACCGGAGTCAACTCGATCGCGAGCAGCATCTACGACGCATTCGCCTTGCTCAGCGATGGAACGGTCCGCGCGTGGGGTTACAGCGCGCAGGGTCAACTCGGCAACGGCACCACCGGCAGCAGCACCACTTCCGTCCAAGTCCAGGGCCTCACGGGAGTGACGCGCCTCTGGCTGTAGGCGCCGCCCTTGGCGCTAGGGCTGCCGAAACTTGCCCAAGGCTCAATGCTTGGCGGCAATATCCGCCGAAATCAGCCCAGCGGTATCAAGGATTGCATGGCGGACCGAGTCGATGTATGCCGCGGGCTCGGGGTGCGCGGCGACGTTTTGGGCCTGGAGCGAGACGTTGACTGCGGCCACAACTTTCCCCGCGGCGTTGCGCACGGGGGCTGCCACGGACATAAGCCCGAGTTCCAGCTCTTGGTCCAGCAGGCACCATCCTTGCGTGCGCACGCGGTTCAGCTCGGCCAGAAGTTCCGCGCGGGACGTGATGGTCCGTGGCGTCAGGGCCTTGAACTCCACCGAGGAGAGGTATTCGTCCAGCTTCTGCTGCGTCAGGCCGGCCAGAAGTACCCTACCCATGGACGTGGCGTAGGCCGGGAAGCGGGTACCCACCGAGATGCCGACCGTCATGATCCGGCGCGTGGTCACGCGGGCCACGTAGAAGATATCCGCGCCATCCAGCACCGCCGCCGACGTCGACTCCCCCAATTTCAGGGAGAGCTCTTCAAGGTGCGGCTGCGCGAGCTGCGGCAGGGACAACGCCGACAGGTACGAATAGCCAAGTTGCAGCACCATCGCGGTGAGCGCGAAGGTCTTGCCGTCCGTGCGGACATAGCCCAGCTCCACCAGGGTATGCAGGAACCGACGCGCCGTGGCACGCGTCAGGTTGGTGCGCGCCGCCACCTCGCTGAGCGTCATGACGGGGTTGGCCGCGTCGAAAGCACGGATCACGGACAAGCCGCGTGCCAGCGATTGCACGTACTGGTCACTCGCTTGGGGAGAACCCGTCTGGGGTGCTCCGGCTACTGCTGCGTCGGTCATGGTTACCAATCTTATTGGCGCGAGTTGGCACCAAATGCCCCCTGAAGTGTTTCCAGAGGGCATCTGCTGCCAGTTCGCGCTCCCGTTTAGACGCCGACGACGGCGCCAGCCGCCTTCAGTGGGACCGGCACCAGCGCTTGGAGTTCTTCGAAGGTGCAGCCGAACGTCTCACGCACGGTCACGCCGTCGGGCCCTATCAGGAAGACGGCTTTGTCCGTGTACACGCGGGTCACGCAGCCCACGCCGGTGAGCGGGTAGCTGCAGGTGCCGACGAGTTTGGACACGCCGTCGCGGGTCAGGAGCGTCATCATGACAAACACATCCTTGGCCCCGGTGGCCAAGTCCATCGCCCCTCCGACGGCCGGAATGGCGTCCGGTGCCCCGGTATGCCAGTTGGCGAGGTCGCCCGACGCGGAGACTTGGAAAGCGCCGAGCACACAGATATCCAGGTGGCCGCCGCGCATGATCGCGAAGGAATCAGCGTGGTGGAAATACGAAGCCCCGGGGAGTTCGGTGACGGGGATCTTGCCGGCGTTGATGAGGTCGCCGTCGATCTCCTCGCCCTCGGCTTCCGGGCCCATGCCAAGCATCCCGTTCTCCGTGTGGAGCGTGATGTTCTGATCTTCGGTGAGGTAGTTGGAGACGAGCGTGGGCTGCCCGATGCCGAGGTTCACGAAGGAGCCTGGAGCGATGTCCCGCGCCACCAGCCGCGCGAGCTCAAGCCGGCCGAGGGGTGTTGTTGAGGTTTGGGTGCTCATATCAGGCCACCTTCACGATGCTGTTGACGTAGATTCCGGGGGTCACCACGTTCTCCGGATCCAAGGCGCCGGTCGGAACGATCTCCGACACCTGGACGATGGTGTGCCTGGCGGACGCGGCCATGATGGGGCCGAAGTTCCGGGCCGTCTTGCGGTACACGAGGTTGCCTTTGCCGTCGGCCTTCAGCGCCTTGATGAGCGCGACGTCGGCGTGGATGGGTGTCTCGAACACCTGCCATTTACCGTCCAGCAGCCGGGTTTCCTTGCCCTCCGCGAGCATTGTGCCGTAGCCGGTGGGGGTGAAGAAACCGCCGATGCCGGCACCGGCAGCCCGGATACGCTCGGCCAAGTTGCCTTGCGGCACGAGCTCAAGCTCGATTTCCCCAGCCTTGTACTTGGCGTCGAAATGCCAGGAATCGGACTGCCGAGGGAAGGAGCAGATCATCTTGCGGACCCGCCCTTCCTTGATGAGTAACGCCAGGCCTTGATCGCCCTGGCCGGCATTGTTGTTCACCACCGTGAGGTCCGTCGCGCCGGAATCCAGCAGCGCGTCGATAAGTTCGAACGGCTGGCCGGCATTGCCGAAGCCACCAATCATGATGGTGGAGCCGTCCTTGATGCCGGCGACTGCTTCGCCAACTGTGTCAATGAATTTCAGCATGGTCTTCTAGCCCTTAACTCCAGCAGTGACGTTTTCGAGCACCACAGCCAGGCCTTGCCCGACGCCGATGCAGATCGCGGCAACACCCCAACGCTGACCGGAAGCCTCCAGGCTGCGGGCCAGGGTGCCCAGGATGCGTGTGCCGGAGGCGCCCAGCGGGTGCCCCATCGCGATCGCGCCGCCGTGCCGGTTCACGATGGAGGGGTCGATTCCCCACGCATCAATGCAGGCCAGGGACTGCGCGGCAAAGGCTTCGTTAAGTTCGACGGCGCCCACCTGGTCCCAGCCGATGCCCGCCTTCGCGAGGGCCTTGTTAGCCGCTTCCACGGGCGCGTAGCCGAAGAACTGGGGATCGTTCCCGTGCGCCCCGCGGCCTGCGATGCGTGCCAGCGGTTCCAGGCCCAGCAGTCCGGCGGCGCTTTCGCTGCCAATCCAGGCCGCGGAGGCGCCGTCGGAAAGCGGCGAAGCGTTCCCCGCGGTGACGGTACCGCCCTCCGGCCCCGAAGACTCGGGCCGGAACACGGTCTTGAGTCCGGCGAGCTTTTCCGCCGTGGAGCCTGCCCGGATGCCTTCGTCGCGGACCAACTCCGTGCCCGGAACCTGTGTCACCAACTGATCGTAGAAGCCCTCATCCCACGCCGCGGCGGCGAGGTTGTGCGAGGCCGCGGCGAACTCGTCCTGCCGTTCCCGGGTGATCCCGTACTTCTCGCGCAGGCGCTCGGTGGCCTCGCCCAGGGAAATGGTCCAGTCCTTGGGCATGGCCGGGTTCACCAGGCGCCAGCCCAGTGTGGTGGAGGCCAGGGTCATGTCCCCGGAGGGGTACGGCTTGGACGTCTTGGGCAGCACCCACGGTGCGCGGCTCATGGATTCGGCGCCGCCCACCAGCATCAGCTCTGCGTCGCCGGCATTGATCTGGCGGGAGGCGATGATGGCGGCGTCCAGGGAAGAGCCGCAGAGGCGGTTGACCGTGGTGCCGGGGATCGACGTCGGGAGCCCGGCTAGGAGGGTGGCCATGCGGGCGACGTTGCGGTTCTCCTCGCCGGCGCCGTTGGCGTTGCCGAACACCACCTCGTCGATGCGCTCAACATCCAAACCAGGTGCGCGCCTCACGGCTTCGCGCACCACGTGGGCCGCGAGGTCATCCGGGCGCACCCCGGCAAGGCCCGAGCCGAACTTTCCAAAGGGGGTGCGTACGGCGTCGTACACATAGGCCTGGTTCATGCGTTATCCATTTCTCTGAAGACCTGTTGCGCGGTCTTGAATGCCGTGTTCGCGGAGGGAACTCCGCAGTAGATGGCGGTCTGCAGCAGGATTTCCTTGATCTCGTCCCTGCTCAGGCCGTTGGTGATGGCGGCGCGGATGTGCATGGCCAGTTCTTCCCAGTGCCCGTGCGCCACCATGGCCGTGATGGTGACGGCCGAGCGTACTTGCCGCGTGAGGCCCGGGCGGGTCCAAATGCCGCCCCAAGCGATGCGGGTGATCATGTCCTGGAAGTCCTCGGTGAAGGAATCCTTCTTGGCGTTGGCACGGTCCACGTGCGCATCGCCGAGCACTTCGCGGCGGACCACCATGCCGGCGTCGTAGATTTCCTGCGAGGTGGCGTCGCGCTGAACAGCGCCGTTTTTGTCGGCGCCGTTTTTGTCAGCGCCCTGCGAAGGATCGTTGCTCATTTTCCGGTCTCCATCATGAACGTCCGCATGAGGTCCGCGACGACGGCTGGCGCCTCCGCGGGCGCAAGGTGCCCGACGCCGTCGAGCGCTATAGCGACTGCAGTGCCGCCGCCTGTGTGGATCCCTGAGTTGATGCCGTCCGCCACTTCCTGAGCGAACGACGGCGGCGCAACAGTGTCCTCAACGCCGGCCAGCGATTGCGTGGGGACGGTGATGCTGCCGAGCTCGGAGCGGACATCGAAAGCAGCGAGGGCCTCGCAGCAGAAGGCGTAGCTGAAGCGGTCGGCGTCCCGCAGTGCGTGCAGGAGGCGGCTGCTGATGACGGGCTGGCGGTCCATGAAACCGGGAGCGAACCAGCGTTGGGCTGATCCCTGGATCATCACCGCGGTGCCCTGCGCGCGAACGGTTTCGGCGCGTTCGAGCCACCCCTCCGGCGTGCCGAGCTTCGCTCCGGTGCACTGCACGGACAAGCTTTTAAGCCGTTCTCCGTGCTTGATGCCCAATTGCAGCCCCGTAGCGCCGCCCAGGGAGTCCCCGGCATAGTGGAACACGGCGCCGGGAGCGATCGAATCCACCAAGTCCACCACCGCGTCGGCCAGCTCGGCGACACTGAACGTTTCGGACGCCGCGGGCGAGGCACCGTGGCCGGGAAGGTCCCAGCCGATGACGTCGAAGTCGTCGCCGAGGAGGGCTGCCGTCTCGGTCCACAGCACAGTGGACGTTCCGAGCGAGGGGCCCACCACCAGGAGGGGTTTCTCCCCCAGGGTGCGCTGCGGGGACAGCAACACCGCCTTGACGTTGGGCTTAGCCACGATCGGTTCCCTTCGGATTGGTGTGTGAAAACTCCGGGTAGGCGGCCAGGATGCGGCGACTGATCTCAGCGCCCTCGCCCACGTAGTTCGCTGGGTCCAAGAGCGCCCGCAGTTCCTCGTTGGACAACGTACTCGCTGGCACGGCCTCGCGAAGAAGCTTGGTGTAGATCCGGGATTGTTCTGCCGCTGGTGACCGGAGGGTTTCGTCGACGACGGCTTGCAGCCGGGCCTTCGCTTCGGCCCTGTCCGCGCCGAGGAGCGGAGCAACCGAGGATGCCACGGCCTCGCTGAGCAGCAACGGCCCGGAGATTTCCAGGTTGCGGCGCATCGCCTCGGGGAAGACTCGGAGTCCCTCGGCAAGCTCGCGGAGCTGGGTTGCTGCACCAAGTGCCAAGCGGAGAAGTTGGCGCAGGGCGGGCCATTCGCTGTGCCAGGCGCCGTCGGGGCGTTCGTCGTTGAAGTTGGCCGCTGCCAGGTGCAGCTGCGCAGCCAACCCGGGAGCCTGAAGCGCCGTGCTGCGGATCAGCACGGACAACACCGGGTTTTGCTTTTGCGGCATGGCCGAGGAGACGCCCCGACCCGCGGCAAGGGGTTCACCTAGTTCGGCAACCTCGGGGCGGCTGAGGAACAGCAGGTCCGAGGCGATCTTGCCGAAGGAGTCCGTGAGCGCCGTGAGGGAGTCGCCGAGGGCAGTGACGGCCAAACGGTTGGTGTGCCAAGGCCCAGGGACGGGAGCCAGGCCCAACTTCCCGGCCAGGGCATCTGCCAAGTCGAAGGGGCTCGACGGCGAGCCTCCCGTGAGCACGGTGCCGGACGCCAGAGTGCCGGAAGCTCCGCCGAATTGCACCGGAAGCTCCAACGACTCCAAACGACGGGCCGCGGCAGCCACACCGTGAAACCACTGCGCCGCTTTGAGCCCGAAGGTGAACGGCAGCGCATGCTGCGTCAGGCTCCTGCCCACGCACAGCGTGTCCGCATGCTGTACCGCAAGGCCGGCGAGCGCCGTCGTCGTGCCTCTTACTTCGGCGACGAGCGCGGAAACTACGCGGCGCGCGAGCAGCATCAACGCCGAATCCAGCACGTCTTGGCTGGTCAGGGAGGTGTGCACGGCGGCAAGCGCGCCGATGGCCCCGCCGGGATGCTCAGCGTCGAGCTGCCTGACCCTGCCCCGGAGGTCGGCAAGCAGCGGGATGACCGGGTTGGCGCCGCCCTGGGCGCGTTCGGCGATGGAAGCGGCGTCGTAGGCCCAGGATTCGGCGGCCTCGGTGACGACCGCGGCAGAACCGGCGGGCGCCAGGCCCGCCTCTTCGAGCACGGCTGCCCAAGCGGCCTCGACGTCGAGGATGGCCGCGATGACCGCACGGTCACCCGTCAGCGCGGCCACGGCGGACGACGCCGAAACCGGGCTGAGCAGCCCGAAATCGCCGTCGAGGCTCATCGGGAGGCGCCTTCGAAGTCGAGAAAAACAGTCTCGTTCCCGCCTTGCAGGCGCAGATCCCAGGTGAGCCCGCCATCCGCATCTCGCCGGGCGATGAGAGTCTGGCGGCGCTCGGGATCGAGGGAGCTGAGCAGTGGATCGGCCGCGAGCGCTTCCTCGTTTTCCGGCAAGTAGATGCGGGTGAACAGGCGGTTCATGAGGCCACGCGCAAAAACGGCGACGGAAATGAACGGAGCCGCTCCTGGTTTTCCGGGGACTGGGGAAGTTGGGCCGGGGTTGACCGTGGTGAAGGTGTAGACGCCGGTGTTGCCTACCGCCGCGCGGCCCCAGCCGGTGAAGCTGTAGCCGTCACGGACCAGGGAGCCGGTGCGTTGGACCACGTTGCCATCGGCGTCCGGCTGCCAGATCTCGAGGATGGCGTCCGGGATGGCTTCCCCGGCGCCGTCGTACACAGTGCCCTGGAGGCGGATGCTTCCGGCGCTGCCCGGGGCAAGGAGTTCGTTGTCCTTATTAAAGGGGAGGGCGTAGCCGTAGAACGGGCCAACGGTCTGGCCGGGAGTGGGGATCAACTTGCTCATGTGCTTACTCCTCGTCTCCGGCGTCGCCAAAGGCTTCGTTTTCGGTCCAGGTCCGCTTCGACCCGCTCAGGATGATGTCCCAGTTGTAGCCGAGGGCCCACTCGGGGCTCGTCAGTTCGTGGTCGTACTTTGCCACGAGGCGGTCGCGGGCGTCTTGGTCCACGATCGACTGGTAGATGGGGTCCAACGGGAACAACTGGTCACCCGGGAAGTACATCTGGGTGACGATGCGCTGCGTGAAGTCCGTGCCGAACATGGAAAAGTGGATGTGCGCCGGACGCCAGGCGTTGAGGTGGTTCTTCCACGGGTAGGCGCCGGGTTTGATGGTGGTGAAGCGGTAGGAGCCGTCCGGTCCGGTGATGCAGCGTCCGACGCCGGTGAAGTTCGGGTCGAGCGGGGCGGGGTGCTGGTCGCGCTTGTGGATGTAGCGGCCGGCGGCGTTGGCCTGCCAGATCTCCACGAGCTGGCCGGCAACCGGGCGGCCGTCGCCGTCGAGCACTTTGCCCTGCACGATAATCCGCTCGCCCTGGGGTTCGCCGTTGTGCTGGATGGTGAGGTCCGATTCCAGGGCGTGCACGTCCTGGTGCCCGAACGCCGGCGAGTACAGCTCGATGGTCTCCGGGTCCGCATGGTGCAGGCTCTTGGTGGGGTGGCGCAGGATGCTGCTGCGGTACGGCGCGAAGTCGAGACGGGGCTGGGTCTCCGGCGCGGCACCGTCCTTGAGCGCCTGGGCGTACGCCTCACCGATTGCCTTGATCTCGGCGCTGAGATCCGCTTGGGTTTCGGCTGCAGCGTTCGACGACGGGTGGGCGGCATGCGGTTCGGCCGCCGGTACGAGCTCGTCGTCTTGGTAGTGCCCGGCATTTGCGTCTAGCAGCACGGCCGGCTCCTTTCGGGTGGTTGCTTTCCTGGTTTTCGGTTAGTCGGGTTTCTGGCTAGCGGTGCACGCGGTGGGCGTGAAGCGAGTCGTACTGGACGGCGTGCCGCACGGGGGCGTTGGGGGCGCCGTAGCCGTCGTAGTTGCCGCGCCGTTCCACCATTTCGAAGAACACGCTGCCCACCGTGGCGGTGTAGAAGTGCAGGAATTCACCGTTGGCGTCCCTGTCGTAGAGGAGGTTCAGTTCCTTGAGCGTGGCGAGGAAAGCAGGCTCCAGGGCGAAGCGTGCATCCAGGTCCTCGTAGTAGTTGGCCGGGATCTGCAGGAACTCGAGTCCGCGCCCTTGCGCTTCCCGGGCCGTGGCCACGAGGTCATCCACTGCGAACGCGATGTGTTCCTGGTAGCTCTTGCGCGCACCGTTGCCTTGCTGGCCAGGTTCCTGCTGAAGCACGGGAGCGAGGTTCAGGACCAGGCGCACGGCACGGTCCGACGTCTGCATGACCTGCGAGCGCACCAGGCCGCTGGGGCTTGGCACCTCGGCGAACGGCTGCGGTTCCAGGGCCAAGGCGCTCGTATAGAAGAGGACGGCTTCGTCGAAGTGCTGCCAGGGCTGGGCCAGGTTCACGTGGTCGATCACCGCTTGCTTTCCCGCTGAAGGATGCTCAAGGCCTTCGCCAAACTCGCGAGTCCAGGCGGCGGTGCCGTCCGGGCTGCCTTGGCACAAGAAGATTTCGGTGGAGTCCGGGGCTGCGATTCCTTGGAACACTTCCTCGTCAGCCTGGACCTTACGCGGTACCACGGGGGCCTTGAGTTGCTGGGCGCGGGCCGAGGCAATCACGGGAGAGTCGACGTCGAACCCCAACGCCGCGATGGCGGGTTCGCTATGCGAGGGAGCCTGTTCGTTGATAATGACGCGCGCCTGCCCCATGGACCACAGCTGCACGTCCTTGGTCCGGTGCCGGCCGTCGAATTCGAAGCCCAGCTGGCCAAGAAGCGTCTCGAGCTGTGCGGGCTCATCTGTCTTGACCTCGGCGAAGTTGAAGCCGGCCGGTTCAGCCACTTTGGGCAGCGTGGCCAGTTCCATGGGATAACGACGGCGGCCAGCAGCGTTGGCGGGCGAGTCACCGCTGGCGGTTCCCGGAGCTCCTCCTGCTGTAAAGGACGATGCGTTCGCGTCGAGCCATTTGGCGCTCTGTTCCTCCAGCCAGATCAGCGAGCGCATCGCGTCGACGGCGGTGCGCTCCA
Source organism: Arthrobacter sp. FW306-04-A (assembly GCF_044358315.1). Classification (GTDB taxonomy): domain Bacteria; phylum Actinomycetota; class Actinomycetes; order Actinomycetales; family Micrococcaceae; genus Arthrobacter. The sequence continues at coordinate 4,315,359 of NZ_CP084559.1, forward strand.
CATCCGATTGGCGGAAGACGTCGTTGAAAATCTCCAGCGAAACCGGGCCGGAGTAGCCTGCACGGGCAACGTGGCCCATGAACTTGGCAAGCTCGAATTGTCCTTCGCCAGGGAACACGCGGTAGTGGCGGCTCCAGGACAACACGTCCATGGTGAGTTTCGGGGCGTCGGCCACTTGGACGAAGAAGATCTTCTCGGGCTTGATGGCCTCGATGGGTGCGGTATCCCAGTCGCGGGAAAGGATGTGGAAGGAGTCCAAGCAGGTGCCTAGGTTGGGGTGATCCACGGCTTCCACCAAACGGTGGGCGTGTTCGTAGTCGTTGACGTATTTGCCCCAAGCGAGGGCCTCGTACGCCACCTTGACGCCGTGGTCCCCGGCCAATTCCGCCAGTCGGGAGAGCTGCTCGGCCCGGAGGTTGTCGTCGTCGATCGTGGCAGTTCCCACGTTGGTGCACACCAGGATGGTGTCCATGCCAAGGCGCGACATGAGCCTGAACTTGGCGTCTGCCCGGCGCAGGTTTTCCTGGAGGATGTCCTCTGAGACACTGTCGAAGTCGCGGAACGGCTGGTAGAGATCCAGGCCGAGTCCAAGGTCCGCGGCCATCTTCCGCACGTCCTCCGGGCTCAGCGGCGAGGTGACGAGGTCCTGTTCGAAGATCTCTATGCCGTCGAAGCCCGCGATGGCGCAGGCCTGCATCTTTTCCTTGAGCGTGCCGGAGAGGCAGACCGTCGCGATTCCGGTGCGCATCAGTGCCCCGCCCCGGCGAGTGCCTGGTCGGCCTTCGACGCTTCAGCGTTGCCTTCTTCGGCACTCACCAGCTCCAGGAAATGCGCCCGCATTCGCTCGGGATCGGCGTCGCGGCCGGTGAAGATGCGGAAGGCGTCGGCGGCCTGGCCCACGGCCATGCGTCCGCCGTCGAGCACCCGGCAGCCCTTGGCCCGGGCCTCGAGCACCAGCTGGGTCTCGATCGGCCGGTAGACGATGTCGGCCACCCAATGGCGGGATTCCACGAGGGACATGTCCAGTGGGAGGCCTGGATGCGCGGCCATGCCCACCGGTGTGCAGTGCACCAGACCGTCGGCAAGCGGCATCAGCTGCGGCAGCTCCGCCGTCGTGCGTGCCGTAACGGTGCTGCCAGGGAACAGGGCGGCGAGTTCCGCTGCCCGTTCGGCGCAGCGCACGGGATGCACGTCCACAAGGTCCAGTTTCTTGACGCCCGCGGAAAGAAGGGCGTACGCGACGGCGGAACCGGCACCGCCCGCGCCCAGCTGGACGACGCGGTCCAGGCCGGCGTCGGGAAGGCCGCTGGCCAAAGCTGAACCGAAGCCGGAGAAGTCTGTGTTGTGGCCGATGAAGCGGCCATCCTGGATCAGCACGGTGTTCACGGCGCCGAGCCGCCGGGCGTCCTCGGAAATCTCGTCCAGGAACGGCAGGACCAGTTGCTTGCACGGATGCGTGATGTTGAGGCCGTTGTAACCGAGCCGGGAAGCTGCCGTCAGGAGATCGCCGACGGCGGAGCCGGGCAGGGAGAGCTCCAGCAGGTCGATGGGCCGGTACAGGTAGCGCAGCCCCTGGACGTCGGCCTCCCTCTCATGCATGGGCGGCGTCAGCGAGGGCGTCACGCCTTCGCCGATAAGGCCCACCAAGAAGGATTCGGCTCGGTTGCTCATGCTCATTGCTCCTTTGACAACTGCACCCGCGGATGGGCCTTCTCCGGAGTCCTTTGGGACGTCCGAAGTGCGCTGCTCCGCCGGGCGGTATGAATCAGACTACACAAAATGTTCATATATTGCACTTATGTTCTTATCGCGAACAAAAGTGATGTCCGTTGGCGCCCTTAGCGCTGCGGCAGGCGGTCGGCAAGCTCGGAAGCCGCGCTCTTCAGCAGGGGAACGATCGCCACGAGCTGTTCCACGCTCATCCGGAAAACGGGGACCGCGGTGGCAAGGGATGCGAAGGCAACGCCTTGGGAGTTGAGCACGGGGACGGCGACAGCGCGCATCCCCACCTCGTTTTCTTCGTCCATGATCGCGTAGCCCTGGCGCCGGACCTTCTCAATTTCCAAGCGGAAGGCATCGCGATCGGTGATCGAGAATTCCGTGAGCGGCTCCAACTCGAGCTCTTCCACCAGCTGCTGCCGCTCGCCGTCGTCCGCGAAGGCAACCAACGCTTTGCCTACTGCCGTGGTGTGGAGCATCCCAAGGTGCCCCGGATCGCTGGTAACCCGGAACATCTGGGGGCCGTCCACCTTGTTGACCGTGAGATGGTGGTGGCCATCCCGGACTGAAAGGATGGTGGCCTCGCCGGTCCCCTCCGTGACGCGTTGCAAGACGGGCCGCGCGGTACCCGCAAAGCCGTGGTGATTGGACACCCGCTGCCCGAGCTGGAAGACACGAAGGCCCAGATGGTAGCGGCGCCCATCGGGCTCATAGTCCACAAAACCATCGCGGGTCAGGGACCCGAGGAGTCGGTAAGTAGTGCTGAACGGCAGCTCCGCCTGGCGGGCGAGCTCGGAGGCACTGGCCCCCTTCGGCTCATTGCCCAGCAATACGAGGAGGCCCAGGGCCTTGCCGATCATGTCGGTCTTTGTGTCTTCCTTCACATCCATATCTAAAGATTGCCACATCGTGAGAGCTATATCTAGATGGTGAGTAAATATCTTGACAAGTGACTGTGCTCACAGTCATCATTGCTATATCGCACAAGTAGCTCTCACAATGTGACTACAGTGTGAGGCCGCTGCCGGACCCACATCAGCGTTCCAAGTAAGCAAATTTCAGCCAGATGCGACATCGCCGTCACAAAGGAACACCATGAGTCACACGATCCCGTCTACGACGCCGGGCACTGCCACGGCAGGAACGCCGAAGAAGGCCGCCCTGGCCAGCTTCCTCGGCAGCGCCGTCGAGTACTACGACTTCTTCATCTTCGGTTCGGCCGCGGCCTTGATCTTCCCGCACGTCTTCTTCCCGAGCGCCGACGCCAACGCCGCCATCATGTCCTTCGCGACATTCGGCTTCGCCTACGTGGCCAGGCCGGTCGGTGCCATCATCCTGGGGCACTTCGGAGACCGCATCGGCCGCCAGCGCGTGCTGATGTTCACCCTGGTACTCATGGGCGGTGCGACGTTCATCATTGGGTGCCTCCCCGATTTCAAGGCCATTGGCTGGTGGGCTCCGGCCCTGCTGGTCTTCGCGCGCCTCTGCCAAGGTCTTTCGGCTGCCGGCGAGCAGGCCGGCGCTTCGTCCATGACGCTGGAACACGCGCCGGACAACCGCCGCTCCTTCTTCACGTCCTGGACCCTCACGGGAACCCAGGGTGGCCAGATTCTCGCTGCATTGGTCTTCATCCCCGTCGTCGCCCTCCCGGACGAGGTCAAGTACGGCATCGGCTGGCGCATCCCGTTCTGGCTCAGCGCCGTGGTGGTCCTGGTTGCGTTCTTCATCCGACGCACCCTGCACGAGCCGCCCGCCTTCGCCGAGGCCAAGAAGAACAACCAGATCGCCAAGCTCCCGGTGGCCGACCTCCTCAGACTGCACTGGGCCGATGTCCTGCGCGTTGTCTGCTGCGCCTTCATCTCCGCCGTGAGCACCGTCTTCGGCACCCTGGCCATCAAGTACGCCCAGGACGTGGCCCACGTGAACAGCACCATCACCCTGTGGCTCGTCGTGGCTGCCAACATCGTGGCCCTTGGCACCCAGCCGGTCTTCGGTAAGCTGGCTGACCGGATCGGCCGCAAGCCCGTCTTCATCTACGGCGCCATTGCCAGCGCCATCATGACGCCGGTGTTTCTCTTGACCCTTGAATCCGGAAACGTGCCGCTCATGTTCCTGGTGTCCGTGGTGTACTTCGCCCTCGGATACGCCGCCGCCAACGCTGTGTGGCCCTCCTTCTATGGCGAAATGTTCAGCACCAAGGTCCGCTTCTCCGGCTTGGCCATCGGCACGCAGATCGGCTTCCTCATGGCAGGCTTCGCTCCGACCATCGTCACCGCAATGGGCGGCACCAAGGCCGGCGGCTGGATCCAGATCAGCATCTTCACCGGCGTCATCTGCATCATCGCAGCCGTCTCCGCAATGACGGCCCGGGAATCCTTCAAGACCCCGACGGCGGAACTCGGCCTGAGGTAACTTCTCCCCCTCTACCCCCCATCCATTGCTCCCCACCGGCCGTTTCGACCCGGTGGGGAGCAATGGATTTTTTTGTGTACGGAAGTCTTACCCACGGCTAACCCGTACGAAACCACCCTGCAACATTGGCCCGCCACACTGGAATAGCCGGCAAACGCTGGCAGCTCCAGCCAAGGAGGCCACAATGTTGAAGGAAGTATCGACCCACCCCACACGAGTCCGCGCCCTTGACCAGCTGCACCGCGGCGACCAGATCGAAGCCCGCCTCTCCGTCGGACCCTCCTACGATGACGTGGTCATCCGCCGGGGAAGCGTTCAAGAGACGGCCCCAGGCATCGGCGTCGTTTGGATCATGGATCAGCTGACCGGCCTGCGCAAGGCCATCAATACCGACGAATGCAGCGTCTGGCGAGTGGCCTGATCCTGGCCCCGAACCGCTCAGCCGCCAGCCACGGACTGGATGATCAAGACCTCCTGGCCGGCCGCAACCTCAGTATCCAGACCTTTCAGGCGCCGGACCTCCTCGCCATTCACGTAAATATTCACGTAGCGGCGGAGGGACCCGGTTTCGTCCCGGAGCCTCCGGGCCAGCACCGGGTAGTCCCCGGTCACAGCATCAAGCAAGCTTTTGACGGTCACAGCTCCGTCGGCGGGCGTAGTCAGGTAGGACTGCCCGCCGGCGAGTGGCTGGAGAACGCTGGGCAAAACCACGGTGATGTCGGACAAGGTCCGTCCTAAGCCGGCAAACCGGATGCCGCAGAGGCAGCCGCCAATTCGGGTGACAGATCCCCGGAGACAACGGCGGCCCGGACGCACAAAACATCGGGCAGATGTGAGGCAACTTCAATGAAGGACTCGCCCTCATCCGCGCTGGCGTAAACCGAACCGCCGCGTGTTCCGAAGTACACCCCGGCAGGTTCAGCCGAATCCACCGCGGCCGCGTCACGGAGCACGGCATTGTATTCGTGGTCCGGCAGTCCCACATCCAAACGCTTCCAGGTCTCTCCGGCGTCGTCCGTGCGGTGCACCGCGAGATGGCCATCCGGCGGAATCCGCTCGCTATCTGCCTTGATCGGGACCACCCACGCGGTACCTTCGCGGCGGGGGTGGGTGAGCATCACGAAGCCGAAATCGGCGGGCAGCCCGTCCGCAATTGAAATCCAATTCTCGCCGTTGTCATCCGTGCGGTACACGCCGTGGTGGTTCTGCGCATACAGACGGCCCTCGACGGCGGCATCCGCGGCGATCTTGTGCACGCACTGGCCGAACTCCGGGTTGGGATCCGGCATGAAGCGGGCCGAGATTCCCTTGTTGCGGGCTTCCCAGGAGGTTCCGCCGTCGAGCGATCTGTAAACCCCGCCAGTGCTCATGGCTACGTGGACGTTCTCCCCGGAGTGGTTGACCACGATTGAGTGGGCGGCAGCGCCGCCGTAACCCGCTCCCCATTCACTGCGGTGCGGATGGTCCCACAGGCCACGGTTCAGCTCGAAGTGCTCGCCACCGTCGGTGGATTTCCAGACGGAGATGGGTTCGCAACCGGCCCACACAACGCCGGGCCGGGACGCGGAGTCCGGGTAGATCTGCCAGATCCGCTCCAGTGCGGCGTCGGTGCCCTCTGGGAATTTGATGGCGCCTTGTTCGGGCTCGGTCCACGTGGCGCCTAGGTCGTCGGAGTGGGCCACGGTGGGACCCCAGTGTTCGGAGCGCACGCCCACCATGATCCGGGGTTTGTCCCCGCGCGTATCGATCCCGATGCTGGGGATCTCGCTCATGAGGAAGTGCGGACCGGAGAGGGACCATTCCTTGCGGTCTGCGCTGTGTGCCAGCCACAGTCCTTTTTTGGTCCCGATCGCCAAGATATAACTCTCTGCGGTAGCCATGGACCCCATGCAACCATCCCCGCGCGGGAGCCGCAACGGTTTTGTGAACCGGTCTAGGAAACCGGCTCAGTCCACGAACTCGGACTGCGTCTCAATAAAGTCCCAGTCGGCATCGGTCAACCCGCCAGCCAGTTCTTCAAGACGCGGCCCACCGACTTCGGCAATGCGTTGCAGAACCTCCAGCGGAAGCTCGGCAGCCCGCAGGTTCTCCCGCAGCCATTCCTTGCTCTTGAGGTCAATGTCCAGCCACCACATGAAGATCTCCACGTGGACCACCCCTTCCTGTGCAAGTTAACGCTAGGCCTGCGGAGGGTGCTCTACAAGGGGCCGAGCGCTTGATCAAACGCCGGATCCGGCCCTAATTCCGCGCCCGGAACAGGCCCGGGAAAAGTAAAGTGAAAGTAGTTATTCAGATTGGTAGCGGAGGGTCGTCGGGGCACGTAAGCTAATTGTCAGCAGGAACCCAAAGAACCTCCTCCAAAGTCCGCTCCGGAGTGCGTATCCCCCAATAACGCACTCCGGAGCTTTTTGTTTAAAACACCGGAAGACGCGCAAAATCCCTGACGACGCCCGAAATTCCGGTGTCACCAGGGATTTTGCGTGTCGCTTAGCTCTTCAACCGTCTTACACGAACTGGTACAGCAAGGCGGCCATGCCGAAGCCCACTACGGAGAGCACGGTTTCCAGCACGGTCCACGTCTTCAAGGTGTCCTTGACGGACATGTTGAAGTACTTGGAGATGATCCAGAAGCCGCCGTCGTTCACGTGGCTGGCGATGATTGAGCCGGAAGAGATCGCCATGACGATCAGCGCCAATTGGGGCTGCGAATAGTGTCCGGCGGTGAGCGCGGGGGCCAGGATCCCGCCGGTGGTGACGATTGCCACTGTGGCTGAGCCCTGGGCAATGCGCATACCGCAGGCGATCACGTAGGCGGACACGATGACCGGGAGCCCTGCCTTGGACAAGGTGTCCGCCACGGCGTTGCCTACTCCGGTTGCCGAGAGGACCGCGCCGAAGAATGCGCCCGCTCCGACAACAAGCAAGATCATCCCGACCGGCTTCAGCGAAGCAGAGCTGAGTTCGGAAAGCTCCTTGGCGCTCATGCCCCGGCGAATGCCCAACAACCACATGGACAGCCCCACGGCGACGGTCAGCGCGATGGCCGGGTTGCCGAAGAACACCAAGGTGTCGCGGAATCCACCGGCCGGCAGGAAGACGTTGCCGAAGGTGGCACCGAGGATCAGGACCATCGGCAGGCCAATGGCCAGGGCAACAAGACTCATGGGCGGCTCGTGGCCCACGGCCTCCTCGGCCTCCGGGATCACACGGTCCTCCGGAACGGCGATCTGCACGCGCTTGCCGATCCACCGGCCCCAGAGGATGCCGGAGGCGAACCAAGCCGGGATGCCGCAGGCCAAGCCCATGATGATAATCCAGCCAAGTTCAACGTGGAAGAGTCCGGCCGCGGCTACGGGACCCGGGTGCGGCGGCAGGAAAGCGTGGGTCACGGAGAGGCCGGCGAGGAGCGGCAGGGCGTACAAGATGAGGGACTTCCCGCCTCGCACCGCCGCGACGTACACGAGGGGCGCGAGCACGAAGATACCGATGTCGAAGAAAACCGGGATACCCAGGACGAAACCGGTGACACCCATCGCCACGGGGGTGCCCTTTTCGCCGAAGATCTTCACGAGCTTCCCCAGGAGGACCTCCGCGCCACCGGAACGTTCCAGGATGGCGCCGAGCACGGTACCCAGGCCAATGATCAGGGTGATGTGTCCGAGGATCCCGGCGAAGCCCTTCTCAATGAGGGCATCGCCGCTCTTGATGGGCGAGCCGACAAGGGCGTCGATGCTCACTCCGCCCACCAGCGCCACGAGCACGCTGGTACCCACAAGTGCGATGAACGGTTCGACCTTGACTTTGATGATCAGAAACAGCAGGAGGGCAATGCCCAACCCTGCCAGGAGAAGGAGGCCGGCTGTATCGTGCCGCAGCCAGTTCAGGAATTCATTCATGGACGTTACTTTCTGGGGATTCCTACGTGAGGGTGGCGGTGAAGGCGGAGGCCCGGGTCGAAATGTCCGCCCAGTCGCCCGAGGCCACGGCGGCAGGAGGGACAACGCTGGTTCCGCAGCAGACTGCTGCTGCACCGGCGTCGAGATAGCTCTTGGCGTTCGACGCATCGATCCCGCCGGAGGGAAGCAGCCGAATGCCGGGGTACGGTCCCTGGAGATCCTTCAAGTAGGCCGGGCCGAGCTGCCTGGCCGGGAAGATCTTGACCGCGGCGGAGCCGAGATCGAGGGCCTGCGCAACTTCCGTGGGTGTCATGGCGCCCAAGCTGAAGGGAATGCCGGCGGCCGCAGCCACTGCGGCCACCTCCGGACGGAGTCCCGGGGTTACCAGGAACTGGGCGCCGGCGTCGATGGCTGCCTTAGCCTGATCGGCCGTCATGACGGTGCCGATCCCGACGGCGGCGCCGTGCTGGGCGGCGGTCTCCGCCGCCCGTCGCACATGGCTTAGCACGTCCGGCGTCGTGAACGTCAGTTCGACGCTGCGGATGCCGCCGTCGGCCAGGGCGCGGCAGAGCTCGGCGGCGTCGGGGATAAATGGCGCCCGTACGACGGCGAGGGTGCGGTCGGCTTCAAGCTGCTGGACGAATTCTTCAGGAGTCATGCGATTCGATACCTTCTTCTGGAGCTATTCGGGTGCGTCCGTCGGGGCTGCGACGCAGGGCGCGGCCGGCGCGAGCGCCGGTGGGCTTCCCGCCGTCGATCGCTGCCGTCCCGTTGACGAACACGTGATGGATGCCACTGGCGGCTTGGCGGGGATTTTCAAAGGTGGCTTCGTCGCGGACGGTGTCCGGGTCGAAGAGGACAAGGTCCGCGGCATAGCCTTCGCGGACCAAACCGCGGCGGTGGAGCTTAAGCCGCCCGGCCGGGCGTCCGCTCAAGTGGTGGACCATTTCTTCCAGCGTCAGCAAACCCAAGTCGCGGCTGTAGTGGCCCAGGTAACGGGGAAAGGTTCCCCAGGCGCGGGGGTGCGGCTTCGCCCCGACCAAGAGGCCGTCGCTGCCGCCGGTGTGGGTGCGGTGGACCATGATGGCCCGCACGTTTCCTTCGTGGCCAACGTGTTGCAGGATCCCGGTGCCCAGGCGGTCCTCCTGGAGGATCTGCGCGAACACGTTGAATGGCTCTTGTTCCGTTTCCCCGGCGATCGCAGCGATCGTCTTGCCCACATGGCCGGCGAGAGCGGGATTCTGGACGCCGCTGATCTCGAGCGTGTGCCAGTCCGCAACCACTCCATGGCAGCCGTCGGAGCCGTAGATCTCCACGCTCTCGCGGATTTTCTCCCTGGTTTGCGGGTCGGCCAGCCGGGCTAGCGTGGCCTCGGTGCCGCCAGAGGATGCCCAGCTGGGCAGGATGGCCGAAAGCGTGGTGGCGCCGGGCAAGTAGGGGTAGGTGTCGAGCGTGATGTCGGCGCCGGCGTCGAGGGCTGAGTCGATCAGCTCCAGCAGCGCGGCCGCCCGGCCCTTGTTTTCGGCGAAGTTCATGGTGGCGTGGGACAGGTGCAGGGCGCAGCCCGTATCCCGGCTCAGCTCGATCATCTCTGCGTAGGCTCCGAGCGCGCCCTTGCCGTAGGAGCGGTGGTGCGGGGCGTAGAAACCGCCCAGCTCCCCCACGGTGCGGCAAAGTCCTGCCAGCTCCTCGGTGCGGGCGTACATGCCGGGGGTGTAGGTCAGCCCGGAGGACATCCCCACGGCGCCTTCCTCCATGGCGGTGCGGACCACGTCCTGCATCCGCTCCTGCTGTTCCGGCGTCGGGTCCCCTTCGGCGAAGCCCATCACCATCGCGCGGACGGTTCCTTGCGGCACGAGGTAGGCGGCGTTCGTGGCGATCCGGCCTTTGTTGTCTGCGCGATCGAGGCGGTCAAGGTACTCGCCTACCGTTCGCCAGTTCCAGTCGAAATCCTGCGGATTGTCATTCCAACCCGCGATCTTTTCGCGGACTCCGGCGAGGGTGGCGTCGTCTACCGGAGCGTACGACAGCCCGTCCTGGCCCAGGAGTTCAGTGGTGACGCCTTGGCTGAGCTTGGCGTAGTGGTCCTTGTTGACCAATAGCTGGAGATCCGAATGGGCGTGCATATCGATGAAACCGGGACTCAGGACGAGTCCCGCGGCGTCGATGATCCGCTCGGCGCCCGTACCGCTGGCGGTGAGGGAGCCGGCGCCGGCGACGACGGCGATCACCTCGCCGTCCAGCAGGACGTCCGCGGAGCGACGGTCCGCCCCGGTTCCGTCCACGAGGACGGCGTTGCTGATGAGTGTCTTCATGGCGCGTGTCCTAGAAGAAGGTGTGGATGAGGTCGACGACGGTTTGGTCGCCGTCCGTGTCCGCCAGCACCGGGATGAGCGTCCACTTGTCGAAGGCGGTGCATGGGTGCGAAAGTCCCAGGCGCACGACGTCGCCGGGCCGCACAGTAGTGGTGCCGGCGTCGAATGTCATGAAGCAGTGCTGATCGTTGACGGCGGTGATCTCGGCACCGTCGAGCGGCCGCATGGGGCCGCCGAGGGCGGGTCCGATCAGCTGCGGCCGGGGCAGGCCCTCGTCAACCGGCACGTCCCGTTTTCCGGCGTCGAGAATGGCCAGGCCTGGCTCGGGCTGGGACACGACACGGGCCCAACCGTGCATTCCCGCCTTGAACGGCTGGCCGCCGTCGCGGGAAAAAGGCGAGATGCCGCGGTAGAAGCCGTCATCGTGGATGATGTACGCGCCGCTGCGGATCATGAGTTCCACGCCGGGGACGGCCTCGGAGCCAGCGCCGACGCACGGCGAGAGGACGTCGACGACGTCGTCGAAGTAGGCGCTGCCACCCGCGGTGAGGATCACGGCGTCGGACCCGTAGAGACTCTCACTGAGCAGCCTCTCGTGGAGCTCCCGCATCCGGCCCAAGTACCCGCGGACGGCGGCGAGACTGTCGGCGTCGGCCGTGTGGGCAAGCGATCCTTCATAGCCGCTGACGCCGACCAGCCGCAGGTGAGATGAAGCGGCCACGGACCGGGCGACGTCGAGCGCCGCCTCCACGCCCCGCGCACCCGTGCGTCCGCCGATTCCGCCAAGCTCGACCAGGACATCCAGGACGGCGTGGCTTCCGGCGGCTTCGAGGGTGCGGCCGATGACATCCACGGTGACGCTGGAATCCACCCAGGACAGGATCGGCTGATCCGGACTGGTGGTCGCGGCAACCCATTCGATGGCATGCGGATCGGTGAGGCTATTGGCCAACTGCAGCCGCCGGACGCCGAATTCGCGGGCAACGCGGAGCTGCGCGAAGTTCGCTACGGTGATCCCCCAGGCGCCGCGTTTGAGCTGTTCGGACCACAACTGCGGTGCCATGGTGGTCTTGCCGTGCGGAGCCAGCAGCACGCCGTGCTCAGCACACCATGAGGCCAAGCGATCGGCATTGCCGCGAAGGGCGCCGACATCGAGCGTCAGCAACGGCGTCTGGAGGTCGGCGAGGGCGGGGCGTGCCGCGAGGAACTCGCGGTGGCTGATGCCGTTGGCCGTGGCGGGCACTGCCTTGTGCCGCCAATCGAGCCGGACATCTGCCAGGCGGGCCACGGCGTCGGTTGCAATTGCCCCGGACTCTATCCCGGCTCCAGCCTCTGTCCCGGCTCCGGACGTGGAAGTGTTCACCAGTTCGATCCCTTCACGGTGCGCATTTTTTTCGCAAGCTTTTCCGCAACCTCCATCGCGTTGCGTATTTTGCAACGCAGGTTGCAAAGCTGTTGGTGATATGTCTAACATGGTGCAGGATTGGGAGTCAAGGCCGCGGCACGTCCCGGCAGCCCTGATCCGGCCAAGGAAATCCCTTCTTCATGGGGCGTCGAGTGCCGCTGGAAGCGGCAGAGGGAGTGCGGGAGTTTCATGCTTTCAGCTGTATGTGTGGGCGAAACGATGGCCATGCTCACCCCTGTGAAGGCCGTTCCGCTGCACCAAGCCACCGAGCTGCACTGCGGCATCGGCGGCGCCGAATCGAACGTTGCCATGGGCCTGGCTGCCATGGGCCTGGACTCGCACTGGGTGGGCAGGGTTGGCCGGGACGGATTCGGTACCCGGATCCTGGACGAGCTCAGCAGCCACGGCGTGGGCGTCGCCGGCGTCGAAGTTGACCCGGGCCGGCCCACCGGCCTGTACGTCAAGGTCCCCGCCCAGGAATCAGATCCCGACGGCGGAAGTTCAGTTTTGTACTACCGGCAAGGTTCTGCCGCTTCGGCCATGGGCCCGGGCACCCTGGCGAATCCCGCCGTCGCGCCCTTGTTGGAGGGCGCCTCGCTCATCCATCTAAGCGGCATCACGGCGGCGCTCTCGGCGGAATGCCTGGAGCTGACGGAAGCCATCCTCGCTGCACCGAGGCACGGCCGCCTCATCAGCTTCGACGTCAATTGGCGCGGCGCACTCTGGGCCGGGCAAGACCGCTCGGTTCTGCGCCGACTGGCCAATCTTGCCGACATCGTGTTGGTGGGTAAAGACGAGGCCCAGCACGCCTTCGGCACCACAGACGAATCTGAACTTCGGCGACTCATGCCCGATCCCGCCGTCGTCGTTATCAAGAACGAAGCCATCAGCGCAATCGCTTTGGAACGGGACGGCGCTCGCTCGGAAGTTCCCGCCTTGTCCGTGGACGTGCTCGAGCCGGTCGGCGCGGGCGATTCTTTTGCTTCCGGCTACCTGAGTGGCATGGTGTTCGGACTCGAGCAGAAGGCGAGCCTCCGCCGCGGCCATGTCGCCGCAGCCTGTACCCTCACCGTGCACGGCGATCGCGGCCCCCTTCCCGACTCCGCCCTGCTTTCGGCCATCCTCGATTCCACCGACGCCGAATGGGCTGCGATCCACGTTGCCGACGGGCACTTCAGCAGCCAGATCCGGAGCTTTCAAGATCGGAGCACAGCCCCATGAGCCAGAGCCTGATGCGGGCCATCGACCTGCTTGCCGAGCTTGCGGCCAAACCAGCCACCCTGGATGAGCTCGCCTCGAAAGCGTCTGTCCACAAAACCACGGTGATGCGTCTCCTGCACGCCATGGAGGAAAAGCGCTTCGTGGTCCGCGATGAGGACCAACGATTCATGCTCGGCTCCAAGTTGTTTGAGCTGTCCTCGCTCGCGTTGGAGCAGCGGGACATCCGCAAAGTGGCGCACCCGTACCTGGCCGAGCTGAACGGAAAGACCGGGCACACTGTGCACCTTGCCGCGTTCGAGGGAAATGACGTGGTGTACATCGACAAGTTCGAGTCCCACCATCCCGTGCGGATGTACTCCCGGATCGGCCTGACCGCGTCCTTGCATTCGGCCGCAGTCGCAAAAGTCCTTCTCGCCGACATGCCACGCAGCCGGCAGGAACGGATCGCCGCGGACCTGGACTACACAAGAATTACCGACACCACCCTGACCTCACCGAAGGCCCTGCTGGCCGAGCTGGAGCAGGTCAGGATCCAGGGCTGGGCCCACGACAACGCCGAGCACGAAGCCTTCGTGCACTGCATCGCGACCCCCATTCGCGACGCGAGCGGCTCCGTCGTGGCCGCAGCCTCTTGTTCGGTACCGGTGGTGATGCTCAGCTATGAAGGATTGCTTGAGCTGCTGCCCGACCTCAAAGCCAGCACCGAGGCCATCTCCCGCGACCTCGGCTGGATCAGCCATGAAAGGAACTCAGCATGAGTGAAAAGACTGTAGTACTGACCGAAAATGCTCCGGCCCCGGCGCACGTATTTTCCCAGGGCATCCAGAAAGGCGGCATGTTCCAGGTATCCGGGCAGGGCCCGATGGATCCTGCCACCAATCAGTACATCGGCGAGGGCGACGTCCGCATCCAAACTCGCCGCACCTTGGAAAATGTCAAGGCGATCCTCGAGGCCGGCGGCTCCTCAGTGGAGGACGTCATCATGTTCCGCGTCTACCTCACCACGCGCGACGACTTCGCGGCTATGAACGATGTCTACGGCGAGTTCATCACCGAAAACGTTCCCAGTGGCCAACTGCCAAGCCGCACCACGGTGTTCGTCGACCTCCCGCACGAAGTCATGCTCGTGGAAATCGACGCGCTGGCGGTAACGGCCTAACTTTGGTTTACGACGCGCAAATGGACCAGTGACACCGGAATTCCCTGTGTGTCGGCAGTCCATTTGCGCGTCGCCAGTCCGGCGAAGCGTTGCTACCCCTCCGGCCGGTGCGCAGTCACCAGTCCATCGGCCGTGGCAACAACAATCCCGGCAGCTGTCTCCACCGAAAGGCCGTTCCGGGCCCAATACTCAATGCCGCCGATCATCTCGCGTACCGGATACCCGAGCTCGGCGAAGGCCAAGGCTGCGAAGGTGCTGCCGTTGCACCCCGGTCCCCAGGAATAGACCACCACTGAAGTCCCGGCCGGGATCACGGCAGCCGCGCGCGAAGGGATCTGGGCCGTCGGCAGATGCACGGCACCGGGGATATGCCCGTGGTCCCACGAAGACTGCCGGCGCGTATCAACCAGCACTAAGCTACCGGGAGCCGCGTCCGCGACGTCCATGACGTCAATCTCGAACCGCAGCTTGCCGCGGAAGTAGGCGGACGCTGCGCCGCCCGGTGCGGCACCGTCCGCAGCGCCCCCAGGGTCAGCCGCGGCACTGCCGGCAGCGGCCGCGCCGGCCGCCCCAACAGCACCGGCGTCGTTCATTGGCTTTTCCATCCGCTCCCCTAAGCCAGCTTCGCGAGTTTGGCATTTGCGCGCCGCGATCCCAGTTTGGCCGAGATGCGAAGACTGGTTTCGGCGGCCATCGGGCCCACTTCGCGGACGCGTTTGGCGGTCATCCGGGACGACAACGAGGAGACGCTGAGGGCGGCAACCACGTGGTCGTCGTGGCCGAAGATCGGGGCGGCGACGCACCGGACCTCGGGCTCGTTCTCACGGTCATCAATCGCATAGCCTCGGCGACGGATTGCGACGAATTCCGCCCGCAGCTGCTCGGGATCCGTGATGGTTCTGTCGGTGATCGGCACCAGCTCACTAGCCAGGATCGGCGCCACCACTTCCTCCGGACTGAACGCCAGCATGGCTTTGCCTACCGCGGTACAGTACGCCGGCATGGTCGCGCCGACCCGCGATGCCATGCGAACCGTTGCCTCATCTTCCACCTTGTCGAGGTAGACCACGTCGTGACCGGAAAGGACCACAAGGTGGCAGGTGCTTTCGGTGGCCCGCATCAGCACCCGGAGCTCGGCGTTGGCGACGCTGCGCAGATCCAACCTGTCCAAATAGGCCTGGCCCAGGCGGAGGCAACCGTGACCCAATCGGAAGCGACCGCTCTCCGCATCGCGTTCCAGCAGGTTTTCCTCTATTAAGGGCGCGGCCAAGCGCAGCACTGTGCTCTTATTGAGCCCGGAGAGCCTGGTCAGCTCCACCAAGGCGAGTCCGTCGGCGCTCACCGGATGCTCCGCCACTACCGCCAGCAAAGCCAACGCCTTCCGCAACGAGGCCGAGGAGTTCCGGGCCTCCGTGCCTTCTGTACCCACGTGTGTCCTATCCAGCGGCGTTGCGCTGCTCGGCGTCGTAATCGCGTTTCCAACCAACCACGCCGGGCCTCAACTGCCATGGTTTGGGTCCTGACAGCGGCCGGAATTCCACTCCCATGGCTTCCAGCCGTTCCAGATGCGCCCCTTCGAGCCTGTTCAGGAAACCATCGTAGTCCCGGTCCTCGGGCCGGGACCAGAGCACCTCCGCGACGGCGCTCAGCCGCGGAAACGCCGCGAAATGAACCCGCCGCGGCGAATCCAGGTGTTCGGTCCAGATGTTGGCCTGCGCCCCGAGGAGCCGGCCGGGATACGCCTCATGCGCACCGGCTGGAAGCGGCTCGAATTCGTAGACGTCCTTCAGCGTGGTGACGAACCCTACCGGCACGGGCTCGTCGTCGCCATCGGCCTGCCGGTGGTCGAGGTACAGCTTGTGCTCGGGGCACATGACCACGTCGTAGCCACTCCCGAGCGCCTTGAGGCCCCCTTCATAGCCACGCCAAGAGGCAACCAGCGCGCCGTCGGGGAGTTCGCCGTCGCCGATTTCGTCCCACACGGAAGTCGCGCGCCCATGCCCGTCAAGGTGCTTTGCCAGCTGCCCGACAAACCATGAGTGCAGTCCCGAAACGTCCCGCAGGCCGAGTTCGGCGGCTTTGGCCTGCGCCTGCGCACTGGATTGCCACTGGGTCAGCGGAACTTCGTCCCCGCCCAAGCTGATCCAGCGGGAGGGGAAAATCTCCACCACTTCGTCGAGCACATTGCGGTAGAACTCCAGCGAGGTGTCCGAGACTTCCAGCACGGTCTCGTTGATTCCCCAGCGGGTCCAAACCTCTGCATCGCCGCCCGTGCACAGTTCCGGGTAGGCGGCGATGGCGGCCTGGCTGTGTCCCGGAACATCGATCTCCGGAATGACGGTGATGTGCCTTTCCGCCGCGAACGCGACCACTTCGCGGAGATCGTCCTGGCTATAGAAACCACCATGCGGAAGCCCGTCGAAAACCCCGGCCCGCCACGAGCCCAGCGAGGACTCCCGCCGCCACGCCCCGGTCTCGGTGAGCCTTGGGTAGCGATTGATCTGGATCCGCCAGCCTTGGTCGTCCGTGAGGTGCAGGTGCAGGACATTGAGTTTGTGCATGGCCATCACCTCGATGAACCGCAACAGATTGTCCTTGGGCATGAAATGCCGTGCCACGTCCAGCATCGCGCCCCGGTAACCGAAGCGGGGCTGGTCCTGGATGGACACCTTGGGTACCCGCCATGCGCCTCCAACTTCCGCAACAGGCGCTTGCCGCAAGGCTGCGGGTCCCAGCAACTGCAGGAGCGTCTGCGCGGCATAGAAGGCTCCTGCCGGGCCACCCGAGTGAATCAGGACGGCGGAGCCCACCTCCAGGCGATAGGCCTCAGGGTCGAGTTCCGGGTCAAGCCGAAGGCTGATGCTGGAATGAGCCAGGGCGGCCGGAAACAGGTCCCAGCCGGTAGCCGCGCCGAGGGTGCAGGCCAGCCAGCGGCGCGCGCTGTTCAGCTCCGGATCGGCGGCCAAGGTGGTGGCTGAGTCCAGTTCCAGGAAACCGTCGCCGGACTCAACCGAGCACGGAACGGGAACCAGCAGATCTGCGGCGCTCATCCTTTCACCGCCCCAGCCAGGCCGGACACAAGCTTTCGCTGCACGGCGATGAAGAAGATCAGCACCGGAATGGT
Organism: Arthrobacter sp. FW306-04-A; assembly: GCF_044358315.1. GTDB lineage: Bacteria > Actinomycetota > Actinomycetes > Actinomycetales > Micrococcaceae > Arthrobacter. The sequence continues at coordinate 4,332,610 of NZ_CP084559.1, forward strand.
CATGATCACGGAACCGGCCATGATGGCACCCCAATCGTTCTGGTCGGGCTTGAAGAACGTCAACAATGCCATAGGCAGGGTCTGGTTCTCCTGGGCGGAAATGATGAACGTCTTCGCGAACAGGAAGTCATTCCACGTTGAGATAAAGGAGAATACCGAGCACGCCACCACGCCGGGCGCCACCAGCGGGAAGAGCACCGAGCGCACAAAACGGAAGCCACTTGCCCCGTCCAGACGCGCTGCTTCCTCGATCTCCACAGGCACGGCTGCAACAAACCCACGAAGCATCCAGATCGCGAACGGGATGCTGAAGCCGACGTGCACCAGCACAAGGGAGCCGAGCTGGTTCAAACCCACCAGCGGTATCGCCTCGCCCGCGTTGCGGAGCAGGAAGAACAGCGGAATCGTCAGCGCTTCCACTGGAACCATCTGGGACACCAGGACCACGATCAGGAGCTTGGTGCGCATTTTGAATTCGTAACGGGTCAGCGCCACGGACGCCAGGAAGGCCAGCACCGTCGAAATGATGACGACAAGGAGCGCCACAATCACGCTATTGAGGAAGTACCTACCGAAATTGTTCACGGACAGGACCCGCATGAAGGAATCGAACGACGGTTCGAGGGTGAACGGCGCCGCGTCGCCTGCGTTGAGTGCTGTCTTCGGCTTGAGTGCCGAAAGGACCATCCAGAACAGGGGGAACGCGACGAGGAGCGCGATGGCGAGTGCCGCCGCATCGGCGCCCCAACGGCGTCGTCCGCCCTTGCGGAACTTTTGCTGAGCTTCCGGCGCAGCCCGGTTCTTGCGGAGTGAAACGTCGACGGCGGTCACAGGACTTCTCCCGTTCTCTTGAGGATGCGGAGGTACACCAGGGTGATGATCATCAGCAGGGCGGTCATGATGACACCGAGGGCCGAGCCGAGGCCGTAAAGACTGGCTGCGAATGCCTGTTGGTAGCCGTAGACGTTCAGCACGAGGTTCTGTCCGGCGATGCCGCCGCCGTTGGTCATGATGTAGATCTGCGAAAAGATCTTGAAGTTCCAGATAATCGACTGGATGGTCACCACGATCACGATTGGCCGCAGCATGGGAAGCATAATGCTGCGCGCGATCCGGGGCATAGAAGCACCGTCCAGCCGGGCCGCCTCAATCACTTCGGCGGAAATCGCCTGGATGCCGGCGTAGACCGTCACGAGCACGAACGGGAACGAACACCACACCACCTCGCTGGCCACCAGCCCAAAGGCCGACCACTTGTCGTAGGTCCAGGAGTAGCCGTTGAACTGGGTCAGGCCCACGGACACGAGCACCTTGTTGACTAGCCCCAGAGTGGGATCGAACAGGAAGAGCCACACGGCGCTGCCGGTAACGGCCGGGGTGGCCCAAGCACCGAGCGAGACCACGAATAGCGCCGTCCGGACCCAGGGCCGCAACCGCGTGGCCAGTACTGCCAAAGATATTCCCACCAGCAGAGTCAGGACAACGCAAGCGCCCGCGAACAGCACGGTGTTGCCCAAAACAGACCAGAACTCAGGATCGGCGACGAGCTTCTGGTAGTTCTCCAGGCCTGTGAACTGTAGGGATGCCTTGCCACTGACTTGGGCTTGGCGGTAGTCGTACAAGGAAACGTTGATCAGCTGGAAAATCGGGTATCCGAGCAACGCGATCAGGACGATGAACGCCGGAGCCAGGTAGAGCCACGGCTCCAGGCCGCGCTTGCCTAGCGAACGACGGCGGGAGGTGCCCGCCGTCGTCGGCTTGCGGTTCCGTGTTCCGGTGGTGTTCGCTTTCGCCGATACGAGCGCCGTCATGCCTCACCGCCTGGTGCGGATCCGGCTCGAGACAGTAGCCGCATCATTTGGATCCGAAGACTTTGTTCATGGCCTTGGCAGCATCGGCGCTGGCCGTATTGACGTCCGCCTTGCCAGTAACGATCTTCTGGTACATGCCCGTGAAGATGCCCTGGGCGTCGATCGTGGACCAGGTTTCCGTCACCGGGACAAAGTTGGTGCCGGCGGCGAGGGTCTTGATGAAAGGCGCAACCTGCGGGTTGGAGTCCGCCACGGTCTTCTGCACATCGCTGAAAGTGGGCAGGTTGCCCATGGAATCGAACATCTTTTGCTGGTACTTCTTGCTGGCCAAAAGCTTGACGAAGTCGGCGGCCAAGGTGTGGTGCTTGCTGCTATTGAAGACGCCAAGGTTGTTTCCGCCCGCGAAGGCCGGGGCGATCGATCCAGCGGTCTTTCCGGGAACCGGAACTACGGCGAACTTGTCCTTGACGGCACTGGCAGCCACTGCCTTGTAGTTGAAGTCGCCACCGATCGTCATGGCTGATTTTCCAGCGATGAACTGCTGGACGCTGGCGTTTCCGCCGAATTCGGCGCAAGTCTGCGGCGGGCAGATATCGTCTCTAAGGAGCCGGGCGTAGGCAGAGATGCCGTCCTTGGATTCCGGCGAGTCCAACCCGGAGGCAAAGGTATCGCCCTTCTTCGTGGCAATACTGCCGCCGTTGGCCCAGAGGTAGGGCATGGCGGAGAACTGGGCGGCTCCACCGACGGAAATGCCGAGCGTGTCCGGGTTCGCCGCACGGACGGCGCGGGCCACGGTTTCGACGTCGGCGAGGGTCTTGGGGACCTCAAGGCCTGCTGCCTTCAGGAGGTCGGTGCGGTAGTAGAGGGCGCGGACACCCACGAACCAGGGCACGCCGTAATTCTTGCCGCCAATGTCTGTAGTGGCCAGGATTTTGCTGTCAAGATCTTTGGACTCGTCCCAGCCCTTGATGTCGGCGGTCATATCGGACAATCCGCCCGATGCGACATAGCTGGCGAGGTCCGTGTTGCCGAATTCGGCGACGTCGGGAGCACTGGAGGGATCGTTGAACGCGGCCTTGAAGCGCTCCGCCCGGCTGTCGACCGGGATGTACTGGACATCAACCTTGGCGCCGCTGTGGCTGGCTTCGAAATCGGATACGGCTGCTTTGACTACAGCGGACTTGGGATCCTGGTTGACTTCCGAGAAGAGCCACACGCGGATGGTGCCGGACTTGTCGTCCGAGGATGATGCGGCGTTGTTCGACGTGGGCGGGGCGCAGGCCGTCAGGGCGAGGGCGGCGAGGGCAAAGGCAGCCGCAGAGCGTGCGATTTTCAATGGATCCTCCATGAGAAAAGGGTTAGTTGCCCGGCGGTTCCCCCGCGTCGGGTATGGAAGGAAACTTTACAAACATACTTATGTGAGCGGAAGCACAAGCCGCAAAAGGTTTGCATTGCAAAACGAGAATTTGTAAAACGGCCTCCTTTTATGACTTGGCGCATACCCCTCGGGGGTACTTGATTTATACCCCCTGGGGGTATATCTTTGCAACATGAGCACGGTCGATGTGAACCCAACAGATTTGAAGTCCGCAGAGTTGAACCCGGTGGACTTGAGCATTGCGCAGCCCGGCATCGAGATCGAGGACGGGGCGCATTCCCAACACGGTTACTCCCCCAACAAGGACGCCTACCTTCGGCGCCTCAAGCGGATCGAGGGCCAAGTACGCGGTATTGCGCGCATGGTCGAAGAGGACAAATACTGCATCGACATCCTCACGCAGGTCTCGGCAGTCACCAAAGCCCTGCACGCCGTGAGCCTCGGGCTCATGGAGGAACATATTGGGCACTGCGTAGTCGGAGCCGCATCGGAATCAGATCCCGTGGTTCGCGCAGAACAAATCGACATCAAGGTCAAGGAGGCCGCCGATGCCATCGGGCGCCTGCTGCGGTAATCCCGCAAGCTCTCACCACACCATCCAACTCACCACCAAGGAGCACGCCGTGGGCCACACAGCCACCATCCAAACTAACGTCAGCGTTTCCGGAATGACCTGCGGGCACTGCGTTTCAGCCGTTAGCGAGGAAATCGAGTCCTTGGCCGGCGTGGAAAGTGTTGAAATCGATCTGAACGCCGGCGGAATCTCCACGGTCACCATCACCTCCACCCAGGAGTTGTCGCCGTCCGAAGTCGGCGAGGCCGTCGCCGAAGCCGGCTACCTGGTAGTTGCCAACGAGGCCTAGGGGCCAGCGTGAGCGATCAGGGCATCTTGCACCAGCAAGGTACACGCGTCATCGAACTCGACATAGAGGGCATGACGTGCGCATCGTGCGTGGCCCGCGTGGAGCGGAAGCTGGGCAAACTCGACGGCGTGGAAGCCTCCGTGAACCTCCCCCTCGAATCAGCCCAGGTAACAGTTCCGGCAAACGTCACCGACCAACAAATCGTGGAGACGGTCAACGCCACGGGCTACAAAGCCTGGATCCGCGAATCAAGGCCAACGCCATCCATCACCAACCACCACGAACCCAGCACGCTCGGCGCGCCCGAGACCGACGCCGGGCACCTTGGCGAACACGGGCACGGTGCCGCCGCGGCTGCCGACCACAAAGCGCAAGCGCAGGGCGAGCACGACTTGCGCACCCACGAAGACCACATGCATCACGGTCCGGCCGCCGCCAAGTTACGTCCAAGGCTGATCGCCGCTGCCATACTGACGGTCCCGGTCTTCGCCATCTCGATGATTCCGGCATTGCAGTTCCCGCACTGGGGATGGGTCGCCGCCGTGCTGGCACTTCCGGTGGTGACGTGGGGTGCTTGGCCCTTCCACCGCGCCGCAGCCATCAACGCCCGCCACTTCGCCTCCACCATGGACACGCTTGTCTCCATCGGCGTCCTGGCCGCGTACCTCTTTTCGGCTTGGCAGCTTTTCGCCAACCCGATGATGACGGAGCACCCCGGCATGGAATCCACGGGGATGGGCGGCGGGCTGTACTTCGAAGTTGCCGCCGTCGTCACTACGTTCCTACTCCTTGGCCGCTACCTTGAGGCCAACGCCAAAGCCAAGGCTGGCGATGCCCTTAAGGCCCTCCTGAATCTGGGCGCCAAGGACGCAACGATTCTGCGCGACGGCGTCGAGCACAAGATCCCGGCCGAGCAACTCGTGGCCGGGGACATCTTCGTGGTCCGTCCCGGCGAGAAGATTGCCACCGACGGCGTGGTGACGGACGGTGCATCCGCCGTCGACGCTTCGCTGATCACGGGCGAATCCGTGCCGGTGGAAGTCGGCCCGGGCAGCCAGGTTACTGGTGCCACCATCAACGCTTCGGGACGCCTGCTGGTCCGCGCCACGAGAGTCGGTTCCGAGACAACACTGGCGCAGATGGGGCGTCTGGTCAGCCAAGCGCAGACGGGCAAGGCCCCGATTGCACGGCTCGCGGATCGTATTAGCGCCGTGTTCGTTCCGGTGGTGCTCGTCTTCGCCGTCGTTACTTTCGTGCTGTGGCTCGTCCTGAACGGAGACCTCAATGCCTCGTTCACGGCGGCAGTTGCGGTGCTCGTGATTGCGTGCCCGTGTGCGCTCGGCCTCGCCACACCAGTGGGCCTCCTGACCGGAACCGGTCGCGGTGCGCAACTCGGCATCCTCATCAAAGGCCCGCAGGTGCTTGAAGATACCCGCACCGTGGACGCCATTCTGCTGGACAAAACGGGTACCGTGACCACCGGCAAGCTGGCCGTCGGACACACGGTGGCGCTGAATGGGCACTCTCCTGCCGACGTCCTGTCTATCGCGGGTTCTGTCGAGGCAGCTTCGGAGCACCCTATTGCGCAGGCCATCGCCGCTGCAGCCAAGTCTGCGGTGCCCGACGCCGGCAGGCTCCCTAACGTGAAGGACTTCAGTTCCGCCCCGGGCGGGGGAGTTCGCGGGACAGTTCCGGCGAACGGAACCGGAAGCGGAGCTGAGCGCATTGTTGTCGCCGGCAGGACCGGCTGGCTGGAACAGAACGGGATCTTCCCCGACGATTCGCAACGCCAGGCCCTGGTCGCTGAGGAAGCCGGTGGCGCCACCGCCATCTGGGTTGCCGTGGATGGCGAGCCTGCTGGAATCGTCACCCTCAGGGACACCGTCAAACCCGGTTCGGCCGCAGCGATAGCAAGGCTCAAGGAACTTGGAATCCGGCCCATGCTGCTGACTGGAGACAACGCCGCGGTCGCTACCCAAGTGGCTGCCGCCGTCGGGATCGCCCCGGAAGATGTGTTCGCGGGCATCCTGCCGGAAGGCAAAGTGGACGCGGTAAGGAAACTACAAGCCCAGGGCTCCACCGTTGCCATGGCCGGGGACGGAGTCAACGATGCAGCGGCCCTCGCGCAAGCCGACCTCGGGATTGCCATGGGTTCGGGCACGGATGTTGCAATCGAAGCTTCGGACCTGACCGTGATGGGTAGCGATCTCGGCCAACTCGTTCAAGCCATCGAGCTATCCCGGAAGACCCTCACCACCATCAAGACGAACCTGTTCTGGGCGTTCTTTTACAACGCCATCGGTATCCCCGTGGCGGCCCTTGGTTTGCTCAACCCAATGATCGCCGGCGCGGCGATGGCAGCAAGCTCGGTCCTGGTGGTCACGAACTCGCTACGGCTCCGGTCGTTCGCAAAATAGCTCCGACCCACTCGGCTGACTCACAGTTGCTGTCGCAAACCGGCCGGTAAGCGACACAACTGCCAGTCAGTCCGGGCCTAAGCCGTTCCGAAACGAACGGCAGCCCGGGCCTTGGCTTTGGCCGCCTCCTCGTCGCGGCTCCGCGCTGGCGCGTGGGTCACAAGGGAATCGAGCAGATGCTGGGTAATGTGCGCGATCTCGTGGACGGCCTCAGCGAAGGCCTCCTCGTTCGCCTTGGACGGCTTGGTGCTGCCACTGATTTTGCGCACGTACTGAAGGGCTGCAGCTTCCACCTCCGCCGAGGTGGCCCGTGGCTCGAAGTTGTGAAGGGTGTGGATGTTGCGGCACATACCAACATGCTAGGCCCAGGCCCGGTCTTCCGGGATCCCTGAAATGACGTTGTGCCCCCGGAGCAGGCTTCCCGCTAACACGGTGAACCCAGAAGGTCCGGACGCTGCGGCGCCCGGACCTTCTATCGTTAATGCGGTCCTCACTAACCGCCAGCGGGGTCAACAACCAATCGCTAGCCCGCACGGGGATCGGTCTAGAAGACCCTCTCGGAAGGAACCGGCTCGACGTCGTTCGCGTGGTCAAGCTCCCGGGCCACCTCATGCTTGCCGGGCTCCGCGGCATCACGTTGGTCAGCCCGGAGCTCGTCAACGCGAACCAAAACCACTCCGCACACGATGAGCGCACCACCGAGGAGCTGGATGGTTCCGGGCAATTCGGAAAGCAGCAGCCACGCCCACACCACAGCGAACAGCACTTCAGTGAGCGAGACAAAGGACGCCACCTTGGATCCGAGACCGCGGGCAGCCATGATCCCCGTGACGTAGGAAAGCACGGTAGACAGGATGACCAAGCCCGCGATGGAAACCCACCACGGCGTGGTCCACGGCCCGAGTTGGGTGTCCGCGTTGGCGAAAGTCATGGATAGCAGTCCGGTCCCACCGGCAATCCAGATCAGGATGGAACCTGCCATGAGCCCGCCGGAGGCCAGGACGATCGGCGGAAGCGCGTCGTTCTGCTTGGCTGTGATGAAGAAGTAAATGACTAGGCAGACGGCCGCGGCCATGCCCCACAGGACGCCGGCGAAGTCCACCTTCACGGAACCGGTCAGGTCAAGCACCAGGACGAGTCCACCAAGGGAAAGCAGCGTTCCGATAGCGGTGAGCGCCCGGGGACGGCGTCGGCTCGCTGCCCACAGCCACAGCACGATCATTGTGGGGGCGAGGTATTCGAGCAGCAGCGCGACCCCGACGGACAGCCTGGACACTGCATTGAAATAGAAAAGCTGGCATCCCGCAACGCCAATCACGCCAAACAAGAGAATGGTGAGCCAGTTGTCCTTGAGTTGGTGCCAACGGCCCCGGAGGGCGACGACGGCGGGGATCACCAAGATGAGTGCGGCACCGCTCAGCCGAATGGCAACAGCAGCACCGGGGGTCCACCCGGTTTCCAGCAGGGACTTGGCAAATGAGCCGGACAGACCGAAGACCGCTGAGGAGAAGAGCGCGAGCCCCAGGCCCGATGCCATGAAACCTCCAGCACCAGCCCGGGTTGTTGCAGCTGACACAGCAGCCTCCTGTCAGGAGTAAAATGGGTTACGCTGCTGACAATACCCCCGAGAGATGTAAGGAGTCAAAGTGCTTTTTGCACCTGACACTGAAGTGGCGCTGCGCAGCGTGGTCAATTTGATCAATACGTCCGCCAACGGCACCGAATCCCTCACGAGCGTCGCCGACCTTAACGCCTTCCTGGACGCGGAAGAATTCACCGGGACAAGGGCCGGGACCGAGGCCGAGCTACTCAGCGTGAAGCGCCTGCGGAGCCAGCTCGCTTCCCTTTGGACCTCCGATGAGGATGCGCTCGCAAAGACCGTCAACCAGCTCCTCACCGACGCGCGCGCGCTCCCCCAGCTGGTCAAACACGACCATTGGGATTGGCACCTACACGCCACCACTCCGGAAGCGCCCCTCGCCGAACGCATGGGGACGGAAGCTGCCATGGCACTCGTAGACGTGATCCGCAGCAAAGAAATGGACCGCCTACGGGTGTGCGCCGCGGACGATTGCGACGCCGTCGTGTTGGATTTGAGCCGCAACCGCTCCAAGCTCTATTGCGACACCGGAAATTGCGCCAACCGCACGCACGTGGCCGCCTATCGGGCCCGGAAAGCGTCGGGAACAGATTGAGCCAACGGAGTCAGTCACGTCCGGCAACTTTTCGGAGCCGACGACGGCGGTCTGCCGCGTGTTTCCGGGCTTGCCGCGGTGGCCAGGCGGATAAAAGTTGCGCGGCGTGACGCGAACCTGGCCAGTAACCTAGCGCGGGCCGGCGTCGGGGTTTTCCGTCTCGCTGCCCGATTGGGGGGCCGCAGAACCGTGGCCGTGGCCCGGCTTCCTGGAACTCAGATTGACGCCCGAGCCCTTGCCGAGATGCTCGGCGTTTTCCTTGTGGCTCATGGAAAGCATGGCCGCGATAACAAGGCTCACGATAAATGCGATGCCGGCACCGGTAAAGGCGAGATCAAAGCGCGGAGTGCGGGCACTACCACCGGAGGCGAAGATCAGCACGGCGAAGAAGATCACGACGCCCCAGAACGCGGAGAACATCAGCGGTCCCTTAACCGAGGTCCGCGTCTTGCGCGGCTCTCCTGGTTTCTGGTCAGCCAAGGTCATTCCTCCAATGTGGCGTGGGTGCTGGCGCCGTGCGCGCCGTGAGATTTCTACGCAGAGTAGAACGTACGACTACTAGTTTACGGCCTCGGCGGAGGGGGTTCGCCCATCGTGCCGCAGGCTCAGGCCGGAAAGCACCCACAAGACCCCCGAGACGATGGCACCACCACCGGCAACACCGAGCAGTGCGTGTGCCCCGAGGCTGATGAAGAACGGCAACGCCACGGCGGTACCGATTCCCACCACTCCGGAAATCATCCAGTCGCGGGCAAGCACGTGCCGTCCGCGCTGACGGAATCCTTGGACCAGTTCGGACAACCCCAGCACCAGCAGTCCCACGAGCGCGGAAACCGCCACCCCGGTGTCGGATTGCGTGATCAAGGCGCCAACTCCGCCCAAAGCAACAACGACCGCTACGGCGGCAGGAGCACTGACGGCGAGGAACGCGGCGCCCGCCGTTGCCAGGAGATAGAGTCCCGCAGCCCAGGCGAGAACTTGTACGGACGGCGAGCCCCAGAACACGGTCACGGCTCCGAACACCAGCGCAACGCCGGCACGGAGAAGGACGGGTTTCCAGAGTCCAGCTGCTGTGGGCGTGGATGAAGTCGCTGAAGAGGCGGGGAGAGTCACCCGTCCAGTTTAGTGCGAACCGAGGACCATCCACTTGTCCGTGCCGGCCCGCAGCCCCAGCGTGACTCCACGGGCCAGCATGTAGCCCAGCGCAAACGCTGCCCACAGCCACGCGAGCCCCGACGCGCCGTCGGGCCTTGTCAGGTGGACTGCGGCCAAAAGGGGCAGATAAACCGCAAGGTTCACGACGCCGGCAATCGCCAAGTAGCGGGCGTCGCCTGCGCCGATCAGGACGCCGTCCAGGACGAAGACGTACCCGGCGAGAGGCTGCCCGACGGCGAGCACCCACAGCGCCGCGGTGAGCGAGGACTGAACGCCGGCGTCGGGAGTAAAGAGGAAGCCCGCCCAGGGTGCCGCCACCGCGAGGAGCGCGCCGGTCACCACGCCGAAGCCCACGCCCCACCGGATCATCGTGCGGGTGAGTTCGCGAGCCCGATCCGGATGGGAAGCTCCGAGTTCCTTCCCGATGAGGGCCTGCGCGGCAATCGCCAAGGCGTCCAGGGCGAAGGCAAGGAAGGAAAAGATAGTCATCGCGAGTTGGTGCGCGGCGAGGTTCACCGGACCCTGGGAAGTGGCCACCAGGATCGTGGCCAGGATTGCCAGGCGCAGGCTGAGGGTGCGGAGCATGAGCCAAGAACCGACGGTGGTCATCGTGCGGATGCCACGCCAGTCCGGACGCAGCGAAACGCCATGGCGCCGGGCATTTCGGCCCACCATCACCAAATAGACGGCAGCCATGGCCCATTGCGCGATGCTGGTGCCGATGGCGGACCCCGCCACGGACAAGTGCAGCCCGTAGACCAGGACCAGGTTGAGGGCGATGTTGAGGGCGAAGCCCGCCGTCGCGACCACCAAGGGGGTGCGGGTGTCCTGCATTCCGCGCAACACACCCGTGCCGGCGAAGATCAGGAGCATGGCTACGAGTCCCGGCATGGACCAGCGCAAATAGTCCACGGCGTATGCCCGGACCTCGCCGTTGGCCCCGAGTAGCCCGACCAGCGGTTCAGCTGCGAGGAAGCCGGCCGCCGCCAGGACCGTGCCCAGCAGCAGGGCCAGCCACACGCCGTCGCGCCCTGCGGCGAGCCCTTTAGTAAGCTTTCCGTCCCCGATGGCCCGCGCCACAGCCGGAGTTGTCGAATATGCCAAAAAGACCATAAGTCCGACGGCGGTGTGCAGCACCGTGGAAGCCAGCCCCACGCCCGCGAGCTGCGGGACGCCGAGGTGCCCGACAATCGCAGAGTCGGCCAGCAGGAAGAGGGGTTCGGCAATGAGCGCACCAAAAGCGGGGACGGCCAGGCGCAGAATCTCGCGGGCGTTGGAGGGCGCGGTGGGACGAGTCACTGTTTGGGGCACTTTCCCAGCCTAGCCGGGCAGCGGCGAGTAGATTGTTGAGGTGTCGCTTGAGCATCCCATTACCGTTTCCGTTGCCCGTACCATCACTCCCGGCTACACCCGCCAAGCCAACGCCTGGGCCCATGCAGGCCAGGAATTGGCCCGTGAATGGCCCGGCTACCTCGGTTCAGGGTGGGTGCGCACGGCCGCCGATTCCGATGAATGGCACATGCTCTACCGCTTCGCCGACGCGGAGACCCTGCAGGCTTGGGAGGAATCCGAAGAACGCCGCTGGTGGATCGAAAGCGCCACCGAACTCATGGAGGTTACACGGGTGGAGCGTCGTTCCGGGATCGAGGGATGGTTTTCCCAACCCGGCGATGTGAACCTCATCGTCCCGGAGACGGTGGTGCCTCCGCGCTGGAAGCAGGCCGTCAGCATCTTCCTGCCGTTCTTTCCGTTGAGCCTGTTGGCCAATTTCCTGCTCCACCCGCTAGTCCAGGGTTGGCCGTTGGTGCTCCAAGTGCTGCTGAACATCTGCGTCCTGACGCCACTCATGGTCTACATTTTCCTGCCCGTCACCACGCGGCTTCTGAAGCCATGGCTGGAAGCAAAGCGCAGGGATCAATAGCGACACAGGGTGGTGGAGACGGTTCGGCCACGTCACATTTGTTTGACACTTCAAGCAAAGTTCGAAAAGCTTGAGTTGAAGCTTCAACAAATCGGCTCCTGCCGTGGAGCTTCTCGACAGTCAACCGCTACCCGAAACCGGTGCAATCATATGAACCAGTCCACCCTGACCAACACAGCCCTTACCGTCCTGCGCGTCATCGTCGGCTTCATCTTCGCTGCGCATGGCTGGCAGAAATTCAATGAGTTCACCATCGCCGGGACCCAAGCCGCGTTCGGCAAGATGGGCGTTCCGGCCGCCGACGTTGTAGCCCCGATCGTTGCAACCATCGAACTGGTCGGCGGCATCGCCCTTATCGCGGGCGTGCTGACCCGCGTCTTCGCCGCCCTCCTTGCGCTGGACATGCTCGGCGCCCTGTTCCTGGTCCATGCCCCGGCCGGCCTGTTTGCCGACAAGGGCGGGTACGAATTGGTGCTTGCACTCGCCGCCGGAGCGGTGGCCGTGGCCCTGACCGGCGCCGGGCGGATCTCCGTCGACGCCGCAGCCTTCGGCAGGAAGGGTTCCAAGCTGGGCATCCTCGCCTAAGATCGGCGTGCGCTTTCGCGCTGGCGACACCTAAACTGGCTGGCGATACCCGAATTGGGCGTCGCCAGCCGTTTGCGCATCACAGACCGACTTGGGCGTCGCGGATCCGTTTGGGCGTCGACAGTCCGTCATACTGCGCATCACGATCCGCGCCGTCGATACACTCACGTCATGAGCGAGTTCCCCTCCCATTCCGTCACGCTGCGGTTCCTTGCTTCCCCCACCGACGTCGGACACAGCGGGTCCGTCGACGCCGGAACAGTTCTTGAGTGGGTGGACAAGGCCGCCTACGCGGCAGCCGTTGGCTGGTCGAAGTCCTACTGCGTCACGGCTTACGTGGGCAACATCCATTTCGCCGATCCCGTGAACAGCGGAGACATGGTGGAGGTGGAAGCCAGCATCGTCTACACGGGACGCTCTTCAATGCACATCCGGACCATCGTTTCCTCCGGCGATCCCAAGGGCGGCCCCGCAACGATGCGCAGCCAGTGCTTGGTGATCTTCGTTGCCGTCGGCCCCGACGGCAGGCCGGTCCCGGTTCCCCAGTTCGAGCCGTCGACGCCGGAGGAGATTGAGCAGCGAGACAGTGCCCTCGCCAGGATCGCCGTGCGGGAACAGATTGTCGAAGCCATGAACGCACAGGAATATACCGACGCCGGTACGGCCGAGCGGGTTGTTCTGCGCTTCATGGCGGCCCCCACCGATGTGAACTGGGGCGGGAAGGTCCACGGCGGCATGGTCATGAAATGGATAGACGAGGCCGCCTACGTCTGCGCTTCCCGCTATTGCGGCAAGGACACGGTGGCCGTGTTCTCCGGCGGCGTGCGCTTCTACCGCCCGCTCATGATCGGCGACGTGGTGGAGGTCGAAGCCCGCCTCGTGTACACGGGCCACAAAGGCATGCACATTGCCGTGCACGTGCGTTCAGGAAACCCGAAGAGCCGCGAGATGAACCTGACCACATACTGCCTGACAGTCATGGTGGCCCGGGATGAGACCGGCACGTCCGTTCCGATCCCACCGTGGATACCGCAGACGGACGAGGACCGGCGACTTCACGCCCACGCCCGCGAGCTGCTGGAGATCCGCGGAGGGGCGCCGGGAAACCGGATGCCGGACCACCTGCTTAATGGCGGGTAGGTACGCAGGTCTATACTGCCGACCGGAGCCCGCGACGTCGGCCGGAGTTAGAACCCGCCGCCGGTCTCGCCCGCCATGTTCGCGAAGCGGGAGTAATGGCCCTGGAAGGCAACCACAATGTCCTTTGTTGGGCCGTTACGGTGCTTGGCGATGAGGATGTCGGCCTCTCCAGCGCGGGGGGATTCCTTGTCGTAGACGTCTTCGCGGTGAAGCAGGATGACCATGTCGGCGTCCTGCTCAATGGAGCCTGATTCACGAAGGTCCGAGACCATGGGCCGTTTGTCCTGGCGCTGTTCGGACCCACGGTTCAACTGGGAGAGCGCGATGACCGGAACCTGGAGCTCCTTGGCCAGCAGCTTGAGGGCTCGCGAGAATTCGGAGACTTCCTGCTGGCGTGACTCCACCTTCTTGCCAGAGCTCATGAGCTGGAGGTAGTCGAGGATCACCAGTTTGAGGTCATGCTGCTGCTTCAGGCGGCGGCACTTGGCCCTGATTTCCATGAGGGACATATTGGGGCTGTCGTCAATGAAAAGGGGTGCGTCGTTCATGCGGCCCATTGTGGTGGCGATCTTGGACCACTGTTCGTCCTTGATGGTGCCCTTGCGGAGGTCCTGAAGGCCAATAGTTGCCTCCGCGGACAGCAGTCGCATGGCGATTTCGTTCCGTCCCATTTCCAGGGAGAACATCACGGTGGCGAGGTTGTGCTTGATGGCAGCGGAACGGGCGAAGTCCAGCGCGAACGTGGACTTACCGACGGCCGGGCGCGCGGCGATGACGATCATCTGGCCCGGGTGCAGACCATGGGTGAGCTCATCAAGTTCGTAGAACCCGGTGGGGACACCGGTCATGCCTTCACCGCGGTGGCCGGATGCCTCGATCTCGTCAACAGTCGATTCCATGACGTCTTTGAGCGCCACGTAGTCTTCCGCGGTGCGGCGTTCGGCCACGGCATAGATCTCGGCCTGGGCCTGGTTGACGAGGTCTTCCACCTCACCGTCCTGCCCGTAGCCCATCTGGACGATCTTGGTGCCGGCGTTGACGAGGCGGCGCAACACGGCGCGCTCTGCCACGATTTCGGCGTAGTAACCGGCGTTGGCCGCCGTGGGCACGGTCTGGATGAGCTCATGCAGGTAGGCGGGGCCACCGATCCTGTTGATCTCACCGCGCTTGGTCAGCTCATCCGACACCGTGACGGCGTCCGCGGGTTCGCCGCGGCCGTAGAGGTCGATGATGGACTCGTAGATGGTCTCGTGGGCCGGGCGGTAGAAGTCATGGCCGCGGACAAGTTCCACGACGTCGGCGATGGCGTCTTTGGAGAGCATCATGCCGCCAAGAACTGACTGCTCAGCGGGGATGTCCTGGGGAGGTTTGCGACTGGCGTCCGATGTCCGGCCACCCTCGATCGAATCCAAGTGCGTAACTGACAAGCCGTCCTCCATTGTGTACCGCTGCAGATAACTGTTCCCGGCGGTGCGGTAGGCCAATGCCCCGGTGCGGGTTGCTCCGACCGCCCGATTTATGCCGGCTGGTCCAAACTGTTTCGCAGGGCACCGACAATTTAGGATTCCCCGATTTCCACAGCTTTTCCACAGACCGGCCGCGGGCACGCTGGTTACCGACGGCGCCATGGCGCCGCACACGAGAAACAGGGGTTTTCCAAGTACCTAAAGCAGGTACTCAGCCACGTTAGCCCTGCTTTTCCGAGGCACCAAGCCGGGCTTGTGGATAAAGTGTTGAAAACATGCCCCTACTTGTGCACAGTCTGTGCAGTACCCTGTGGAAAGAGAAATTCTTTTTGCGGAAAATGGGCCCTGAGCTGGGGAAACGTCCTCCGGGCCATGTGGATCAAAAGTATTTTGTCCCGCCGGTCATCCACAGGCCAATTCGCCCAATCCACACTCCCGGGCCCACTCAATGGCCCGAAGCGCGATAAATATGCCAAAAATGTGATGCTCCCCACAATCACTCCGCGAATTTGACAGCAGGCTCTCAGAAGCTATGCCGAAACAGGAATGTGCTGTGGATAACTGCGTTCTGACATAAGCTCTAAGTATGGGTTTCACTGTTGGGGATGTACTGCTGGTCGCAATGCCCGTTGTCATCCTTGTGGCGGTGATCTGGGCTCTGACGGCGGCGTTCAAGCCACGCGACACAGGGTTGTCCGACGCCGAACGGTATCAGCGGGAGTTGGCCGCCCGTTCGGCAGCCCATCAGGCCGCCCAGGTGCAGGCGGCAACGGCGGCAAGGGCACGCATCGATGCGTCCACAAGGCCAAGCCAGAACGCACAGCAACAGTCCCAGCAGGACAGCCAGTCGCGGGCGGCGCTTAAGGCACAAGTCGGGACCAGCCCTGGGGTCGGCCAGGCTGGCTACAACGGCCCCATCCTGCCCAATGGGCAGTTGAATCCACAGTTTGCGTTGCAGTTGCAGGGCATGGTCCGCAGTGGACAGAAGATCCAGGCCATCAAGCTTTTCCGCCACGAAACGCACTCGGACTTGTTGACCGCCAAGAACTACATAGATCGGCTTTAGCGCATGGAATCCCTACTCGTTCCGGTCATGATCCTGGTGGCCGTCGCCGTCGGCGTGCTCCTGATCAGCCGCGCGCTCTCCCGCCGCGCAGCAGAACGTCGCGGCAATGCGGCCGCAGGCAAGTCGGCAGTGGACCCGGTGGAGCTGGCCCGCGAGGCCGCGGCGAAACTGAGCGAGGATCAACACCGGCTGCTGTATTCCCTGATCGCCCAAGGCCAGGCCATGGCGGCCATCAAGCTGTATCTCAGCGCCACCGGAGAAGGCCTGCGTGCCTCCCGGGACGCCGTCGGCGCCCTCGCAGCGCATCCGCAGCCCTTCCGCAAGCCGGAGCCCGCCCCGCAGGACCTCTTGCCCGACGATGACGAGCCTGAGCGCTTCCCGTACCGCTACCGGGCGATCGCCAGCAAGGGCGACGTCACACGCGAGGTAAGCAGCAACATGCTCAACGATGAAATCTACGGGCGGATCCGCACACTTGCCAAGAGCGGCGACGTCGAAGCCGCGGCGTTGGCCCTGACTAAACATTCCGACATCAGCATGAAGCAGGCACTCGAGTTCATCGAGCTGCTGGACGACTGATACCGGTTGCGGGTTAGCCCGGCCGCGCCTAGCGTCCGGCCGTGATCCCGGCGAGGAGCTGCTCAAAAGGCAAGGATTCCATCGTCTCTACCTTGCGGTGCGGCTGTTCCCCACTCAGGAGCCGGGTCAGCTCGCCCGCCGCCCGGTCCACGCGGACGGATAGCGGGGACGCGCCGTCGTCGATGTTTCCCCAATCCTGGGGGCCGGCAAAAACGGACGTCTGGGTCATCCTGGTGCGAAGGTAGGTGAAGAGCGGACGCATGGCGTAATCGAGCACCATTTGGTGCCGGTCGGTGCCGCCCGTGGCGCCGAGAAGGACTGCCTTGCCGTCGAAGGACTTCGGGTCCAGGACGTCAATGAAGGACTTGAACAGCCCGCTGTACGAGGCGCTGAAGACGGGCGTCACGGCGATGATGCCATCGGAGTCGTCGACGCCGGCGATCACCTCTGCCAGGCGCGGCGCAGCATAGCCTGTCACGAAGTTGTTCGCGATATCGACGGCCAGGTCCCGGAGTTCGATGATGTCCACCCGCACCTCGTACCCGGCGTCGCCCAGCTGGCGCTTGGCCGACGCGGCGAGCTGGTCTGCAAGGAGCCGGCTCGACGACGGTACGCCAAGTCCGGCGGAAAGTACGGTTATGCGGCGGGTTTCCATAGCGATCTCCTGTTGCTCGGCGGTTCGATGGCTTCAAACCAGAGTACATGCGTTTGCATCTATACTCCCAAACTGCGCCCCTGCTCCTTTTATTCCCTGCTATAGCCACACGGTTCCCTGGATGCAGGTCACGGCGGGCAGCGCGAACCCTGGCCACGCAAAAGACCCCCGCCTCCGGAAATCGGAAACGGGGGTCCTTCGAGCTACGTCAGGAATTACCGCTGCGTGATGCCCCCTCGAAGCTTCGCAAGTCCCCACCGACTCCCAGCCTTCGCAAGCTCAGGCTGGGACCCTCGTCGGTGTGGCCCCACAGCTTCCAGGGAACCCTGCATCACTTGCTTGCAACGACCTCAAGGTCGATCACAGCGGAAACGTCCTCGTGCAGGCGGACGTTGGCCTGGTACGAACCAACAGACTTGATGTGGTTCGGCAGTTCAACGTTGCGCTTGTCGATGGAGCCGAGGCCAGCGGCCTCAACTGCAGCAGCGACATCTGCCGGCTTGACGGTGCCGAAGAGACGACCGGTTTCGCCGGCCTTCACTACGAGCTTGACCTTCTTGGAGGAAAGCGCAGAAGCCTGGGCCTGTGCAGCTTCAACCGAAGCGTGTGCACGAGCAGCGCGGGCAGCCTTGATGGACTCAACCTGCTTCTCGCCACCCTTGGTCCAGGTCAGAGCGAAGCCGCGGGGCAGCAGGTAGTTACGTGCGTAACCGTCCTTGACCTCGACAACATCGCCAGCAGCACCGACACCGGTTACTTCGTGGGTCAGAATGAGCTTTGCCATGTTAGTTAATCCCTTCCTTAGCCGCGGCCAGCGCCGGAGTAAGGCAGCAGAGCAACTTCGCGGGCGTTCTTGATTGCCTGGGCGATTTTGCGCTGTTCCTGCACCGTGACGCCAGTGACGCGACGGGCGCGGATCTTTCCGCGGTCGGAGATGAACTTGCGCAGCAATGCTACGTCCTTGTAGTCGATGACAGTGATGTCAGCGGCTTTCAAGGGGTTGGACTTTGGTTTGGGCTTACGGAGTTCAGCCTTAGCCATCGTGGAGCTCCTTTTCTATGGAGCCCGTGGAATGGATCCACGGGATGGTGGTGCTCGACGGCGGTTGCCACCCGGGTGCCTCGCGGCACTTACGGCGGGTTCCGGCGTCGAACTTATGAATGTTTAGAAGGGAGGTTCGGAATCCGGGCCGTTGCCCCATCCGCCCGCGTTGCTGACACCCGGGGTAGCCCAGGGGTCTTCCTGCGGTGCGGCTTGGCCGCCGCCCCAAGTTCCGCCGGAGTTGCCGCCCTGGCTTGCACCAGCGCCGCCACCTCCGAAGCCGCCGCTGTTGTTGCCGCCACCAAAGCCGCCCTGGCCACCCTGACCGCCGGAGCGCTGGGTGCGGTTGACCTTGGCGTTGGCGTAACGCAGGCTCGGGCCGATTTCATCGACTTCGAGCTCGATAACGGTGCGCTTCTCGCCTTCCTTGGTTTCGTAGGAACGGCTCTTCAGCCGGCCGGAAACGATCACGCGCATGCCCTTGGTCAGGGATTCGGCGACGTTTTCAGCTGCTTCGCGCCACACCGATGCGCGGAGGAACAGGGTTTCCCCGTCCTTCCACTCATTGGACTGGCGGTCGAAGGTCCGGGGAGTAGAAGCGATGGTGAAGTTCGCTACCGCCGAGCCTGACGGTGTGAACCGCAGTTCGGGGTCATTGGTGAGATTACCGATGACCGTAATAGTGGTTTCGCCTGCCATCTACTGCCTCCTTGTTCGTTCCTGCGGGGTAAAGAATGAAAGCCGGGAGCTGAAGTTACTCAGCAACGACCTTCTGCTCTTCGGGGCGGGTGATCTTGGTGCGCATGATGGTCTCGTTGAGACTCAGCTGGCGGTCAAGTTCCTTGGCGGTTTCCGGCTTGGCGGTGAAGTTCACCACAGCGTAGATACCTTCGGACTTCTTCTTGATGTCGTACGCGAGGCGACGGCGGCCCCAGATGTCAACCTTTTCGATGGTTCCACCATCGGTGGTGATGACACTGAGGAACTTCTGAAGCGTCGGCTCTACCGTACGCTCTTCGACCTCGGGGTCGATGATTACCATCAATTCGTAAGGACGCATATGTGAACCCACCTCCTTTGGGCTAAGCGGTTACGGCATTTCCGTAACAGGAGGTTCATTTGCGATGAACCGTGCGCACGACCCGTTCCAGAAGCGGAAGCAGGGCGCAGCACAGACTTCAATATCTTAGTCCATTTCCCGTGTCTAAGCCTATTCGGCGTGTCGGCGGAGTGGAACGGGCGGCCTCGCGTATGTGGATAACTCAAGAAGTGCGGATCAGCCGTCGGCGAAGAGCGGCAAGGCTCGGGCAGACTGAATCCATGACGATCCTGAAATCCACCGCCCTCTTTGTCCTCGCGGCCTTGGCCGAGATCGGCGGGGCTTGGCTCGTGTGGCAATCGGTCAGGGAGGCCAAGCCTTGGTGGTGGGCAGGCTTTGGGATCGTGGCCTTGGGCATCTACGGTTTCGTCGCGGCGTTCCAACCGGACGCGCATTTCGGGAGAGTCCTTGCCGCTTACGGCGGCGTGTTCATCGCCGGGTCCTTGGCCTGGGGAATGCTCCTGGACGGCTTCCGGCCGGACCGCTGGGACATTATCGGAGCCGTGATTTGCCTTATGGGCGTCGCAATTATTATGTTCGCCCCGCGTCCGGGAAATTGACGGCCCGCCCGCCGGCACCCGTGACATGATCGGACTATGAATGCTGCCGCAGCAAAGAACCAGGGGCCAAAGTCCACCCGGGCCAGGCGGTCCCAATTGCGATTTATGCTGATGATCGTCACCGGGATCGCTGCCGCGGCAGCGACCGGAATATGGGGTCAATGGATCTACGCGCCCGCCGCTGGCTGGGCAGTGGCCGCGGCGGTCTACAACGTTTTCGTGTGGATAGTCATCACCCCGATGAAAGCCGATCAGACGGCAAGCCATGCCACGGAAGAAGACCCACGGCGGTCCACTGCCGACCTCCTCATCCTGTGTGCCGCCGTCGGCTCCCTCGCGGCCTTCGTCCTGGTGATGTTCGGAGCCAAGGATGCGCACGGCGTCGACAAATTCATGCTCGCCTTGCTCGCCCTCGGCGGTGCGGTGGCATCGTGGCTCCTGGTGCACACCCTCTTTACCCTGCGCTATGCCGAGGTTTACTACACGGCCGAGCCGCCTCGCGGCATCGAATTCAACCAAAAAGAACCGCCGCAATACACGGATTTCGCCTACATGGCATTCAGCCTTGGGATGACCTACCAAGTCTCGGACACGTCGATTACCACCAGGGCAATGCGGTCCGCAGCCTTACGGCACAGCTTGCTCGCCTATGTTTTCGGCGTCGGGATCCTGGCCACCACCATCAACCTCGTGGTGAGCCTCGCATCCTGAGCGGGGCCGCCTGAACCCGCGCCGCAGTAAAGCTAGATCGCCGAGCGGAAGAACAACTCGGCCACGGTAGCCAAGCGACGCGGGTCCTCAACGCCACACAGTTCGCGTGCCGAGTGCATCGACAAAAGGGGCACGCCGACGTCTACAGTCCGGATCCCCAGTCGGGTAGCCGTCAGGGGGCCGATGGTAGAGCCACACGGAACGTCGTTGTTGGAGACGAACTCCTGGTACGGGACGCCCGCCTCGCCGCAAAGCCGGGCCCAGAAGGCCGCGCCGGTTGCGTCCGTTGCGTAGCGCTGGTTGGCGTTGATCTTGAGGAGCGGTCCGCCGTTGAGGATGGGCCGGTTGGCGGGATCGTGCCGCTCGGAGTAGTTGGGGTGGACGGCGTGGCCAGCATCGGCGGAAACACAGAACGACGCCGACAACGCCTGGCGCCGTTCACTCACCGTCGCGCCGAGACCGTCGGAGATCCGGGTGAGGATGTCCTCGAGGATGGGTCCGCAGGCTCCGGAGCGCGAGGCGGAACCGATTTCTTCGTGGTCGAACGCCGCCAGGACAGCGATGGGGCCGCCGGCGGGCGCACCCGTGGCTGCGTGCGCGGTGAGTGCTGCAAGTCCGGCATGCGTCGAAGACAGATTATCGAGCCGTCCCGAAGCGAAGAATTCACCCTGGGCTCCGAACACCTCCGGCGCCTGCGCGTCCGCGACGACGATGTCGTAGCCACCGATCTGGGCGGGATCCACCGAAGCTCCGGCCACGGATTCAGCCAGGATTGCCAGGACGTCCGCGGAAGTCGGGTCGCCGAGCCCGAACACCGGGTTCATGTGCTGCTGCTTGTCCAGCGTGAGGCCGTCATTGACGGCCCGGTCCAGGTGGATGGCCAACTGCGGAAAGCGCAAGAGCGGTCCAGTGGCCGCGAGGTGCTGGGTGCCGTCCAGCATGACGAGCCGCCCTGCCAGCCGGAGCTCGCGGTCCAGCCAGGAGTTCAGCAAGGGGCCGCCGTATACTTCCACGCCGGCCTGGAGCCAGCCGAACTTGCCTGTTGTCGGCTTGGGCTTGAGCTTGAAGGACGGAGAATCCGTGTGGGCACCGAGGATGTTGAATGCCGTGGTGGGAGTTGCGCCTTCCGGTGTCACCCAGGCGATGAGGGCACCATCCCGGATCACATAGAATCTGCCCCCGCCGCGCTCCCATGGCTGAAGTTCATCGAGCGCCGTGAAACCGGCCGCGTCGAGCCGGCGCGCGGCCTCGTCGACGGCATGGAAGCTCGACGGCGATGCAATCACATATGCGCCAAGGTCCTGGATGTGTTCAGCGGCGGAGTTCGAAGGCATGGCTCCGAGTCTAGCTGTGTCCCCGGCGACGCTGTTCCGAATTCGCGACGCGGCATTTCCCTGTCGACGCCGGAATTCGCGTCTTCAGGGAAATACCGCATCGTCAGGGAATATTCGGCAGTCCTAGTAGTCCGGGTTGCTCGGGATCACGAGTCCCGTTTCGTACGCGTAGACCACCACTTGGACCCGGTCCCGCAGGTGCAGCTTGGTGAGGATCCGCCGAACGTGGGTCTTGACCGTGGCCTCGGACAGGAAGAACTTGTGGGCGATTTCCGCGTTGGATAGGCCTCCCGCGATGGCCTCCAGCATTTCAGTTTCGCGAGGCGTGAGTTCTTCGAGCAGGGGATCGCGGGGCTGGTCTGGTGCCTGGCCGGGCACCCGGCCCCCGCGGACGTAGGTCTCCAGCAGCCGCTGGGTGACCCTCGGAGCCACCACGGCGTCACCGCTGGCTACGAGCCGGACGCCCTGGACCAACTCGGCAGGCGCAACATCTTTGAGCAGGAAAGCGGATGCTCCGGCCTGCAGCCCGGAGAAGGCATATTCATCGAGGTCGAAGGTGGTCAGGATGATGATCCTCGCGTTGGACGCCGACGCCGTGATCCGCCGTGTGGCTTCGATTCCATCCATGGCAGGCATCCGGACGTCCATAAGGACAACGTCCGGTTCCAGTTCCTCGACCTTCCTTACGGCTTCGGCACCGTCGGAGGCTTCGCCGACCACCTCGAGGTCCTCTTCGCCTTCCAGGATGAGCCGAAATCCCATGCGCAGCAGGGGCTGGTCGTCCACCAGCAGAACCTTGATAGGAGCGTTGTCAGTCATGATTTCCCCTTGTCTCCATTCCAATTCAGCTCCGCACGGACCCTCCACCCGCCGTTTATGCCAGGACCGGCATCTACGGTGCCAGCATAAATTCCGGCACGTTCACGCATCCCCGCGATGCCCTGGCCCGTTCCCAAGGCAACCTCTTCGGTCCCCGGGTCGCGCGCGCCCCGGCCGTCGTCGCGCACTTCAATGGTGACTGAGTCACCGTCCCGCACGATCTGCACATCCACCTGGCTCAACGAGCGCCCATACCTGAGCACGTTGGTCAGGGATTCCTGCACAATCCGGTAAACGGTGAGTTGCAAGGCCGGGTCTTCGGGAAGGGCAGGGCCAGTATGCGAATAGTGCAACGGCAGCCCTGCTGTCCGGAATCCATCAAGCAGCTTGCTCAGGTTGTGGCCACTGACCAGGGGCGCCAAAGGCGCCGGGCCGCCAGTGTCGTCCCGGAGCACGCCGAGGACACGGCGCATATCGGCCAACGCCGTCCTGCCGGTGCGCGAGAGCTCACCGAGCACCTCACCTGCGCGCTCCGGATCCTTCTTGACCACGACGGCGGCGCCGTCCGAGAGACTGATCATAACCGTCAGCGAGTGGGCCACGACGTCGTGCATCTCGCGGGCGATCCGGTTGCGTTCGGTGACAGACCCCAAGCGGGCAGTGCGCGCCGCCCAGGCCCTGATTTCGTTCTCGTGCTCACGCCGCTGCCGCACCGAAATGCCAATTCCGGTGGCGATCAAATTCGACAAAACAATGCTGACCGCCGCGGTGATGTTGCTGATGAGATGGAAGTTCTCCGGAATCGCCTCGGCGTGGGATGGCGTGACCGGGCTGATCCACATGAACAGGTACACCAGCGTGAGCGGCAGGCTCGCCGCCCCAAACACCGCCAACGTGAAGGTCCGGGTCCTCGCCACGGCCACCGCGTAGAGCGCAAACCACAACCCTGCGGAGACGTTGGATCCCCAGGGGTTCAGTAGCGTCACGGCCACTTCGAGGACCGCCACGGCCGCGGTGACACTGAGCGGGTAGCGGCGCCGCAGGAACAAGATTGCCGCAATGGCAACGAGCAGTGCGGCGGCCAACCACTTGCCGTCGACGATGGAGCCAATGAAGGTGGGCAGTGCCAAGAGCGAATAGCAAAGCACCACCACCGTGTCCATGACACGTGGGTGTTCGAAAAGGTAACGCCGGATCCTGCCGCGGCGGCGCAGGGTGATTTCAGCAAAGGACGCATCGGCCACGTGGGCCGACGCGTCCTGTGCTGGCAACTGTTCACTCATGGCTTGAGCCTAGTGTGGCCTTGCCTGGAGCGACGGTTCCTGGATTTCGGATCAAGCCATTGCGGATCAGACGTCGCGCCTCTTCAGCGCTATGAGGGCCGGAACCATGAACAGGATGACGTAGCCGAGGAACACGAGTCCGCCCGCCCATGGGTCCAGGATGCCGTCCGCGTGGCCGATCGACAAGAACCGGCCCCCTGCGTCACTGGGCAGGTACTGGGGAACGTACTTCCAAAAATCACCCGGCGCGAACGTGAGGAACTGGCCGGCGAACGGAAGCACGAACATGATGCCCACCAGGACGGTAATGCCACCGGCCGGGTTCTTGAGGAGAGTTCCGAGCGAGAGCCCGATCAAGGCAACTCCGGATACGTACAGCCCTCCGGTGAGGACGCTGTACAGGACTCCATCCGTGCTCCAGCCAAGGTCAACCCCGAAGTTGGCGAACATGGGAGACGCCAACAGGAAAGTGACGACGCCGGCCACGATCGACAGGACATAGGAGACAACAATCAAGACGACGGCCTTGGCACCGAAAGTGGAGAGCCGGCCCGGGGCTGCGTTCATGGTTGAGCGGATCATGCCCGTGGCGTACTCGGAAGCAATGAACAGTACGGCCAAGGATCCCATGATCAGGATTCCGATATTTAGGCCGGCGTTCGGAAGGTTGTAGAGATCGAAACCCTGTCCCGGAGGGAACGACTCAATGGCCTGCTTCGCCGTCACCGTGTGGCCCTGGCGGCCAACCGTGACCATCTGGTTGACGACGTTCCAGCGGACCAAGGCGGACAGGACGCCGATGCCGACAATCGCCACGAAAGTCAGGACCAACAAGAGCTTGGTGCTCATGAGGGTCCGGAACTTGATGGATTCCGAGTTCAGCACCCGAAGGAAATTGACGCCGCTGGTTCCGGCTGACGGGACCGCATGCTTCTTGCTGATGGTTGTGGTGCTCATGACTGGATCCCTTCCATGGTGGCGGCGGATGTGGCGCCGACGCGGGCGGGGGTGGCGTCCAGCGGCCCGCCTTGTGCTCCCGGTCCGCCGGTGATGTGCGAGTGGTATTCCACCTCGTCCTTGGTCAACTGGAAGTAGGCCTCTTCCAGCGAGGACGTGAGCGGAGTGAGCTCGTAAACCAGTACCCGATTGTCCAAGGCGAGCTGCGCAATACGGAGCGGTTCAACCCCGTACACTTCCAAGGTCTCGCGCTCGTTCTGTTCCACCCGGACGCCGTCGCGGGCCA
Source organism: Arthrobacter sp. FW306-04-A (assembly GCF_044358315.1). Taxonomy (GTDB): domain Bacteria; phylum Actinomycetota; class Actinomycetes; order Actinomycetales; family Micrococcaceae; genus Arthrobacter. The sequence goes on from NZ_CP084559.1 coordinate 4,357,931, forward strand.
GCAACTCGGACAAGCGCGTGGTCTCCAAGGTACGTACCAAGGTGCGCTTGCGGGACTGGCTCTCGATCAGCGCATCCACCGAGGTGTCGGCAATGATCTTGCCGCGCCCAATCACAATCAGGTGATCGGCGGTCTGGGCCATCTCGGACATGAGGTGGCTGGAGATGAAGATCGTTTTGCCCTGGCTTGCCAGGTAGCGTGCAAGGTTCCTGACCCACTGGACGCCCTCGGGGTCCAGTCCGTTCACCGGTTCGTCGAGGATGAGAGTCTGCGGATCACCCAGGAGGGCGTTCGCGATGCCGAGCCGTTGGCCCATGCCGAGGGAGAATCCGCCGGCTTTCTTCTTGGCGACTGCGGTGAGGCCCGTCATTTCGATGACTTCCTCAACGCGAGAGTTCGGAATCCCGTGCGTCGCAGCCATGGCCCGCAAGTGGTTGTAGGCGCTGCGGCTCGTGTGGACCGCCTTGGCGTCAAGCAAGGCCCCCACTTGGTGCAATGGGGCCTTGTGCTGGGAGTAATGCCGTCCGTTGACGGTGACGTCGCCCGACGTCGGACGGTCGAGACCCATGATCATGCGCATGGTGGTGGACTTGCCGGCGCCGTTCGGGCCAAGGAAGCCCGTTACTTTCCCGGGCTGTACGGTGAAGCTGATTCCGTCGACGGCTGTCTTTGCGCCGTAGACCTTCCTCAAGCCTGTTGCCTCAATCATGGAAGCGTTCCCTCCGCTTGCTGCAGCTATGTGTTGACTGTAGGTACAACGCTAGCCACCTGCGCAGCGGAAATCGCCGGTCTCAGGGATGATTCAGGGTCCGGCCAGGGTAGTCCCTGTGGATGATGCCGGCCGGGTCCGGAGGAGCTTCCGGCTCTGCGAGAGCCCCCCGGGAAAAGCCCTAGGAAAGCGGAGAATAGACCCGCAGTGCGCGGCGCCGGACCGTGAACTTTGCGGTCCGCACACCAGGCAACGGCTCGCCGTCGACCGCTATTACGAGCGGTTCTCCGACCGCTTCGATGTTGATCTCTGGGGCCTCGCTGAGATGCGTCACTTTGGAAGTGGCCACGGTTCCCGTCAGGACCCCCCACAGCAGCCGCAGCCGCGCAAAGGGCTCGTCGGCCGTCACCATGCGGATGTCCAACACGCCGTCGTCCAGCACGGGCCGCGTCAGTGGCGCCAAATCCCGCGGATAATAGCGGCCGCGGCCCAAGTAAAGGATCCACAACTTGTGGTGCACCCCGTTGATAAGGAGGTTGGTGGGGGTTGCTGCGCCGAACGTGCGCAGCCCGGCAACGAGCCCCGCAAGAGGCTTCCCCAAGGCGGGCTGCAGCCGCTCGCGTCGCCGCACCAAGTTGGGGTACACGCCAATGCTGGCTGTATTCAGCATGATGAGCTCGGTGACTTCATCCTTGCCGTCGACGCCGCGGCCGGCCGTCACGTGGCCCAGATCCGTCCACGCCGCGGCTCCCGTCATGGCAGCCTCAAGGGCACCTTCCAGCGACCGGGCGTCGACGTCACGCGCGAAATGGTTGAGCGTACCGCCGGGCAGCACCAGCAGCGGGAAGGAATGCTCGACGGCGGCATCCGCGGCGGTGCCGACCGTTCCGTCGCCGCCCCACACGCCCAAGGCCTTCGTCCCCGGCTTCTCCGCGGCCGCCCGGATTTCATCCGCGATGTCCTCGCCTTCAGTAATCAAGCGAATATACGCCTTAGGGAATATTTCCTGAAGCTGTGTCTCGGTGTCCGGCGAGTAGGAACCTCCGAGGGCGTTGACAGCGATACTCAGCCCGTCTCCGTCGTCGATTTGTGGAGCCTCGGCCGGCGAACGCTCCGTGTCCGGGACTGGCGGTCGGAGGGGCCACCATTTTCGTGTCAGGAGGGCCGCTCCGGCGCCAATCGTCGAGCCGAGCAGTACGTCCGAGGGCCAATGGGCTCCCGTATGCACGCGAGAATACGCCACTCCCGCAGCTACCGGGGCCAGCGCCGCCCCCAGTCGGGGATGCACCAGCGCAACGCCAAGGGTGAAGGCAACCGCCGACGCCGAATGGCCTGAGGGCATGGAGGAACTGGTGGGCTGTGGGTTCACAAAGCGGAAAGCCGGAAGGTGCTCGGGCAGCGGCCGGGCCCGCGGAAGGAGGGACTTGAAGCCGAGATTGGTGACGGCCGACGCGACTCCAAGAGCCAAGAGCCCGTGGATTGCCGCATTTCGAGGCTTGCCGGGAACTGCCCCAAGAACGCCGGCAAGGGCAAACCACAGCTTGCCCTTGGTAGCGGCCTCCGAGAGGTTCTTCAGAATGGCGTCGTGCCGGCCTTCAGGCAAGCGCGAAACGGCGCGGACCACAGCCCGATCGAGTCGCGCAATGCTCCTTGTGCCCCAAAGGCCCCTTCGCACCATGCTACGCATCCCACCAGACTAGCGGCGGGCTGGCTAGGATGGGCAACACGTCACATAAGGCAAACCCTCAGGTAGCACTCGGCATGTTCCAAGCGAGCAACCATAGTGTTCGGGCATGCTCTCAAAGCCTCAACTCATCAATAGCGGCATCGGGGTGGCCGTAGTCGGCATTGCCGCCGGCGCCTTCTTCGTGCTGAACGGCGTACCGCAAACAGCCGCCGACACCACAGCCCGTACGGTCGCGGTCAGCGCGGTGGACCTCGCGGCTGTGTCCACGGCGAGCGGTAACGTCTCGCCCGCAAGCACCACCGTCATCAACGCTCAGAACTGCACGGGGCCCATCGCCACGGTCTCAGCAGTGACGGGCCAGCAAGTCACGGCGGGGCAGGTGCTGGTCACCATTGATCCGACCAACGCCCAGAACGCCCTGGCCGTTGCCCAAGCCCAATTGGATTCGGCCGCGGCACAGGCAAACCAACAGGCGGCTTCGGCGAGCAACCAGGTAGCCTCGGCAAACCAAAACCTGGCCAACGCCCAACAGACGGCCAATCTTGACGCGAGCCAGCAGGCCAGTGCCGTCGCCGCGGCGCAGACGGCCGTGAACAATGACACGGCCACTGTCGCGTCTGCGCAGGCCGCTGCCAGCGCCCAGCCCAGCAGCCAGCCGGCGCAGACCGCACTCAACGCGGCCCAGGCCCAGCTGGCGAAGGACAACCAGGCGCTCACCCAGGCAGTCAACCAGCAAGCCAGCTCGGCCCTCAAGGACAAAGAGCAGCTAGCCTCGTCACAGACGGCCCTCAATTCAGCTCAAAGCGGTGGGGGCGCCACGTCCAACACCACCTCTGCCCAGATCGCCGTCGACACCGCAACCAAGAACCTCGCGTCCTGCTCCCTCGCCGCCCCGGTTTCAGGCACAATCACCGCCGTCAACGCCGTGGTGGGAGGCAACGCCGGTAGCAGCTCCGGTTCCTCCGCTTCGGGTTCCTCCGGAGCATCCGGCAGTTCGGCCGCCTCGGGCAGCTCCTCCACGAGCACCTCAAGCACATCCTCTTCCGGACTCATCACGATCAGCGACACCGCGCACCTGCAGGTCATCGCCAACTTCGCCGAATCGGATATCGCCGCCATGAAGACCGGCGACTCCGCGACCTTCACCTTCCCGGCCCTCAAGACCGACCCATCCGCTGCACCCGTCACCGGTACCATCACCGCGATTGCCCAGAACGCCACCACAACCAACAATGTGGTCAGCTACCCGGTCACCATCTCCATCAAGAATCCCCCGGCTGCCCTCCGGCTCGGCCAGAGCGCAAACATTTCCGTCACCACGGCAACTGCCAAGAACGCGTTGACGGTGCCTTCGCTGGCAATCACCACCACCGGGACCCGGCAAACGGTCAGCGTCCTCAAAAACGGAACCTCGACGGCGGTGACCATCACCACCGGGATCACGGACAACGGACGCACCCAGGTGCTCACCGGTCTCAGCGCGGGCGATCAGATTGAACTCCCGACTATCTCCTCCACTTTGGACACCAGCACCACCACCGGACGGACCGGAACGGGAGGCCTCGGCGGTACCGGCGGATTTGGCGGAACGGGAGGCACTGGCGGTACCGGCGGTACCCGCGGAAATGGTGGGTAAGCAGCCGTGAACGACGCTGTCATCCAACTGGACTCCGTGAGCAAGATCTATGGCAAGGGGGAGGCCGAGGTCCGGGCATTGGACTCCGTCAGCATTTCCATCGACCGCGGCGACTTCGTGGCCATCATCGGCGCCTCTGGCTCCGGAAAGTCCACCATGATGAATATCATCGGTTGCCTCGACGGAGCCACCCAGGGTACCTACCACCTGGACGGCATCGACACCGGGACCCTGGACGAATACCAGCTGGCGCAGATCCGCAACCGGAAAATCGGTTTCGTCTTCCAGAACTTCAACCTCATACCGCGAACCAGGGCCGTGGACAACGTCTCCATGCCCCTCGCCTACGCAAAAGTGCACCGGAAAGAACGGCGGGAGCGGGCCTTGGAGGTGCTCGATTCAGTGGGCTTGGCTGAACGCGCAGACCACAAGCCTTCGCAGCTCTCGGGAGGTCAGCAACAGCGCGTCGCCATCGCCCGGGCCCTGGTGACCAACCCGGTGCTACTGCTGGCTGACGAACCAACAGGTGCCTTGGACACCAAGTCCTCCCACGAGATCCTGGACCTCTTCGAGTCCTTGCACGCCAACGGAAGGACCATCGTGATGATCACCCACGAGGCCGACGTAGCAGCCCGGGCCAACCGGGTAGTGCGATTCCAGGACGGCCACATCATTGAGGACCACCGGGTCCGCGGCGTCCAAGGACACCCCCTGGCGACGGCGGTGCCACTATGATGATCGCCGAATCCGTGCGCTTCGCCCTGACGGGGGTGATGGCCAACAAGATGCGCTCCATACTCACCACCCTCGGCATCCTGATCGGCATCGCGTCCGTCATCATCCTGCTGGCAGTGGGCGCCGGAACCTCCAACGCCATCAAGGCCCAGATCGGCAAGCTGGGAACCAACGTGCTTAGCGTGAGCCGCCAGACGACGGCGGGCGGGCGCGCCGCGGGCGGCGGACAAACCGTCACCGGTCCGCGCTCCCGCGGCACCAACCTGACCCTCCAGGACATGGCCTCGCTGACTGACCCTGTCATGGCCCCCGATGTCGCCGCGACGGCGCCCGTAGTCACCGCCCAGAACGTCACGGGAACCTATAAGGACGCAACCCACGCGGTCGCAACGTTTGTGGGGACCACGCCGTCGTACTTTGGCATTTCGAACGATACGCTCGCAGCGGGTTCGTACTTCAGCGAGGGCGACGCGAGCAACGGCACCACGGTGGCGGTCATCGGCAACACCGTGGCCCAAGATCTGGTGGGCAACTCAGTGGCCTCCGCTGTGGGGCAGACGATCGCCCTCAACGGCCAGAACTTCGTGGTCTCCGGGGTTCTGGCTCAAAAGGGCTCGTCGGGCCTGAACGATCCGGATGACATTGTGGTGATCCCCTACAGTGCTGCCCAGGACAAGTTCACCGGATACTCGCCTTCCCTTGCCTCCATCAGCGTCCAGGCGAAGTCGGCGGACGTGATGAACCAGGCCCAGAACGAGGTCCAAATGATCCTCGATGCCAGGCACAACGTCACGTCTGCCAACCGTGACTACCAAGTGCGGAATCAAGCGCAGCTCCTCACCACGGCCACGACGACCACCGCCACACTGACCATCCTCTTGGGCGCCGTGGCCGGAATTTCGCTGCTGGTAGGCGGGATCGGCGTCATGAACATCATGCTCGTCACGGTCACCGAACGCACACGCGAAATCGGCATCCGCAAGGCGATCGGAGCCTCGCGGGGGAGCATCGTGAGCCAGTTCCTGATCGAATCGCTCATCATTTCGCTGATCGGCGGAGTGCTGGGCATTGCCGCGGGCTACATTGGCAGTGCCTTCCCCGTTTTGGGAACCCAGCCCGAAGTCCAGTGGTGGACCGTGTGGCTGTCGTTCCTGGTTTCCGCGGCGATCGGCCTGATCTTCGGCATCTATCCGGCCAATAAAGCGGCAAAACTACGGCCGATCGACGCCTTGCGGTACGAATAGCCCGGACCATTTCCACGCCCAGCACCTAAACGAAGAACACCCAAACAGGAGATCCACAAATGTCCTATTCAGCGCCGGAGCCCGGTCCCTCGAACCAGCCGGAGCCCCAGCAGTCCCACTCACCACAGTCTTACGCGGGACAGCCAACCGCAGTCCTGCAAGCCACCGGACAGGAGCCCACCGGGCAGCCCTTCGCCCAAACTCCGGAGCCGTTCGTTCCCAAGAAGCGCTTCCAGATGGGACGCCTGACGCAGATCCTCCTCGCCGTGCTGCTGGTCGCGGTCGGCTTCTTCGGAGGCGTCGGCGTCACCAAGCTCATGGACGCCGGACAGGCCCGCCCCGGCCGCGGCCAGTTCCAGAACCTAAATGGCGGTCAAAACGGCCAGGGTGGTCAGGGCCGGAACCGGCAAAGCGGCGCGCCCACCAACGGGGCATCGCCAAGCGCTGTTCCCTCGGCGCCCGCAACCTCGGCGCCGTAGCCACCCGCCCCGCAGTTGTTGTCGTTAAGGCGTTATAAAGACAACAACTGCGTGGGCACCACACCGCCAGGGTTCCCTGCCCGGGAGCCGGTGGGGACTAGTTGCTTTTCACCAAAGGCTTGGCGGCGCCAGCCAGCCAAAGAGCAATCAAGATCGGCGCTCCGATAGCAAGCAGGGCCATGTGGATGCCGGTGTGGTCGCCCAGGTACCCCAAGAGCGGCGGACCGGCGAGAAACGCAACATAGCCAATGGTCGAGACCACAGAGACGCGGGCGGCTGCGTGCTTGGGATCATCGGCCGCGGCGGACATGCCCATCGGGAAGGCCAAAGCGGCGCCGATGCCCCAGAGGGCCGCGCCCATCCCGGCAAGGATGAGGTTGTCCGCGAAGACGAACAGCGCCAGGCCCACTGCGGCGGCGGCCATGCTCGCCCGAAGCACCGCGACGCGTCCGAACCTGTCGATCACGCGGCCTCCGAGGAAACGCATCAGGGTCATCGCCGCGACGAAGAGGGCAAACAGGAGGGCGCCCGTCGATTCGGTAGTATTCAGGCCATCCACCGAGGCCTTGGCGATCCAGTCGTTTCCGGCGCCTTCAGTGAGGGTCGCTCCGAGTACCACCACACCGATCAACAGGGTGCGGGAGTCCCGCCACGCCGAGGGACCCTTGACGGCAGGCACGCCGGCGTCGGACGTCGTTCCTGTGGTTTCGTGGGGCATGAAGTAGCGCGGCGCCGTCAAGGTCAGAAGCACCACGACGACGGCAATCACCAGCAGATGCTCCGGAAGTCCGACCCCCATCTGGGAAAGCCACGCCCCGATCAGTGCCCCCACAAAGGCACCCCCGCTAAAGGCGGCGTGGAACTGCGGCATGATGGTGCGCCCGAGCCGGTGTTCGACGTCGGCCCCTTCGATATTCTGCGACACATCCCACAGACCGACCCCCACGCCGAAAAAGAACAGCGCCACCGCGGTGGCGGCCGCGGAGCCGGCCATCAAGGAGAAGGCGATGGCCGCTCCGGCAGCGGCGGCTAGCAGCCCGGCGGCGCGGACTGTGTTGGCCGTACCGATCCTGCCGACCACCCATCCCGCGGATGGCAGTGCCACAAGGGACCCGACTGCAGTGCACAACAGGAGTGTGCCCATCTGCCCCGATGTGAGATTCAAGGTCTGGGTGACAGCAGGTATGCGGGCCGCCCAGCTGGCAAAAACGAGCCCATTCATGCCGAAGACCAGGAAAGTGGCGATTGCCGCGGCGTTGACGTTGGGGGCGGTTCTGGTGCTGGTGGTCATACGGTCACAACTTCCACGGAGAGTTTTTCACGTCGGGTTTCGATGCTTGGAGTGCGCTAATGGGCGGTCCGAGCAGGGTGGTGATACGGGGTGGTGATACGGGCGACCGCTTCTACGGTGGTGGCCCGGTCGTGCGGTTCGGTGTCGAGCGCGGCGTGGATGAAAAGGCCTTCAATCAGTGCATCCAACATCCTGCAGGTTTCCGGGTCGAAATGCAGTCCGAGGGCACGCCTGCTCCGGGCCATCCAGTCCCGGGTGATCTGGCGGAACGCCGGCTTCCTGGCGGCGAGCGTGTAGAGCTCATGCGTCAGGACAAGGTCCCGCTGTGAGTCCAGCAAGTCGAGATGGATCAAGTCAACTACAGCCAGCCGCGCGCCGTCGACGTCTGTTGCTTGTCCCAACTGCTGATCAAAGCGGTCGGCGATCGAATTCCCGAAGCGCCTGAACGCCTCCGTGAGGAGTTGATCCATACTGGCGAAGTGATAGGTCATGGACCCCAGGGGGACTCCGGCTTGCTCGGCAATCTTGCGGTGCGAGGCGCCGGCAACGCCCTGGGCCGCGATGACATCCAAGGCTGCGTCGATGATCCGGTCCCGGCGGTCCGGATCGAAGCGGCGGGGGGCCACAGTTTCAGATCTCCCGAATGACCCGGGCCGGGTTGCCGACTGCGAGCGAGTTGGCGGGAATGTCCTTGGTGACCACCGCGCCCGCGCCGATCACGGAGTTGTCGCCGATGCTCACGCCTGGAAGGACGATTGCTCCGCCCCCGAGCCACACGTTGTCTCCTATGGTGATCGGCTGCGCGGCCTCGAGTCGATCGCGGCGCGGCTGCGGCTCCACGGGATGGGTGGGCGTCAGGAGCTGGACATTGGGCCCGATCTGGCAATCTTCGCCGATGGTAATCGACGCAACGTCCAGGGCGGTCAGGTTGTAGTTGATGAAGGTACGGGCTCCAACCGTGATGAACGTGCCGTAGTCCACGAAGATCGGTGGTTTGATGTGGGCGTCTTCACCCAGGGCGCCAAGGAGCTCCGCGAGGATGGGCCGTGCAGCATCCTGGTCTTCCACGTACGCTGCCGCGTACTTGGCCTGCAGCAGGACTGCCCGCTGTGATTCACGCGCGCTCTCGGGATCGTCGGAGATATAGAGGTCTCCGGCGAGCATTCGTTCCCGGTTGGTGCGCGGGTCATCAGCGAAGTAATCAGCCATGCGTACGATCGTACACATCGCCGTGCCGGAGGGGAAGCCGGCTCCCTCGATCCTCGGTCACCTTTAAGCCCCCAATTCCCGATCCCCGATCACTTTTAACGCCAAAATCGAGATCGCTCCTGCAGTGCCGGAGCGTTCAAAAAGGCGGCCCAAAGGTGAGGGAGGATCGCTGGGAGCGCCCCAAAGGTGAGGGAGCGTTGGGAGCTGTCAGTCCGGCGGACCTGGCCGCCGGGGGACTAACCGGACGTTAGCGGGCCCGCTCCACCCGCGACTCGTCCCAGACAGGTTCAGCGGATTCGTAGACCTTGCCGTCCGATCCGAAGACGAGGAAACGGTCGAAGGACTTCGCGAACCAGCGGTCGTGCGTGACAGCCAGGACGGTGCCCTCGAACGCGTCGATCGCCCGTTCCAAGGCTTCGCCCGAGTGCAAATCAAGGTTGTCCGTGGGCTCGTCAAGGAGCAAGAGCGTGGCGCCGGAGAGCTGGAGCAACAGGATCTGGAAGCGCGCCTGCTGCCCTCCGGAGAGCGACTCGTACTTCTGCTCGGCCGAGCCCACCAGCCCATAGGAATCGAGCGCACCGGATGCAGCCTCGCGGCCCAGCCCGGATCGGTGTTCGTCGCCGCGGTGGAGGATATCGAGGAGTGTCCGGCCCAGGAGGTCCGGGCGGGAATGGGTCTGCGCGAAGAATCCGGGACGAATCCTGGCCCCCAGTTTCACGGTTCCCTCGTGCGGGACTTCAGCGATTTCGACGTCGGAAACCGGCAAGTGCTCGCGCTCCGGATCGGTGCCGCCGGCGGCCAACAGCCGCAGGAAGTGGCTCTTGCCCGAGCCGTTGGAACCCAGCACGCCCACGCGATCCCCGAACCAGATCTCGGTGGAGAACGGCTTCATCAAGCCCGTGAGTTCAAGCTTTTCAGCGACCACGGCGCGCTTGGCTGTTCGGCCTCCCTTGAGCCGCATGTGTACGTTTTGCTCCAGCGGCAAGGCTTCGGGCGGACCGGCTTCCAGGAATTTGGCGAGGCGAGTCTGCGCGGCCTGGTATTTGTTGGCCATGTCCGAGCGGAACGCAGCCTTGGTCTTGTACATGATGACGAGTTCCTTGAGCTTCAGGTGCTCCTCGTCCCAACGCTTGCGCAGTTCCTCGAAGCGCGCGTTTCGGTCAATACGCGCGTCCACATACGTGCCGAAACCACCTCCGTGCACCCACGCGCCGGCACCGTTGATGCCTGGTTCAAGGGTCACGATGCGTCCTGCGGCGTTGTTGAGCAGCTCGCGGTCGTGGCTGATGAAGAAAACTGTCTTCTTGGATTCGTTGAGTTTGCTTTCGAGCCAGCGCTTGCCCGGAACATCGAGGTAGTTGTCCGGTTCGTCGAGGAGCAACAGCTGATCCGGTCCGGAGAACAGCGCCTCGAGCACCAAGCGCTTTTGCTCGCCCCCGGAAAGGCTCGACGCCGGACGGTGCTGGGCGCGGTCAAAGGGGATTCCCAGCGCGGCCATGCAAACCTCGTCCCAGACTGTCTCGACGTCGTACCCCCCGGCGTCTCCCCAGTCCACGATCGCTTGGGCGTACTGCATCTGGGTGGGCTCGTCGTCGTGCTCCATCATGGCGAGCTCAGCGTCTTCGACTGCCTTGGCGGCCGCGGCAAGGGCCGGCGGCGCGGCGGAAACGAGAAGGTCGCGCACGGTGGATTCATCGCGGACCTGGCCCACGAACTGGCGCATGATGCCCATGGTTCCGGAGCGACCCACTACCCCTTCGTCCGGCGTGAGATCGCCGGCGATGATCTTGAAAAGCGTGGTCTTACCCGTTCCATTGGGCCCGATCAACGCTGTTTTGCTGCCGTCCGGGACCTTGAAGGTCACACCGTTGAGCAGCTGCGTGCCGTCGGAGAGGAAGTAATCGATGCCGGAAATATCAATGTGGGCCACTGCCCAATCTTCCCACGGACCGCGGGAGACTCCTTAGTCGCCGGGTTTGCTCACCCAAGCCGGCAGTTCGCCGGCAACGGCGCCTGTGAGGTAACGCTGGATCGTCGGGCCCAGCGCTCGGACGACGACGGCGTGCGGGGCCGAAGCGATCGGCTCCAGTTTGATCAGGTAGCGGGTCAGGATTAATCCGGAAAGCTGCGATGCCACCAGGCTTCCGCGCCACGAGGCCTCTTCCCCGGGCACACCAAGGCCAGCCAGCAGCGGGTTGATAGCCCGGTTGAGGATGAACTCGCGGACCAACGCCGCACTCCATTCGTGTTGCATGGCCGTCCGCAGTACCGCGACGCCGGCTGCCCCCGCCGGCGAGTCCCAAACTGTCAGTAAGCGCGATACCAGCCGTTTCCCGACGCCGCCCCGCGGCCCGTCAAGGACAGCCGTCAGGTGTTCCTTGGGGTCCACAGGTAACTCAAGCGCAGCCATGAACAGCTGCTCTTTGGTGCCGAAATGGTGGTTGATCATGGACGGGTCCACGCCAGCCTCGGCTGCGATGGCCCGGACTGTTGCGGCGTCATATCCTCTGCGGCTGAATTGTTCGCGGGCCGCGCGGAGAACAGCGTCGCGGCTGCTCACTTGTCCGGGACGGCGCCCCCTGCTCACGCCGCATCCCGGCTCGCTGCGGCCTTCCGGCGCGCGAAGTCCGGGGCATGCTCCGGCCGTGGCCCGAAGGCGATCATGAGCGCTGGGAGCTTTCCGAACCACGGAACGTGGCGGGCGACAAAGACCAGCGGACTCGGCCGGCCCACCAATCGCCCGGACAATGCGGGGCCGAAGACTGCGTTCTGGATGAGGAGCTGCACATTCTGGATCACCACGGTGGGGAACCAGCGGCGCTTCTGCACCGAAGCGAGATCGGCCTCCTCCAAGGTGCCCTGAAGCAACGGGCGGGCGATACGTTGGGCAGCGGCAACCGCGTCCTGGATGGCCAGGTTGATGCCCACGCCTCCAGCAGGAGACATCGCATGGGCCGCATCGCCGATCAGGAGTAGCCCGGGCTTGTGCCATTGCTTGATCCGGTTGAGCTTCACGTCCAGCATATGGAGATCGTCCATGGACCTGATTTCGTCCATGCGGTCCGCCAGGTCCGGGCGCAGGCGGGCGACGCGTGCGCGGAAGCTCTGTACCCCTTCAGCACGCAACTGGGCATCCTTGCCTTTCTCCGCGATGTACGCGATCTGGTAGAAGTCCTTGCGGGTCAGGCTGAGGAGCACATCCTTACCGGAGAAACGCGGCATGATGGAGGCCAGCTGCTCCTGTTCGTCGGCACGCCGGGAGAGCCTGAACCACCAGGTGTCGAACGGCACTGGGAATTCGTGGGGGACAAGTCCGGCCTTCTGGCGGAGTACCGAACTGCGGCCATCGCAGGCAACCGTCAAGGTTGCGCGCAGTTCGCCTGTGCCGGTTTCCGCTCCCGACGCCGCGTCGCGGGTGCGGTAGGCCACCCCGGCAACCTTCCCGCCGTCGTCGTACACCAAATCCGTGGCCTCAGTATTCATCCTGAGCGTGAAGTGCGGCGCTTGCTGCGCGGCGTCCACCAAGAAGTTCAGGAGGTCCCACTGCGGAACCATGGCTACGTAATCGTAGGGCGGCTTGAGGCGATCGAAGGCGGCCAGGGTCACTTCTCCGCCACCCGTGGGAAGCTTGAAATTGCCGAGCTTGCTTTGGGGCAGGGCCCGGAATCCTTCGCCCAGCCCGAGCTCATCCAAGAGTCGGATGGTGGAAGGGTGGACGGTGTCGCCACGGAAGTCGCGCAGGAAGTCGGCATGCTTTTCGAGGACGGTGACCTCCACTCCTGCCCGGGCCAGCAGGAGTCCGAGCATCACACCGGCGGGGCCGCCGCCCACGACGACACATGTGGTGCTTTCGACCTTGTCCATGGCCACTCCCACCCTTGCAACTAATTCAACAAGCGTTGAATTAAGTGTGCACCCGCGGGCAGGGCGTGTCTAGGGCCGGCTTGGATATGGAGTGTTAACGATGTGCGGCAGGTTCGAAACGATGGCGGCAATCAGGACAAAATATGCAATGAAAAGCAGGATCCAAAGGATGAAAATGCCGATCCCCACCCAACCGAGGACCTTTCCTTCCTGAGCCGCCACCCCGAATCCCTCGGCCTTCTTCGCCTCGATGATCGCCAAGGGGCCGAAAACCACACCAAACGAGAAGATCCCGATCACGCCGAACACGGCCGCAAGGCGTGCGTGCCTCATGCCCTCCATGTACCACTGCAACTGACCCATGCTCACCGGGCGTGGATCGGACGGTGGGTAGATGGGCTGAAATCCTGGCTGCGGCATAGGCATGGGTTCCCCTCGTTGCTGGTGCTTCTGAGCATTGCCTTCCAGCAGAAGGCGCAGCGTGACAGCCTGAGAATACGTCCATCCCGAGATCAAACACCAGCCCTCTGCGGACGGTGTTAGCCTGCCGCCGTCAGGAACGACTTGAGCAACGGGCCACTGGTGGTGGCCCCGAGGCCGCCGTCCTCGACGAACACTGCCACTGCCAGATCGCCGTGGACCGCAACGATCCAGGCGTGCGTCTTGGGCGGGTTGTCCTTTCCGAATTCCGCCGTCCCGGTCTTCGCGCCCACCGGCGCTCCAGGCACTGAGGCGAGGAATCCGGCATGGCCGGAGGTCACCACTGCACGCATCATGTCGCCCAGCGCGGCCGCCTCTGCCGGGGTAACCGGCTTGTCGGAAGCCGCCGACGCGGTGGGAGTAGCCGCCGACGACGGCGAGCCGGACGCCGTCGTCGTGGCACCGGCGGAGGGCGAACCTGAGCCGGGATTCAGGACGAGTTGCGGCGACACCGGCGCGCCGCGGGCCACCGAGGCCGCCATGATGGCTGCGGCAAGCGGGGAAAGCAGCACTTTGCCCTGGCCAATCATCGAGGCAGCGTGTTCGGTGCCATCAGCGCTTCCCGGGACGGAGCCCAGGAAGGCATCGGCTCCCAACTTCGGCGCCTGGGCGGCCAGCCCAAGGGACGTTGCCGCGGATTCGAGCTGGGCCTGGCTGACCTTGTCCCGGGCATTGATGAAGGCTGTGTTGCATGAATGCGCAAAAGCGTCCCGCAAAGCGACTGAACCCAAAGACGACGCCGGATAACCTTCGGCGTTCTTGAAGGTCCGGCCATCCACCGTAATTGTTGGCGTGCATTCAACCTTGGAATCCGGTGTCATTCCATTGCGGATCATGGCAAGGGAATCCACGATCTTGAACGTGGAGCCCGGCGCGTACTGGCCCAGCATTGCCGTGTTGTATCCATTGCTTCCAGGCCCGGAAGCGGCCGCAAGGACTGCGCCGGTGGACGGGCGAAGCGCCACAATGGCCGAGGCGGGGCCAACTCCCGACAAAGTGTCCTCCGCGAGTTGCTGCAAGCGCGGATCCAGGGTGGTTTTCACCGGTTCTCCCGGCTTCGCGTCAACGGCAAAGAGGACTCGACGGGGATCGGGCTTCGCGGCCTTGATCTGGTCGTCGGTCATGCCTTGCGGCCGGGCCTTGATGGAGACTCCATCCTGGCCTCGGAGTTGGGCGTCGTATTGTTCCTCCAGGCCGCCAGTCCCGACGATGTCTCCCAGTTTGAGGGCACCCCCGGCCTTTTGGATCTGTTCGGCGCTTGCCTCTGCCGCTGTACCCAACACAGCGCGGGCGAAGGTGCGCGTCGGCGCCAAGGGCAGGGAATCAGGGATGCCGCGGGCACCCGGAATCGACGCAAGCTGCTGGTCCGTGACCGTCCGGCCGTCTTGACGCAGGGTGATGGCACTGACGAAGGCTTGTGGGCCGGACGCCTGTACCTGTTTCACGTACGCGGCTTCGTCCACACCGACCAGTTGCGCGAGCTTCGCCGCCGAAGCAGCAGGATCCGCCGATCCGACCGTGGTCTTGTCGATGCCGACGTAGACCACGGGACGGTAGCTGATCAATTTGGCGTCCCCGGCACCAAGGATCTCGGCCCTGGATGGCGCACTTACCGTCTTGTCCAGGACTTCGCCGTCCTTGATGTCAGGCTCCAGGAGTGCCGGAGTCCATTGGACGGCCCATTTGTCGCCCGATTTCTTCAGCGCGGCCTGGGAGGTGTACTTCCACTCCGCGGTTCCGATCTTCCACGTGTAGTTGAGCGGGACGGTGGCTTTGTCGCCGTCGAGCTTCACCGCTCCGCTTTCGACGGAAGGTTTGGCTGGGTCGAGGGCCGCAAACACAGCCTTGACCTGCTCATTCGCCGCGGTGGCGTCCTTGCCGTCAACGGCGAGCGAGCCGACGTCGAGGGCTGCCAACGCGGAAGCGAGCTGCTTGGCCGCACCTTCCGCCCCGGAACGGCCGTCATCGCACGCGGACAGCGAGCCAGCAATCATCAGGGCTGCCAGCCCTAGGACAAGATTCTTGGATTTCCCCATTTGCGCCATTATGCCTTCTACGCTTGGCTCTCGACATTTGTGGCGCGAAAATTTGCCCAACCAGCCCGAATCACCGTGCGAACTATTGGCCCCGGATGATCCTGCGCTGTGTTGCCACCCCGATGGCCGCCGTCCGGTTGTCCACGCCCAGCTTGGCGTAGATGTGCACCAAGTGCGTCTTCACCGTGGCCTCGGAAATGAAGAGCTGCTTGGCCATCGCGCGGTTGCTCATGCCGGTGGCGAGGATCTCTACGAGTTGGACCTCACGGGCGCTCAGGGCGGCCGCGGGGTTTCGGATCCGTCCCATGAGGCGCGCCGCAACCTCCGGGGCAAGTGCGGTCTGGCCCGCCGCTGCAGACATTACGGCTTGTCGGATTTGCTCTGGCGGTGCGTCTTTCAGCATGTATCCGCTCGCGCCGGCCTCCACCGCGGCGAGGATGTCGGCGTCGTTGTCGTAGGTGGTCAGGATCAGGACCGGTGGCGGGGGAGTCCCGGCTTCACCGGCCTTGATCTTGCCGGTGGCGGTGACGCCGTCCATCCCCGAGCCCATTTGCAGATCCATGAGGACCACGTCCACGGGCTCGCCGAGGGTATGGAGCTTCGAAAGTTCTGCCAATGCGGCGCCGCCGTCGGAGGCTTCCGCCACTACGCTGACGCCCTCGAAGTCGGCAAGCATGGCCCGGAGCCCCGCCCGTACCACGGGATGGTCATCCACCAGCAAGACCCTGATGTTGTAGGTCACTCGGATGCCTCCTGAGCTGGGTTGCGGGTACCCAGCGGCAGCCGGACAGCCACCACGGTCCCCTCCCCGGGAGCAGACTCGACGTCGAGCGTTCCGTCCAGGGCCGCCAGACGCTCGCGTAGGCTCTTGAGCCCGACGCCGGTTCCGTCACCACGCGCTTCTGCGGCAGCGGGCGCGACGGAATCGAAGCCCACACCGTCGTCGAACACGTCCATGGTCACCTCGGCGTCCAGAAAAGACAGGGTAACGACGGCGGTGTTCGCGTGCGCATGCGCCCACACGTTAGCGAGGGAAGACTGAGCCGCGCGCAACAAAGTGGTTTGGTATGGATTGGGCAGCGGCACCGGCGTGCCCTGAAGCTCGAAGCGGCAGCGCAGCATGGCTCCGCGCGCGGCGGCCTCTGCCTCGGTCTTCGCGCAGAGACGCCGCAAAGTGTCCGCCAGGCCAGACTCCTCCAGGTCCGGCGGCCGCAGCTCCCGGACAAAATTCCGGGCCTCCGCCAGGTTGCTGGCCGCAGTTTCACGGACGGTCCTGAGCCGGTCTCGGGCCGCAGCGTCGTCACCAGCGTCGAGCGCTCTCTCCGCCGAACGTCCCATCAGGACGATGCTCGAGAATCCCTGGGCCAGGGTGTCATGGATTTCGCGGGCGAGCCTTTCACGCTCAGCCAGCACACCGGCGTCGTGCTGGCTGCGTGCCAGTTCGGCACGGGTGCGGCGCAATTCCTCAGCGGCGAGGCGTTGGTTCTCCCCCTCGACGTAGAGCGCCCGATACGCCAGTCCGGTGACCACTGCGAAGGCGGCACCCAAAACCGGACCAAGGACCATGGGAAGTTGCAAAGCGTCCGCTCCGGCGCCGCGGTTGTGGAACCACATGGCTGCGATCAGGAGCGCAGTGCTGGCAGCTATTCCCGGCAGGGCCAAGCGCCTCGGCAAAACGTGCAGTTGCAGGAAGAACAACGGGAAGGCCATCCACGCAAAGTCCGGACTGATGAACATGAGCAGCAGCCACAGGAAACAAACGACGGCGAGCCACCACCAAGCGTAGGGTTTCGGATCGAGGCGCTTGGGATTGAGGGCGTGCCTCTTCTCGAGGAACGTCCCCACGAGGTAGACGGCCGCCAGCAACAGGGCAAGTACCAGGCCTGCCGCGGTGGCCAGGGGCGAAAGGCCCGCGGCCACAAGCCTCAGGACGGCGACCAATAGAAGCACAGCAAAACCAACGTGCAGGCTGACGCGCAGGACACGCAAAATCACGGCAGCGCCGCTGGGCTGCGCGGCGACACCGGGCCGCGCCTTGACACCGCGCTCAACTGCGGCTTGAGGTAAATCGGCTCCCTGCATGCCCTCCAGACTAGCCCCGCCCGCCGACACTTTTGCCCGGATTCCGCCGTATTCGGGCCCAATCAACCAAACGGTTGATCCGCGGGTCAACCAAAGCGATCGAACGGATCCATCCGCCTACCGATTCCTTGCGCTCGTTCCCGTCGGAGAGTTGAAACAGGACCAGAAGATCGCCTCAATGGCGCCGAACAAAGGAATGACATGTTTCTCGCCTTGCGCGACATCCGCTTTGCCAAGGGCCGTTTCGCCCTGATGGGAAGCGTCGTCGCCCTCATCACGCTCCTCCTCGTCATGCTGTCCGGACTTACCGCGGGCCTCGGCAACCAGTCGACGTCGGCCATCGCGGCGCTCCCGGCGCAACAGATCGTTTTCGGCGCGCCCGCTGGAGGCGAGGCCAAGGCGTCCTACACGGAATCGGAGGTCTCCGGCAAACAGCTTGAGGCATGGCGAAACCGGCTTGGTGTTGCCTCTGCCGAGGCCGTCGGCATCACGCAGACTCGATTCCAGTCCCTCGATTCGTCCAACAATGCCGCCGGGACTGCCAACGTGGCGGTCTTCGGGGCAGACGCCGGGATCTCACCTGTCCCGGTCAAGGACGGCGATGTGGTGGTCGGGAAGTCCTTGGCAAAGGAACTCGCGCTAAGTAACGGGAGCCGGGTGACAGTAGGCGGTACCAGCCTGACCGTTTCTGCGATCACCCAGGATGAGTGGTATTCCCACACCGGCGTCGTCTGGACCGCCCGCTCCACGTGGCAGAAGCTCGCACATATTCCCGCCGGGGCATCCATAGGAACAGTTCTCGCCGTGACGTACGACGCCGGGGTCTCCATGGACGTCGATGCCGCCAATGCGGCGGCCGGCACGGTTAGCGCCAGCCCCAATGGCTCGTTCCAGGCCCTTGGCTCCTACAAAAGCGAAAACGGCTCCCTCATGTTGATGCAGGCCTTCCTGTACGGCATCTCGGCACTCGTCATCGTGGCGTTCCTGACCGTCTGGACCGTCCAGCGCACGCGCGACATCGCTGTGCTCAAGGCGATGGGCGCCTCTTCTGGCTACGTGGTGAGGGATGCACTTGTCCAGGCGGGAATCGTCCTGCTCGCCGGTGCGGGACTAGGTGGTGGGTTTGGCGTGCTGGGCGGCTTCTTCGCTGCCCAAGCGGCCCCGTTCCTGGTGTCTCCGCTGACCACGCTCCTGCCCATCGCCGGGATTGTCATCTTGGGCCTGGCGGGGGCCGCACTTGCCGTCCGCAGCATCACCACAGTGGATCCGCTCATCGCCCTCGGCGGCAACTAGAGCCAACCCATCCTTTACGGAAAAATATTCCATGAAAGGCATATCAATGAGCCCAGCTCTCAATTTGGTCAGCGTTACCCTGGAGTACCCGGATGGAGACTCCACCCTGAAAGCCCTGGACGCTGTGGATCTCAGCGTGGACGCGGGCGAATTCTTCTCCCTCGTGGGTCCATCCGGCTCCGGAAAATCCTCACTTCTGGCCGTGGCGGCCACGCTTGTCCGGCCAAACTCAGGCCTCATCGTCATCGACGGCGTGGATGCCACCGAACTCAAGGACACCGAACTCACTTCCTTGCGCCGGGAGAAGGTGGGCCTCATCTTCCAGCAGCCCAACCTCCTGCCTTCCCTGACCGCCGTCGAGCAGCTGATCATCGGCCACCATCTCCGGGGAAAGCCGGCCAAAGCGGCTCGAACGCGCGCCACGGAACTGCTCGACGTCGTCGGGCTCGGCGCTTCACTCAACAAACGGCCGCACCAGCTCTCCGGCGGACAGCGGCAGCGCGTTAACATCGCGAGGGCGCTCATGGGCCACCCCCGGGTATTGCTCGTCGACGAACCCACAGCAGCGTTGGATCACGAGCGCAGCGAATCGATCGTGCGGTTGCTGCGTCAGGTCACGGACGAGTTCGCGACCGCGACCGTCATGGTGACGCACGATACCGAGTTCCTGCCGCTCACCGACTCCGTCGCAACAATGCGGGACGGGAGCCTTGGCCCGGGTGTACCCGTCGGGATACCCAACTGACCCGCGCCTCGGGTAAGAGGGGCAGGGGTTAGCCCCTGATGACGGCCTCGTCCTGGGCATCGTCATAGGCATCGCGGGCCTCAAGGATGCTGGGTACGTGGTCCTCAGCCCAGAGACGCAGGAGGGTCAGTGGTTCCAGCAATGACGTTCCAAGTTCTGTGAGTTCGTAGTCGACTCGTGGCGGCACCTGGGCGTGGACAGTCCGCGTGATGAGGCCGTCGCGTTCGAGGGTACGAAGGGTCTGGGTCAGCACCTTGGGCGTTACCACGTGGACCATTTTGCGAAGCTCGGAGAAGCGGATGGGACCGTCTGCGAGGACCTGGACAACCAGCGAGGCCCATTTGTCGCCTATGCGTTGGAAGATCACCCGGGACGGGCAATCGGGGTCCAAAACGTCTGCCGGCAGTTCATTGGTTTCCATAAGGTAACTAAGTTCCTTTGAAGCTATCAGTATCAAATAGATACTGTTTTCGTATTGCAAGGATAGCAACCCAAGGAGAGTCATGAAAATCGCAGTTTACGGCGCAACAGGCATGGTCGGAAGCCAGATCGTCAACGAGTCACTCACGCGTGGCCACGAAGTCACCGCCATCTCCCGCAAAGGCTCGGAGGTCGCTGGAGCGAAGTCCCTCGCCGCCGATCTCGCTGATGGCCAAAGTTTCGCGGAGATCGCCAAAGCGCACGACGCCGTCATCCTCGCCACAGGGCCGAGCCGCACTGGCGGAGACCACAGAGAATGGCTTGCAGCGATGGATACCGCCTACAGCAACGCCGAAGGCACGCGCCTCATGATCGTCGGAGGCGCCGGTACCCTGGAGATCGACGGCCTCCGCCTCCTCGATTCGCCTGACTTCCCGGAGGCCTACAAGGCCGAGGCCACCACCGCGGCCGCCGCATTCGCCGCCGTCAAGGACGCCCCGGAGAGCCTGGACTGGACGGTGCTGGCACCGGCACCCGTCATCCAGCCCGGTGAACGCACGGGCAACTACTCCACCGCCAAGGATTCCCCTGCTGGCAACAGCATCTCAACCCAGGACTACGCCGTCGCCATGCTGGACGAGATCGAGACTCCGGCCCACCGGCGCGCACGTTTCACGGCAGCCAACTAACCTCACGCCCGCTCGCGTCCTACGGCCCATCTCCCGACCCTCCTGCAGATATAGCGGCCTCCAACCCGATCCTCCTGCAGATATAGCGGCCTCCAACCCGATCCTCCTGCAGATATAGGGGAAAAATTCGGAACGCTCCTGCAGGCGATCTGCAGCACCGTTCTGGCGTTGGGGCACAGATGTGAGCGGGCGTCGGCCGGGAGGGCCACATATGTGAGCGGGCGTCCGGGGGCGCCTTTACGCACGTAGGCCGAGCCCGGGTACCCGCAGGCCGAATATGTCCTTCAAGGCATGCTTGGCTGCATGGTACCCGGGCATTCCTGTCACTCCCGGTCCTGGCGGCGTGGACGATGAGCACAGGTACACTCCAGGCAGCGGCGTCCGCCACGGCACCGGTGAAAGCACGGGACGCTGCACCAGTCCCCGAATGTCCATCAGTCCCGCGCTGAAGTCTCCGCCCACATAGTTCGCGTTGTAACCGGCCAAGCCCGCCGCCGTCGTCGTTTTCCAGCCGACCACCACATCCCGGAAGCCCGGCGCGAATTCTTCGATCCTTGCCATGACCGCCTCGGCCATGTCCACGGTTGACCCTTTGGGCACGTGGCAATAGGACCACAGAATGTGCCGCCCAGCAGGAGCCCGCCCGGGATCCACAATGGATGGCTGGGCCACAAGCACATACGGCTTCCCGGGGTGCCGGCCAGCAGTTACCAAGTTCTCGGCCTCGGCCATGGCGGCTCGCGTGCCACCCACGTGCACGGTCCCGGCGCCAGCGAGCCCCGGCGCGGCCCACGGAACCGGGTCGGACAGGATGAAGTCCACCTTGCACGCCGCATTCCCGAAACGGAATGTTTCCAGGACCCGCCGGTAGCGCCCCGGAAGGGCCGTACCGGCCATGCGCAGCAGTCCCGGGGGTGCAACGTCCAATAAAATGGCCTTTGCAGGCCGCAACTCCTCCAAGGAATTGATCTCCACGCCTGTCTCAATCACCCCGCCGTGGGCCTCGATGTCGCGCGCCATCGAGTCCGCTATCGCCGCCGAGCCGCCAACCGGGATGGGCCAGCCACCGGCATGCGCCAGCGCTCCCAACAAGAGTCCCGCCCCCGCTGCGGCGAGCGAGGGCAGTGGAGCCACAGCATGGGACGCGACCCCGGTCAAGAGTGCGGGAGCCGCATCCCCTGTGAAACGCCGGTTCCACCACGGCGAACCCTGCTCCAGGGTCGCCAACGCAAGTCGCAGTGCGGCCACGGGATTGGCCGGCATCCTCAGCAGTTGGTTCTGAGTCACGTCCAGCACTCCGCCCAAACGCTCCACCAGCGGTCCCATCAGGCGGGCAAAAGCGGCGCCGTCGGCTCCAAGTTCAGACGCGGTTTGCTCCAGCGAGCGGTAGGCGAGAGCTGCCCGGCCGCCGTCGAGCGGGGTGCCGTACTGAACCTCCGGCAAACGTAGCTCCACGCGCCTTTCGAGTTCAAAGTCCCGGAAGAATCGCGAAGCCAGCGCCATCGGGTGGACCGCGGAACAGACGTCGTAGACATGACCCGGTTCCAAGAGTTCGGCTGTGCGGGTCCCGCCCCCGATCGTCCCCGCAGCCTCGTACACCCTGACGGCCAGGCCAGCGCGCGCCATGACTACCGCTGCGGCCAAGCCATTCGGTCCGGAACCGACGACGGCGACCTCAGCCATCGCGCTCGGCCTCGCCTTTCGCCGAGGTGACTGAGTCCTGGTTGGGCTGCTGCCGTTCAGGGAACAAGGCAACGTGCCGCCAAGGCAGCACCGATGCGGCAGGGTTCTTGAGGTCCGCTCGGAACCAATCCTTGGCACCGTTGAACACCCCTCCATGGGGGTCGTCCTCGCCTTGGATCCGAAGGGGGTCCAGATGTGATTCCCAAATGTCCCACGCAATCCTCAACATCAAATATGCCGTCGCGGCCATATGCAGCATTACGGCCATGACGTAGTACGGCATGTCGATGTTGTTCTGCACCGGGCCACCGCTGCTGGTCTGGCCCAAATACATCCAGGTGGCCGTCCAGTGCAGGGCCTCGGCTGCCTGCCAGAGCAGGAAGTCGCGCCATCGTGGCCGGGCCAAAGCCAGCAACGGCACGAGCCACAACACAAACTGGGGCGAATAGACCTTGTTGCTCAGGATGAAGGCAGCCACTATCAAGAACGTCAGTTGGGATAGCCGGGGGCGCCGCGCCGCCGTCAAAGCCAATCCCGCAATCAGGACGCACGCAAGGAGGAACACGTTGAAAGCCAATGAGTTGATGGCTTCCGGACCAAGTTGGACAAGGTGCAGGCGTTCTGCCACTAAGTTGTAGGCGAACCACAACGAGCTGTATCCGGCCGGACGGTCCTGGGTGAAGTCGAAAAAGTACCGCCAGCCGGCTGGGTTGACGGCGGCGATCGGGATATTGACCGCAAGCCACGCTGCTGCCGCCGAAGCGCTGGTCGCAAAGAAGACCTTAAACCGACCGCTGCGTAGCGCCAGCAAAAAGACTGCGCCCAGGATGAGCACCGGGTAAAGCTTGGTGGCCGTGCCCAGGCCGATGAACACGCCGGCCAGGACGGGACGTTCCTTCGCGAAGAAATACATCCCCACTGCGAGCATGGCTACGGCCCACATGTCCCAGTTGATAAAGCCGGCCAGAACGATCCCAGGGGCCAGGGCCACCATGCTTGCGTCCCAGGGTCGGCGTCGGTTGATGCGCGCGGTAGCCAGGACAGCCACGATCCACAGGGCCACAATCAGGGTGGCATTCACATCGAAGTAGCCCAAGATCCGTTCGGGGCTGGCACCGTGGCCAGGCACCAACCATGCCGTAGCCCCGGCTATCAGCCCGGAGATCACCGGATACTCGAAGAGGCTTTTCTGGTCGAAGAACGGAAAGACCCCACCGGCAAGGCCTCGGCTGCCGAAGAGTTCGGGGAAATCCGAGTAGCAGGTGGCGTAGAACTGCTGGGGTGCCTGCCAACCGTTGACCCTGCAATAGCCCTTGATCAGAATCGCCAGCAATGCGGCAACGATCGTGAAGATGATCAAGACGCGTTCAACGGTGAAGAATCCGGGGGAGACGGCTCCAGGAGAGGAACGCCGGCCGAGGGGTCCCCCGATGAGTTCGGTGAAGTTCCTCAGCAGGGAGTCGCTACGGCTCGGAACCACAAAGCGCGCACGCTTTTGCCGGATGTGCGGCTTCGTCTCCTGCATGCAATCGAGCTTACCTTCAGCCGCGCCGGACGGCGTCGAGTCCGGCGCGCCCCAAGTCGTCAGTACCAAGCCCCGTCCGAGCCCGCCCCACTCCCAGTCCTTTAAAAGGCGGAAGCCCACGCATAGCCGCGTGGGCTTCCGAGGCGAACGGTCCGATGTGTGCCATCAGTCCCTCCTGAATTGCAGTGGTTGGGGACACTCAGCGGATGATTCCCATTTGGTGCAGGACGACGTAGACGTCTTCCCTGCGCTGATCCAGCAGTTGTCCGTTGAAGAGAGTCCTGTCTTTGACGACAGGTTTGCCGTTGAAGACCATCAGGTCCTTGAGGCGTTTGGCCATGGTGTCACCTCCTTTCGCTGCTGAAGAGAATTGCCGGAATTCGGACATGACAATTAAGCCCCCTGAATTCGAAAGAAAACAGGGCCGAAATAAGCACGTGAATGCGTGGCAATGATGGGGTGGATTAAGCGGATTGTTCGAATGACCGTGGATGGTGCCGGAGCATGGAGTTCCGGTACGTCGTATCCAGGGGGCAGCCGTCCCCAACAAGAAGCTGGTTCCGAACTATGAGGAAACTGCGCGCCACGTCAATCGCGTGATACCGCTCAATGGCAGGCCCAACTCGGAGCCTGATTGCACCTTGAACCGCCCCAATAATCAGGGGCGGAAGCGCATCAGGAGAGGTTAGGCCGCAAGACGGCGTCGAGCAGCGAAGGCCGGGGCCCCAGCAACGGTCATCTTCCATCCGCTAGTCAAAGTAATCATTTTCCCAACCTCCTTTTCTGCCTTGGCACCACCGCAGCTGACTTACTGGGTAGTGCACGCCTTAATCCCGGCGAATCGCTCTGGGATCAAAAATAAAGTTACACCATGAATCGTGCTGTTGACCAGCCAATTACAAACAATTTAGAAATTAATTCCTCTTACAGTCCCCAGCGAAGAATTGCCGGCGTCCGCTTGTCCCATCCCAGGGTACAAACTTTGGCCGTTCCCAGGACAAAGTGGCGTCCTTCCCTGGCATCCAATTCAAGCCAGCGGGCCGTGAGGATGCGGGAGAAATGGCCATGGGCAACAATCAGGACGTTGTCCATCCCGGACTCCAGGACGCGGGCGATGATCTTGTCGGCACGGGCCGCCACGGAGTCGAGCGTCTCGCCGTTGGGGACGCCATCGAACCAGATGAGGTAGTCCGGGTTGTCCTTGCGGATGAGGTCCGAGCTGATGCCTTCGTAGTCTCCGTAATTCCACTCCACGGCCAGTGGCTCGTGGACAGCGTCGGGGAAACCGGCCAGCTCCGCGGTACGACGGGCCCGGCGTAGCGGCGAAGTCAGGACGAGGTCGAAGTCGATGCCTTCCAGGATCTTGCGCGCTTCCACGGCCTGTTGCTCGCCTTCCACCGTCAAAGGGAGATCGGTCAATCCCGTGTACTGGCCACTCTTGGACCATTCGGTCTCCCCGTGGCGCATGATCCAGAGCTGTGGCCGGGCGGGCTTGGCTGCTTCGTTCACTTAGGACTCCTCTGGTTCGGCAATGCCGGCGTGGGCATCGACGGATGGTTCCGATGAAGGTTCGACGGCGGACTCGGGCTGCTCGGCCCACCACGCCAAAAGCTTGGATTCGGCGTCCTCGAGGGACGACGGACCGTTTTCCATGCGCTCTTCCAGCAGGAACTTGTAGGCCCGGCCAACCACGGGTCCGGGCTTGAGTCCCAGCAAAGCCATGATGCGCGCTCCATCCAAGTCCGGCCGGATGGCATTGAGCGATTCCTGTTCGGACAGGACGTCAATCCGTTGCTCAAGGTCATCGTAGGCAAAGGAGAGCCGCTCTGCTTTGCGTTGGTTACGCGTAGTGACATCGGAGCGGGTCAGGCGATGCAGGCGTTCCAGCAGGGGGCCTGCATCTGCCACGTAGCGGCGGACGGCGGAATCGGTCCAGCCCGCATCCCCGTATCCGTAGAAGCGCATGTGCAGCTCGACGAGCCGCGCCACGGCTTTGATCGTGTCGTTGTCGAAGCGCAAGGCTTTCATGCGCTTCGCGGTCAGCTTCGAACCAACCATGTCGTGGTGGCGGAAGCTCACCGCGCCGCCCGGTTCGAATCGGCGCGTAGCCGGCTTCCCGACGTCGTGCATTAACGCGGCGAAGCGCAATACAAAGTCCGGGCCAGGTACCGGGCCATCCGGGCCGGTCTCAAGCGACGCGGCCTGCTCCAGGACTTGCAGGGAGTGCTGGTAGACGTCTTTGTGCCGGTGGTGCTCATCGGCTTCAAGACGCAGCGCAGAGACCTCGGGCAGGACGAACTCCGCCAAGCCGGTGTCCACGAGGAGGTCGATTCCCGCCCGCGGATGCGCGCCATTGATGAGCTTGACGAGTTCCTCCCGCACGCGTTCGGCGGAAATGATCTTGATCCGCTCAGCCATCCCGGACATGGCGAGGCGGACCTCGTCGTGCACTGCAACGCCAAGCTGCGCCGCGAAGCGGGCAGCCCGCATCATGCGCAGCGGGTCATCGGAGAACGACGATTCGGGGGATCCAGGGGTGGCAAGCACCGAGGCGTGGAGATCGCGCACCCCGCCGAACGGATCCACGAGCTCGAGGGAGGGCAACCGGAGCGCCATGGCATTGATGGTGAAGTCGCGGCGGAGGAGATCGTCCAGCAGCGACGAGCCGAAGGCCACCACCGGCTTGCGGGAGGCTGCATCGTAAGCCTCGGCGCGGTACGTGGTGATCTCAATCTGGAAGCCGGACTTCTTCATCCCGATCGTCCCGAAGGCGCGGCCAATCTCCCAGAAATTGTCCGCCCACCTCTTGATGATGGAAAGCGTCTGGTCCGGAGTGGCGTCAGTGGTGAAATCCAGGTCCGGCGAGACGCGGCCCAGGAAGAGGTCCCGCACCGGCCCGCCAACCAGCGACAGTTCGAATCCAGCGTCCACAAACCGCTGTCCGAGGTCCAGGACCACTGGATCCATCTGGAAATTAACTGAGGAACTGTCCAATACTTGCGCCATAGTTCCTTAAGCTTGTCAGATTTCGCAGCGCCATCCCACCGGATCCTTTGTCATTGCGCTGCGATTGCGTGGCGACGGCACCGGGATCACGGCCGAACGCCATCCGCACGTCACCGTGAGTCCATGTCCCGGTCATCACCAACGGGCAAGAGTCGTTAGAGTGGACTTCATGGCCAACCCGATCCCGAGTGCTCCTGGCAGGAGGACGAATGCACCATTGCCGTCGGCAATTGGTGCTCACGTCGCGCCCGCTCAGCACACGGCCCAGGCCGCCCTTCCGACCGTGGAGGAGGTCTCTGCCGGCGGCGTCGTAGTGGACACGTCCGACGGCGAACTAAGGGTTGCGATCATCGCCCGCCTTAATAGGGGTGGCCGGCTTGAGTGGTGCCTGCCGAAGGGACATCCGGAAGGCAAGGAAAACAACGAGGAAGCCGCAGTCCGCGAGATCGCCGAAGAGACCGGAATCGAAGGCAACGTCCTGGCTCCACTCGGAAGCATCGACTACTGGTTCACCGTGAGCGGGCACCGTGTACACAAAACCGTGCACCATTTCCTGCTCCGCGCCACGGGCGGCGAGCTGACCATCGAGAACGATCCTGATCAAGAGGCCATAGACGCAGCTTGGGTTCCCCTCCAGGACCTGGCACGCAAGTTGTCCTTCCCCAATGAGCGGCGTATCGCGGATCTGGCCCGGGAAGTCCTGCCCGAACACCTCTAGTGCGACGTTTCATACCGTCTGACGCCGGTTTGACGCAACAGGCAGCCCGGCTCATGGGACGATAATGACAATGTCTGCCGCCAAATCAACCCAGTCAGTCCAGTCCGGAGAAACCCGTTCCAGCGCCGTCATGGCCGCGGGGACGCTCGTTTCACGGTTTCTCGGCTTCGCCAAAACCTGGATGCTTGGCGCCGCGCTGGGCCTGGGATCGACGGTCAACGACACCTTTATCAATGCCAACAACCTGCCCAACCTGATCTTCCTTCTGGTGGCCGGTGGCGTTTTCAATGCGGTGCTGGTGCCGCAGATCATCAAAGCCAGCAAGGGACCGGACCGGGGCGCGGACTACATCAGCCGGCTCCTGACTCTGGCTGTGTTGGTTCTCTTGGCGCTGACGGCGTTGGTCACGCTAGCCGCACCGATTGTCATCGACCTCACCACCCAGGGCTATTCTCCACAGCAAAAATCGATCGCCGTCACCTTCGCCTTCTATTGCCTGCCACAGATCTTCTTCTACGGTTTGTACGCGCTCCTGACCCAGATACTCAACGCCAACGGCGCCTTCGGTCCTGCAATGTGGGCGCCGATCCTGAACAATGTAGTGGCCATTGCAGGACTGGGCATGTTCATCTGGATCCTCGGTGCCAACAACACCAACCCCCACACCCTGGACAATTGGGGGCCCTTCCAAACCTTCCTGATTGCGGGTTTCTCCACCGTGGGTGTGCTCGCCCAGACGGCCATACTCCTCATACCGGTGATCCGCCTGCGGCTCGGTCTGCGGCCCCGCTTCGGCTGGCGGGGCGTGGGACTGGGCCAGGCAGCAAAACTGAGCGTCTGGACGCTCCTGACCGCCGCCGTCGGGCAGCTCGCCTTCCTCTATGTCATGAGGATCGCCACCATTCCCGGATCCGAGCGCCTCCGCCTCGAGCACGCGCAGGACCCGGCCGCCGCCACGCTTCCCGGTAACGCGGTCCTGGAAGTCGCCAGCCAGCTTTACCTACTGCCGCACTCGATCATCGCGTTGTCGCTCGCTACCGTGTTGTTCAACCGCATGACCCGTGCGTCCCAAGCCGGCAACAAAGCCGAGTTGCGCGAAGCGCTTTCCCACGGGCTGCGGACCATGGCCGTCGCCACCGTTTTCGGGGCACTGGCACTCTTTGCCCTCGCCGGCCCACTGGGCATGTTCTTCTCCGGCGGGAAGCCCCAGGACGGTGTCCTGCTGGCCCAGACGCTCACGATCCTCGCGTTGAGCACACCGTTCATGAGTGCCAACTTCATGATGTCCCGTGTGTTCTACGCCAACGAGGACGCGCGAACCCCGTTCTACATCCAGCTCATGCTGGCCCTACTGAACGTTGTGGGCGCGTTCATCATCCAGTTCCTGCCGGTCGCCCAGATCATCTTCGCGATAGCCGTCCTGTACACCCTCGGCAACATCCTTTCCGTGGTCATCAGCGTCTGGTTCCTGAAGCGCCTCCTCGGCCATGTGGACGGCCCCCGGATTGCCAACTCCTACATCCGCATGGGCTACGCCGCCTTGGGCTCGGCGATCGCCGGCGCTTTGGCCCTATGGCTGCTCGGCAGCTACCACGCCGACGGTTTCGCCTGGAGCAGCAGGCCTGCCGCCTTGGTGACGGTGATCGTCGTCGGGCCCGTCATGCTGCTTGTTTACCTCTTCCTGCTGCGCCTCTTCCATGTCAGCGAGCTGCGCGACCTGCTCCTGCCCGTGCTAGGCCGACTCGGACGGGGCGTTCCGGTGGCGCAGGCGCCGTCCACCGGCGAAACGCCAACCCCGACGCCGGTTCGCGCCACCGTGTCCGACGATACCGGGCTCATTCCGCGCATCTCGGGCGAATTCGACGCGGCATCATTCCGCGCCGGTCCCGCGTTGGAAACCCTCCCGGCCAGGAACGGGTGGGATGCGGGCCATGATTCCGACGGCATCGCGGATGCGGCCATTGCGGAGGGGCAAGGCAAGGTGGATGCCTGGTCCGACGTCGAGAAGTCCTACCTGCCTGACGAGGACCTTCCCAGCACCGCCCAAGGAGGCGCGGGCCGTCCGGGCATTCCGCTGCCTGGCCGCCGCACCTATCAGGGACCGCTGGGAAACAACCCCTATTTCCGCGGTGGACCTCGCCGCAAAAGGTGACGCATCGGCGCAAACCGGGGGCCCGAACGGCCCAATCCGCTAGGATCAGAAACTAATACAGGTAGTTGCAGACCACGGGTCACCCGGCTGGCCGGATCCCGTATTCAGGACCCGCAGCTTCCGGACAGTCTAGGAGGAACCCGTGTCCCACCCGATCGATGTCGGATCAGTGCTTGGCGGCCGCTACAAAGTCACAGCCACCGTGTTGACTTCTCACGACCAAGATCTGGTGCTCGACGGCGTCGACCAGGTCCTTAACAGGCCTGTCAGTATCCTCGTGGCCGGCCCCGGAAACGCCGAGCAAGTTGCCAAAAGCGCCCGGGAAGTAGCCACCGGTGAACGGCCCGGGCACGTCCAGATCCTCGATCTCGGCGTCAGCGACAGCACCACCTACCTCATCACCAACCACAGCAGTGCTCCTGATCTGTTGGACCTCGTGGTGGCCACCAACCCGCCGTACGTCGAGCCGTTCTTCACGGACACGCTCGGAAGCGAGATCTTCGGCCAAGCCCGGTCCCACGAGCCCGAAACCTACGACGGACTGTACGACGACGAAGAGCACGACGCCGAGTACATCAATTACGACGACGCCGAGCCCAGTCCGGCTGGTGGATCGCAAGCGGCAGCTGCCGCCGAAGACAAGCGCCGCCCGGTGGTTCCTCCCTTGCCTGCTGGCCGGCCCGCGTCGGCCCCAGGTGGCATTGGTTCCCGCGTCGCCGCTGCGGCAGCCGGAGCAGGGGCTGCAGCCGCCGCGGCTGTGAAGGGTACCGGCAAGCCAAACAACGACGACGGCCAGCGCACGTCTGCAGCCACCGCTTCCACCGAGGCGTCTTCGACCGTACAGCCGCACCAGACCGCCCCCCAGCAAATCCAGAAGGGGCCGGCAACGCAGGCCGTTCCGGCGTCGACTCCTCCCACACCGGCGTCCGCGAGCCCTGCCCAGGATGCCAAGGTCTCGCTCTGGTCCGAGGACGACTACGGTTTCATCAACGACGACGCCGCCACCTCCCGCGGTGCGGCCGGTGCTGCTGGCGGCGCTTCGGGCGGGTACAACCGGGGCGCGTCGAGTTTCCCGGCCACGGCCCGCGAGCAAGCCGATCCGCTCGACGAGGACGAATACTACGACGACGAGCCCGTGCGCGAGCCCCGTTCCTTCCGGTGGCTGGTGGGTGGCGTCCTCGCCGCCGTCCTAATCGTCGGATTGATACTTGCGGTCACCAACCTCGGTAATCTCATCCCGGGCGGCACTCCCGCGGCCAAGCAGTCCACCGCAGCGTCTCAAACAGGATCCGGACAGCCGAGCAGCACCGAGTCGGCCACCGCCGTTGCGGCACCGCCGGTCATTGATGGTGTTACCCGCATGGGCGATTTCGAGTTTGCGGCGAGCTATGACAAAGACTTGGTCAAGGCCTTCGACGGCAATGCCGCGAGCTACTGGTCAGACATGGAGTTCGCCACCGCGGACTGGGGTGGACTCGCACCTGACGGAGTTTCCCTGCTGGTCAAGCTCAAGGCGTCCGCGCAGGTCAAGTCGGTCACGCTGAGCCAGTTGGGTGCTTCCGGTGGAAACATCAGCGTTTACACGAACGATCGTCCGGCGATGGACGGCGCCAAGCTGGTAGGCACAAACAGCTTCACCTCGCCGGAGCTCACCATGCCGCTCAGCACACCCGCAACCGCCCAGTACGTGATCGTCTCCATCAAATCGCTGCCCAAGCTGACCGCGCCCAAGACCCGCTACGGTTTCGGCCTGCGGCTCGCCGAGATCAAGGTCCAGTAAATCCACGGTCCAGTAGTCGACGGCGGGGGCCGTCAACTCGGGTAACGGAGCCTGCGCTCTTCAATGCCCCGCGCCACCAGACGGTACCCTGAATGGTGGTGGATATTAGGGTCCCCGGAAACGCCGGAATATTCGACGCCGCCATGGGGTTGTGCCATGTGGCCGGCCGCGATAATCCGGTGCATCGACTAAGGAAGAGGTTCACCCAACAGTGAGCAACGCAGAAAACACCGCGTCCCAAGTACGTGATGTCATCATCGTAGGCTCCGGGCCTGCCGGCTACACGGCGGCCGTCTACACGGCACGCGCCAATATGAACCCGCTGCTCATCGCCGGTTCTGTAACTGCCGGTGGCGAACTGATGAACACGACAGACGTCGAAAACTACCCGGGATTCCCCGACGGCGTCATGGGACCTGATCTCATGGAGAACTTCGAAAAGCAGGCGGCACGCTTTGGGACCGAGATCCAGTTCGAGGATGTCACCGAACTAGATCTCGACGGCGACATCAAGACCGTGACCATCGGCACGGGGGAGACCTTCAAGGCTCGGGCGGTCATTCTGTCGACCGGCTCCGCCTACCGGGAACTCGGCCTGGCGAACGAAAAGCGTCTTTCCGGCCACGGCGTGAGCTGGTGTGCAACCTGTGACGGTTTCTTCTTCAAGGACCAGGACATCGCAGTGATCGGTGGCGGCGACTCGGCCATGGAGGAGGCACTCTTCCTCACCAAGTTCGCCAAGTCCGTCACTGTGGTGCACCGCCGGGACGCGCTGAAGGCTTCCAAGATCATGGGCGATCGTGCGCAGGCCCACGAGAAGATCAACTTCGTGTGGAACACCGCCGTCGAGGACGTCATCGGCGGTGACAAGGTGACCGGCTTGAAGCTGAAGAACCTCGTGGACGGTACCGAGTCCGAACTCGCCGTCACCGGCGTTTTCGTCGCCATCGGTAACGACCCCCGCACGGAACTCGTGAAGGGCACACTGGAGCTGTCCCCAGAAGGCACCATCGCCGTCGAGGGCCGCAGTTCCAAGACGAGCATCAAGGGCGTCTTCGCTGCCGGCGACGTCGTCGACCCCACCTACCGGCAGGCCATCACGGCCGCGGGCTCCGGTTGTGTCGCGGCCCTGGACGTCGAACACTATCTTGCAGACCTGCACGCCTAATCGGCACAGCAGCCATCCATTCGAAGGGAAAGAATTATGAGCAACGCTAAAAACGTTACCGACGCCAGTTTCGGCACCGACGTCCTGGCCGCTGAAAAGCCGGTCATCGTGGACTTCTGGGCAGAGTGGTGCGGGCCGTGCCGTAAGTTGGGTCCGATCCTCGACGAGATCTCGGTTGAATACGGAGACAAGGTTGACGTCGTCAAGCTTAACGTCGACGACAACCCGGCCATCGCCGCAGAGTACGGCATCACGTCAATTCCGGCGGTGTACCTCTTCAGCGGGGGAGAAGTGAAGAGCACGGTTATCGGTGCCAAGCCGAAGCAGTTCTTCGAAAAAGAATTTGAGTCCGTTCTGTCCTAGTCTCGTCCTGCCCTAAGGCTCGAGCGCCGCATTTTGGTGGCGCTTCCTGACTCAGCCGGTGGTTCTCGCTTTTGAGCGGGAGCCACCGGTTTTTTCGTGCCCTCGTCCTTTGGAGGTAGAGCCTGCTCGTGCCCTCCGCTCCACGTGTCCCTTCACCACGTTGCTATTCCGGTTGTTGGTGCATTGGCTTGACGTCCGAGCGATGACGTTGGAGTGGGAGGTCTGTTGCTCGCGTTGATCCCGAAGTCCGCGTGGTCGGGAACCCTTTTTCGATTTAGAAACCTGAGAATTTTGGGGGAGAACCGCCCGGCCGAGAAGTAGCGTCTTGCCCGTCTGGGGTAGGGGTGAAATGTGGTGGCGTCTGTGGTCGGGCGCCCAGAATTAGTCACTTCTCTGTTTTCCAGACCTCTTGCGAAGCCACTAGCCAAGATCCTTGTGTCGCGCCACGAATGGGCTCCCTCGCCTTGGCGCAAAAGACCCAATGGGTTAAGGAGCCTGTTTCACGTGAAACAGTGCAGGGTGCTGCGATGAATCTCGATGCACCTGGGTTCGTAGGTTTTCACTATGAATGAGTGCGGTACCTTTCTAGGAAATGTTCCACGTGAAACGCACATGGCCGTTGGAGCCACAGTTCTCCAGGTTCCTCGATCCAAGGGCGGCTTTGTTCCACTGACTCTCCACGCGCGATGTTCCAGATGATGTTCTCCTATACAGAGGTGCGCGGGAGTGATGCACAGATCCCTGGCAGGTGTGGACAGTTGCAACTGGCTGTCTCCACGCCCACGTCCATCCGTTAAGTACTACGTGATGCACCCTCTTAGCCAAGGTGAAGTAAAGGACTACCTAAGGTTCGTCCGCGCATAGGACCGCAGCTTAGGCGCCACCTTCGCCCATTTGTTTCACGTGAAACAACGCATGCGGCTGGTACGGAGGCGGCGTCGGGAACGGAGGCAGCGCCGGGCACCGCAGGAGCTCCTCATGTTCGGGGGTTCTGTCCCTGTATTACCCAATCAATTGGCGGAGGAAGAGCGCCCATTGTGAACTTGATGCCGCGGGACAACGGGACAGCGGGACTGGATGTTGACGGGCGCCAGGAGATGGCGCTCTCGCAGTCTTGAGGAGCTTCCAGTTCACGCGACCGCAATGCCTGTTAGAGACTAACCTGAGGCCCAGGCGAGAGACTGATGACCGTCCGAGCCGGAAATCCACCAGACCCACAGGCACTTCGGACTGCAGGCGTCCACGGCCGAAGCTAAACAGGCCTCCAAACCAGCCACCTATCCGCCGGCAGAGCCGTCGATACCGTTCCCAGCTCCAACTCCCGCGGCCACCAGGAAGCGAACTTAATCGCCGGCTGAATTGGCCTTCAAATATTGCCTAGTTTCGCAAAGCTTTGTAAATGAAAACAAAATAATATGATTCTTCGATCAACGAAATGCAAATCTGCGTGCCTCGATCAGTCCCACACTACAGGGAGGCATCGCTAGTTCTTGCGGATCCGTATTGACCTCTCACGGGAGTACGTTATGGTCTACAGACATCTGTGAGGAGGACTCGATTGGCTGGCTCAACATCGCCACTCTCCGGCCTGGCATCGGTGTCCGTTTCACCTGGTGTTCGTTGTGCCCTGGTATTCGTTGCCCACAGGAAAGGGGGCGACCAAACCATGAAGCTCACATCGACCCTAGGTCCTGAGAACCAGCGTCTGGCGCACAGACCAACACCACACCTCGTCGAAATGAGAGAGCAGTGGCTGCCTTCCAAGGTGCTTCGGGCCCTACGACGCAGGTAGACCGCCACCTGCTTCTGACAGTCACGCCGGCACCCCGATAGCCATCGTTAGGGCTGGAAGCAGAACAGGTCCGCGCTCCAAGCGAGCACTACCGCGGTTGCTATGGGGAACGAGCGCATGTTGGCGTGCGAAACCAACACCCACCGTTGTTCCTTTTGCATGCGCACGGGACGATACGCCTATGTCCGCGCGACGACCAAGGCGGCGTCAATCGGACGTCGCTAAGATTGCGCACGCGTCGATCACAGCGTTCGCGAGACTCGTTGTGGGCGGCCAGAAATAGTCGTACCCTTCTGAGCTTCGAGACACTCGGCGCGTTCAGTAATCAGAACACCTCCGCGATCCGGCGATAGCGGGGGAGCGAGACCATCCAGATCGAGCAGGCCGGAATCGAGCGACCCAACTGCAGAGGCTACGCAGAGCCCGTACAGCGTGCAGATTCACAGAGCTCGAACCCGATCCTTCCGCGGTTTGGGGGGCCGTACCGAGCCCGATCGATCAGACTCATTCTGAGCGCGGGATTCGGAGCCCCCAGGACCTACGCTGGCGCGAAAGCCCCGTCCGCCACCAAGGGCATCCCTCCTGGTGGCTCGGGACAAGCGATGCTCCGGCTTGCACAACTGGGTGCCCCGTGACGTTGGGCAAAGCCGACAGCACGGGTCACTCGGTGTCGGCCGAAGGAAGCAGTCTGAAACTTCGAGCTCTATGCTTTCTAGCCCTCCGGGGATGGCTCGCTCATGAGTGCATGCTCGACTTTCTGGATGCGCCAAGAGTTTTTATCATCAAACGTTGACTAACCTAGCTGGGAGAGTTCACTGAACCAAAGTCGCCGTGAGCCGCCCCCGGCAATGAACGACTTCGGACCGGGACCTTCCGGGATGAGACTTGGCCAAGTCTGTTGGACGGCGGTTCTCCCGCGGGCCATCTTCCGTTATCTACTCCCTCGAACATTGCTCGGTATCGGGGTCCACGCGCACGCTCTGGGCCTACCAGTCTCAGCCACCACAAAGGTGACCCCGAGGAAGATCTACTCAGACTAGACAGATCGCGTTCATGTCAGCAACCAACCACTAGACAGGGTGAGCGTAAGAGTGGCACCGGCTTGCGCAGCCACGAGAGTTGCGTATGGACTCCACTCCTGGCAGACACGCCGGCGTCTCGTGTGGGCGCTGAGGGTCGTCGCTTCTTCACTGCGGTACGAGAGTCCCCGGCGCGTGATGTCAGAAGTCTGGTCGCGGTTTCACGTGAAACATCGCACACCGCGACGCTGGCAGTCCTTGAGTACAACCTCACCACCTCCTCACTCCTAGCTGCCGACCAGGATTGCGGCCCCTATGGTGCAACAGATGATATGCGCTGGTCGTAACTCCATTCACATCGGAGGAAGATATCCACCGATCGACCTAAAGTTATTCACATGGTTATCCACAGCGATATCCACCGGGCAGAGGGATGTACGTAGCCGCCCCTCCGCCCGGGGCAAAAGGCGAGGCGTCCGAGGGCGGGTGTCCGACTGCACGTCCAATACAAGATCAGTCCTGCGATAGGGCCGTAGTTGCGCGTAAAAGCGCGAAAATGGGCGAAAATGCGATCCAAGAGGGGTAATTTTGCCGAGTTCATGTTCTGGCGTCTTGTTTCACGTGAAACAAGACGCCCGGGTGCCCAAGTTGGCCGAAACTCCAGACACGGACCAAACAGACGGCGATAGATCTGCGACCTTCAGTTTCAAGAAGCAGACAGGTTATCAACAAAGTTATCCACAGCGATATCCACCGGGCCACTCAGGGTTTTCAACAGCGACCCAGCACGCTCGCTGAGCCACCCACACCGCAACATTAGACCTAACCCGTTGCTGTACGTCCGATGCTGGCTGACAATTCCTGGCGACCCTAGGAGAACGTCTGCGCCTCTAAGACCGGCGACAGCAGTCTCCAGCAAGCCTCGGATGTGGTCCTCGCAAAGTCGAAGACCGCAGCCGGGAAGTCTTCGAACGCTTCTCCACCCGAACCTCATTGCGCTCAGATGTCGGAAAGTCAGCGTGCATCGACAGCTCTCCGTTAGCGCAGGCCTCCTGTCCAAGAAGCGCAACGGATCGAAGCCCACTAACTCGTACAGGCATCGGGACACCAAATCGCGTCCCGATCCGCGAGCATCCGACACCTGTTGCAGACACTGGCCGGGCTGCTGGCGTCTTCCTATCCAGGCGACACAGAAATGCTTGCCTACTGAACTCGAGCAGGCGCGGGGAGTGAACGATCTCTGGAGAGTGGTCCGTGACCTTGTCATGGCCAAGACGGTGAACACACAATACTGACCGCCGCTGCTTGACACGATCAACTCCACGCCACCGCCCGCCCTCGTTACGAGCGGGCACGTGCCCAACCTTGGCGGCTCCAAGAACACCTACCCCAGGTTCTTGAGAGAAGTCATCTTGGCTGTGTCAGGTTGGGGTAGTGTGGCCAAGCCTCGGCTGGAGCGTTGTCAGAGCCCAGGGCTTCTAACCGACCCTAAAGGCACCAGCGCATGGAAAGCCAGGTGCGGCCAGTGGAATCGGATAAGGCCCCATGGAGCGCACCGACTCGGGGCCTCGGCTCAAGATTGGAGCCTGCTTGGGACAAGTGAAGTCCAGGGGGACTCCGCTTTCGCCCCACCGCTCGGTCCTGGGGAAGCGAGCTTGGCTACAGATACCCAGCCGAGCACCGTCGAACGCGGATCACGCCGTGGACTCCCGGCGTCCGTCCAATCGGTAGTCTGGTTGCAGTGCTTCGCCGGAAGACCTTCACCGTCTAGTACCCGAGGAATCGTACGAGCACTCCACGCAAATTTAGCCAGACCGAGGTTGACCAGGGTCGCCGACGCCCAGTTCGCACCCTGACCCTGCCAGCACGGCCCACGAGGACCCGTGCTCCAAACGTCACGACCGTCGTCCCACAGTCGCATCTAGCAAAGCGCACATGCCCACATCACAGAGGTTCGCAGGCGGTCGCCACGCAACGAGCAAGGGCAACGAGCGGCGAACGCCGAGTGTTCGATGTCGCCCGGCAAGCAGGGGACAGGCAAGCAGGGGACGGGCAAGCAGGCGGCACGCCGAGTCCATGCCCACCTCTGGCGCTGTTCTAGCGAGGCGCAGTTCTAGCGAGGAGCAGTCATGAGCTGAGTACCGGAACCTTCGCATCCCATGATTCAAAAGGAAGGGGCTCAACTCACCAGCCACTTAAGAGAGTCCGTTCCGAGAAGTGGTGAAATAAGAACCGGAACAGTGGACCGGCCAATCGAATTCAACCCTGCCGTGGACGGGCTGTACAAGGAATAGAGGGCGCGCGCAGAACCCGGGTCATCGCGGAATCTTTTTGAAGATGGAAGGTCACGGGCCTCCAGCAACGATGGAGCTCTCATCCCATCGAGGGTGAGTATATGAACCAAATCGAACGCCATGTCGTCAATCCAGTTTCCTCGCGGGCCACCTACCCATAGTGATCGCTTGCCAAACTGCGAGCAAACTACCGGTTCCTCCTAGGGGCCCGACATGGGTCAGCGTTGTAAACCTTCAACGCTCTGGTCCCACGTGAAACAGGAAGAGAATCGCTACCCCAGTGGAACTGTTACGCGATGGAACCCCGAGGCGACCGAACGTCCCGAGGGTCCTCTGCGGCCTGCGGTACGTTTCACGTGAAACATAGAATCGGGCCTCCAGTTCCCGAAGGACGACACCTACGAGGATGCCTCCGGCTTGTCAGCCCAACAGTCAGCAAGCCCAACAGTCAGCAAGCCCAGCAGTCAGATGGTAGCGTAACCGCCCGCAACCAACAGCATCTTCCTCGAGCGGTGCGCCGCGGACGGTTCTCAGATGGGGGTCGAAGCAACGGAAGCAACTCCCTCCACGGGCGGTTTCATAGTCCAATGAGCGGCCAGGGCATGCAAGCAATTTCCTTTCAGCGGTAGTCGGAATCTGCCCCCCAACAGACGACTCACGGAAAGCCAGTCCAAAGGGTACGGCTATTTGGGACTCCTGAACCGCGGTACCTGGGGGAGAGTCTCCGCAAATGTTTCACGTGAAACGCAAGAACGCCGGCTCACCGATTGTGGCTACTTTGGCAGGAGCCCCAGGCTGCCTTGAGGGAAAAGCACCCTAGGCGGCCACCGCGTACGCTACCCGCGGATTTGTACGCAATGTGCAGCCGCCCCGCAGGGAATGGCCACCTCACCAGATGCATCGCCGATGCGCCAGAAAAGTTCGCCAGTCCGTCAGAATCTTCTTGGCCGATCCAAAATACATCAGAAATGACGGCCACCCGCCCAGGACACCCCGAAATGAGAGGCTCGTGCCGACCGTCCATCACCCGCTCCTACACTGTTCCTGATCGCGAAGAGCCAGAACCAAGAACCAAGAACCAATGCGAATTTGACGACTAGTCATGAGAAGTCTTTCCATGCTGTTCCCGATGACAACGACGGAAGAGCGACATCCACCATTCGCAACGCCACAATTCAGCCATCGTTTCACGTGAAACACTTGCCAATGCCCTGAGATATACCGGGGCCCATTCGCACAAACGAACCGCGCGCGAACCTGCTGCGACGCGGACATCAACGACGTAACGCAGCCCCGGGAGATCTGAGGGAACTCATGCTCCCCAGAACACCCAAAAAGCCAAGCCGGGCCGTGCACGCCCGCAGCATCCTGACAAAGAAAAGGGGCCTGCTTCCTCAGAAGCAAGCCCCATTCCATGGAGATCGGACAGACTACCCTTCGGCGTCGGGCGATAACACGTCCATAATCCGGTTGAGGTCCTCGACGCTCGCAAACTCAATGCTGACCCGTCCCTTGCGCGCTCCCAACGTGATCTTCACGTTGGTGTCCAAACGATCAGAGAGGGACGAAGCAAGGTAATCCAGGCGCTCGTGGCGCGCGTTGGGCCGCGGGATACTGTTCTTAGGCGGCACCGTAGGATCCTGGTACAAGGCCACGGCTTCTTCAGTGGCGCGCACCGACATTCCTTCAGCGACAATCTTCTGTGCAAGTCGCTCCATCGCAGCGGCGTCCGGCAATGCTAGCAATGCGCGCGCATGACCCGCCGACAGCACGCTGGCGGCAACGCGCCGTTGGACCAACGGAGGAAGCTTGAGAAGACGAAGGGTGTTGGACACCTGTGGACGCGAGCGTCCAATGCGATCAGCCAGCTGCTCGTGGGTGGTACCGAAATCCTCAAGCAATTGCTGGTACGCTGCTGCCTCTTCCAAGGGATTCAGTTGGCTGCGGTGGAGGTTCTCCAGCAGAGCGTCGCGCAGGAGGTCATCGTCATTGGTGTCACGGACGATCGCCGGGATCGTTTCGAGGCCGGCGGCCTGAACTGCCCTCCACCGTCGCTCACCCATCACCAGTTCATACGGTTCTCCACCCTTTTCGGTTGAAGTACGTACAACAATTGGCTGTAGGACGCCGATTTCCTTGACGGAGTGAACCAGTTCCGCCATGTCGTCCTCATCGAAGACGCTGCGCGGCTGTTTGCGGTTCGGGTGGATGTCACCAACGGGAATTTCGGCGAAACGCGCACCTGGAACCTCGACCAGCTCAACCTCCGGCGCGTCCACAGGAAGAGTGTCGGAAAAGGAGTCTCCCGCAGCATCGGAACTCACAGCCTCCGCTGCGGCTGGGTTTGACGTTGCGGAGACTTCCGCCGACGGCGACTTCGCCACGGAAGTCTTTGCCGCCGTCGAACTCTTTGACGAAGATCCTCGTGAGGGGGAGCTCTTCGCTATCTCCGTCTCAAGAACTTCCGGGGTATCCAC
Source organism: Arthrobacter sp. FW306-04-A (assembly GCF_044358315.1). Lineage (GTDB taxonomy): Bacteria > Actinomycetota > Actinomycetes > Actinomycetales > Micrococcaceae > Arthrobacter. Next base: position 4,398,507 of record NZ_CP084559.1, read on the forward strand.
CGTCTCTGGTGCCTTGCGCGCCTCGGGAAAGAAGAGGTCCACAGGGCGCGATGCCGGAACGCCATTGCCCGATGCACCAGCCGAAGCGGAGCTGGGAATGAGAGCCCCAAGACCCCTACCCAGGCCTCGTCGCTTTTCGCTCATTAGTTTGTCCCTCCGGTGGAATGGCAAGAATGGAGCCCGCCAAGGATGTTGCAGTGATTCAGAAAGTCTAGCGTTCGGCGATTTCCGTGGCGGCTTCCATGTAGGACAACGCGCCGCTGGATGACGGATCGTAAGTCATCACCGTCTGTTGGTAGCTCGGGGCCTCTGAGATGCGCACAGAGCGCGGGACCACAGCGCCGAGAACCTGCTCCGGGAAATGCTGGCGAACTTCCGACGCTACCTGCGCGGCAAGATTCGTGCGGCCGTCATACATCGTCAGCAGAATGGTGGAAACGACCAGATCCGCGTTGAGGTGCTTCTGGATCATTTCGATGTTCTTGAGGAGCTGGCTGAGGCCTTCCAAGGCGTAGTACTCGCACTGGATGGGAATGAGTACCTCGCTGGCCGCGCAGAAGGCGTTGACGGTCAGCAGGCCCAGGCTCGGCGGGCAGTCGATGAAGATGAAGTCCAAGCGCCCTTCACCGTTCTTCGCGCGTTCCTTCGAATACACATCGATTGCACGGCGCAGACGCTGTTCCCGTGCAACAAGGGAGACCAACTCAATTTCGGCGCCGGCCAGGTGAATTGTGGCTGGTGCACAGATGAGATTGGGAATGTCGGGACAAGGAGCCACGACGTCGCGCAAGGGCATGTCATTGATCAACACATCGTAGATGCTGTCGACATCAGCGTGGTGCTCAATGCCAAGAGCGGTGGATGCATTGCCCTGTGGGTCTATGTCGATCACCAGGACATTGAGTCCAGCGGAAGCCAGAGCGGCTGCGATGTTGACCGTGGTGGTGGTCTTTCCCACCCCACCTTTTTGATTGGAGACCGTGAAAATACGGGTCTTCTCCGGCTTGGGAAGTTCGCGTCCCAACAGCCGCTCCCGGCGTCGGGTCTCGTTCGCGAGCTGGCGCGCAATCGGGCTGGAATCGTCGATGGAGTCCATGACGTTGTCGCTTCCAACAATCAAGGTTTCACGTGAAACAGCGGCGTTTGCAACCAAAGTCGTGCGCATCAGCGCAGATTCAAACGACGCCGAGGGCGCAGCCATTGCCCGCGCGGACCCCAGGGAAATAAACGGCGGGATCCGCTGCGTGGAGGTTTCGCTACTGCCCACTGTCACACTCTCACTCTCATTCGGCTCTAGCTGCCGTTCTCTAGCTTAACCGCTCAGCTGCGGACACGCGGGACACAGCGCCGAAAGCTAAGCGATCTTCCGCTGTTTGTTGACGACGATCCTCACCACGGTGGTGGGTTCCTCCAAAAGTTCCTGTCCGCAAACCACAACGGATGTTTCCACGCCTCCGAGCTTGCGGATAACCTTGGCTGCTTGCTCAATCTCTTCGGCCGCGCTGCGGCCCTTGATCGCGACCACTTCACCCTTGCCGTTGAGCAAGGGAATAGTGAGACCAGCCAGCTTGGACAAAGCAGAGACTGCCCTCGCAGTGACGACGTCGGCGTTGACCATGCCCACCGCGAGCTCAGCCCGGGTTCGCATGACGGTGACGTTGCCCAGCCCCAGATCATCCACAACTTCCTGGAGCCAGATAACCCGGCGTTCCAGGGGCTCGATCAGTGTGAGTTCAAGGTCGGGGCGTGCAATCGCCAAGCACAAACCGGGAAGCCCCGCGCCTGAACCAACGTCCGCAACGTGGCTTCCGTGAGCTATAGCCGACTCGATGACTGCACAATTAAGGACATGCCGGCTCCAGAGGCGGGGAACTTCACGCGGGCCGATCAGCCCGCGCTCGGTTCCCGACGTTGCCAAATGTTCTACGTACCGTTGGGCGAGCCCCAGACGGTCACCGAAAATCTTCTCTGCCGCCTGCAGTTCGGCCGCCGTAATTTCAACCATGATCCGTTAGTCGGCCGAAACCACGATGTGGCGGCCAGCGCCTTCACCCTCGGACTCGGAAACAAAGCCGAGGTCCGCAACGGCGTCGTGCACAATTTTGCGTTCGTAGGCGCTCATCGGTTCAAGGGCCACTGAAGCGCCAGTCTCCTTGACTTTGGCGACGGCATCTTCGGCAATCTGCTGCAGATCGCCTGCACGCTCTTTACGGTAACCGTTGATGTCCAGCACCAGGCGCGACCGGTTCTCGGTTGCAGACAGTACAGAGAGGCGAGCAAGCTCTTGAAGGGCCTCGAGCACTTCACCGTCACGGCCCACAAGGCTCTCAAGACCCGCGGAATCGTCTTCGGCTGCGATGGAGATGTAGGTGCGGCCATTGCGGATCTCGATGTCGATGTCGCCGTCGATGTCGGCAATGTCCAGGAGTTCCTCGAGGTAGTCTGCGGCGACGTCGCCCTCTTCCTCAAGACGGCTCACGGAAGAGCTCTTTCCGGTGGACTCGTCCTCAGCGGCGGTTTCTACCGTGGCCTCTGCCAGTTCCTCGGTGGCCCCAGCGGCCGTTGCCTCTTCGGTGCTTTCAACAGACATTACTTCTTCTTCCTGTTCTTACGTTGTGGCTGGATGCGCTGCGGTGCCTTGAGTTCGACGGCGGCCACTTCGGCAGCGACGTCGGCGTCCTTCTTCCCGCTCAGGAGCGGAATGGACGGCAGGCCCTTGGCGGCGCGACGCTCAGCAAGTGCCTTGGCTGCGGGAGATCCCGGCGTCGGCATGCGGCGGATGACAAAGAACTGCTGGCCCATGGTCCACAGGTTGGTAGTGGTCCAATAGATGAGCACACCAATCGGGAAGTTGATGCCACCCACACCGAAGACGACCGGCAGGATGTAGAGCATCATCTTCTGCTGACGCATGAATGGGCTGGCCATGGCCTCTTCGGACATGTTCTTGGCCATGATCTGCTTCTGTGTGATGAACTGCGAAGCCGTCATGGCGAGGATCATCACGATCGACAAGACCCACACCGCCACAACGTCGCCGCCAGCGGGCGTGCCGTGAAGCAGCGTCGCAGACAGGGGAGCCCCGAAGATGCTGGATTGGTCGAACTGGACCACTTGTTCGTGGCTCAGTGCACCGATGCCCTGGCCAGCTTCCTTAGCAGCACTGATGCCGGAAAGCACTTGGAACAGCGCGAAGAAGAACGGCATCTGGATCAGCATTGGCAAACACGCGGAGAACGGGTTGGTGCCGTGCTTCTTGTACAGCGCCATCTGTTCCTGAGCCATAGCCTGGCGCGAGAGCTGGTCGGTCTTGCCCTTGTACTTCGCCTGCATCTTCTTCAGATCGGGCTGAAGCAGCTGCATGCCCCGCTGTGCCTTGATTTGCTTGACGAACACAGGGATAAGGGCGGCGCGGATCACCAGCACCAAGCCGATGATGGACAGCGTCCAGGTCCAGCCATTCGCCGCGGGCAGGCCAATGAAGCTCAGGCCGTCGTGGAACCCCAGCATGATCGCGGACACAAGCCACTTGAAAGGGGCCAGAATTGTTCCAAAGATGTCCATACGTTTTCCCTATTTCCTCAGGCCGCTGTACGGCGACCGTCTTCATCAGACCGCACAGCCAGGAACTGGTCCGGGTTGTTCAGTACAACAATTGTGGGCGTCTGGCCTTCGGGCCAGTGACGATGTCCGGCGGGGACGTGGTCCACGCCGCCGGCGTTCCAGGGGTGGCAACGCGCAAGGCGCCGCGCTGCGAGCCAACTCCCCTTGACGGCACCATGTACCGTCACCGCTTCGAGGGCATAGGCCGAGCAGGATGGGAAAAATCGGCACACCTGGCCGTATAAGGGAGAGATGATCCGGCGATACGTCTTCAGCAAGATGATGAGGACGTTGCGCGGCAGCTCCCAAAGAAATGTTCCAAGGATCCTCGGAGAGACTCTAAAGAAGCGGACGACGGCGGAGCTCAGCTCATGCACGCGGTGTCCCTTCCGTTGTGGTGCCCTGCGTGGGCGAAACAACTCGCGGAGAGGATCCGACGAGCCGTTTCGTGGTTGCCGCCAAGGCGGCGTTGTAATCCGTCAGCAGCTGGTCCCAGCTCGCCGTCGCAGCCGCGGGCAGCGCCCGGACAACAACAGCAAGACCCGTGCCATGCCTATTCAAAGACAAAGCACCTGCTTCTCTCAGTCTCCTCTTAACGAGGTTCCTGGTCACAGCGTTCCCGACAGCTTTGGAAACGATGAAGCCGATGCGGCTCGGTTCTCCGGCGCCAATAGGTGCCGTATATAACACTAAGTTCCGGCGTCCATTGCGGACGCCGGAACGTACAGTTGTTGAAAAGTCGGTTGAAGTCCGTAGACGATTACGGGTGGCTAGCACCTATTTACTCGCTTGGGAGACTGACCGACGAGTCAGTTATTTAGGCCGACAGTTCGACGCGGCCCTTGCCACGACGGGCGGCCAAGATGGCGCGGCCGGCACGGGTGCGCATACGAAGGCGGAAGCCATGCTTCTTGGCCCGACGGCGGTTATTCGGCTGAAAAGTCCGCTTGCTCACGTTAGTTACTCCAGTGGATCAAAGGTGCGCCCACCCGATCAAAAGGGGAAGAACTGGCCGACGCTAAGTTTATTTGTGTATCCGCCGCCGCCCAACGCCGGATTTACCGGAGGTGCGGGTGGTCGAAAAGCGGACACATAGGACTTCACAACGTTAGGGCAAAAAGACCCCCCAGGTCAAACCGGGAGCCGCGTCGCCCGTTATCCCCAACTGTGGCTAAGTACACCCAACAGCCTGTGGATGAAGTGGCTCACAGAGGCCGTTTCAGAACCACAACCGTGTAATTATCCACAAGCATGTTCCCAGCTATCTTCTGGGGTTTCCATCCCCTAGAGTGGCTCAGTAGCCGATTATCCACGGACTGTGCATAACCCTGTGGATTCGGTTCGAAATCCACTCATGGTTTGGACCTTTCGGCTGCCGCAATCCAGGCAAGCAAGCACTCGAGGGAACCAATTG